>CAYSLU010000107.1:0-16102 GCA_964431965.1 uncultured Verrucomicrobiota bacterium
ACAAACCTGAATATTGGTAGAATATTTGCGAACAAGGGGCTCCTGCGTACTGGCGACCCGCGGACGGCTCGCCCGTCCGCAGAGCCCTGACGTTCGGCTCAAATGAAAGGCAGGAGGATGAAACAGATGAAGAGAAATATGCTCATGGTGTTGGCGGCGCTGTCGTTGGTTTCGGCGGTCGCCAGTGCTGAGCAGTTCGGGGACTTCACGTACACAACGAATAGTGGAAACGCCGAAATCACGGGCTACACCGGTGCAGGTGGAAGCATCGTGATACCCGGCACCATTGGCGGTATGCCCGTCATTATCGGCGATGACGCGTTCCGCAACGTTGGGACGCTGTCCTCCGTGACAATCTCCAACGGGGTCACCCGCATCGGTGACAACGCTTTTGACCGTTGCAGCCTGGTGAGCGTCACCATCCCTCCCAGTGTCGGCGCTATCGGAGACAGGGCGTTCGCCGAGGGCGTGTTCCTTACCAATATCGCCGTGGACGTGGCCAATGCGGCCTACAGCAGCACGAATGGCGTCCTGTTCAACAGAGACCGGACGTGGCTCATCCAGTGTCCCGGTGGCAAGGATGGCGACTACACGGTGCCCGCCGGCGTCACGAGCATCCGGGACAGCGCCTTCCGCTACTGCAAGATTCTGGACAGTGTTACGATCCCCGAGGGCGTCCTGGAGATCAGAAGTACGGGGTTCTTCGGGTGTTTCGAACTGACGACGGTGTCCCTCCCGGACAGCTTGCAGGCCATCAGGTTTGCGGCTTTCATGGCCTGCGGGAGTCTCACGAATGTGACCCTGTCGGCCAATGTCACGGTCATCGAGGATTCGGCGTTCGCGGGCTGCGGCAGTCTTGCCGCCATCACGGTGGACGACGCCAATACGGTCTACTGCAGCACGAATGGCGTGCTGTTCAACAAGGACAAAACTATGCTCATCCGGTGCCCCGGCGGCAAGGTTGGAAGCTTCACCCTTCCTGCCAGTGTTGCCAGTATTGGCGAGCGCGCCTTTATTACGTCCCATGGCCTGCTTGAGATTAATGTGGATGAAGCCAATCCGTTCTTCAGCAGCACCAACGGCGTCTTGTTCAACAAAGACGGAACCGTCCTGATCCAATGTCCGGGCGGTAAGGCCGGGCAGTATGTAGTTCCCTCCGGCGTCCTCGCCATTGGCACGCGGGCACTCGCATCCTGCGACGGCCTGACGGCCGTCACAATTCCCGCCAGCGTCACCAACATCGGGGAACGGGCGTTCGAGGACGACAGCAACCTGACGGCTGTCTATTTCCTGGGTGATGGCCCGGGTGTGGTTGGGGACGTCTTCGATGGCGGCAGCGATGAGTTGAAGGTCTATGTCCTGCCCGGAACCAGTGGCTGGGATGCGCCATTTGCCGGGTATCCGCCTGCGCCGTGGCCCCCCGAGATCAGCGCCGTCAATCCGGGTTCACCGACCGGGCCTTTCGGGTTCAATGCCGACTGGGCTGTCGGGATGAAGGCGGTTCTTCAGTTTCGGACCAATTTGGTCAGTGCCGACTGGCTGCCCTTGTACACCGACACGTTTGTCAATGCCACGACCCATTTCAGCGATCCGGAATGGACGAACCATCCGAGTGGGTTTTATCGGCTCGTGCATGTTCCTTGAGAATCAAGCGGCCCTGAGATGCAGGAGGAGAGTTGAACAACGGCCTGCTCCCGTATTGCTCACCCTGGCGGGTTCGCAAACGGAGATGCCGGGCGTTCGATGAGGAGAGAATGGAAGCCATATCGTTACCCATGGGCCCTTCCGATGCCATTAAATCGGAGCCGATCCATGGTCTTCGTATCTTACGCGATGTGAAGGTCCCGATGCGCGACGGCGTGAAGCTTTCAGCCAACGTGTTCCTGCCCGATGCGAAAGGCCGGTTTCCCGTTGTCTTTCAGCGCATGCCGTATGGCGCCAGCGGCCGTGATCCGGGGGAGTTCTACGCTCAACGCGGCTATGCCTTGGTGATTCAAGACTGCCGCGGACGACATGATTCGGAGGGGGAGTTCTATCCGTTTCGCGATGACACACCCGACGGGCTCGACAGCCTGGACTGGATATGTGCACAGCCTTGGAGCAACGGCCGGGTGGGGATGTTCGGACCCTCCTATCTGGGGGGGGTGCAGTGGGCGGTGGCGGGGGAACGGCATCCGGCACTTCAGGCCATCGTTCCCAACGTCATCCCCTGCGACTTCTGGAAAAGCGGGTATTGGCGCAACGGTGCTTTCAGTCTGGCTCTCAATGCATTATGGACCTGCTTGGAAATAACCAGCCGAACCAGTGATCTGGGGCTCATTCCGTCTTACGATCTGAACAAGTTTTTCCGGCATCTCCCCTTGCGTACGCTTGACAGCTATGCCGGCCGACCGTGTGAATTCTGGCAGGACTTTCTGGAGCATTCGCAGTACGATGATTATTGGAAGCGCATGAGTGTGATCCGGGATCGGTTCGATCAAGTGGCGGTGCCTGCTTACATCATGTGCGGCTGGTATGACTATTACCCCGGTGAGTCCTTCGATGCGTTCAACGGCATGCGCTCCCAGGCACGCGGCAGGGCCCGCGAGCAATCGAGGATCATCATGGGCCCGTGGAGCCATTTGATCAGCCTCTCGTCGAGACTCGGCGAGGTCGATTTTGGAGCGCATTCCCATCTCGCTATCAATGCGCTGGCCCTGCGTTGGTTCGACTGCCTTCTCAAAGACATGGACACCGGCATTCTGAGCGAACCACCGGTGACCATTTTCGTCATGGGCATAAACGAATGGCGGCACGAGAACGAGTGGCCCCTGGCCCGCACGTGTTTTACGGACTTCTACCTGCATAGCCGGGGGGCGGCCAATCGCGATCTCCACGATGGACTTCTGAGCGTGGTTCCGCCGAAAGACGAGCTACCGGATCAATACATATACAACCCAGATAAACCCGTGCCGACTCTGGGAGGAAACCATTCGATCTGTTGGGGAGACGCTTTTCACATCATTCAGCCCGGTCCATTCGATCAACGGGCTGTCGAACAGCGGCCTGACGTGTTGACCTATACGACTCCGCCGATGGAGGCGGACACGGAAGTGACGGGTCCCATCGTTTTGCACCTCTACGCTGCTACCGACGCTCCCGACACCGACTGGACCGCAAAACTCGTCGACGTCTATCCTGACGGTCGTGCCATCAATCTAACCGAGGGTAACCTACGCGCCCGGTTTCGCAAATCGATATATGAGCCGCCGGAACTGCTCGAACCGGGCAAAGTATACTGGTACAGAATCGACATTCAGCCGACAAGCAACGTGTTTCGGAAGGGCCATCGAATGCGCCTGGAAATCTCCAGCAGCAACTTTCCCCTTTGGGACCGCAATCCGAATACGGGCCATAAGCAAGGACTGGACGACGAATTGAGAATCGCCCGCCAGACGGTCTTTCACAATTCGGAATATCCGTCGCGAATCGTACTCCCGGTGATTCCTTCGCCAGAGTCTCTGAGTAAAACCGGGAAGACCATCGAACAAGCCGTCTGACCGTACGCGCTACCGCGCGCCGGTCAACGACACGATCGGACATCAGAAGATGAAATGGGACAGGAAAGAATATCTATGCAGAGCCGCCTACTGGGCGCTCTTCATCGTCGCGCCGACTGCGGCAGTCATCTTCGTCGGACGTTGGGCGCATCCCAGAATTGGCTGGGCACTCCCGACCTTCATTGCGCTCGTTTTGATCGGCGAGCATGGGTATCGAGTCTGGAAGAAGCTATGGCATCTGGACAAGGAACCTGATCGACCGGCGTCTGCACGATGATCGCGCGTTGGCCAGACTGCGCGAGGCACTCGAATGTGTCGAGAACCTGGCCGCGGGCGAGGTTCTCGCTCCGGTCGATCAGCGCGATCTCGTCCGCGAGGCCGCTTTGCGCCAGCGCGTAGGCGAACGTGGACCCCATGGCCCCGCCGCCCACTACCACGACTTTCCGGCGATGCACGGATGATGTCTTTATGGCTGGGCCCGGCTGGGGAGGGGGCGGGCGAGGGCGCGGAGCGATTCACGGTAGTCCGGGCGGGCGATGCCGTTCTCGCAGACGATCGCCGTGATCAGCCGGGCGGGGGTCACGTCGAACGCGGGCGAGTAGACCTTCACGCCGGCCGGCGCGGTCCGGCGCCCGAACCCCTCGGTGACTTCCTCCGCGGCGCGCTGCTCGATGGGGATCCGGTCGCCGGTGGCGAGCGTGAGGTCGAACGTCGAGGACGGGGCCAGCACGTAGAACGGGATGCCGTGCGCGTGCGCGAGAACGGCCACGCCGTAGGTGCCGATCTTGTTCGCGGTGTCGCCGTTCGCCGCGATGCGATCGGCGCCCACGAGCACGGCGCTCACGCGCTTCTCGCGCATGACCTGGGCCGCCATGTTGTCGCAGATCAGCGTGACGTCCACGCCGGCCTGCAGGAGCTCCCAGGCGGTCAGGCGCGCCCCCTGCAGCAGGGGGCGCGTCTCGTCGGCATAGACCGACACCCGCTTGCCCAGCTCGCGCGCCATGTAGACGGGCGCGAGGGCCGTCCCGTAGCCGGACGTCGCGAGTCCGCCGGCATTGCAGTGGGTGAGGATCGTCTGCCCGTCGCTCAGCAGCTCCGCGCCGTGCCGGCCGATGGCGCGGCACATGGCGTCGTCCTCGCGAAGGATGGCGAACGCCTCGGCGGCCAGCCGCTCGAGCAGGGCGGCGGCCGGCAGGGCCGACTCGCGGAGCACGAGCGCGGTCATGCGGTCGAGCGCCCAGAAGAGGTTGACCGCGGTGGGGCGCGAGGTCGCGAGATGGCGGGCCGCCTTCTGTGCGGCCGCCGCGACGTCGGAGCCGGAGCCGGCGGCCGCCGACTGGGCTCCGGCGAGGACGCCGAATGCGGCGGCGATGCCGATGGCGGGCGCGCCGCGGACCTTGAGCTCGCGGATGGCGCGCCAGACTTCTTCGACGTCGGCGGTATCGATGTACGCGACGGCGCCCGGCAGCAGGGTCTGGTCGAGGATGCGCACGCGGCCGGGCACGGAGCGGTCGCGCGAGTTGGGGATCCAGTCGATGGGCTTGACCGTCGGATTCATGGTGTCCGCCTTGGGTGTTTGGCCGCCGGGCTCACTGGGCGAGCATCAGGAGGCACAGGTTTACGCCGTTGAAGATTCCGTGGAGCACGATCGGAGCCAGCAGCGACCCCGTGTGGATGTAGGCCAGCGAGAGCGCGACCGCGATGGTGAAGAGCGGGACGAAGGACGCGAGGTTGAAGTGGATCAGCGCGAAGCCGAGCGAGGTGACGAGCACGGCCGGCCCCATGCCGAACCGCTTGGCGATGAGCGGCAGCCCGATGCCCCGGAACAGGATCTCCTCGAAGAGCGGGGCGACCGCGACGGCGAGGAACGCGATGTAGGCCTGGGTCTTCATGGTCTCCGGCTCCTGGAGCGCGAAGACGATCTCCTGGAGGTCGGTCGGGTAGTCGAGCGCGGTCAGGACGAGCTGGTAGGCCAGCGCGGCGAAGAACAGCACGGGCAGCATGGTGAGGTAGGCGAGGGCGCCCGCGTTGAAGTGACGGGCGAAGTCGGGGCCATGGAGCCCGAACGCCTCCCGCCACGTGCGGCGGCGGGCGCGAAGGTAGGCCGCCACCATGACCAGCCCGGCGACGTGGAAGGACAGGCTGTTCAGCACGATCCAGAAGAACAGCGACATCTCGCCGAGGACGGAATGGAGCACCACCAGCGCCATCTGCAGGTTGAGCAGGGCGATGATGATGACGCCGCCGTCCCGCAGGCTCCAGGGGCGCTCGGCGATCGCGCGGGCGCGGGCCGCCCACGCGGGCGGCTGGCGGAGAAAGCGCAGACCGAGCACCAGGCAGGCGATCACCCCGGCCAGCAGGAGCGTGCCGTAGATCGCGATCACGGCTTGAGGATTGGCCGGGAGCGCGTCCTCGGGGATGGTGGTGACGGCCAGCATGGGGAGGGCGGGCTACTCGGCGGCCGGCTCGACGGTTTCGCGGATGACGTAGATCGGCTTGCCCTGGGATTCGTGATACGTCCGGGTCTGAACCTCGGCCAGCAGGCCCATGCTCACGAACTGGATGCCGAAGAAGATGAGCATGAACGGGGTGACGACCCAGAACGGCCGCTTGATCAGATCGGACGCGAACTCGGTGCCGAAGGTGTGGTACGAGGCGTTGGCGAGCATGATGAACGCGAGGGCCAGAAACCCGACCGAGCCGCAGGTGAGGCCGATGCGGCCGAACACCTGGATCGGCTTTGTGCTGTACTTCAGCAGGAACTTCACCGTGATCAGGTCGAGGATCACGCGGATCGTGCGCGATATCCCGTACTTGGACTTTCCGAACTGGCGCGGGTGATGGCGGACCACCACTTCGTCGACGCGGCCGCCCACCCAGCTCGCCAAGGCGACGATGAAGCGGTGCATCTCGCCGTAGAGCTCGATGTCCTTCACGATCTCCCGGCGGTACGCCTTGAGCGCGCACCCGTAGTCGTGCAGCCGCACGCCGGTGATGCGGCTGATGAGCGCATTCGCGATGACCGAGGGGAGTCGCCGGTTGAGGAAGGCGTCCTTGCGGTCCTTGCGCCAGCCGCTGACGACATCGACCGTGTCGCTCATCCGGCTCAGCAGGAGCGGAATGTCGTCCGGGTCGTTCTGGAGATCGGCGTCCATCGTGATCACGAAATCGCCGCGGGCGGCGTCGAAGCCGGCGCTCAGCGCGGCCGTCTGGCCGCAGTTCCGCCGCAGGCGGATCA
Source organism: uncultured Verrucomicrobiota bacterium (assembly GCA_964431965.1). Taxonomy (GTDB): domain Bacteria; phylum Verrucomicrobiota; class Kiritimatiellia; order CAIKKV01; family CAYSLU01; genus CAYSLU01. Next base: position 6,778 of record CAYSLU010000107.1, read on the forward strand.
GGCGCATGTGCGGGGTGGCGATGGAGCGGAGCCGCTCCCAGGTCCCGTCGGTACTGCCGTCATCGATGAGGATGATCTCGAACGTCTTTCCGGTGCGGCGGAGCGATTCGTGGAGCCGGTCGCAAAGCGGGCCGGCGCTTTCCACCTCGTTGTAGATCGGAACGACGACGGACAGGTCCATGGCCGGGGGCTCCTCGGGTCCTCTCGCCTGACGAAGCCGGCGCCAGCCGGCCCCGCAAGCGCGCGTAATGTGTACCACGGCGGGCCGCGGCTCGCACCCAGAAAAGATCGACACCAGAAAGGATCGATGGCGGCGATGGGCCGGCACCGTGAGGGCGGAAGGAGCCTGAACCGGCCGGGGACGGCCGGCTCCATGGTCTGTCCCGCAATCTGCGGGTCGCTCTACTAGCGCACAAACCGCAGCCGGTAGAACACGGCCTGCGTTGCTCCTGTAGTGAAGGCAAGAGCCACGTTTGTCGCGTATCCCATAACCGGGAAGTTGGTTGCGTCGTGCCACGCGCCGCCGATCAGGGAATCGGTTGTCTGGACGAAGCAGGTCGATCCCGCCATCTCCTCGATGGACAGCCGCAGTTGTGTGTCTCCTGGCGACACAGCGAGGAATCGGGGGGAGGGGCTGGGGCCGATGAACGAGAACGCATGGAAGCCAGGCGCCGTGAGAACATGGTTGGAGTATCCGCCTCCGATGGATATGCCTCGAGGGAAGAACGGAGACGGGCTGGGATAGACAGCCACACTGGTTGCCCGGCTGTGGATCTGGAATGTGAGCGGCTCTCCCTCGAGGACGTAGGTTCCGTTGGTGCACTGCCACGTCACGAGGCCGTCCGGAGCGACCGTAGCGAGCCATCCGGAGGGCCCCGTAGCGGTCTCGACCAAGTGGGACTGCATCATGATCAAGCCTCCCGCGGGCACTCCCCATGCCCACGTGCCGCCCGTGCCGATGAACCGGTAGGTGAAGGCTCCCCTGCCATCCGTCTCCGACTGGACCTGGAACAGCGTCTGAGCGTCGATTCCGCTCAGTGCGCCAAAGGCAAGGAGCGTTCCCCCGGCGATGCACCTGATCGACTTCATCCTCATGGTGTTGCCACGAACAGGAACCCGGCCCCAAGCCGCCCGTCGTAGATGGCCGCCACGGTGAACAACACGGAGATGGCACGCTTCGTTCTCATGTCGCGTCGTTCAAAGCTCATCGCCGGCAGCTTAACCGGCCGACGGGATGAAGGCTAGACGAAACCGCAGCCGGCGGCGTCCCGGCTTGATGCATCCAGCGTGCGTTTGCTAGTCTCGCCCCCGTGAACACGCTGCGTCAGGCTGATCGCGACGGGCGCGTGGCCGCACCGCCCGGAAAGAGGTTTCTGGCCGGTCTGACCGTGGGTTGCCTGTTGGCAAGCCTGACTGCGGTGCCGTGCCCGGGCGCTGCGTCGTACGACCCGCTCAAGGATCCGAACCGGATGGAGCCGGTTATGCTCATGAGCGGCAACGGAAGCGTGACCATCCAGGTCAGCGCTCAGAATCGGAAGGCCTTGAACGACGCCATCCAGGGCGGGAACAACCGCGTCCTCGCCATGGCGGAGGACCGCTCATTGCCTACGGCCGACAGGCGGGCGCGGATCAAGGCGATTCGAGCGGCGACCTCGGCCCAGATCCAGAATCTGCTTACGCTGGAGGAGTACCGGAAGTACGTGCGCTACGACGAGCAGGTCCGGAGCATGGAAGAGGAACAGCAGCGGGCCATCGATACACTGACGAGTCCTCAGTCGGCCCGACCGGCACAACCCTGGGTGCGGCCGTCACAGCCCGCGCAAGCGTCCCATCGCCAGCAGACGCCGTCGCGGACGGCCACGTCTCGCGCGGCCGCCGCGACACCAACCGCCGAGAGCAACGCCGTGCCGAGCGTGCAGGGAGTGTTCTACCAGGGCGGCGAGGCCGCCGTCCTGATCAACGGGCAGGTTCTCACGGTTGGCAGTTGGTTCGGCAAGTCCCGGATCGTGTCGATCACCATGACCAATGTGGTTCTCCAGCAGGAAGGCAACCCCCCCGTGATGCTGAGCACCCATTCGCGCTAGTGTGCTGTCCCGCAAATGACTACGCAAAACGCGCAAGTGCCCGTCATTCCGAGTGGAGCGAGGAATCTCGGGCTTGATCGCACGGCAAGAGATCCTTCGCTTTGCTCAGGATGACCTTCATTATGTAAGCCTATTTCCGAGACAGCACACTAGCGGTCGGCGGGTTTTGGCTTGCCCGCGCAGAGGGCGCTGGCGGACACTGCGGGCCGTGAAGAGACGCATTCAGAGCCGCATTGAGGCGGGCGAGGCCGGTCGCACGGTAATCGATTTCCTGGCCGCCCGCTTTACCTACCACACGCGCGAGCAGTGGATGGAGCGGATCGCGGCGGGACGGCTGCGGGTCAACGAGTCTCCCGCCGGGCCGGAGTGCGTGCTGGCGGCGGGGGATGCGGTCGAGTACATCGCGGACGACATCGCCGAGCCGGCCGTTCCGCTCGACGTCGGGATCCTGCACGACGACGCGGATGTGCTGGTGGTGAACAAGCCCGCAGGGCTTCCCTGTCATCCGGCCGGCCGCTACTTCCGGCACACGCTCTGGGCTGTTCTAAAGGAGCGATGCGGCGTCGATGACCCGTCGTTCGTGAACCGCCTCGACCGCGAGACGTCGGGCATCGTGGTGGTGGCGCGCACGCCGGCATCGGCGCGCAAACTGCGGGCCCAGTTTACGGATCGCCGGGTGGAGAAGCGCTACCTCGCGCTGGTCGAAGGAGTGTTTCCTGAAGCCGCCGTGAACGCCGCCGGATTCCTGGGGCCCGGGGACGGGGAGCCGGTGCGGAAGCGCCGCCTCTTCCGGCCGGCCACCGGCGGCCCGGCCGAGGTGTTTGGCGCCGCGCCTGCCGGCTGCGAGTGGGCGGAGACCCGGCTGCGGCGGATGGCGGTACACGGGCCGATCAGCGAGGTCGAGGCGATCCCGAAGACCGGTCGGCTGCACCAGATCCGTGCGACGCTGAGCGGTCTGGGGTTCCCGATCGTGGGGGACAAGGTCTACGGGGTCGACCCGGGGATCTTCGTCCGCTTCTGCACGGATGCGATGACGGACGTCGATCGGGAGCGGATGCGGATGGGGCGCCAGGCGCTTCATGCGGCCGGCTTGCGGTTCCGGCATCCGTCGTCGAATCGACCCATGGAATTCGATTTGCCGATGCCGGCCGATATGCGCGCGTTGACCGAGTTGCTGACGCAGGCGATGGAGGAGTCATGAGTCGGAAGGTGGCGAATGGTTCAGCGAGAACCTGTGTGCGGCGCGCGGGCGTGACCTACGGTGCGCAGCCGGACCGGTCTGGACCGATCGGGGGCGGCGCGGGATACCGCCGTGTCGTCCGGTCGGGCCGTCACACCGCCCGTACGGTTGACGAACTGATCGCGGCGCTGGCGGCGGCCCGGGCCGGTGAGACGGTGTTCATCCCGGGCGATGCCACTCTGGACTTCACGGACCGCGTCTTTCTGGACGGACTGGTGCTGAAGCTGCCGGCGGGCGTGGTGCTGGCGGGCGACCGCGGCTGGCGGGGCTCGGCTGGCGCCCTCCTGTTCAGCGACGCGTTCCAGACGAGCCCGCTGATCGAGGTCGCCGGCCCCGGGGCTCGAATCACGGGGCTGCGCCTGCGCGGGCCGGATCCGAAGCGGCGGCTGGCCTTCCACCATCGGGCGTTCTACACCGATGTCTACCCGGCCGGGCCGGCCCGCAGCGATGCGTACTACCGCTTTCCCAACTCGGACGCGATCCGGTGCGGGGCGGATCGGCTGGAGGTGGATAACTGCGAGATCGCCGGGTGGAGCCACGCCGGCGTGTACCTGCCGGGCGGCCTCAAGCACCGGGTGCATCACTGCTTCATCCACCACTGCCAGCGCATGGGCCTGGGGTACGGCGTGTGCCTCGACCAGGCCGAGGTTCTGATCGAGCGGAATCTGTTCCAGGACAACAAGCACCACATCGCCGGGACGGGGCGGCCGGGCTCCGGGTACGAGGCCCGTCACAACGTGGTCCTGCCGTACACGGAGGCCCATGCGCATCCGGTGACCGGCGCGCCGTACGGGCAGGATCATCTGTTTGACATGCACGGCGGGGGGGATCGGCGCGACGGGACGGAGGTCGCCGGGGCCTGGATGAAGATTCACCACAACCGATTCCGATCGAGCTACCTGGCGGTCTGTATCCGGGGCGTCCCGGAGCGCAAGGCCCTGATCCATCACAACTGGTTTGACGCATTGGCGCCGGGGGATGGCGTGGTTCGCGCAAAGGGGCGGACCGATGTACGGAGCAACGTCTACGGCCCCGCCGGCCGCACGGTGGCATGAGCGACTGATCGCCCCACCCGAATCGATGCCCCGCGTCCCTCGTAGCCGCGCGCGCCAGCGTGCGGCGGTACGGGCTGCGCGATGGAGAAGCGACACGGCTTGGGCCAAAGGCGGGCGCGTGATCTTGGCCCAGCTGCGGCGTTGTCGCGGTCGGCGCGTACAGGAGTACAGCGCCGACCGCGACGCCTTGCATCTGGGCCACGCTGACGCGTCCGTCTTTGGACCCCTCGCAGACTCGGGGCGACCCAAGCCGTGTCGCGGTTCGCCCCGTTCGTTCGCGGACTCCGAACGGTGGGTGAGGGTCCGGTCTGGCGTGAAGCGCCTGCTGCCCCCCAACGGTCGCACGTGATTCTCTGTTGTCGCCGCACGGTGAGCGGTGGACAATAGGCCGGCGCGGGTGGCGCGCAGGATTTCAGCTTTGGGCTCGGATCGAAAGAAGGACGGGTCTGTCCATGAAGAGGCACGGTACACACGCTTGGTTGGGATTGCTGCTGGCGGCGTTTGCTTTGAGCGCGGAGGCCGGCGCCGTCCGGACGTGGCGGGCGGCCACGACGGGCGACTGGTTCGACGCGGCCAACTGGGTCGAAGGCGCAAGTCCGGTCGCTGGCGACGACGTGTTCGTCACGAACGCCGGGGGCGCGGTCCTGCTGACGAATGCGACCGATTCGCTCAACTCGCTCTGGCTGAGCCAGCGGCTCACCTTCTCGAACTGGGTCACGCAGCTGACGGCGATCGACATGCGTGTGGCATCGGGCGGACTGGTCTCTTGCGCCGGCCCATTTGCCGGAACCGCCATGCCGAGTCGCGTGTGGATCGCCTGCTCGAACCTGACGGTTGATTTCGGCGGGCGGATTGACGTCTCGGGCTTGGGCTATCAGGCTGGATCGAACAACGTGGCCGAGGGCGTAGGAAGCGGGCCGGGCGGCGGGAAGGCCGATATAGGGGCGAGCTTTATCCGGGGCGGTGGTGGCGGCCACGGCGGGCGGGGCGGTCAGGGCATGTACCAGAGTTCCCTGTTCAGCTTTGGCGGAATCCCTAACGGCGCGGCGGAGTACCCGACGAACGCCGGGAGCGGTGGAGCGAGTGCTTCGGTAGCCGGCGAGGCAGGCGGCCCAGGCGGCGGGGCGGTGCTGATCGACGCCACCGGCGCGGTGGTCGTGGATGGCGCGATCCGGGCCAATGGCCAGTCGTATCGCTCGGGCACTCGATCCGGCGGCGGGGCCGGCGGGTCGATCCTCGTTCGCTGCGCGACGGTCGCCGGCTCAGGCGTGCTGCAGGCGAGCGGCGGCGTTGCCCCCGGAACGGGTGACGGTGGCGGCGGAGGAGGGGGAGGGCGCATCGCGCTGCTCTACGACCCCGCCGCCCAGTCCCTGCAGCCGTCACCCGGCACGCGGGTCCAGGCGCTCGGTGGCAGCGGTTCGTCGACCGGCGAGATCGGCACGGTCTATTTTCCGGATGGGCGCCTGCTGCAAGACGTGGAGGTCTTCTCGACGAACAGCATCGCGGGCCAGATTGTCTGGCCGCTCAGCACCTGGGGGCGCGAGCGCATGGTCGTCAGCAACGTGGGCGTCCGCTTCCCGGGCGACGGGTTTGCGCTAACGGTGACGAACGACCTGGTGATCGTGGGCGGCGCCGGAGTCCTGGACCTCGGCAGCACGAGCATGCTGAGCAATGACCTGCGGATGACGTTCTACAACGCGCAGGGCGGGGCTCCGTCTCTGGTGGTTGGCGGCAACCTGCGGCTGACCAACGCGGCGACCTTGGTGATCTACGCGGCAGCGACCGGGGCCGTCGCCGGCGCCTGGGGCGGCACGGTGACGGTCGCGGGCGACCTTGTCCTGGGGCCGGGCTGCTGGATCCGCCCGCAGTCCAATCCGACGAACGGCGGGTCGGCCGTCCTGCGGGCGGCCAACGTGCAGATCGCGGCTACCGGGGGAATCAATGCGGACGGGGCCGGGTACTTGTACGCGAGCGGCCCGGGGCGCGCGGCGTCGAACATCCGGCCTGGGGGCGGCGGGTACGGGGGCGTGGGCGGCGGCGGCGAATACGTGGATTCATTCGGGGGCGGAACGTACGGGATGGCGAGTGATCCGACCGAGCCGGGGAGCGGCGGCGGGAGCTACGGCGTGGCGGATCAGGGCGGTCGTGGCGGAGGGTTGATCCGGCTCATCGTGTCCAACCGTGTGTACCTGGCCGGGACGCTGACGGCGGGAGGGGCGATTCCGATGGCGTCCGCCGGTGCGGGGGCCGGTGGCGGTGTCGCCGTGCTCTGCCGTGTTCTGGCGGGGACCGGCGGGGTGATCCGCGCGAACGGAGGGAGTCGGTCTGTCTCCGGCGCAGGCGGAGGCGGGGGCGGGCGAATTGCGCTCGTCTATGATGCAGCGGCGCAGGCGGCCGAGCCAAAGCCGCAGATCGCGATATCCGCGCTGGGTGGTGTCGGGCTGGACCGGGGCGACCTGGGGAGCGTCTACCTGACCGATGCCCAGGTTGTGCCATCGCCCGTCATCGCGGACCTCAACGGGCGGCTGGCGGGCGTGGGCGGCCTCACGTTCGACTCGCTGCGGATCAGCAACTGCTGGGTTCGGCTGGCGGGCCCGGAGGCGCGCCTGACGGTGAGCAACGCGTGCGTCGTGGAGGGCGCGAGCGGGCGGCTGGATCTCGGCGGCGATTCGACGCTGCCGATGTGGACGGCGAGCAATCACTACGCGGTCTGCACGCTCTCGACCGGCGTACCGTCGGCGGCGATCGGCGGGAGCCTGAGCCTGCTGCGCGGAGGCCGGGTGGTGATCTACAGCGGCGCGACCAACTCCGAGTCGCCGGAGGCCGGCGGGCTGGTTGACGTGCGCGGGACGATCAGCGTGGGGAGCAACACCGCCCTGATTGTCGCCGCGCAGCCGACAAACGGCGGGGTGGCGCTCGTGCAGGCGGGCGATTTTCTGGTGCTGCCGGCGGGCATCGTAAGCGCCGACAGCGCGGGCTTCCTCCCGCAGACGGGGTACGGGCGGGGGACATTCGGCGGCAGCCGGTGCGGCGGCGGGGGCTATGGCGGCCGCGGCGGGAATGGCGCGGCCGGCGCGGCCCTCGGAGGATCGCCGTACGGGTCGTCGAACGCGCCGGTTCTGCCGGGGAGTGGCGGGGCCACGTACAGCGCGACCGATCGGGGCGGCTTCGGCGGCGGAGCTGTCCGGGTGGTCGCGCGTGAGAGCGTGGTTGTGGATGGAACCATCAGCGCGAACGGCATGAGCGTGAGCGGCACGGCTGCGGCCGGGTCTGGGGGCGCGATCTACATCACCTGTGAGCGGTTCGGGGGCAGCGGCGTGCTGCGCGCGAGCGGCGGGGCGGCGGGGGCCCTGGCCGGCGGGGGCGGAGGCGGGCGCATCGCCGTGTCCCGCGTCCACGCCCGCGACTCGTTTGCGGGCACATTCACGGTTCAGGGCGGAGCCGGATCATCCACGGGCGGGGTTGGAACCATCGTGCGTGTCTCGCTCCCGTCCCGGGCGGCGACGATCCTGATTCGATAGACGGGCAAGGAGCAAGGACATGCGTACGTATCGTCGCGTGCTGTGGGGCGTGGCCGTGGCGTGGCTCAGCCTGTCGATGCCGGCGCGTCCGGACACGGTTTCGTGGGTGGGTGGAACGGGCGACTGGTTCTCGGCCGCCAACTGGACCAACAGCTCGGGAGCGAGCGCGGTGCCGGGGCCGGGCGATGTGGCGCAGGTGCGTCGGGCGGGCTCGATCGTGCGCCTGACCAACGAGACCGCGCCTCTCGCCGGGTTCGCCCTGACCGCGGGAACGCTGGTGTTCTCGAACTGGAGCACGCGGCTCCAGGCCGAGGATGTCGCGGTTCTGGGCGGGTCGCTCCAAGCGGCCGCGAGCTTCACCAACACGCAGATGTCGAACCGGGTATGGGTGTCCTGCGCGGGCTTCACGCTCGCGACGGGCGCCACGATCAACGTGGACGCGCGCGGCTACGCCCGGCTTCAGGGGCCCGGCGCGGGGATCGGCCCGGGCGGAAGCTACGGCAGCGGCGGCGGGCATGGCGGGCGCGGCGGCGTGTCCGGCGCCTCCGGGGAGCCGGGCGGCGAGCGGAATGACGACCCGGCCGCACCGTGGCTGCCCGGGAGCGGCGGGGGCAATTCCACATACGGCGGGGCGGGCGGCGGCGCCGTGCTGATCGAGGCCGGCGGCACGGCGACCGTGTTCGGGACGATCACGGCGAACGGCGAAGCCGCGCTCGGAACGCACGGTGCAGGGGGAGCCGGCGGGTCGATCCAGATCCGATGCCGGGTGCTGGCCGGCAGCACGAACGGGCTGCTGCGCGCGAATGGAGCGGGCGGTCAGAACAACGGCAGCGGCGGCGGCGGCGGGCGCATTGCCGTGCTGTACGATCCGGCGGCGCAGGCGGCCGAGCCGGATCCGGGCGTGCGATTCCAGACGGCCGGGGCCGCGGTCGGGTTCCGGCCGGGCGAGCACGGAACCGTCTACTTGCCCGACGCCGGATTCCTGTCCGAGGTGATCCGCGATCAGCTGTTTCGCGACTGCTTCCTGCTGATTCCGGGGTTCACCGAGTGGTCGCTGGACCGGCTGACGATCAGCAACGCCAGCTTCACCCTGGGCAACCCGGGAACGATCGTGGCCGTGACGAACGGCCTGCTCGTGACGTCCGGCGGCATCGGGCTCGTGGCGGATTCCGAGCTGCGCTGCGGCGGCGACATCGCGCTGACCAACGGCTCGTCGATGTGGCTGTACGCCGGCCCGACCAGCGGGCTGGGGGCGGCGTATTCGGTCCTGGCGTGCGCGACGGGAGTGTTGCGCGTGGCGACCAACTGCTGGGTCTATCCGTATGCCGATCCGACAAATGGCGGGGCGGCGCTGCTGCGGGCCGGCGGGGTGGCGATCGCGGCCGGCGGCGGGGTTAACGCAGACGCGAAGGGGTTCGCCAAGAC
>CAYSLU010000108.1:0-9771 GCA_964431965.1 uncultured Verrucomicrobiota bacterium
CGGCCGTGAACTCCTCGCCCTCGTCCGTGGCGGCGCAGGCCAGGTGCGGCTTCATCAGGGCGCCGCCCGGGCGGGGCATGTTGTGGGCCAGGTACCACCGACGCCACAGGTTGCGCGACCGCGCCCGGTCGCCCTGGTAGAACATCAGCACCGACAGCGGCGTACGCGCCTCCTCGCCCGGCAGCAACTTGAAGTGCGTCTGCTCCTGCCCCGCCGTGATGTGGACGCTTTGGTTGCCATGCCCCTTGAACGCGGCAGACCACTGGCCGGACCAGCCGACCACGACGATCAGGCCGCGTTGCGTCGAAGGGCATTCCAGGTTGTAGTACGGGAAGGCCCGATTCGTCGGCCGCCCGCCCGAAGGCGCAAAGCGATACTCCTCCTCGTGCGCGAGCGAATTCCGAAACGGCTCGTAGCCGTCCGCGCAACAATAATCGCCCGTCCAATGGTTCAGATAGGGGAACCGCCCGAGGCTATGGGTCACGTCCAGCGAACGGATGGCTTCCAGGACCGGCGTCTTCTTCTTGGACGTGTTCTTGAAGCGGAGCCCCCATTCCACCACCGGGAACCGGGTGTACTCCTTGATCTCGCAAATCAGGGCCAGGCCGGTCTTCGGATCGGTACGTGTGATGCGGTGCAGGATGACACCGTGCTTTTCCGGCAGGCACCGCTTCGTCATCCCCCACGTCGGAAGAAGTTGGGCGGACGGCTTTCGGTCATATTGGAAGCTGAAACCGGGGTTGACCGTCGACGGCTGACCCAGCCTGACGGTCCTCCCGTCCGCCAACACGACCTTCAGGTCGACCCAGTCGGCGTGGCCGTAGTTGGCCGGTCCCTTGACCCGAAGCGTGAACTGCCTGCACCCTCCGAGCGGCACGTTGAAGGAGGCTGGCGCGGCGGCTGCGAACTGCGGGCCACTCCGCCAAGCATCCCTGCCGGACACCTCAATGCTGAAGACGAGCGTCTTTCCGACCAACTGGCGCGTGTTCCGATTGTCGTCAACCCCGCACAGACCGGTCAGCCGCCGGCCCGCCGCGGGAAGCCGCACGAGAATCTCGCTGTCGGTGTGCGTGCCCAATCCGGCGGCATACGTCCCGCCGGCCAGGCATAGCGGCGTCTGCCCGTCGTTGATGGAGGCCCCGAACTGCAATTCGCCCCAGCCCTGCGATATGCAGATGATCTCCGCGCGCCTGCCGCCTCCGGGCTGAGCGGTCGTCAGGGCATCGAGCATGCCCGACAGCCATTGTCGCGCGTCCCCCATCTCCTCGCGTGTCACGATGCTCGCATAGTCGGTCGCACGTGTTGTCTCTGCCATGGTATCCCCTCGTTTCTCTCTCCTCGTGATCGAAAGCTCCCGATGCCGGCAATCCCTCCGCGTCGTCAGTGCCCGCCTCCGGCCGAGGCCAGCAGTGCCCCGATTGCCAGCAGCGCCACCCCCACCCATTGACGGACGCTTGGCCGGGACCGGAAGAAGAGCGCGAAAGCGAACTGCGTCAGAATGAACGTGCCGGCCATCGCCAGGACCGACACCACATTCGGCGTCGCCGGCAGTGCCTTGAAGAGTTCCTTGAGAAACAGGATGCTCGGCGCCCCAACGGCGTTGGCGCTACAGAACCCGACCCACCAGCGTCGGCTCCGCATGGAGGCGCCCCCGTCACTGCCGAGCTTCAGCGCGACCTGCGCCAGCACCTGCATCGCGAGAAAACAGCCGAAGTTCACAAAGAAGATCGTATTCATGCCGACGGCTCCCCGGCGCCTGCCCCCCGCGCCGGCGGCCCGCCCGAGACCGCGACCAGGCCTCCGGCGATAGCCAGGGCAATGCCGATCCACTGCACGGGCGCAAGCTCCACCCGGTAGACCAGCCAGAAGGCGATCTGCACGGAGATCGCCCCGGAGCCCATGGCCAGAGCCGCCGCCAGATTCGCGTTCACACCGGCATAGAACCGCATGAGAAAGATCAGGCTGAGTGGACCGAAGACATTCCCGACGGCAAAGTAAAGCCACGTATGCTGCGCGTCCGTTCCGCACTCCTTGAAGCAGAACGAGGCCAGCAGGTTCAGGATCGTGTAACCGACCAATCCCCAAGCCGCCCGTCTTGACATACCCAGCCGCGCCATGAATGCCTCCTCACCGAGAGCATCGGAACCAACTCGCACGATCGGTACTACAGCACATTCGGCGGGGCCGCGCTCCACATCGGTTTCGACGGTGTTGACATTTCTTTCGGCCCAGCCCGAACATATGGTAATGCGAGATTCACACCAGCCTGTCGGCGCGACGCCGACGCCACTGCCCTGCTCCGCCGGGCTGTTCTTTCGCCAGCTACTCGGGTCCCCCCAGTTCGGCGAGTTCGCTCTCATCATGAAGCGGCTCACGGGCCTGTCCATGGCCCTCAACACCCCCGATGTCGCCACCACCCGCGGCGGACTCGCGGCGGACACCGGCAATCCGCTCTGCCGGATGATTCGGGCCTCGGCCGTGGGGGCTCGCCGCTGCGAGGCGTGCGACCGGCGGCAGCAGGCCCGCTCCGGCGACGAGGGCAAGGCGGTGCTGTACCGTTGCCATGCCGGTTTCTACGACATGGCCGTTCCCATCCTGGTCCAGGGCGAACACGTCGCCACGATCTCCAGCGGCCAGGTCCTCGCCGAACGCCCCTCGGAGGCCGCGTTCATCCGTATACGCCGCCGGTTCCGCTGGCTGAACATCCCGGAGCGCCGGCTGCGGCGCGCCTATGAGCAGGCCCCGTGGTTGCCGCGAGCCCGGCTGCTCCATGTCATGCGCCTGCTGGAGTTGTTCGCCCAGCAGATGTGCGCCAGCGCCTGGCGGATCCGGGAGCTGGAAGCCGGCCAAGAGCGGCCCGATCTCCAAGAGGCCAAGGCTCTCGTCGAGGAGCGGTTCCGAGACTCGGAGTTGCGGCTGGCCGACGCCGCGGTCCGGGCGGGCCTGTCCGTCGCCCATTTCTCGCACCTGTTTCACCGGCATACGGGCGTGACCTTCACCCGGTATGTCCAGTCGCTGCGCGTGGCCGAAGCGAAGCGGTTGCTGTCCGAAACGGACAGGACCGTCACGGACATCTGCTACGCATGCGGCTTCAACAGCCTCACTCATTTCAACCGCGTGTTCCGGCGGAGCGAAGGCTGCTGCCCCCTGCGCTGGCGTCTGGCCGGCGACCGGAACGAGCCCACGGCCGACACACGGCGTCCACGGCAGTCACGGACTCAGGCAGGCCCCAGCGGGATCAGAGCTGCTGTCGCTGCGCGTTAGGCAACACTGCGGGCTTCATCGCCGCGCGGACGATGACGTGCAGGAACGCACGGCTCGCCACCGTATCGCGCCTGTTCTTGCTTGCATCCGGCGGCGCGCGCCAATACCTTCCGGCCAATAATTGACGGTGTGATCCGCATTCGACACGTCCCACGGGAGTGCAGCCGATGAGCAACACGAGACCGGTTCGATCCACGACACGCGACAGACTGGCCGCCGCCGCCGGAGGCGCGATCCTCCTGCTGGGGCTGGCCTCCTGCTCGACCGACCAGTCAACGGCGGCCAGCGCCCCAAGCGCGCCGGCCGGCAAGCCTGCGGCGACCGTTCCGGCCGCTGCTCCCGCCGCCGTTGTGGCCGCGGCTCCAGCTCCCGCCCCCGTCGTCGTGCCGCCCGTCTACACCGCGGCGCCGGCCCAGGCCCAAGGCCTCGCGGCAGCCGTCGTCAGCGAGGACGCCGCGCCGACCCCGGACTCCGAAGCCGGCTGGACCGGCAACATGGCACGGAATCCGGGCTTCGAGGAGGACTTCATCAACGCGCACGGCGAAGGCCATGTCCTGAGCTTCAAGGGCGACTGGTTCTACAACCAGAAGGACGATGTCCCCGACTGCTGGGATTTCACCGGCTCGAAGGGGAAGGCCCTGCGCCAGGAGCGCGTGTCGCCGGTTGGTCCGGCCTCAGCGGAAGGCGTCGGCCGGCCGCTCGATGGCGGGAGTGTCCGGTACTGGACCTGGAACACCGGCAAGGCCCACTCCGGCGCGCGCTGCCTGCATCTGGAGGCCGGCGTCACCGTGCAGCAAGACTTCCAGCGCGCGGTGTCGCAGTGGGGCGGCGGGGCGTGGGGCGGCGTGGAGAACCGGTCGATGACGGTCGCCACGTCCGAGGTCGCGCGGTTCAACCTCCCGTGGCGCGCAAGCGTGTGGGTCCGCGGCGGCGGCCGGATCTCCCTGGGCTCAGCCACGCAGGCCGCCCCCACGAACCCACCCTCCACCACCTGGCAGAAGATCGAGGTCACGCTTCCCGCCGACCAGGTCCCGGCGCCGAGCCGGCCGGTGACGGTGACGCTGGCCGGGCCGGGTGAGTTCGACAGCCTGGTCGTGCAGGAGAAGCTCCCGGACTCGCCGAACCTCGCGGCGGACGCGAGCTTCGAGTCCGCCCCAGGCGATGCCCCGGCCGGCTGGTCGGCCCAGAAGAAGTACCGCGCGATCGGCCCCACCTACTACATCTGGACGGACTGGAACCACGCGTTCGCCACCAACCGCGGCGCCGTGAAGCTCGACCGGCTCATCGCCCACAGCGGCCGGCAGTCGGTCCGCTTCGACGTGTATCCGGGCGACGAGAAGTACATCGAGTCGGACGCCATCGCGCTGAACCAGAAGGAGTCGAAGGTGGTGGAGGTCGGCGTCTTCGTCCGGGCCGATCGCGTCCGCCTGATCGACGTCCGGGCGGTCGATGAGAACGGCCTCTGGATGGCGTCGTACCGCCCGAGCCAGCCCGAGTACGAGAAGGCCGGACACCCGGGCTCAGTGCTGTTCGGAAACGGAACGTTCGGCTGGCGCTACGTGCGCAAGTTCTTCGTCTCGGCCGCGGGGACGCCGGTGCAGTCGATGCGCGTCCGCCTGTGCGCCCGCGGGTTCAACGGGCACACGCTGGACGACGCCGACACGCGCGCATACGACATGGCCTCGGGCACGGTCTGGTGGGATGACGTCCGCGTGTACGAGCGCACCAGCACGGCCGCCGACCTGCACGCGCGCGGCGTGGCCGTCCCGGCCGCGGCGACGCCCGCGCCCGGCCGCTTCGCTGACGCCGACATCGATTTCGGCCAGCGCTTCGTGGGCGAGAACGTCCTTTCGTACAGCTTTGCCAACGCCGGCAGCGCGGGCAAGTATCAGCTGCGCGTCACCACCGCCCTGCCGGGCGGCGAGCCGCGCGTGACCGAGTCGCCGGCCGTGTCGCTCCGCAAGGGCCAGCGCGGCCGCTTCGCCGCGCCCTACGTTGTCGACCGCCTGGCCGGCGAGCTGGCGAAGCAGGCCACCTGGCAGGTCGAGCTGCTCTGCGACGGCGCGGCCGTGACCCGCGAGACGTACGCCTTCAACACCTGGCCGGTCGTCGCGGACATCGACGTCAGCCGCCACTACAACCTCCCGGGCGAGAATCCCGTGACGACCTCGATCAACCTGGGCCTCGCCGACCCCGCGCTGAGCCGGGTGGCGCGGGTCGAGCTCCAGCTCGTCACCCCGCAGGACGGAAAGGTCGTGAGCGTAGTGGGCATCGGCGACCTGAAGCAGGCGTTCGAGCAAACCCGCGCGTCCCTGCCAGGCCCCAACTCGGTCGGGAAGTACAACAACAAGGGCGAAGGGCCGGAGTTCAGCCTGACGACGCCGGAGTGGACCGTCGACCGCAACAACCTGCTGATCCACCGGCTGGACATCAGCCGCCTGAAGGTGTGGCCGCACAACTATCCCGTGCGCGACACCGTGCTGGTCGTGCGGGGGCTGGACCAGTCCGGCCGCGAGCTGTTCCGCCAGACGAGCGAGCCATTCGGCCGGATGGAGGCGCCGCCCAAGCAGGAGGCCCTCCGCACGGTTGAGGTCCGCGACGACGGCGCGATCATGCTCAACGGCAAGCCCCGCTTCCTCATGGGCGCGTCCCACCAGCATGCGCGGCTGAATCACTCGCCCGCCCGAATCGCGCAGCTCGGGCTCATGGGTCACCGCATGCCGCAGCAGGGAGAGGCCACCTTCCCCGCCCTCCGCGAGCTGTGGGAGAAGTGGAACCTCTACGCCCTCCAGGCCAAGCCGGTCAGCGGCGCCAGCGGCGTGCAGGTCCATGTGGACATGACGCCCGAGCAGAAGCAGGCGCTCGAGCAGTTCGTCAAGGACGGCGGTATGCAGAACATCATCTCCTTCAACACCGGCGGGTGGGAGGCGACGATCAACACGGACGAGGCCGACAAGGTAGCGACGCACAAGAAGCTGAACGACTGGGTCCGCAAGGTTACCGGCCGGCCCGTGGCGATCAGCACCAGCGGCGCGTACAACGCGTGGTGGCTGCCGCACATTGCGTTCTACGACATCGACCACGCCGAGACGGAGATGTGGGGCCCGATGGACTTCAACGTCATCTACATGCCCTACGCGAGGCGCGCGGGCGCCAAGCCGGCTTGGCTGTGCCTGCCGCAGCTCTACGACAACACGCCGTACGAGCGGTACCGCTTCGAGACGTACGAGAACATCATCCGCGGCTCGTGCGGCATATCCATGATCCAGGGCATCGGCGATCCGACGTTCAACCGCGGCCTCGCGGGCGAGCTGCGCTACCTGGACGCGCCGCTCAACAGCCTCGACACGCGCCCGGACATCACCACCCAGCCGCCGTTCCTCTCGCACAAGGCGACGCGGTACGAGGGCAAAACCTACATCCTCGCGTGCAACGCGGGCCCCATCCAGGTCGGCGCGTGGAACTGGCAGACGACAGCCGTCTTCAACGGGCGCGCGGCCCACGACGGCGACACCGTCAACACCCAGTGGTTCCGACCGGCCGGCATCCGCATTCACGCGTTCCGCGGGCTGCCCATGCCCGAGCTCATCCAGAAGGGCGACAAGATCGTCCAGTACGTCTGGATCGACCCGAAGGAGAAGCCCGACTGGGCCATGGTCTGTGTGCGCGGCGACGGCCGCTTCGCGCACAACGCCGTGCTCGGCACCTTCAGCTGGGAGAAGTTCAAGAAGGACGAGGGCAACCTCATCATGTACTCCGAGCTGGAGCACTCCGTGTGGCACGACATCAACTGGCGCATCGACGACCGGATCTACGAGCGGGCCAGGATCCTGCTCGGACAGAAGGAAGCGGACCAGCTGAAGAAGCTCGACGGGATCGGCCGCGCAAAGGTCGAGAAGAACGCCTACCAGCCGGAGCACTTCCGCGGCGCCGGCAAACTGCCCGAGGCCGGCGCGTGGCACCGGATCGAAATCGACGCCGAGCAGTACGGCCTGGTCGGCAAGCTCGTGGACGGCTTCGCCTACTTGACTCAGAACGGGCGCGCGATCTGGGATTACTCGGCCCTCGAGCGCACCGGCGCGGTCGTCCGCGTATTCTGCGAGGACACCGTCGGCATCGATCGCGCGCTGCTCCCGTCCGTACGCGTCAATGTGCCAGGCCTGAAGGCCGGCACGCGCGTCCGCGCGCTCTTCGAGAACCGCGAGATCGTCGCCGAGGATGGCGGATTCACGGACAGCTTCGTCGGAACCGACACCTACGGCTACGAAGGCGGCGCCGTGGTCGGCGATATGTTCGGCTTCATCAAGGATCCGGACCGCGAACTCGTGCAGATGATCCCGAGCGGCTACGGCTACACCTACGGCCCGACCGCCGTGCACATCTACGAGATCGAGAAGTAGAGACCCGGAGCCACAAGGGCGGCGGCCCCACAGCCGCCGCCCCTCCTCCCGCTCATACTCGTAATCCTGCTCGTAATCGCTCTCCGGCGCTCCGCGGTCTCCGCGCCTCCGCGGTGAACCAGCCGAAGGGTCCACCACAGAGACGCCGAGGCCGCAGAGGCGGAGCCTGGGTCGCCCGCACGGAAGCACTCGGGGCGAGATGTCGCGCCGTCGTTCGGCCCAGGCCGCGGTGCTGACTCATCGCCGGACACGCACCTCCGCGCGGGCGCCATTCAGTCGCGCATCAGGCGTCCAACCGGCGTTACCCGCGGAGCCGGGCGATGTCCGCGGAATCCAGGGCACCTCCATAGAGCCGGACGTCGGCGATGGCTCCGTCGAAGTGGCCCGTAGAACCGAAGCCAATCGAGATCGGCCGCACGTTCGCCACGTCGAAGTCGTGGCCGAGCGGGGCCTCCGACTCGGAGGACAGAACCCCGTCGATGTAGAGCCGCAAGCTCCGCCCCTGCCGGACCGCCGCCACGTGGGTCCACGCGCCGCCGATGTCGCGCTCGTGATCCACGAGCTGCCCCATCCGGCACGCCCACACACGTCCGACCGTCTCGTCCGGATCCACGTCCCACGCCCGGGCCTGGCACGCGCCGGTGGCGGCGAACAGCCGGCCGCCGTGCGTCGTCAGGCTCACCACCCGGTTCCAGCTCGGGCACACCGCCGGATCGAAGTCGGCCCGGCTGGCGAAATTGCCGAGCAAGGTCCAATGCCCATCACACTCGTAGCGATATATCTGAGCCTTCGGCAGGACGCCCGCGTAGAACTTGCCGTTGTGCAGCAGCAGCGCATTGATCTCGTTGATCAGCGGGATGCCCTCGCCTTCCGGCAGCCCGAGCCGCCCCATGATGCTCCACTGGCCATCGCCGTCATAGCGCAGGACGTACCCCTGCGGCCACGTGCCGATCGCCAGTCTGCCGCCGACCACGTGCATCGAGTGGATCTGGGTGATCCCGTACGGATTCCGGCCGATGCAGGCCCACTTGGTCCCGCCTTCGTAGCGGTAGATGGCGCTGTGCGAGGCGCCGTAGAGCACGCCGCCGAGCGGCATGAGGCACTCGAAGTTGTCGCGCTCGTCCAGCACGCCGCAGTCGACCCAGCGGTCCCCGCTCAGCTTGAAGCAGCCCCCGCCGCCGCCCCGGTCCAGACCGACGTACAGCTCGCCCTCGAAGCTCGCCATGCAGAAGACGCGCGCGGCCCGGCCGACCTGCCCCAAGTCGCGCCACTCCGTGCCGCCCTCGTAGCGGAACACGCGTGTAAGCGCGGTCGGCGGAGTGGTCTTGGAAACCTCGTCGGCGCGGCCCCAGTCCCAGATCCCGGTGCCCGCGTAGAGCCGGTCCTCGTGAACGAACATCGACATGACGCTCAGGTGGCTGGGATCACTCCCCAGCCGACCGCAATCCTCCCATCTCTGGTCGCCAGCCCAGCGGAACACGCGACACGCATCCTCCGGCCGGTCCGCATCGGCCAGCCCGCCGTAGAGCTCGCCGCGGTAGGAGACCAGGCAGGGGACGAGCGGGTTGCTCGGCCACGGGCGTCCGCAGTCCTCCCACTCGCCCATGTAGCCGTCGTCGATTCCGAAGTGCACGTGGCGCGAGTCGGACATCCCGCAGTACGCCGGCGCGCTGCCGGCGATCCACAGGTTCACGCCGCAGCGGCGCTCGGTGTCAAACTTGGAGAAGATGTCGCCGTAGACGCCGCGCATGGGCACGGTGCAGCGCACCCGCGCGGCGATCGAGAAGTCGCGGTTCCACAGCCGCAGCGGCGCGGCGTCGGCCACCTCGATCACGCTGTCGCGCCCGTTGAAGATCGCCGCCCCGCCGGCCGCGCCCGTCGGCCCGCTCCCATACGAGATGCTCCGCGCCGTTCCGTGCCACTTACCCAGCGCGTCGCGCGCACCACCCGCCAGGCGCCAGTGCGCCAGTAGTTCCACTTTGCTCATCAGCGTCGCCTCCTTGCCGGTTGGGGCTGCAGACCTTAGACCTTAGACTACAGACCACGGACTGCGGACTGAGGGCCGCTCGGGCACCGGTGACTGGCCGCTGATCACGGCCCATCACTT
>CAYSLU010000108.1:9871-16097 GCA_964431965.1 uncultured Verrucomicrobiota bacterium
GGACTGAGGGCCGCTCGGGCACCGGTGACTGGCCGCTGATCACGGCCCATCACTTCGCTTGATCAGACTGCCCTATCACCCCCACCTCGGATGGTCTACCCCGGCGCCGCCTCGGCCACCCGTCAGGCGGCGGGGACGGCCGCCGGCGGCGTCCATCACCCACAGCTCGGACGCGCGACCGACTTCGGCGCGCACGAAGGCCAGCCGTTCGCCGGATGGCGACCACGCGAGGCGGAAGCTCCAAGCGGGCGGCTGGTCGTCGGTAATCGGGGTGATCACGCCCGTCGCGGGATCAATCGTGCAGATCCGCGTGCCGCCGCGCGCCAGGTCGGGGCGGTAGTCGCGGTTGAAGTGATCGGTGTCGGGCCGATCCGCGGCCCACTGCCAGGCGGTGCGAGAGCCGGACAGCAGCAACGCGCACGTGACGCGGCCGTCCGGCGACCACACCGGCATGTTCGAGCCGCTGCCACGGCGCTCCGGAGTGCCGAAGGATGTGGCGAACCAGTGCGACTGCCCGGCTGTCAGCACACGCTGCCCCGAGCCGTCGGCCCGGCTTATGCACACATCCGAGCGCTCGTGCCCGGGATCCTGACGGTGCAGGCATCGCTGGTAGAGCAGCCACTGTCCGTCGGGCGACCACAGCGGGCCGAAGTGCAGAAACTCGTCGTCGCCCGCGATCAGCGTCCGCTGGCCGCTGCCAAGCTCGATCGCGTAGATCTCATAGCCCGGCCGGCCGGGCGCCCCGGTAATGTGATAGGCCGCTTGCCGCCCGTCAGGGCTGACGGACGCGCCGTAGGCGAACCCGGGGCCCGTGAAGATGTCGGCCCTGTTGCCGCCATCGAGGTCGACGCTGAACAGGTACGTGACGTGGTCGATATTGCCGCTGATCAGCAAGCGCTGGCCGCCCGGCAGCACTCCGGCCGCCCTCATCAATGAGGGGACACCGATCTCGCGCAGAGACTGGTCGCCGAAGTCATAGAGCCAGAGATGCGTCCGCGCGTGGGCCTGGCCGTCAGGATCATGGTAGGCCGCCCTCGGGTTCCGCGGCGCCTCCTGGCTCAGCAGCACGGCCTGCCGGCCGCCGGCCAGCACGAACTCGAGGTGCCACAGGGCCTGGTTCGGAACGGAGAACTCCGGATAGCACTCGCCGCTCCCGTCCGCCTGGATCACACCCACGCGCCGGTCCGAGGCGAAGAACACCCGGCTGATCTCGCTCACTCCCGCCTCCCGGCCGGCCGCACGCCGACCGTGCTGAGGTCGATGGGCACGAACCCCTCGCGGATCGCGATCGCGTTCGCCTTCAGCCCGCGCTCGGGGTGCTTCGGGTCGCGCAGGCCCGGGTCCCCCACTCGCGAGCGGCGCTCGAGCCCGAGCGCGCGAAGCTGGCGAAGCGAGTAGCGGCGGGCGTTCTTCTTCGCGCCCAGCGGTGGCCGGCCGCCCACGTCCATGATCCAGTTGTGGTCGGAGTAGTAGCGGGCCGACTCCATCTGGCAGCCGTAGCCGGGGAAGTGCAGCGGCTCGCCCGCGGTGATGAGTATGTTGCGGTGCAGGGTGAAGGAGTTGTGGTCGTCGCACCGGCCCAGGGCGATCGTCCCCTCCCTGCCGAAGGCGAACACGTTGTTGCGCACGATCAGCTCGCGCCCGTAGTGCGTGTGGAAGACCGTGGAGTCCGTGTTGTAGCAGACGTTGTTCTCGATGATCAGGTGCGATGAGCCCTCGTCCGGGTAGATGGCCCAGCCGCCGTACTGGCACGTGCGGACGTCGTGGATCAGGTTGTTGCGCAGCACCGTGCCCGGCTGCACCCCGAGCGTGTAGATGCCTCCCATATCGGAGAGCAGCCCGCGCCCGATATGGTGGATATGGTTGAACTCGACCCGGTTGTCCTTGCTGACCGAATCCGAGTAGCCCCACACCCACCCGACCGAGATGCCCGAGTAGTGAGTGTGATGGATGTGGTTGTGCGCGATGACGTTCCCGAACGCGTGGGCCGAGATGATGCCGCAGGCCGGTTTGAACACCTCGCCGATGTGATGGATGTGATTGTCCGTCACGCGGTTGTTGCCCGTTCGAAGGCAGGCCGGAGATGCGGCGTTCCCGCCGTGGAGTTTGACCCCGCCGCCGCCGAGATCGGCCATCGTATTCCCGACAATCCGGTTGCCGGTGGCGCCCGGGCCGAGGTCGATCGCGTAGCTGCCCAGGTGGGTCAGCACGCAGTCCTCGACGGCGCAGGAGCGCGCGCCGCGCATCGAGATCGCGCCGACAACGGTCAGAGCGGACTGCGCGTCAGACCCCAGCTCGACCCCGGACGCGACGCGGCCGAGGTCTTGGTCGGGCATGCCGCCGGTCGGCTGCCGCCAGTCCGAGTGCTCGAAGCGAAGGCCGCGGAACCGGAGGAACTCCACGTAGGCGTTCTGCTCCGGCTGGCCCTCGAGCACGAGGAACTGCGTGGCCCGCGGCGCCACGACCCGCGTACGGGCGATCGTCTCGCCGGCGCGCGGCAGGTAGTAGAGCCGGCCGGCGACACGGTCCAGGTACCACTCGCCCGGCTCCGTGAGCGCCTCGAACACGTTGTCCAGCCGGTACTCGGCCAGCTCGGAGCCGTGGCCCTTCTTCAGGACGAAGATCGAGCGGCGCGAGGACGTGACGAGGTTGTCCTCCGGCCGGAACGTCTGGATCGGCATCCGCTCCTCGACCCAGAAGTGATGAATCAGGGCCTCGACATCGCCGAGGTTGCGAAACTCCTTCACGTCGCCGGGGGCTGCCGTGAACGTCCTCGATCCGTCAAATAGCTGGGCGTGCGAGAGGTCCACATCCGGCACTCCGGCGATGCGGTAGTGGCCGGTCTTCGGCAGCTGCGGGCGCGGGCGGCGCTCGCCGTTGACGTACAGGTCGCGGAAGTACCACCGCCCGGCGGCCACGTCCGGCAAGTCGGCCACCCACGCGCGGCGCCCGTGGATCTGCTCCACGCGAAATCCGCCGACCGGCTCTCCGCCGTCGAGGACGGGGGTCTCCCCGCGGTAGGCCGCATAGGTCACCGGATAGGAGTCCTCCGGCGTGAAGCGCAGGGGCGCGGCGATCGGGTAGCGGCCGCCGCGCAGGTGAACGGTCACCGGCCCCGACACGTTCGCCTCGCGCCGCCACGACCGGATCAGATCGCGCGCCCGGCCGATCGTCGCGAGCGGGCCGTCCGTCCGGGCCCGGTTCGGAGCCGCACGCCCACCCGACCAGCGATCGTTCCCCGCAGGCGACACAAATAGATCATTCACGGTTTCACCTCAATTCAGCGCCCGACTCGTCCCGCAGCACCTGCGCGCCAGCCCCGAAGACAATGGTGGCCCCACTCTTCCTCAGCTCGTCCCACACGGGTCGCGCCACAAACCGCGCCCCATCGACATGGATGCGAGCGTACTGCTTCAGCCGGCCGGGATTCTGCAGGATCGTGTCATCGAGCACCACGTCGACCGGCTTCCCTTCGGCGCGCAAGGCCTGGAAGCGGGCCATCGCGAGCTCCCGCACCGCCTCCGGCTGCGCGGTCCAGCCGAGGTTCTTCCTCAGGTAGCTGTCCCACTTGCCCACGTACACGGCGTCCGCCGCGTACGGCACGCCCGGTACGCCTTGCTTGGCCTCAGCCGCGCGCGCAAAGAGCCCTTCATCCAAGCCTCGACGGTAGTCGGCCGTCTCGTTCCAGTTCGCATGGCACACGTAGTCGGCGCCGTGCTCGTAGGACCAGCGGGTCTGGTTCGCGTAGAGCGACGGGAGCTGCCCCTCCAGCTTCTGGTTCCGGTACATGTACGGGCCGTCGAGCTCCACGGCCACCTTCTTGCCGCCCGCCCGCGCCACGGCCAGTTCCCAAGCGTAGTCATCGACCGGCGCCGGATCGACGAAGATCCACTCGCAGTTCTCCGCCCAGTGGAACGCGCTGATACTCCCGCGCAGCATGCCGACCTGGCAGACGATGCGCCCGACCTGCGGGCCGTACTCGGCCTTCGGGTCGCCCGCCTTGATGGCCTCGTGCATCGCGTCGAAGAACCGGCGGGCGGACCACTCGCGGTACTTCATAAAGTCCACATAGCGCCGGTCCGGCCGGTCATCGCGCATCGTCTCGGGCGGCTGCCACGCGATGCCGACCTCGCTCCATGCCGCATAGCTCGTCGCCCACGCCGCGTTCAACTCGCCCAGCGATGCGTAGGCTGCCCGCAGGTACTCGCGGAACTGCCGCTGTGCCGCCGGCGAGAAGTCAGTCCAGATGCTGTGGTGGTACTCCGACTCGAACGAGCAGGCAAAGGCGCTGACGTAGAACAGGTTCGGCAGGCTCCGGCCGTGCGCAGCGACGGCGCGGTAGAACCCGGCCAGCGCCTCCGTCATGCCGGGGTCGGACAGCCCGTGGTACGGCTCCTGGGCGATCCGCTTGTCGTCCACGATGCGCCCATCCAGCCCGCACAGGAGCGCCTCGTGATTGGCCTTCGCCCACGCCGGCATCCGCCGGGAGTTCAGCTTGAGCTGGAGCGTCAGGCCGGCGTCGGCGATGACGCGCAGGTGGGCGTCATATCCCGAGAAGTCGTAGCTCCCGCGCGTCGCCTCGACGTCCGCCCACGCGAGATCGAAGCTGATGTTGTTGTAGCCGAGATCTCGGTGCAGATGGACGTACTTCGTCCAGGTCGCCAGGTCCCCGCATGACGCCCGATTCCACGAGCGCATCGTGTAGCCGTACGGGCGGCCCGCGGACGGGAAGCATGGCGCGGGAAATCCGCCCCCCTTGATCGCGTCGAAGATGCTCGCGGCCGGCGTCTGGCTCATGGTGCTGCTCTCCTCGTTTCGCGTGATGTTTCCCCAAACCGGCGCGCCCGGCAACCGGAATTGGAGGGGCACCGCACAATAGAGTTGCCCGACGCGGCCGCCGCACGACACATTACGCACGCGCCGCGGCCAGCGGCGCAACAGGAGAGCGACATGACCCGCCACATAGCCAACTCCGCCCCCGCCTCCCCGCGCACGCGGCATTCCCTCAACGGATGGTGGGACTTCCAGCCGGTGCCGCACGCCGACCTGACGCAGCCGCTGGAGCCCGACCGCGTTCCGGCCGATGGGTGGAGCACGGCCGCCTACCTGGTTCCCGGGTTCTTCAGCGATCCGGCGTACCCGGCCGCCTGGCGCGCGAGCCGTAGCGGGTGGATGAGGACGCGGTTCCAGGTCGGCGCGGACGATCGCGCCGACGGCCGCCGGGCCTGGATGCTGCTCAAGGGCACGATCCCCCGCGCGTTCGTCTTCGTGAACGGGCGGCGCGTGGCCGTTCAGGAGGACATGTTCATCGGCGAAGCCATCGACGTCACCGACGCCGTGCACTCCGGCGAGAACGAGCTCGCCGTGTTCCTCACCGAGTTCCGCTCCTTCCCGCACCCTTCGTCCAAGGCCGTCTGCCTCATCGACGTGCCGTGGGGCTGCTGCATCTCCACGGGCCAGGCCGGCCTGTGGCAGGACGTCTCGCTCGAGTGGCGGCCCGCGCTCGAGATCGCGGACATCGCAGTGAGCACGTCGGTGCGCCGGAAGACCCTGACGGTGCGGGCGACGGTGGTCAATCGCGGCAGCCGCCCAGTCGCCCGCGCGGTGCTGAAGCACACGGTGCTCGACCAGGGGCGCGAGGAGAAGCGACTGGACTCCGAGGCGTTCGATCTGCCGGCCGGCGGGACGCGCGAGGTCGAGCTCAGCGCCGGCTGGGACGCCCCCGCGCTGTGGTCGCCCGAGCAGCCCACGCTCTACGAACTGCGCACCGGGCTGCGCACAGACGGAGGCCTGGCGGACGAGGCCGCCACGCGGTTCGGCTTCCGCGAGGTCTGGATCGAAGGGCACCGGATCCTGCTCAACGGCCGCCCCCAGCGCTGGGCCGGCGAGTGGTGTCACAAGGAGCACCCCCACTGGCTCCGCCCGGAGTACGTGCGGAAGTGGTACGGCATGCTCAAGGACCTGAACATGAACTACGTCCGGATGCACACATTCCCGCACCCGGACTACTTCCTCGACATCGCGGACGAGATGGGCATCCTGGTCTGCCAGGAGTCGGCGCTCCACGGTTCGGGCCAGGCCGGCTGGGAGACGCCCGAGCTGTGGCCGCGCGCGGAGGAACACCTGAGGCGCCTCGTGCGGCGCGACAGGAATCACCCGTCGCTCGTGATGTACAGCGTCGAGAACGAGATGCGCTGGTCGCTCAACATCGTGCCCGGCGCCAAGG
>CAYSLU010000109.1:0-15864 GCA_964431965.1 uncultured Verrucomicrobiota bacterium
GGGCGTGGATGGCAAACCAGTCATCCACGCCCGGTTTCTTTTCCCGATCGGCCGACCGGCGACGCAACGGCCTGGCGTAAGGCGGCCGTCACGGCCGGGACGGAACGGCGGAGCCGGCCGTCTCCGGCCGGTTCGGGCTTCTCCCCCCCCTCTCGTCACGGCGCCCATTACGGCCTGTCTCGCAAATGCCTTGAATGCCATGGCGCGCGCGTACTATCGTGCAGCCCCGAAACCGGGCACTACATGGCGACTGTCTCCGTCATCATCCCCTGCTTCAATCAGGGCGCGTTCGTCGACGAGGCGCTGGACTCCGTCCTCGCGCAGACCTTCGACGACATCGAGATCATCGTCGTCAACGACGGGTCGACCGATCCGCTGACTGTCGGAGCGCTCCAGGCACTCAGGCGCCCGCGGACGCGCGTGGTGCATACGGCCAACCAGGGCCTCCCGGCGGCCCGGAATGCAGGCATCCGGGCCGCGGTCGGCCGCTACATCCTCCCGCTCGACGCGGATGACCGGATTGCGCCAACCTACATCGAGCAGGCTGTTCGCGTGCTTGAGGCGAGGCCGGACGTCGGGATCGTCTACTGCCGGGCCGAGCTGTTCGGGGATCGGCGCGGGGAGTGGGGGCTGCCCGAGTACCAGTTTCCCGATGTCCTGTTCTCTCCACGCATCTTCGCGGCCGCCCTGTTCCGGCGCGCGGACTGGGAGGCGGTCGGCGGCTACTCCGACGAGTTCCGGGGCGGCTGGGAGGACTATGACTTCTGGCTGTCGCTGATCGAGCGCGGGTGCCGGGTGGAGCGCCTCCCGGAGGTCCTCTTCCACTATCGACAGGCGGCCGGGTCGATGGCGCGCGGGATGTCCGATGAGTACCGGTCCGCGGCGTTCGGGCGCCTGTTTGCGCGCCACCGGAAGCTGTACGCGGACAGCATGGGCGGACTGCTCAACCGCGCGTTCGGATACACCCTGTCCTGGGACGTCACGGAGAGCCTACGCCTCCAGATGGAGGCGCTTCGGGCCGATCGCGAGCAGGAGATTCGGACGATCACCGGGAGCCTGTCCTGGCGGGTCACCCGGCCCATCCGCTGGGTGGGCCTCGTCGTAGACAAGGCGCGGCGGGGCTTGGCCAAGTCGCTTCCCGGGCTGGGCGCGTCCCTGTGGCGGTCGCACGTTGATGCGCCGGGGCGCGTGAGCATCGTGCCGGCCGGCGACGTGGCCGTGAGCGGCTGGTGCATCGCGCCGGGCGGTGTGCCGGCGGATTCCGTCCGGCTTCGGTGCGGCGGGCGGTCGTCGCTCTGCGCGCGGCTCCCGCGGGCCGATGTCGCGGAACGGCTCGGGGTGAGCGAAGCGGCCGGCGGGTTCGGCTTCGCCGGGACGATGGCCGTCCGGCCGGGCCTGCGGGTGCTGCGCGTCTCGGCCGCAGGCCCGGGGTTGAGGGGCCGCCTGCTGGGCGCGCGACTTCTCGTGGTGCTGCCCCGGTGGAGCGTTCGCACGGCGTACGAGCGGTGGCTGGGGCGATTCGGCGCGCTGACGCCGGCCGAGGAAGCGGAGCGCGTGGCGCGGCTGGCGGGGCGGGGGCCCCTGCTCTCGGTTGTGATGCCCGTCTACAATACTCCGGAGGTGCTGCTCCGCCAGGCGATCGAGTCCGTTCGGGGCCAGGCGTACGAGCGCTGGGAGCTGTGCCTGGCCGACGACGCATCGACTGATCCGCGCGTGCGGGCCGTGCTCGACGAGTACAGCGGACGCGACCCCCGGATCAAGGTGGCGTTCCGCGGCGAGAACGGGCACATCGCGCGGGCCAGCAACACGGCGCTGGATCTGGCGACTGGCGAGTTTGTGCTGCTGCTCGACCATGACGACGTGCTGTACCCGGGCGCGCTGCGCGCCGTGGCAGAAGCGTGCGTTGGGCGGCCCGAGGCGGGGCTGTTCTACTCCGACGAGGACAAGATCACGCTCGACGGCCGGCGTCACGAGCCGGCGCTCAAGAGCGACTACGATCCCGACCTGCTGCTGACGTACGACTACCTGGGGCATCTCGTGGCGCTGCGGCGCGAACTCGTGACCGCCGCCGGCGGCTTCCGTCCGGAGTGCGCCGGATCGCAGGACTGGGACCTGATCCTGCGCGTGGTCGAGCGGCTGCGGCCGGATCAGGTCGTGCACATTCCCGAGATCCTGTACGGCTGGCGGGTGCACCCGGAATCGACGGCACAGAGCCTCGATGCCAAGGCGTGGGTGGGGTCCGTCTGGGAGCGGCTGCTGACCGACTATTGCGGCCGGAACCGGCTGAAGGCGACGGTCATGCCCGGCCTGTTTCGAGGATCGATGCGCATTCGGTACGCGGTGCCGGACGGCGTGCGCCTGTCGCTGATCGTCGCCGCCCCTACGATGGGCGAGGCCGTTGAGTCGGTTCGGAGGCTCCGGCGGGTGGCGCGCGTGCCGATCGTCGATGCCCAGGCGATCGGGCTGGGTGCGGCAGAGCCGGACGAAGGGGCCGAGGATGGCCTGGCGATCCGCCGCGCCGGTCGGTCCTGGATGCGGCTGGCCGATCAGGCGGGGTGCGCGGCGCGGCGCGCGGTCGGCGACGCGGTGCTCTGCCTGAGCCCGGGGGCGGATTTCGAGGGCGACGACAGCGTGGTCGAGCTGGTGAGTCAGGCCATGCGCCCGGGCGTTGGGGTCGTGGCCCCGCTGGAGCACCATGCGGGCGGCCGGGAGGTGGCTCCGGTCTTCGCGCTCATGCGGAGCGGCTTGGCCCGGCGCCTGCTGTCGGCGGCGGGGCGCTGGGATGCCGGATACCTCGGCCGGCTCCGCTCCATCCAGTCGGCCGCGCTCTTGAACGCGCCGGCGTTCTGCGTCGGGCGGGAGCCCCTGCGGCGACTTCTGGCCGCGGACCGGCTCCTGGCGCCGCCCGTCTCGCTGAGCCTTCAGCTGAGCTACGCGTCGGTCTTTGCGGGGCTTCGGGGCGTCTATACGCCGCATGCCCGGGTTCGGGTGTCCGGCGCCGCCCGTTTGGATGACATCGTGTGGCTGGGCGGGGCGCGCGCGCCCGGCGGGGACTCTGCTGCCTTTTGCGACCCGGCCTATCATCCGGCTCTGGGCGAGGGAGACGTGACGTGGCGGCCGATGCGCCGTTCGTCCGGGCTTCGCCAGTTCGGCGCGTGCTTGCGCGATCCGCTCGCGCGGGCGCGGCGGCTGGCGTCCGACCGGCTGGCGGCGGGAGCGGCTGACGCGGCGGTGGTGGACATTCTCGTGCCGGTCTACGCCGGATGCGACGACACGATGCGCTGCCTGGAATCCGTGCTCGCGGCCAAGTCTCTGACGCCCGTTGAGGTCGTGGTTGTCAACGATGCGAGCCCGGACGCCGACCTGACGGCGCGCGTTCGCGCGCTGGCTGCGAGCGGGCGGATCACGCTGCTCGAAAATCCGGCCAACGCGGGCTTTGTAGCGTCGGTGAACCGCGGCCTGCAGGTGCATCCGGGGCGCGATGTCGTGCTGCTCAACAGTGACACGGTGGTCTGCGGGGACTGGGTGGACCGGCTCCGCGCGGCAGCCGAGGCGGCGCCCGACATCGGCACGGCCACGCCTCTGTCGAACAACGCCACGATCTTCAGCTATCCGTTGCCCGGTCGCGAGAACCCGATGCCGTCGCTCTTTGAACTGGCAGACGTGAGCGAGGCGTGTCGCGCGGCGGATGACGGGCGGGTCGAGGATGTCCCGACTGCCGTCGGGTTCTGCATGTACATTCGCCGGGCGGCGCTGGCGGACGCCGGGATGCTGGACGAGGCGCTCTTCGGGCGTGGATACGGGGAGGAGAACGACCTCTGCTGCCGGCTGGCCGCGCTCGGCTGGCGGAACGTCGCGGCGACGGGCGTCTACGTGGCCCACCGCGGGTGCGTGAGCTTTGGAGCCAGCCGGGCCCGGCAGGCGCAGGCGGCAGAGGCGGCTCTGCGCGCGGTGCAGCAGGACTACTTCGAGTCGGTCACGCGCTTCTGCCGACAGGATCCGCTGGCTGGGGCCCGCCTTCGGATCGCGGAGGCCCGCCTGAGGAAGCCCGGGCAGCCGAGGCACCTGGCCATCGTGCACGCGTGGGGCGGAGGCGTGGGCAAGCACGTGGTCGACCTGGCGATGCTCGTGCAGGGGGCGTGCGCCATGCTGAGGCTGGCGCCGACGCGGGCGGGCGGGCGCTTCGAGCTGGATCTGATGCCGGGCGAGCAGCCGCTGTCGGGCTCCGGCCGCCGGGGCCTCACCTTGGATGAGGCGCGGCGCGAACTGCGCGCGGTCGGTATCACGCGCGTGCACTTTCATCACTTCCATGGTCTGCCTCGATCGGTTCTGGGGATGCCGCGCGAACTGGGGGTTCCGTACGACGTGACGGTTCACGATTTCTACGCCGTGTGCCCGAGGATCAACTTGTGCGAGCCCGGGGCAGGATACTGCGGGTGCGGCGACGAGGGGCGCTGCAGCCGCTGTCTGCGGCGTCGGCCGGTCGTGACCCGCCGCGGCATACGCGCCTGGCGGCGGGATTTTTCCGCCATCCTGTCGGGTGCGGATCGGATCTTCGCGCCGTCCCGGTTTGTGGCCGGTCTGCTGGCCGCGACCTACCCCGGGCTGGGGTCGAAGGTCGCGGTGGTTCCGCATCCGGACCTCGGCGGGGGCACGCTGCTTCGGGACTTGCCGGTGGCGCGCCCGGAGCCGGGCGAGCCCCTTCGCGTCCTCGTTCTGGGCGCCGTCAGCCGGCTCAAGGGCGCGGATGAGGTGAGCGAGGTGGCTGGCCTGGCGATGCGGACCGGGGCGCTCGTGGACTTTCACTGGCTCGGCGAGATCCACATGAACTTGCCGGTCTGGCCTGACACCCGCCTTCGGATTCACGGCGCCTACACGCCCGACGATCTTCGGGGGCGGCTGCTGAACCTGCGCCCGCATGCGGTGTGGATGGCGTCGCCGGTCCCGGAGACCTACTCCTACACGCTGACGGAGGTTCTGGGAAGCGCGCTTCCGATCGTGGCCACCCGCTTGGGCGCGTTCGAGGAGCGGCTGACGGGGCAGTCGGGCATTGTCTTCCTCGATCCGGCTGCCGGGACGGAGGACCTGCTGAATGCGTTGGTGCGGCTGCGGTCCGACCTTGTCGACGGCCGATTGTCCGCGGCGCCCCGGCCGGCTCCGGAGTGCGGCAACGCGTTTTATCTGCAGCAGTATGTGCCGGCGTCCGGAAGGGGGGGAGGCGCGTGATGGTCGAAGGGGCGAGCGCAGGGGCGGGGCGTTGGAATCGGGCGCTTGGGATTGTCGCCCGATCGTGGCACATCGTACCGCTTGCAGTGGCCGTGGCGCTTGTGGCTCGGATGGCGGCGGCGAGTATGGTGAACGCGCATCCGGACGAGTGGTTCCACGGGCTCACGGCATCGTACTATCTCACGCACTGGCTGGCGCCGACGCCGCACGCCGCGGATCTTCCGCGCTATCTCCATCCGTGCTACGGAACGACGTACCTGTGGGGGATTCCCCAGGACTTGGCTTACTTCGTGGCGGGCAAACTCGCCGCCGCGGCGGACCATGTGGCCGGGGTGGACTGGGCGCATGCGCTGCGCGCGTTTCACGTGCTGCTGTTTGCGCTGCTGGCGCTGCTGGCGGCCAGACGCCGGCCCGGGGACCCCCTCGTGCTGGCGCTGCTGCTGACGCCGCAGGTCTGGTACATCTTCAGCTATTTCAACGGCGACGCGCTGCCGCTCTTCCTGTCGCTGGTGCTGGCATCCGAACTGGGGACCCCCGGGTCTCTGACGCGCGAATTCCTGGAGGCGTCCGATGGGCGCCGGCGATGGGGCGCCGGTGTGCTGCTGTGGCTGCTGGTCACGCTGCTTGTGTTCTGCCGACAGAACTACCTGGTCTTTCTGGCATTCGTCGGCCTGTGCGGCGTTTGGATGGTGGCCCGCGCGGCGCCGGGCATACGGATGCGCATGCTCCGGCGCGGGGCGCTCGTGCTGGCCGCCGTGGCCGTGACGGCCGGCGTGCTGGTTGGCGAGTACGTGCTGCGCATGGGGCCTGACAGCGGCGCGAAGGTGCTCGAGATCCGGGAGAGCCACGCGGCCGACGGATTCCGGCCGAGCCAGATCGGGCAGCCGAAGTCGTTTCCCGGCTTGGCCATGCACCAGCGTGGGGTCCCGTTCCGGTATATGTTCCAGACGCTGCAATGGCACCACTACACGTTCGACAGCGCGTTCGGCGTATACGGATACATGAAGATCTATGCGCCCGAGTGGTTCTATGGATGCTGCAGCGCGCTGCTGCTCGCGCTGGTGCTCCTGGCGGGCGCCGCCGTATGGCGGGTCCGCGACCGAGGCAAGTGGCTGCTGGCGGCTGGCACGGTGGGGTTCCTCGCCTTGGCTGTCGCACAGTCCATCTATCACTCGTGGACGTTCGATTTCCAGGCGCAGGGCCGCTACCTGTTCCCGATGCTGCCCATGGCGCTCCTCGGCTGGCAGTTGATGACGGCGCCGGACCGAGGACGGATTCCGGCGCCGGTGACGCTCGCCGCATTCCTGCTGAGCGCCGGCTCGTTCGTCTGCGTCGCACTGGCGCGGATCGAGTACTGAGCGGCCTCGGCGCGTGGCGTTCGCTTTCGGTCGGAGAGAAGGTGGGGCGATGAAGAGGAAGCGCCGGGATATTGAGATCGCGGTCCTGGGCGACATCATGCTGGGGAGCGCCGTTGGCCACCGGCCGGAGGACGTGTCGGCCATGGCCGAGCGGCTCTGGAGCCCGCTGGCGGGGTCGCATCTCGTGCTGGCGAACCTGGAGTGCCCGGTTACGTCCATGGCGGAGCCCCGGGCAAACAAGCAGTACAACTACCGCACAGCGGCCTCGAATCTGGCCCTGTTTGATCGCCGGTTTGTCCTGGGGCTGGCCAACAACCACATCATGGATTTCGGCGCGGCTGGGCTGTGCGACACGCTGGACGCGCTGTCTGCGCGGTCGCTGATGTATGCCGGCGCGGGCCGAACCATCGACGAGGCGATGCGCCCGGCGATCGTGGAGGCTGGAGGCGGGACGCTCGCGTTCGTGTGTGCGGCCGACCCGCGCTATCAGCCGGCCGGCGAGGCCCGGCCGGGAACCTGTCCGGCGACGCCGGATGTGCTGAGCGCGGCGATCTCGAGCGTGCGCGACGCCGCGGATGCGGTCGTGGTGTCGCTCCACATGGGGATGGAGTACATCGCGGTTCCCACGCCGTACATGCAGCGTATGGCGGCCCTGTGCCTGTCGGAGGGCGCGCGCCTGGTCGTATTTCATCACGCCCATTGCCTCAGCGGGTACACGACCGGCTCGAGCGGCACCGTTCTGTGGGGGACGGGCAACTATGTGTTCCCGGCGGGGCCGGACTTCACGTTCGATCCTCACTTTGACGCCGCGGTGTGGCAGGTCACGCTTTCGCCGGGGGCCGTCGGCGGTGATGCCGTCCGCATCGTTCCGATCCGACTCGATCCCGATGGAGTGCCGTCCGTTGCGGCGGGAGCGACCGCCGAGCGCATTGGCCGAACGGTGAACCGATGGTCCGCCCGCCTGGCGTCCGGGCGGCTGCTGGGGGTGCGCCGGCTGCTCCTGCTCATGCGTCCGTCCTTTCTGCGCGCCAATCTGCCGCACTACGTCGAGATCGCTCGGCGCGAATCGGTGCGGGGCGTGCTGCGGAGTGTATGGTCCACGATTCGGACGCAGCTTCGGGGCGGGGGGCGCGTCTAGCCGCGACGTCGGTCGAGCGAGTGCCCCAGGTAGACGAGCCCGCCCACCGCAACCGTTGCCAGCACGCTGGCCAGGCTGACGACGGACGACGCGAGCGCGGCTTCGCGGCTCACGCCGAACAACCCGAGGAAGACGATAAAGGAGGCTTCGCGAACGCCGAAATTGCCGACCGAGATCGGCAGGAAGAAGACGAAGAAGACCAGCGTCCAGACGAAGATGTGGACGGATAGCGGCAGGTCGATGCCCACGGACAGCAGGAGGAGACGGCCCCCGAAGCTGACCAGGACCTGGCCCGCGATGGAGAGCGCGAGGACGAGCAGCTGGCTGCGCCAGCGAAAGAACGGGGTGATCACATCCGCGGGAGCCTCGGCGCGTGCCCCCGGATCGGCCTGGAGCGCTTTCGCCGCCACGGTGCTGACGGTCGATCCCAGCAGTCGCTGGACCGCGCGCCTCAGGCGGGCTCCCCATGCGGTGTTCAGGAGCGCGATGAGCGCCAGCAGCGCCAGCGCGCCGGCGCCTAGGGCATACGCGCCCTGCATCACGCGTGCCGCCTGGGGCCCCGCTGCCATCCGGTCGGCGATGAGCGGGTAGGACACCAGCAGCAGGATGCCATTGGCCAGGATGATCAGGATCTTCTCGCCCACGACCGCGGCGGCATGCAGGCGGAACCCGCCCGCCTCGGTCCGCATGCTGGCCACCCGATAGATGTCCGAGCCGACGCCCCCGGGTATGACATACCCGACGAACAGGCCGGTCCAGAAGCGGCTCAGGAGCAGGCGATACGGGACCCGCACGCCGTAGAATGCACGCAGGACGACCTGCCAGCGCCAGGCGCAGAAGAGAATGGGCGCGATGTACCCGACCAGCAGTGAATAGCAGGCCATCGGACCATTGACGGACGAGAGCGTTGACAGCAGGCGCCGGACATCGACTTTCGAGAAGATGATGGCGAGCAGTGCGACGGGCACCGCGAGCCGCAGCCAGAAAAGGGCGCGCTTCAGATGCGGGGGCACCCTCATGCCTATCTGGCCGCTCCGGGCTTTCGATACAGCGCGATGTGGTTCCACCCCCAGCGGCGGGCCAGGCGCCGGCCGGCGGGGGACCGGGCGAGCGGCGCGCGGTCCAGAGGGCGGAGGAAATAGGTGTCGAACGAGTCCACAAGCTCGAGCCCGCACGCCGCCGCGAGCGCGTCCAGCGCATCCGGCGTGTACAGGGGCTCCGCGTGGGCATAGTCCATGTGGCCGCCGGTCCAGATGCCGGTCCGGGCGAGGTTGCGGATCGTGGGCCACCACGGGCGGCTGCCGAGAACGCGCGGGATGCGGCTGGCGATCGCCAGGGCTACGAAGAGCGAGCGCCGGTTGGTGTTGGACAGCATGAGGTGCCCGCCGGGCGGGAGGAGCGCGGCCAGTCTCGACACGTACGCGCGGCGGCTCGGGATGTAGTCCAGCACCGAGAGCGCGGAGACGAGGTCGAACCGGTCCGTCGCGGGATCGAACGGAACGGCTCCGCCCGGACAGAGGTGGAAGCGGCGCTTCGCGTCGGGCGCGGCGTCGGCGGCGAACGTGGCCGCCCGCTCGAGCATGTCTTCCGCGATATCCGCCCCATGGGCGTCGAATCCGGCCTGGAGCAGCAGCCGCACGAGGACGCCGGGCCCGCATCCGATGTCGAGCGCGCGGCCGGGGGGTACGTGCTGCCGGATCATCCGGGCGGCGAAGCCCAGCCGGCGCGTCCAGTAGTCTCGGCTGTCGCGGGCCTGCGCGGCCCACTTCTCCGCGTTCGCGTTCCACGTGGCATGTACGTCGTTCATGTCGCTCCCGTTCGCGATTCGGCGGCTGGCGCATCGGAATCGCGCGGACCATACACGGAGTTGCCGATCCGGGAAATGAGAAACGGCGTCTTGCCCGAGTCCCCGGGCCGACGCTCCAGCTCCGCGACCGTTCGGAACTCGATTCGCATGGCGTCGCCCACCCGGCGTCGCAGCTCCCGCTCCACACCCGGCAGGCAGGCCGGATCAAAGTCGGGGCCGCACACGATGTTGACGTACATGCTGTCCGGGGCATCCTGCACGTACTGACTGGCGGCGATTCCGCCCGCTGCGCTGATGGGCTCCTCGAACAGGTTGATGGAGCGTCCGTCGGGCGTACGGATGAAGTCCTCCGTGCGGCCATCGATCGCGGCCACGGTCCGGAACGTCCGCCCGCACGGGCACGGCGCGGCCGGCCCGCCGGGAAGGCGGGCGAAGTCGCGTGTGCGGTATCGGATGAGCGGCATGGCGTAGTTGCTGTAGCTGGTGCCGAGGATCTCGCCGGTGCCCGATGCGATCGGCGTTCCATCCGGCGCCGCGATCTCGTGGCACGCGTAGTCGTCGCACATGTGCAGCCCCCCGCGCGGACACTCCGCGATCAGGACGGCGTTCTCCGTCATGCTGTAGAAGTCGAACACGCGCGCCCCGCCATACGCTTCGCTCAGGCGGCGGCGCAGGTCCGGTGGAAGCGACTCGCCGAAGGCGATGATCGTGTGCGGCGCGTGCCCGGCCACGCCGGCCGCGCGGCCGTAGTGCGCGAGCATGATCAGGGCGAAGGGGTAGCCGTGAAAGAAGGCGGGCTTCAGTCGGTTGATCTTCGCCCAGTAGCGTGGGGCGGACTCGCCGGAGAGGCGGATGGTGGAGCCGTTCAGCGAGCGCCCGGCCATGGCGTAGGACGACTCCCAGTCGCGCATGAAGGAGCGCATGGTCAGAACCTTCATCCCCGGCCGGAACCCGGCCCATGAGTAGCCGCGCAGGGTGGCCGCGGCGTCGGAAACGCGGCAGTCGGCGCTCAGCAGGAACCGGAGCGGGGTGCCGGTCGATCCGCTCGTCCGCGCCTCCGTCGCGTGGAACGCGGCGGCATTGTCGGCCACGAACTCCGCCGAGCGGGTTCGGACTGTCTCCTTGTCGAGCGGCGGGATGAGCGGGAGGTCGAGTCGCCCCCGGAACGCGGCGGGATCGAGTCCGATCTCGCGAAACAGGGCGCGATAGTAGGGCACGTGTGCGCCGGCGTGCCGGACCAGGAGCCGCAACCGGTCATCCTGCCACCGCCCCAGGCGATCCGGCGACCACCACTGGGCGCGCCGGTAGAA
This sequence comes from uncultured Verrucomicrobiota bacterium, assembly GCA_964431965.1. Taxonomy (GTDB): domain Bacteria; phylum Verrucomicrobiota; class Kiritimatiellia; order CAIKKV01; family CAYSLU01; genus CAYSLU01. The sequence goes on from CAYSLU010000109.1 coordinate 10,840, forward strand.
GATCAGGCGCGTCACCACGCGGGGCCAGTACCGGGCTGGAACGTCAATCAACATGGATGATGAACCCCATCGCGGCGCACCTCAGTCCCACACGGGGCCCCTCTGCCCGTCAGCGGTCTGGACTGTCACCCGGAGCGTGCGCCGCACATCCTGGTGCACGGCGTCGAGCCCGGATCGGTCGCTGGCCTTGATCAGAATGGGGCCGAGCCTCATGGTTTTGTCGTTCATGCCGCCGATGGCGCGGCCGACCGGCAGATCGTCCAGATGGACCCGGTGTACGCCGGGCCGGGCGGCGACCTCGGCCGCGTTCGGCGCTTCGGTCACCGTGCCTTCCGGCAGCGTGAAGCAGACGTAGCCGGCGGCGGCGGGGCGCGGGGCGGCGGCATCGACCCCGAGGCGCTCCCCGAGGGCGTTGCGGATCAGCAGCTCGTTCACATCAATTCCGCAGGAGAGGGGAACCAGGTCCGACGAGATGAATACCCCGCCGCCCCGGGCCGCCACCTCGACCAGCCGTATCTCGCCGGTGGCGGGCTGGACGAGGTACTCGCTGTGCGTGATGCCGAAGGGCAGGCCGAAGCCGGTGACCAGGGTCCGGTTGATGTCGAAGATGCGGTCGCGAAGGGCTGCGGGCAGGTTCGTCGGGAAGAGCGTGGCCTGAGGGATGAAGCGGTCGGGGAGGCCGAAGTAGCGGCGGTCGCCCATGACCAGGTTGGTGAACCGGCCGCCGCCCGCGAAGCCCTGGACGACGACCTCGCGGCCGACGAAGAACTCCTCGGCCACGGCCTCCTGTGTGGCGGAGTGGCGGATGGCCTCGGCCAGCCCGGCCGCCAGCTGGTCGCGGCGCCGGATGCACTGGACGCCGCGGCTGCCCTGGCTGTCCGCCGGCTTCAGCATGAGCGGCAGGCCGATCTGGTCGGCCCACGCCTCGAGTTCGGCGGAGGTTCGGACGCCGCGGCTGCGCGGCACCGGAACGCCGAGCGCGGCGCACGCCTCGCGCATGAGCCGCTTGTTCGTAAAGCGAAGGGCCACGTCGTAGCCGATGCCGGGGAGGCCGAGCTGCCCGGCGATCCACGCCGCCGTGGCGACGGGGATGTCGGTCTGGTCCGTCAGGACGGCGTCGATGCGTTCGTCCCGCGCGACCTGGAGCAGCGCATCGCGGTTGCGCAGATCGATCGGGACGGCGCGATCCGCCTCGCGGAAGCCGGGGTAGGGGCCGGGCATGCTGGCGGCAAGCACGCGGAGGCCCATGGCGCGGCAGCGGCGGATGATCGGCAGCTGACAGGCAGCGGCACCGAGTATGAGGACGGTCTTCATCGGGAGCGGGCTACGGCGTCTTCGGGCGGTCGCCCACCGTTTCGCGCACGAAGCAGGCGGGCCGCTGGCGGACCTCGTGCAGGACGCGCACCATGTACTCGCCGATCATGCCTACCGCGAGCAGGATCACGCCGGAGAAGAAGGTGACCAGCAGGACGACGGTGGTCCAGCCCGGCACGCGGATGCGGCCCATGAGGAACTGGATGAGGAACCACGCCGTCAGGAGCAGGCTGGCGGCGCACGCAATGAAGCCGAGCCCGGAGGCCAGGCGCAGGGGCAGCAGGGTGACGTTGCAGATCGTGTCGAAGGCCATGCGGAACTGCCGGGCCAGCGAATAGTTTGAGCGGCCGGCGAACCGCGGCGAGTGCTCGACCGGGATGCTGATGACCCGGCGCGTCGTGCTGAAGATCAGGACGCTGATGACCGGGCTGGCGGTCCGGTACTCGAGCAGCGCATCGACGAGCCGGCGGCGCATGACCCGGAAGGCCGAGGTACGGATTCCCTTGGGGAGGCCGAAGGAGAAGGCGTTGACGCGCCGGATGAGCGCCGAGCCCAGGTTCCGATAGGCGGCGTGGTGCTTCTCCTCGAAGAATCCCAGCACGGCGTCCAGATCGGGATTGGCATCGAGCGCGGCGAGCAGCTTCGGCAGCTGGTCGGGCCGGTGCTGCAGATCGTCATCCATCGTGGCGATCACGGGGGCAGCGGCGGCGGCGAGCCCGCAGAGCGTGGCGCGGACCTGCCCCTCGTTGTGCATGAGCTGGATGCCGCGAACCTGCGGGTGCTCGGCCGCGAGCTGCCGGATCACGGACCAGCTGTCGTCCGGGGAGCAGTCGTCCACCAGGATCGCCTCCCAGGTTCTGCCGTGGGCGCCAAGGACGGACGCCAGCTGGCGGATCAGCTCCGGCAGACACGGGGCGGAGCGGTACACCGGAATGACGATGGACAGTGAAACGGGCGTTGTCGTGCTCACGGATTGTCCTCAGCCGGTTGGCGCATCGGCGCCGGTCTTCCCCGGGTGCGCCCTGCGCCGCGCGGAAGTCTACGACAGGACCGCGTGCGACATCAAGTCAGCCCCAGATCTCATCGATCACCTCGCGCGCGATCCCGACCCAGCGCGGGACGCGGGTGGGATCGCCCTCGACCGTCTCGACGTCCTTGAGCGTGATGTCCGTGTGGCATCCGTTGGCCCTGCAGGCCGCGAGGTCGCGCCGCAGGATGGTCCGCGCGCGCTCGGGATCGAAGCCGTAGCTCACCATGTCGGCCGGGCTGGGGCGATAGCTCAGCACATAGTCGCCGCGGATCTGCCGGGCGCACTCGGCCACGTCGGCGGCGGGCGCCACGGCGATCCGGCGCAGGTTCGGCACCTGCCGCAGCATGTCGATCTTGCGGGTCAGGTCCTCGCAGCACCCGTATGCCGCGAGCCCGAACTTGGAGAGCATCGGCAGCTGGTAGCGGAGGAGGAACTCCTCGTGCATGGCGGGCGACACGCCGGTGTACTCCTGGGCGGCCGCGTAGCCCCAGAGCTGGCTCCGCTTCACGCCGTACACGTTGGCGGCCGGGTCGGGCAGCTCCTCGGCGTACGGCATGGCCTGATTCTGGTGGTCGCAGAGCCCCCAGTCGCCGGCGCGCTCCGCGGCGTCCTGGACGCCGAGCACCCCGTCGGACATGAACTGGAGCAGGCGGTGGAACCACTCGGGGTTGTCGATCATGTCCATCATGATGTGCTCGATCCCGCGCAGATGGCCGAGGTCCGTCGAAAGATCGGCCGTCCACATGCGGTAGACGGGGCCCCGGTCGACGGCGACCGTGATGATGTCGCCGATCGCGTCCTGCAGCCGGGCGGCGGCCTCGGCCGTCTTCGCCTCGTCGATCCCGTGCCAGGGCGTGCGGAGCTTGGCGATGTCGTCGAGCGACTTGATCGGGTAGTCGACCTTGTAGGACCCGCGCGGGTCGTCCGACGTGTGGCGCGCGGCGGTGACGCCCCAGCCGTAGCAGGTGTACGCGGCGCCCTGGGTGACCCACGGCTCGAAGATCGAGTCGTCCTGGTACGAGTGCCAGACGAGCAGGTGGCGGAGGCTTCGCTCGTGGAACTGGAAGAACGGGTCCGTGCATCGGCACGTCCACTCGGGCAGCTCCTGCCAGGCGAAGGCGCGCACGTAGATGAGGGGCGGGCCACCCTTCAGGCTGTTGTGGCGCCGCCACTTCGCTCGGCGCCGGTCCTGAACGGGGTCGGCGGCGACCTCGGCGTAGCGGCGGGCGAGGTCTCTCAGGATCTCTCGGTCTGCTGTGCTCATAGGGGGCCTTTCTACCATCAGCCGGACGGAGCCGGCCAGCCGGAATTCGCGTCCTGGCGCGCGGCCGCCTCCCAGGCGGGGCGGCCGCGGGTCTCGCGCACGAACCGGCTCGCGGCCAGGCCGACAAGCGCCACGACGAGGAGTATCGCGAAGAGGGCGGCGTAGGCGGCCGGGGGGTAGATGACGCCGGCCGGCGTGACCGTGGCGCTCCCGCGAAACGCGTCCAGAACCGCGCCGGACACAGCCATCAGGACGGCGACCCCGGCGTAGCTGACGCCGTTGATGACGCCGATCGCGAGGGCCACTCCGTCGGGCCGGTTAACCTCCTTCATGGCGGCGAGGTTCGCCGGGCTTGCGACGCATGCGAGGGCGAGCAGGCCGTACGCCACCAGGAAGACCCAGCCCGGGGCGCCCACAAGTACGCCGGCCAGCAGGAGGAGCGTGGACGCGGTGACCAGCACGCAGGCGGCGACGAGGAACGGCTTGCGGCGGTGCCCGACCCACGCCAGGGCGAAGCCGCCCACGGCCGTGATGGACGCGCTGAGCAGCATCATCACGGTCGCGAAGCCGGCCGCGGCCGCCGATGACAGCCGGGCGTAGTCCTGAAGGAACTTCTGGCCGACGGCGGCCTGGATCACGAAGTAGATGGGGAAGTTCACGAGGGCGATCACGAGCAGGGGGCGGGAGTCGGGCGTCGCCAGGATATCGCGCAGCGGCGCCAGGAGGCGGAAGCGCGGGGCGGCGACAAAGCCGTCCATCCGCCGGAGCGCGAGCGCGGCCAGCGCCAGACAGCCGAACGTGAGGCCGGCTATGCCGAGCAGCGTGTGCCGCCAGCCCCAGGCTTCGACGGCGCGCTCGAAGGGGAGCATCCCGGCCATGCCGCCGAGGTAGCCAGCGAACAGTACCACGCCCATGAGCGTGGCAAAGCGCCGGTGGCCGAACAGCCGGTCCACCTCCTTCACCATGCTCAGGTACATGAAGCTCGCGCCGAATCCGGTGATCGCGCGGCTCCCGTAGAGGGTCCAGGCCGAGTGGGACAGCGGGAAGAGCAGGGCGCCGACGGCGAGCGCGCAGCCGCCGAAGAGCAGCGTGCGTCCGCCGCCGAACCGGTCGGCCGCCATTCCTACAAAGAGCTGCATGACGGCGTAGATGGCAATGAACATCGAGCCCAGCGCCGTCACGGCCGATGCGGAGAGCCGCAGGTCCGACTGGATCTCGTTGAAGATGGTGCCCGGGATGGCGGCGCGCTGGAAGTACGACAGGAAGTAGACGGACAGCATGGCGGCGAACGCGACGGCAATTCGCCCGTTTGTCGGTCGGATGGTGGCACGGTCGGTCATGTTCGGTTCGGCCCCGGTTGCATCGGAGTCGCGTAGTATCCCACGGGGCGGTGCCGTATCAAGCGGAAGTCGCTGCG
>CAYSLU010000110.1:0-15464 GCA_964431965.1 uncultured Verrucomicrobiota bacterium
CAGCGTCCTGCGGTCGGCAAGCTGCTGGCCTGGAGCAACGATCCGCAACAGCAGGTGGCGGTGGCCCGGGTGGATGGCATCCGGCCAGGGGTCAGCCATACGCGGGGCGTCGTGCTGGCGCACGGGCTGGTCGTTATGCTGGACCGAGTGGAATCGGATCAGCCGCACCAGTACGACTGGGTCTATCACAATTTCGGGGAGCTCGCCCTGGGCCCGGGCTGGACCGCTTCTCCCGAGCCCGTCCCGCTGGGTTCCAGCAAGAGCGTGGGCTATCGGACCATTCAGGAGCTGCGTGCTTTGAAAGGCGAAGGCCCCCTTGTTCTGGACTGGGACCTAACCCGCCAGATCGACACCCAGGCGAAGCGGACGAACGCTCAGGAAGTCCTTTCGCCTGTTCATCTGGATTTTCGCCACATCTGCAGCGAACCCGGCCGTCTCTTCACGGGCGTGACGGGGCTGAACAACCCCAACACGAAGACCGTCTGGGATCGTGCGCCGTCCGTGTTTCATCGCGTGGAAGGCAAGTCGGCCTTCTGGGCTACGGTGTTGGTTCCTTTTGGATCCGAGACTCCGGTCTCGGCCATTGAAAAGGTCGGAAGTGACGGGGTGTCCGTGACGCTCCGGAGTGGAACGGTCCTTCGCTTCAGCCTCGACGCTCTGATCAAGTCCAAGAACGCCGGTGTGCTCTGAGTGATGGTCATCCATATGGCGAACCGATGGAGCCCGATCTCGCCGAGCTCGAGCGTGCAATGCCCGGTGCCGGCGGCGTATGCGCCTGGACCCTCGATGGTCGAATGGTCGACTGCCCGAGCCTGTGCCACGGCGACGGCGGGGCCCCCACCGTCATTCCTCCGGGTACGGTCGCCGTCGGGGCCGCCTGGCCGATCGCGCACGTGGCGGATCGGGTCGAGCTGACGTTCATTGGCCCGGTTCCGCTCCGCAGCCCGTTTGAACTGGAGGTTCACGACGGCGTTCGCTGGATGCGCCATGTCGACGGCTTGGCCCTCAGGATGACGGCCCGCACGGCCGAGCTTTCCTTCGAGCCGGTGGCCGCGACCATGGTGCGCGTTCCGCTCCCGGCCGACAGCGGGATCGTCCGGCTGAAGATCCACCGCTACCTGGCCGAAGCCCAGGCGATCACGTGGCCCCGCTGTGTGACCACGGACGAGCTGGCCCGCCGGGTTCTCGCGCGCGACGAGGAACCGTCCTTCGAGTCGCTGGCACTGCACGGGTTGTCCATGCCCGCGTGGGCGATGATGGGGCTCAAGGACTCCGGGCACGAGCAGGCCGTGTGGTGGGACGGGCAGATCCACGCGCACGGGTGTCGCATCGCGATCTCCCTGGGCGATCCCGCGGTGCGTCTGGCCGATGTCCGCGACACGATCCGCCGGTCTCTGATGGACGGCTGGCGGCCGGCCGTGGTTGTGGAAGCCCGCGTCGGCGGCATCGCGGTGCGCCAGACCTCGTTTGCCGCGTTCGCGGATGGCGAGCGGGCGGAGCATCCGGCCACCTTTGTGCGGGTGGAATTGACGAACTTGGGAGAGGAGCCCTTCGCCGGTCCCCTGCGCATCGTCGTGTGCGACGCGCCGAAGGACTACCTCGCGGATTCACTTGGGGTGGACATCTTCAACCCGCCGGCGGACCGCGCTCCGTTTGCGTGGGAGTTCCGAGGCGGGATGCTGCTGCGCAACGGCTGGCCGTTCCTGGTTTCGAGTGGCGGGTGTCGTGCCGAGCCCGAACCGGGGGTGGCGGCCTTTGATGTGCGCCTGACTGCGGGCGAGACCGCCGCCTTCGACGTCGCGGTGCCGTGTCCGCCCTGGACTCCGACCGTGGGCGAGGCGGCGCAGCTGGCCCGTGTCCCGTTCGGGCAGGCGCGCGAGAGCCTCCTGGCCTATTGGGATAAGCTGATGGCACCGGCGATGAAGATCGAGCTGCCGGAGGCGCGGCTCAACAACCTGTATCGCGCCGTCCTCGCGCAGCTGTTCATCAGCGCGTGGGGCGACCTCATGCCGTACGGGGCGGCTCCGTCAACCTACGACGGATCCGTCTACGGCGTCGAGGAGGGGTACGCCATGCTCGCGCTCGCCATGAGCGGCTTCGGCGCCGACGCGCAGCGCTACATGGCCGCGACCTATCTCCAGCCGCACTTGCTGGCCAAGGCCGAGCAATTCACGCGGGTCGAGCAGCGCAATCAGCAGAATCACAACGGCCTCAAGCCGTTCTACGCCGTGGAGCTCTTTCGCCTGACGCGCGATCGGGCGTGGATCGCACGGCATCTGGGCGTCTTGCAGGAATGCGCGGAGTGGACGATCGCCAACCGCCGCAAGACGATGGAGCTCGAGGGCGGGAGGAAACCCCTGCACTACGGCCTGCTGCCCAAGTGGGCCTACGGGGGAGACATCCACGAGCTGAGCCATCCCCTATACCCCAACTTCGCCTGCTGGCGGGGGCTGAAGGACACGGCCTGGCTGCTGGCTCAGTTGGGCGACGCGGAGCGGGCGGAGGCGTATCGGCGGGAGGGCGAGGACTACCGCCGGACCATCCTGGCCGTGGTGGACGCCATCTACCGGAAGGATGCCCCGCAGCCGTTCCTGCCGCTCCGTCTCGACGCAACCGAGCCCGACAGCGGGGACTACTACCAGCTGTTCGCCGGCCTGCTCATGGATCTGCTGCCGTTCGAGTTCAGCGATCCGCGGGCCAACTGGGTGGGCGACTTCCTGGATCGGGACAACCGCACGTTCTGTCTGCTGCCGCGATTCCGGGTCCGCGGGATCGACGGCGGCCTTGATGCGCTCTACGGCCTGGGTCATGTGCTGAGCCGGTTGCACCAGGGGCGCATCCCGGAGTTTCTTCTGGGTTTCTACGCCTACCAGGCATTCAACATGGAGCACACGTGCTTCACGTCGCGCGAGCAGAACCGCGTCTACTCGAGCGACCGGCACCTGCGGTCGAGCGTTCCGGTCCAGGATCGGTCGGATCCTCTGCCCTGCTCCTCGGCCGTCTGCCTGCTGCTGCTGCGCCACATGCTTGTCACGGAGGAGATCCGGGGAGCGGGCGAGTATACCGGCCGGCTCCTGCTCCTGCACGGCGCGCCCCGCGCCTGGTTCCGAGCCGGTGAGCGGATTGCGGTCGGGCGCGCGCCCACCCACGCGGGGCCGGTGTCGTTCGAGGTGTCCATCAGCCCCGATGCGCAGCGCATCCGGGCTGAGATAGCGCTGCCCGCCGATTCCGCGTGTCCGGGGCTGTCGATTCGGCTTCGTCACCCGGATGGCCGGGCCATGAGATCGGCCATGGTCAATGGCCGGCCGACCACCGGGTTCGACGCGCGTGAGGAGCGGGTGGATGTGGCCGCGCCTTCGGGTTCGGTCTGCGTGGATGTCGCGTTTGAGCCCAGCCGTGATCGACCAGCGGGAACACGGTAGAAGGGCGCTCTCGCCGAGAGCGCCGCGGGGTGACCGATCGGCGCCCGGTGGCGGGGCGCGTGCTGCCGCACCCGGTCCCTGGCCAGGTTCGCAAACTCGGTCAGGCGGGCGGCGTTGAGGAAGCGACACGGCTTGGGCCCCGTTCCGTCGCGGACTCGGAACGGTGGGGCAGGGGTGTGTCGGGTTGCGGGGCGTGCTTCGGCGTGGCGCAAGCTTCCTTGCTTGCGTGGACGGATGACGCGATTCTGGATGCCCGTGACGCGCGGTCGAGCGGCCGTGTGTTCTGTCCTGCCAAACGTACTGCCGGCGTGACTTTTTGATGGCGAGGTCGCGCGAGTCAGTGCAGAGTGAAGCCCACGGCAGCCAATCATCACGAAAGGGGCACGTCATGAACGAGTTGATCGCGCAGGTGGTCCAGCAACTGGGTGTTCAGGAGGGCCAAGCCAAGGGCGGGGTCGGGCTTCTGCTCAAGATGGCCCAAGCGAAACTCGGCGGGGACTTCGGCAAGGTGGCGCAGGCGCTTCCGGGCGCACAGGATCTGATCGCGGCCGCACCCGAGGCGGGCGGCGCCGGCAAGTTGATGGGCGGGTTGGCCGGCATGCTGGGCGGAGGCAAGGCTGGAGGGTTGGCGGATCTGGGGCCCCTCGCGGTCGGTTTTAGCCAGCTGAAGCTGGATCCCGCCATGATCGCCAAGTTCGCACCCATCATCTTGAGCTTCGCGCAGAGCAAGGGCGGGCAGGACGTGATGCAACTACTGGCTCGGGCGATTCAAGGGGTGAATTCCGCGAAGTAGCGGCGCGCGTGAGCGCATGGCTTCGCGGCGCCGGCGGCGGCCACGCGTTTGCGCGTGGGGCTAAGCCGGAGCGGAGTGGACGGGACGAGCGAACGGGGGAATATGGGCTTCCTCTCTTTGCGGTCACTACCCCCGTCATTGAGGCCGAAGCTCAGTCTCCAGGATCTTCCACAGGATCTCCGTGAAGTAGCCGTGGCCCTCGGCGTCGGGGTGGTTCAGGCCGTTGGTCAGAAGTCGGACAATGTCCTCGCCGGCGGCAAACCGGCGCTCCCATTCGGCGTAGGCGTCCGCGAGCGGGACCGCGGCGGCGGCGGCGACCTCGCGAGCGACTTGGACATAGCGGGCCAAGGTTCCGTTCGTCTGGCGGCTGACGATGAAGTCGACGCTGCCCCTGTAGTTGGGATCCACGTGGTCATTGTCGCGCGTGGCCATCATGTTCGGCGTCATCACGATGACGGCCGCGTGCTCGCGGATGCGCGTGACGATCTCGGTCAGGTCGCGCCGGAACGGCTCCAGCCCCGCCGCGCCCTGTCCGCAGTCATTCAGGCCGTAGCACACGATGACCAGATCCGGGCGGTGATCCAGCACATCCGTCTGCAGTCGGCGCAGCCCGCCCGGGGCGGAGTCCCCGCCCACCCCCGCGTTGATCGAGCTGAAGCTGCGGTCGGGGTAGCGGGCCATCAGCTTCTGCCGGAGCGCTTCGTGATAGGCGCTGTTGCCCAGCATGAGCGGGTTGACGGTCAGCCCCTGCGTGACGCTGTCGCCCAGCGCCACCAGGATCAGGTTGCGGTCGCGCCAGTTCGTGGGCTCCTGCGTGAGCTTCGCGCGCAGACGGGCGAAGGAAGGCGTTGTGGCGGTCGAGTGTCTGTCCATGGCTGACTGCTCCTCTCGTGACTGGCCGACTGGATCGCTCCGACTGGCTCGGTCTTCATGGGGCGGCCGCCGCGGCGCTCAGGCGCACGGGCGCCGCGCTCCGAACGTAGGTCATCACGCGCCCCTCCGCGTTCCGGGGGAATCGCGCGATGCCCTCGTCCGCGGAGAAGAGCAGCCAGCCGACTGAGTTCGTCGCTTCGGGCAATGGCTTGGCTCCTTCGGTTGAGACCGACACGCGGCCCGGGCGCGACGCCGCCCGGATGATGCCCGGGCTCTGCACGACCAAGTCTCCGCCGTCGATACGCGCGGATGTGAAGGGCACATCGGAGATCGCCGTCACGTTGGAGGAGGCGGCGACAAAGCGCCCGATGTAGTCGTTCGCCACGAGGGCGGCCTTGCTGTGGCGCGGGCCGCTGACCTCCGGGCTCGGGTCGCCCGTCATGATATCCAGGCCGTCCAGGACCTTCTCGCCTCTCACGGCGCGGTAGTAGTGGCTCCCCGCCACGGCCTGAATGTGCTCGCCTTCGAATACCTCTGCGCTGGCGGGCTCGGTCAGCCTGACGCCGACTCCGGACTCGGCGTGCAGCCGGTTGATCACGTCGCGCAGCTCGGCCAGGTACTCCGCCGAGGCGTCCTGGACGCCGTCGAACAGCACGGCGCCGCGGAACTGCGGGGCGTTGCGCCAGAGCGCCAGCAGGCAGCTGCCGTCGCGGGTGACCAGGGCCCGCGCGCGGTCGCCGGCCAGCCGCCAAGTCGCCGCCGGCGTCAGCTGGGCTACGGTGACCGTCCCGGTCGGCGCGGTGATCGCGACGCGCTTGAGCGCCGCGGCCGGCTTGCCGCTTGCCGGCGCGCGACTGATGTCGGCCTCCCATGGCCAGTCGTTCGCGAGCCGTCCGTCATGATCCTCGACGGTGCCGGCCTCGGCGTCGTTCCCGGTTGGCAGGTCGAGGTGGACGACGAGCAAGCCGGGCACCTCGCGCAGCCAGCGGGTGATGCGGGCGATCGTCTCGTCTCGGAGCGCTTCGGGCCGATGCACGACGATGTAGCGGTAGCGGTCCAGGTCCAGCAGGCCCAGTTCGTTGACGTCGCACAGGAAATCGTATTCGGTGAGCAGGGCCTGGCCCGGCACGAGCGGGTAGGGGCCGGGGCGGGTCCAGACGTCCACGCCGCCGCGGACCGCGAGCGCGGTCGGTCGGACGCTCACGCGCGGCAAGCTCGCGAAGATGCGCGCGCAGTCGTAGACGTAGCGCTGGTAGAACAGGAACCCCCTCTTGAACTGCTCCCGCCGCACCTGCACGTCCTGGGTGATCGCGCTGGTCTGGGCCTCCGCCTGCATGTCCGCGTCCGGGTCCGCGGCCTCCGAGGTCGGCGCGGTCTTCGACTCGTCGAGCCGGACGTCCGGCATCTCGGGCGGTGGGGCCTCCAGCTTCTTCGCCTCGATGTCCTCGACCCCGCCAAAGCTCCACGCGATGCCACGCTCCAGGAGGCGGGTATCGGGCCCGATGTCCTCCACCCACACCTGGATGCCGCGCAGCTTGGTGATGCCGGCGCGGTGGAACGTCGGGCTCACGAACACCCAGGTGCTGAACCAGCCCGTGTCGGCGCCGGCCATCCAGGCCGTCAGCGCATCCGAGTATGCGCGGTCGTAGCGGTCCAGCATGGGCGCCTGCGGCACCTTCTGCGTGTGCCGGACCGGGTTCATCTCGTAGCCGCCGATGCCGAGGCTCAACCAGAGGACGGGGCGATCGGGCCAGATGGTCTTGTAGCGGCGGACCAGGTTGTACGCGGCCATGCGGCTGTCGCCCTTGTAGTCATAGACGCCGCCCATATCGAACTTCCATGCCGGCAGGGCATCCGGCGACCCCGGGTGCGGAAGGGCGTCGGCCGGCAGAAACGTGCAGATCTGCAGGCCGGGCTTGAGCTTGCCGTACTTGAGCTTGGTGTAGTCGTGAAGCCGGTTGAACCCCTCGATTCCGCGGGCGATCGACCAGTTCTCCCACGCGCGTGTCTCGGACGGAGTGAGGCTCTCGATCCGGCCGTCCACGCGCGCGGGATCGATCCCCGCCTCCAGGCAGAAGACCTGCCAGCCGTCATCCCAGAGCGCGCCGGCCGTCATGCTCATGGTTTCCTCGCCGTACACCAGCCCGTCCAGGACCGCGAGGCTGTTCGTGGTCAGCTCCTGCTCCAGCTGCATCCAGAACTCGTCGCGGGCCTGGCTGTTCAGCACGATCAGGCCGGGCTGGCCGATCGGGGTCGCGCGGCCGAAGATAATCTTGCCCGCGGCGTGGGCCCGGCGCATGTGCGCGTCGCTTCTCGTCGTCATGCTGTAGTAAGCATCGAATGGCGAGATGTCCGCGTGCCGGGCGGGCGAGGTGTTCCAGGCCAGGTTGCGCTTGCCGGCGATGCTCCGGGCTGGCTCGGGCGACGCGGGCAGGGGAAGCCCCCTCGACCGGGCGAGCGCGTCCTCGAGGTAGAGCCGCTCCGCCGGCTCGCGGACGGCGCGCAGGCGCGCCTCGACCGCGCCGGATGAGCCGGCGTCCGCCAGCCGGGCGGCCAGCGTGGCGGCGTGGAACTGCACCCATCGGTGCGGATCGTCCAGGGCGGCCATCACCAGCGGCCGGGCCCGGTCGGGCGACCGGTCGGCCAGGAGTCCCAGCGCCGTCGCGCGCGTGTGGGCGTCGCGGTTCGAGCACGCCGCCTCGACCAGGGCCAGGCGCTTCTGGTCCGCGCCTTGGGCGAGCTGCCCGAGCGCCTTCTGCCGCAGGTAGGGGGGGCAGAACTTGAGGTCGAACTCCGCGCGCCCCGCCGCATCGGCGGGCCGGAGCGGCAGGATGACCTGGCGCGCGGCGCGCGCGAGCGGGCCGTAGGGATCGTTGGCCAGCCGCTTGATCTCCGCCAGCAGGGCCGGGGCGGCCCGCAGGTCCATCGGCTGCTTCAGCGCTTCCATCACGACCGCCTCGTCCGGGTCCTGGAGGAGCGACGGCCACTCGGGGTTCTTCACGTCGTGAAGCCGGATGCGTGCGCGCAGCAGGCTGGCCCGCAGGCCGGCCGGCCGCCGGCTCCAGAGGCTCCGGATCAGCGGCAGATCGGAGTCGGTGCCGATGGCGCACAGCACCTGTATGGCGTCGCTGCTCGCCCCGGCGTCGGACGCCGCGAGCTTCCGCGCCAGCTCCGGAAGCCGCGCGTTGGTTTCGCCTGCCGTCCAGAGCCCGTGGGCGGCGGCCCAGGCCACGGCCTCGGACTTGTCGCTGACCATCTGGCGCAGCCGCGGCAGCCCCTCGCCGCGCGGATAGACGCTCAGGCCGAAGGCGGCGGCCGCGCGGACGCGGGCGTCGTCGCTCGCCGCCGTCTCCTGAAGTACCAGCAGTGCCTTGGGCTTCCCGAGGAAGCCCAGCGCGCGCAGGGCCCCAAGCCGGGCCGTCAGCGGCACGGGCTTGGCCTCCTCGGGCGCATGGGCGATCATCGTGTCCATCACGGCGTCCATTGATGCCCCGCCTGCCTTCGGCGCGTCCGGCGCAGCGTCGAGATCGGTCAGGCCGCCGAGCCCCATCGGCCCGCTCAGCTCGGTCGAAAGAGGCTCGCACAGCTCGAAGAGCGTCGGCTGGCATTCCGCTGACCTGAGCCGGATGTACGGGTAGGCGGCCGCCTCGAGGGGCGAGCCGAGGATGGCGGGCAGGGACTGCTGGGCCATCCACGCCCAGTTCACGCGGAAGTAATCGCGCTCGCGCGTCGAGATGGCCAGCTCGTACGCATTGATGAAGACCTGCTCGGCGAAAAGCGGGCTGTCCTTGCGCAGGTTCCAACGCTCGAACAGGCGCTCCAGCCGGATGTCGCCGTACTCCGGGCCCCGGTAGTTGGGCGCGATGGCGGGCACCGGCCAGCGCTGGCACTCGTAGTACGCGGCGAAGTCCTCGGGGTCGGGCAGGCGGTCCTCCGCGAGGACGGCCAGGTCGCGGGCCGACAGGGGCAGCGACTCACTGATGAGCCGCACCGTGCGCCGCACGCCATCCGCCAGCGGCTGGTCCGGGGCCAGAGGGAGGATCCGGACGATCACTTGATTCTCCGTCTGAACGACGACGTGGATGCCGGTGGCACTGAGCGCGTAGTAGACGGCGGCGTCGACCGGCTGGTATTCGCGCACCGAAGCCAGCAGTCTGCCGAGGTTCGGCGCGCAGGCGGGGCTGACAATGTCGCCCATGATGGCGTCCTGCCGGGGGGCGCTGATCAGGGCTACCGATGGGATCTCCTGGAAGCGGGAGCGCAGGTAGAGGCCCATCGCGCAGTTGAAGGATGAGGCGCGTGTCGGCGACGCCTGTCGATCGATCGGGGGAAGGGCCAGCCGCAGCGGAGCGTCCGGCGCGGCCATGCTGGCGACGGGAAGGGCGGCGGCGACCAGGAGGACGCCGAGCCGCAGACGGTACGCTGATCCGAGCATGTCCCGAACTCCCGATGGGCGATTCCCTGAAAAGCTAGACCGGCGGACCCGGAATGTCGAACCCGGTTTGGCGCCAAGAGGGCTCGCGACGTCCCATGCCCGGCTATTTCGTGTCGGGGGAGATCGTGTAGCTGACCGCGGCGCCCTCGAGAGGTGCTGGCTTGTCGCTCTTTCCCAGCAGGTCGACCTGAATGTTGCGGCACGCGGCCTGCGTCAGGTACGTGTCCTTCCACTCCGGAGCCAGCTGCGCGCGGCAGGGCTGGTCAAACGTGATCCGGACCGCGCCGGCACAGCGCGTGATGCGGACGGCCGTCATCCGGTCGATGAAATTGGAGTCGGCCGGCGCCCACGCTCCGCCGGACTGGAGCTGGACGCTGACGTTCGCGTTTGTACGCTGGATGCGACCCTCGCCCAGGTAGACGGGTATCGTTTCGTACAGCTCGGTCACCCGATCCTTTCCGTCCGTCTTCACGCGCGTCTCGACGCGCACGTGCTGGGGCGCGATCGTGAATGCGCGCGCGTACTCGATCGTCCCGCGGAGCGCATTCGTCTGGGCCAGTGCGCCGTTCGTGATGACGCCGCTCACGCGGACCGATGCGCCATCCTTCCCGATATCGGCGGCGACATCGGGGCGAACGATGCGCGCCGAGGTGAAGACCGCTCCGTCGGCCGTGCAGCCGCTGACCGCGTGGATCGGCCAGATCCGCCACTGCTCGAGCTTGTCCGAGCATGCATCCCAGCCCATGCCGGCGCGGCGGCCGAGGATGACGGCGCCGGCCGACGGGGTCCAGAATGCCGAGAGCTGGCCGCCCCCGAAGCCCAGCGGACCCGTGAACTGGAACAAGCCGTCGGCGGGATCCTGTGCGCCCACCGGCCCAGTGTGGAGAATGATGCTGTACGTCGGCTGCTTGGCCACGACAAACGCGTTTTCGAAGTTGCGGACAAAGGTCTCCTTTCGGAGGAACGGCGACTTCAGGAACGGGGATGCTTCGTTCTCCAGTTGGAGGCGATGCGCGTAGGCGCCTTTGCGGTAGAACTCATAGCCGAAGTTCACGCTGGCGGGAAACCCGTGTGTCGCCCACAGGTGATAGCTCCAAGGGCTCGACTGGAGTTTGGCGAAATCCGCGGCCGTGGCCCCCTTGAACCGGATCCCCTGCGTCTCCCCCAGGGCGTGATTGAAGATGCCGGCGCGAGTCGCGGCCGCCGCGTACAACGTCCCGGTGGATGGGAGCTTGGTCAGGTACGCCGCCTCGTCGGTGAGCATGGCCGCGGCATAGTCCCGGAAGCTCCAGTCCCACTGGTCGGCGCAGGCGGGGCTGCCCAGGCGTGCGTTGAACTCGCTTGGGCCGGTGAAGACGCCGCTGGGCTCGGGGAGGCACAGGTGGGCGCGGAGTCGGCAGGAGCGTTCGACGGCCTCCTTGGCGAAGGGCCAGTCACTGGCCAGCGCCAGCCAGATCGTGAAGAAATTGGCCATCCCCGCAAAGCCGACGTCCAGCCCTCCGCGCTCGACATGGTAGCCGGCGGGGTGGAAGCGCTTCGGGTCGGCCAGCAGCGTGCGGGCATAGGACTCGACGGCCCGGCTGAAATCCGGATCGCCGACCGCCTGGCTGGCATACCAGAGCCCGACGGGTGCGGTCATATCCATGTTCGGCTCCTCGCCCCTGGGGCCCCATGCGAGGATCCGTTGGCCCAGCTTCTTCAGTCCGGACTCAAAGGCCTTCTGCGCGGCCGGCGACACGGTGTTCTTGCTGCCGAGATAGGGCACGGCGGTGTACACGAGTTGATAGCCCATCCAGTCGGATCGGCAGGCGTTCGTGTTCTTTTCGAGATAGTCGTCGAGCATGATCAGGTTGACCGTGGCCGCGACGAACGCGCGCAGCCTCAGCGCCCGGTTGTTGTGATACGGATTGCCGGGGTAGTCCCATCGCTCGAAGGCGATGAGGGACTCGGGCCAGACCGGCGGGCGCATGATGGCGTTGGTGCCCTCGATGGTGGACAGGGTGAACAGGTGGGCCGGCGCATTGACGGATGGCGCGCCGCGCTTGGTGCCCACCATGGGCTGGAGCATCAGCGTGAACAGATAGCTCCGATACTGGTACTCCGGATCGGCCTCAGACTCCACCCGGGTCAGGTAGCCGGTTACGCCGTGCGCGAAGTCGGCCTCGGTCAGCGTGGCCATGAACTGGCGCAGCGTTCGCTGGTAGGCGTGCTGCTGCGGGAGCGTGACGCGCGCCGGGGCCGGCTCCTGCTGGGCGTGAGCCGCTGGCGCCCAGGCCGCCACTACCGCCGCCGCGATGGTCGAAAGCGTTCCGATCTTCATGCTCGTCGCTCCTGGTGGTGAGATCGCAGCGCGGCCGTGAACGGCCCCGAGTCGAACACGAAGCCATAGCCGGTCGAAACGCGCCAGAGCGCGGTTTCCTTGTGCGCCTCCGTTCGCGCGGACTCCCTGTTTTCCACGGCGGTGGTGGCGTCGCGGATGGTGGAACAGAAGTACCAGCGGCGGGCCATGTCGCGCATGCCTCCCGCGGAGGTGAGCAGGCACCAGTCGATGGCAAAGCCGATGTAGACCAGGTGGCTGACGCCGCGCTCCCGACATAGCGCGCTGAGCTGGGCGCCATTCTCGGCGATGCCTTCGCCCGGCAGCGGCATCGCCTGCGGGGCGAAGTCCACGCGGTATCCGTCGGCTGCCAGCGCGTCGCGGTCGTGCGGGCCCGGGCTCCCGCAGCGCGCCTTCAAGGCGCGGAAGCGGATGTTGGCCTCGCTGTGCGGCGCTTCGCCGGTGAATTCGGGGTCCGCGCCCGCCAGCTCAACGGCATGCCGGTATTCGGGCCGGTGCTGGTAGTAGTCGCCCCCTCCGACGACGTGCAGCACCGTCATGCCCGCCGCTCGCGCGGCCGAGAGCAGCGGGGGAAAGACCGTCTCCAGAATGCGCTTGGCGCGGCGGGGGTACTCCAGCGACTGGCATCGCACCGGGTGCCGCTCCGGCGTGCAGCAGTCCCAGGCGTGCATGCTCACCAGCGCCGTCTCGGCCAGCGGCAGCTCGACCGCCTCCGTCGTCCAGCCTTCGTACCCCTCCGCCGGGACATCACGCGCATAGTCCGCCCGGAAATTGCGGTAAATCAAGGTGTCGAGCTTGAGGGTGCGATTCGAGTCCGCTGCCATGGGTGTGCCTTTGATGTCGATCAGACGGTTCGCCGCGCGGCAGGTGCGGGAGCGTCAGTGGACGACACGGAGGTCGTCCCTCCAGCAGCACGAAGCCCGCCGTCTCTCATCTTCATGGAGGGTCGGGCTCCGTCCCGACCGTCTTCCTTGCGGTTTGTTCCCAGCGTCACGCCCCATCCGAGCCGAGGGGCGCACGTCACTTCGGAATCGGGGCGATCTCGTATTTTACGGTCCGGGCCTCGCGAAGGGCTGCGGGCTTGCCGTTGCCGCCCAGCAGGTCGATCGTCACGTTGCGGCAGACGGCCCGCGTGATGAACGTGTCGCGCCACTCGACGGGCGAGAGCTTCACGCGCTGAGGCTGGTCAAAGGCGATCTGCACGGCGCCGCTGTAGCGCGTCAGCTTCACCGCCTTCACCTTGGCCTGGTAGTCGGCCGTGGCCGGCACCCATTTCCCGCCGGCCTGGAACTCGATGGTCACCGGCACGTTTGTGTTGAGCAGCAGGTCGCGCAGGAAGACGGGAATGGTCTCAACCAACTCCGCGACCGAATCCTTGCCGTCGCCGCTGATGCGCGTTTCCACGCGCAGGCTCTCGGGGCCGATCGTGAACGTGCGCCGGTAGTCGAGAGCTCCCGTCAGCACGTTGGTCTGCGCCAGCTGATCGCCGGAGATGACGCCGTTGACCTGTACGGTGCCGCCGCCCGCCGCGAGGGTGTTGGTCACGGCGAGGTCGAGGATCCGCGCGGACGTGAAGACCTTGCCGTCCGCGGTACACCCCGACACGGCGTGAATCGGCCACAGGCGCCATTCCGCGTTCGTATCGAAGCTCTGCTCCCAGTGCATGCCCCGGCGGCGGCCGAGGATGATCGACCCGGTTTGCGGCGTCCAGAAGGCCGAGAGCTGGCCGCCGCCGAAGCCGAGCGGCCCGCTGAACTGGTAGAGTCCGTCGCCCGGGTCCTGGCGGCCCACCGGGCCCGTGTGCAGGATGACGCTGTACGCCGGCTGCCTGGCCGCCACGAACGCGCCGGCGAAGCTGCGGACGAATGTCCCGTCGCGCAGGAAAGGCGACTTGAGGAACGGGGAGTGGGCCTTCTCCAGCTCCAGCCGGTGCGCATAGGCGTTTGTGCGGCAGAGTTCGTAGGAGAAGTTGACGCTGGCCGGGAAGTTCCACGACGGCCACATGTAGTGGCGCCAGGGGCCGAGCTGGATCTCGTCGTTGTGAAGGAAGTGCGACTTGCCGGTCCTGCCCAGGCCGGCCGGATTCTCGCTGAGCTGTCCATTGAAGGCGCTGGCGCGCGCCGCCGGGGCGTTGCTGAGCTGCTCGGGCGTGGGCATCTTCACCGTCCACGCGGCCTCGTCGGTGATCATCGCGGCGCCATGCTCCCGGTTGGCGAAGTCCCACTGGTCCGCCGAGGCGGGGGTGTCGAGGCGCGTATTGAAGTGCGTCGGCCCCGTGAGCTTCCCGTCGGGCTCGGGCAGCATCAGGTGGGAGCGCAGGCGGTAGGAGCGCGCGACGGCGTCGCGGGCGAAGGGCCAGTCCGTGGCCAGCGCCAGCCAGCAGGTGAACCAGTTCGCCATTCCCGCGAACCCGACATCCAGGCCGCCGCGCTCCACGTGGTAGCCGGCGGGGTGGAAATGGCCCGGGTCGGCCAGCAGTTTCCGGGCATAGTCCTCGGCTTCCTTTGCGAGCTGCGGGTCGTGGCACGCCCGGCTGACGTACCACAGGCCCACCGGCACGGTCATGTCCATGTGCGGCTCCTCGCCGCGGGGGCCGTAGGCGATGACCTGCCGGGCCAGCTTCAGCAAGCCCGCTTCAAACGCCTGGCGGACG
Organism: uncultured Verrucomicrobiota bacterium; assembly: GCA_964431965.1. Lineage (GTDB taxonomy): Bacteria > Verrucomicrobiota > Kiritimatiellia > CAIKKV01 > CAYSLU01 > CAYSLU01. Next base: position 14,515 of record CAYSLU010000110.1, read on the forward strand.
TTGGGCGGCAGCAGGTCCCTGAAGCCCGGATAGGGCATGGCGGCGCAGACGAGCTGGTAGCCGCTCCAGTCCGAGCGGCGGGCCGACGGCGTTCGCTCGAGGTGGTCATCGAACATCATGAGGTTCACGCTCGCGGAGACGAAAGCCCGGAGCTTGAGCGCCCGGCTGTCGTGGAACGGGTTCCCGGCGTGGTCCCACTGGACGAACGACATGAGCGCCTCGGGATAGACCGGCACGCGCATGACGCCGTTCGTCGTCTCAATGGCGGCGAGGGTGAAGAGCTCCGGCGGCGTGTTGACGGCCGGCACGCCGCGCTTGGTGCCGACCAGCGGCTGAGACAGGAGCGTGTAGACGTAGATGCGGTACAGGTACTCCGGATCATTCGTGGAGCCCTGCGGGCCGACGAGATTGGTCACGCCGTGCTCGAAGTCTTTCGTCGTGAGCGTGCCCATGTAGCCGCGGAGGACGCGCTGGTAGTCGTGGGACTGGGGCAGGGCGGTGGGCCGGTTGGTATCCGCCGCGAGCGCGGTTGCTGCAGCCGCCGTCCCGATCGCGATGGCTATCGCGAATGTTCGGATCCCGAGGGCTCGGCGCGTGTTCATGTCGTCTTCTCTCCAGGTGGTCTTGAAAAAGCGGGCAGCGGCGGCGCACCCCGGCCCGCTTCTTCAAGCATCTTCCAGCAATACCACTGCATGCGGGGGAGGTGGAAGAAGCCCTTCCACATGTTGCCCTTCAGGCGCACGGACGGGCTGCCGTCGCGGTGCAGGTAGCCATACCACTCGCCGTGCTCGGGGTCGGGGAAATGACGATACGACCAGTCGTGCACCTGCCGGTGCCACGCGGCGTAGCGCGGGTCGCCGGTGAGCGTCCAGGCGAGCAGCGTGGCGATGATCGTCTCGTTGTGCGGCCACCAGAACTTCATGTCGTGCCAGTACTCCTGCACCGGCAGC
>CAYSLU010000111.1:0-15266 GCA_964431965.1 uncultured Verrucomicrobiota bacterium
CAGGAGTACAGCGCCGCCCGCGACGCCTTGCATCTGGGCCAAGCTGACGCGTCCGCCTTTGGGCCCCCTCGCGGACTCGGGGGCAACCCAAGCCGCGCCGCGGTTCGCCCCGTTCCGTCGCGGACTCGGAACGGTAGGGCAGGGGTGACCTCGGGCGGTCGTGGTGGGGATCGCTATCGGCGTTTCCGTCTACTCTCCTTTCCGCGGCAGTTCGACGACGATGTCGCGCTCGACGTCCCCGCCATCGTCAATGCCGTCCGGACCGACGCTCCAGAGAATGGCCTTCTCCCGCGAGTAGCGCACGGGCTTGTCCGTGAAGAGATCGAGGGGCGGCGATGGGAGCAACGCTTTCCAGGCATCCAGCTTCCGCCGGGCCTCTCCCGCGGGCATGTTGGTCCCGAGATCCCATGCCTGCGAAAAGGCTTCCTCCAGAAGAGGATCTTCCGGCCGTTCGAGCTCTGCCAGCACATTCGTCAGGATCGCGTAGGTGTTCTGCCCTGGCGGCAGTTCCGTGCGCTCCGGGTCGAGTGCCCCAGCCGCATGGACGCGCGAGCCGAGCGACAAGGCCGCCAGGATTCCCAGCACAGCACATCGGCTTGTCTTTGTCATGGCGACATCTCCGATCGGGCCGGCTGTCGGGAGCGGCCTGCATCCGTCTGTCCGCGGCAGTTCAATGAGGAGTATGCCGTCGTGGAGAATGTCGCGCAACCCGGCCCGCCGGGGGTGTGGTCAGTGGGCAGTCGGCGGGACGTAGAGAGCGCCGGCCAAGTGGGCGGCGAATCGGTCGATCAGGCCGGGGTGGTTGAGGGCGCGGAAGACCTCGGGCCAGCGGGTGCGTTGGTTCTCGTCGACCAGCACGGGCTCGAAGCCGAGGCGGAGGTACTGCTTGATCGCCGGGAGGCGGAAGTCGTCGGTTTGGAGCATGGCGCTCGTGCAGCCTTCGGCCGCGAGCCGGCGCAGGCTGGCGACGCTGGCGGCCAGGCCCAGGCCGAGCCCGGCGTGGGCCTTGAGCACGCCGACGTAATGCAGGTAGCCGACGGTCGGGCCGTAGCGGGCGACGAACCAGGCGGACGCGGTGGCGACGGGTTCAGCGCCGCGGCACACGAAGAAGACACGTTCGGGCCGGAACGCCGGGTCGGGGCGCATGGCGCGCGCGAACATCCCCTCCGCCGCCATACCGAACGAGTCGCCGATGATCCGGTCCCACGCCGCCTCGTCCGCGACCGACTCGTAGAAGCGAATGGCGCCATCCGGCGGCAGTGCGATCGGCGGTAGTGCCTGCACGTGCGGCCGCCGCATCACGAGCTGAGGCGTGAGCTTCGTCGAGGCTGCGTCTGTCATGCCCTTCCTTCCGCCCTTATCCCTTCTTCAGGTCGACCCGCGCGAAGATGCCCCAGGCGTTGCCGAAGTTGGAGTCGAGGGCGATGACGAGGGCATTCGCCCCGCGGCGGAAGCGGCCGTAGAGCTTGAGCTGGTCGGGGATCGCCGGGTTGGACCCCGGTCCCCCGAAGATCGACTCGCCGTTCAGCCAGACGCGGATCGGGCCGTCGTATCCGAGGCGGAGTACGCCGCGGACGTCGGCCTCGCTGGCGATCGTGGTCGTCAGGTACAGGACTCCCCCCTGGCCCTGGATCTGGGGGCGCGCATCGATGAAGCCCGGCACGAGGCTGTCGAGCGGGTTCGCCTGGAGCGGCGTGGACGGCAGGCCGGAGGCCATCTCGAGCGACGCCTCGCCGATCGTGGCGCCGGGCGCCAGCGGCGTGACGCGCCACTCCGTGATCGGGCGCGGGCCGTTCGGGTCGATGCTCGCCTGGCCGCGCTCGACGTAGAACGCCTGCGTCCACGCCATGCGCTCGCCCTGGCCCCAGCACTCGAAGCGGACGTACTTGGCCGCCTCGGGAACCTCGATCTCCATCGCGGGATCGTCCACCATCGCGATGCGCCGGCCGACATTCTGGATGGCGACGATCCGGCTGGCGTTCTCCGTCTCAATCCGGACCTTCATGCCATCGACCGAGATGGATCGGATGACAACGCCGGTGGAGCAGTAGAACCGGCCTTGTCGCAGCGCGTCCACCACTCCGGCCCGCGTCCGCTCGCGGACGTACGCCACGTTCCAGCCGAGCTCGATATCGCCGGTCGCCTTGTGGCAGTCGTCGTTCGCGAAGCCCAGCACGCGCCGACCGTCTCCGAGCAGCAGGTCCCACTTGCGCGTGGCGTAGGAGCTGCCGTCCAGGCGCCAGACGACGCCGTTGTAGATCTCGATCCCGAGGTAGCCGCTCCACTCGCGGAGCTGGTCGATCGTGCAGTGCTCGAACTTCGACTCCCAGTCCGGGTGGTTCATGATGGCGAACCCGCGGCCGGTCTCGCGGCAGGCGGCCTGGATCTCGTGCAGGATCTCCTGGCGGCTCTGCCGCGTGGCGACGTGGCGGTCGGCGTCCACGTGCAGGAGGTGCGAGCCGCCGGCGATCTCGTTGCCGGGGATCAGCACCATGCCGCGGGCGTCGAGCCGGGCGAGGTCCGCCTCGGACGTGAGGATGTCGTGGTCCGAGAGCATGAGGAACCCGTAGCCGCGGGCGGCGTAGTCGTCGATCACGACCTGCGGCGCCCGCGCGCCGTCGCTCCGCGTGGTGTGCGTGTGCAGGTTGCCGCGGAGCCACGCCCCGCCGGTCAGTTGGTCATACGGATGGATCAGTTTGGCCATGTTCGTCTTCTCTCTTCCTTCTTCGGATCCGCCGGACGACACGGAGGTCGTCCCTCCAACCCCACGAACAAACGTTCATTGCGAGCCCTGGAGGGTCGGGCTCCGTCCCGACCGTCTCAACGTGGTCTTGTTACGGTCTGCCTGATGAGGCCGCATCCTTCTCCACCACCTCGCGCGGCAGCAGCAGCTCCGCCGGGCTCCGCGCCAGGGCCGGCGGGACCGTCATCAGCCGCCGCGTGCCGGCGACGTTCCGGAACCACCAGACGCGGCCGTCCTGGCCGGCGGGCACCGGGACGGCGTGGAACGCGGCTGACGTCAGCCCGTCGCCCGCCTTGAGCGCCACCCGCCCGGAGGCGTCGACGAGGTCGCCTTCGCCGTCCGCGAAGAAGCCGACGACGGTCGTGCCCTTGGGGACGTAGAAGCAGAGGGTCCAGCGGCCGGATGTCACGAGCGGCTCGTCGAGCGTCGAGCGCATCGAGACGGGGGTGCCGTCGGGCCAGGCGACGCGGGTCATGTCGTGCCCGTCCGACACCGTGATGCGGTGCAGGCCGGGCTCGGGAATAGCCAGGCGGACGGCGTGCTCTTCGCCGTCCGGCGGCACGCTGGCGTCGGTCGCGACAACGGGGTCGGCGTCGCCGGTCTCGCTCGGCCCGCCGAGCCGCCGCACCTCGGTCTTCACGTTGCCGCGGTCGCGGTAGTGGGCGATGAGGCCGCCGGTGACGCGCAGCTCCGCGCTGGTTGGAGCCTGCCCGATCCACGCCAGGAACACCTGCTTGCCGCGGCCGCCGGGCATTTCGCCGGCCGGCGCCGCCGGGAGCCGCAGGGGGGCGGCCGGAACCCACTCGTCGCTGAAGGCGGCCGGCGTGAAGGTCAGGTTCGCCAGCGGATGGTTCGATATGCCGGCGCTGACGAAGCCGGCGAGTTCCTCGGGCGTGAACGGCGCGTTCGACTTCCACGGGTTCGACGCCTCGGGCGCGTTCCAGGCCGCCTCCTTGGGAACGGTCACGCTCTTGTCCCGGTTGGGCAGGTCGCGGTACAGCGCCTTGGTGTGGACCATCATGGTCTTCCGCATGCGGTAGGCGTGGCGGATCAGCGTTTCGAACGCGGCCTGGTGGGCCGGGCCGCGCGCGGCGGCGTAGTCCTGGTACAGCTCGACGTAGCGGGCGTACAGGGTGAGGTCGTCGATCCGCGCCCGGACGGCGGGCGCGTCCGCGAGGGTGCGCGCCTCGCCGAGGTGGCGGAACATGCGGCCGAGCTGGTCGTCGGCGATGAGGACGCGGTTGGTTCCGCTGATGGCGTCGTAGAACCTCGCCATGGCGGGCCGGGCCGGGCCGAAGGCGCGCGCGAGGAAGTCGTCGACGATCGCGTCCACGCGGCCCGCCTCATTCGTATCCCAGAGGATGCGGGAGGCGACGTAGTAGCCGAGCCCGTTGGGGCCCCAGTTGTCGCTCGACTCGGCCGAGTAGAACCGGGCGCCCATGGCGTGGAACTGGGGGATCGTGCGGGCGAGGTAGTCGAGGCGGGTGGGGCGGGCCTTGCCGGGCAGGTCGCGGTCCCACGTGTTCACGCTGAAGTACTCGCGGATGCCCAGCGTGGCGCCCTGGCCGGCCCATCCCCCGATGAGCTGCTCCACCGTGTAGCCGCCCTTGATGAAGCCGCAGGCGACGCTGACCACGACGTTCGAGTGCACGCGGATGGCCGGCGGAGGCGAGTGGAAGTTGTAGGCGTACATGCCGACGAGCGCGCCGGGCCGCGTGCGGCTGACCGCGTCCGCCACCGCGTTGGCCAGCGTGAGCGCGCGGTCGCTGACGCTGCCGAGCGCCGCGCAGCGTTCGCACTCGCACCAGCCTCCGCCATCGCTCGGGTCCACGGAGAAGCTCTCGAGCCCCGGGTTCGCGGCGAACTGGGCGACGGCGTAGTCCGCGATGATCCGGCGCAGGTCGGGGTTGCCGATACACATCTTGCTCGACTTGCGTTTGTCGCCGACCAGCCCGTAGTACTCCGGGTGGGCGTCGAACGCCGCCTTGTTCTGCCGGATCAGGTTGTCGTACGCGTGCCCCGAGTTGAGGCTGAACCCGCCGGCCGTCCGGTTGCGGACGCACCACTCGTGGTACGGGGCGACGGCGTAGTCCCAGGCGCCGTAGCCGTACCAGATGCGCCGGGCGAGGTAGTCGGGCCGCTCCAGCGCATCAACCTCGATCGAGAGGCTGGGCGTGGATGGGACGACCTCCCACGTGGGGCCGGGGAAGAACTGGCGGTACCCGAGCCGGTAGAGCAGGTCCCACGCGGCGTTGTCCACGGCGTCGTCGCTCGCGCCGATGGCCAGCACGCCGCCGGCATGGCTTCGGAGCAGGTACGCTTCACGGTCGGGCACCGCCGGGCTGTGCAGCGCCGCCGGAAGCGCGAGCCCCGGGAAGTCGGCGGCCCGGCCGACGGCGATTCCGGTTGCGCCGTCGCCGGTTTCGATCGCGAACCCGGCGCCGGCGATCCGGCCCAGGTAGACCGCGAGGTTGGTGGCGGCCGTCCACGTGCGCGCCGACGCGTTTGTCGCGACGATCACGGGCGCCCGGGCGCCGCGGCCGGGCTGCGCGAGCGTGAACGGGGCCGGCGCGGGCCGCTCGGCGGCCGAGGCGGCCAGCGCGGCCAGGGAACAGGCGATCGCGGTTTGTACGGCTCGCATCATGGCGGCATTCTCCTGCGGCTCCGGTGCCATCCAGACATAAGGCGGCGATTATCCGCGCTCTTGTGGCGGACGCGCAAGGGGGATTATCCTTCCCGGCATGATCATCGACATCCATCAGCATCTGGGATCGGAGCCGGATTTCGCGGAGCGCCTGCGCGACGCGTCGCTGGCGGCCGGCATCGGAAAGAGCGTGATCTTCGGGGCCCCGGAGTACTACGGCATCCCGGACAACGCGACGCACTTGAGGGCGGCGGAGCGCTACCCGGACTTCTACATCTCCTTCTACTACTTCCGGCTCGGCGAGGAGAACGCGTCGATCCTCCCGGGCGTGGCGCGCCAGGGGTACCGCGGGCTGAAGTTCATCTGCCCGACGGTGGACTATGACGACAGCGCGCTGTTCCCGGTGTACGAGCAGGCTGAGGCCCTCGGCCTGGTCTGCCTGTTCCACCTCGGCATCGTGGCCCGGCCGAAGGGGCTCGTGGTGCGCGAGGGGTACTCGAAGCGCATGCGGCCGATCCACCTGGACACGATCGCGCGCTGCTTCCCGGGGCTGAAGCTGATCGGCGCGCACGCGGGCAACCCGTGGCTCGACGAGATGGCCATGGCCGTGCGCTGGAACGAGAACCTCTTCACCGACTGGTCCGGCAGCGTGCTGAAGCAGCGGAAGCCGGGCTTCATGAACGAGCTCTACTGGTGGGGGTCCGCCGATCCGTTCTTCAAGGGCGGCGGGGCCGGGCCGTTCGACAAGGTGGTCTTCGGATCGGACGACGGGCCGGCCAAGGTGGCCGCGGCCGTCGAGGACTACCGACGCCATTTCGCCGGCATGAACCTGTCGCCCGAGGATCAGGAGAAGATCTGGTCCGGCAATGCGGCGCGGCTGCTGGGCCTGTAGGAGACATACGCCATGACACGAACGATGACGCCGAAGGAACGGGTCTTGACCGCCATTTCGCACCGCGAGCCCGATCGCGTGCCGATCAACTACGCCGCCAACCCGGCGATCGACCTGCGGCTCAAGCAGCATTTCGGGCTTGGGCCGTCCGACGACGAGGGGCTGCGCCAGGCGCTCAAGGTCGACTTCCGGCACGTCTGGGCGCCGTACGTCGGGCCGAAGCTCCACCCCGACCTGCCGGACCGGAAGGTGGACGAGTGGGGCATCCGTCGCCGCTGGGTCGAGCACGAGTCGGGCGGCTACTGGGACTTCTGCGACTTTCCGCTGCGCGAGGCCACGCTCGAGGACGTCGAGCGCTGGCCGCTTCCGTCGCCGGACGACTTCGACTACCAGCAGGTGAAGCCGACGTGCGAGCGGTACCGCGACTACGCGCTGATCGCCGGCGGCGCCGGGATCGGCGACATCATCAACAGCGCGGGCATGATCCGGTCCATGGAGCAGGTGCTCGTGGACCTGGTGACCGACGAGCCCGCGGGGCTCTGCTACATCGACCGCCGCGCGGGCATCCTGCGCGAGGTGATGGCGCGCACGCTCGAGGCGGCGAAGGGCGCGATCGACATCCTGTGGATGGGCGAGGACCTGGGCACCCAGAACTCCCCGATGATCGGCCTCGACCTGTACCGGAAGCACATCCGGCCGCGGCACCAGACGTTCGTCGATGTCGCGAAGAGCTGGAGCATCCCGGTGATGGTCCACACCTGCGGCTGCAGCAGCTGGGCGTACGAGGATTTCATCCAGATGGGCATCCGCGGCGTGGACACGCTGCAGCCCGAGGCGACCGACATGTCGCCCGCGCACCTCAAGCGGCGGTACGGCGGCCGGCTCGCGTTCCACGGGTGCATCTCCACGGCGGGGCCCGTCGCGCGCGGCACGGTCGCGGAGACCGTGGCGAACGTGCGCGAGACCCTGGACATCATGATGCCCGGCGGGGGCTACTGCCTCGCGCCCACGCACCAGCTCCAGGACAACTCGCCGACCGAGAACGTGGTCGCCATGTACGAGGCGGCCCTGAAGTACGGCGCGTACGCGGCGCGCTGAGCGCGCAGGAGCGTGGCGGTGAAGGACCAGGCCCGGATTACGCTCGTCCAGTTCACGCTCGACGACAGCGGGCAATCGGTGTTCGACCGCCTGCGGCGCCTGCGCAAGCACCATCGGATGATGCACCAGCGCCGGCCGGAGCTGTATGGAGCGTTGGCCCGCGACGTGACGATGTGGCGGGACTACCCCGACATCCCGTGGGTGCGCCCGGAGTGCGCGGATCTCGTGAACCGGGCGCAGTTGTAGGCGGCGATGGCCGGGTGGCCCGCGACCTCCGGGCGCGGGCTCCGTCATCCGTCAGGAGGCGTGCATGAGGTCCGATACCCGACAGGAGTTGCGCGATCTGGGCGTGCCGGTCCGCGCCGTCTTCCACTGCATTCCGCACCCGGGGCGCGACCGGTCGGGCGGCCCGTCGCTCCTCATCTCCATGGGCCAGCACGCCGGCGGCTTCCTGGTGCTCGATGTCGATGTGAACGGGGGCCGGTGCGTCCAGCACGAGTGCCGGTGTCCGGGCGCGTTCGAGGCGAGCGCCTCGTTCCGCAGCGCCACAACGGGCGCGCTCTATGCCGGCTCCTGCTACACCGGCCAGCTCCACCGGTTCGTGCCGGGCGCGGCGGCCATCGAGGATATGGGCGCGGTCGATCCGGCGCTGGCCACGTTTCCGTGCGGGATCGACGAGGCGCCCGACGGGGCGATCTTCGTCGGGGCCTACCCCGGCTGCTGCCTGAGCCGCTTCAACCCGGCGACGGGCGAGTGGACGCGCTTCGGCCGGATGGACGAGACGGACATGTATTTCTACCCGCGGTGCGGGGCTGACGGCACGGTGGCCGGGCTCGTCCGCATGTGCCGGCCCCACGTGGTCGCGCTCGACCCCAGGACGGGCGAGCGCCGGTCCGTCGGCCCGGTCGTGGATACGCAGGAGCAGTCGGGCCGCACGGTCGAGCTGTTCAAGGGGCGCGACGGCCTTCTGTACATTCGATCATCGGAGGGCGGGTTCCGCGTTTCGGGGCTCGAGGCCGTTCCGGTGGCCGAGCTGCCGGAGCCGATGCCGCCCGCCACGCTGCCCGACGGGTCGACGGTGGAGTTCACCGATGCCGCGACATTCGACTACCGCCGCATCCGCGTCCGCCCGCCGGCCGGTGCGCCGCACGAGATCCCCCTGACGTGGGAAGGGGCCGGGACCGACATCTTCCTGCTGCACGAGGGGCCGGACGGGCGCGTGTACGGCTCCAGCATCCTGCCCGAGCGCCTGTTCTCGTGCCGGCCCGACGGGGCCGGCATGACGGACCACGGGCCGTGCAGCGTGTCGGGCGGCGAAGCCTACTCCATGGCCAACCTCGGCGGCCGGATGTACATCGCTTCGTACCCCGCCGCGCGGCTGTCGATCTACGATCCGCGGAAGCCGTACCGCTTCGGGACCGAAGCGGGCGCGAACCCGCGCGACGTCGGGCGGCCGGACGACGTGGCCTATCGGCCCCGTGCCATGCTGGCCGGTCCGGCGGGTAAGGTGTGGATCGGCTCGATCCCCGACTACGGGATGTGGGGCGGCACGCTCGCCTCCTATGACCCGGCGACCGGCGTCTTCGCGAGCCACCGGGACCTCATCCCGGAGTGCAGCGTCACCGCCCTGGCATGGCTGCCGGGCGCGGAGCGGATCCTGGTCGGAACCGCGGTGGAAGGCGGAACGGGCACGCAGCCGCGCGCGCGCGCGGCCGGCTTTGTGGTCTGGGATCCGGTGCGGGACCGTGCGGACGGCGTGGAGACCTTCGGCCTCGAGGGCATCCATGGCGTCATGGACGTGATGGCCGCCGGGCCGCGCCACGCGTACGCGGTCGTGGTCTTCCCGGGCGGGGAGGGCGGATACACGGCGGAGCTGCTCCTGCTCGACCTGGCCGCTCGCCGCGCCATCGACCGCTCGCGGTTCGGGGGCGAGTACGGCTGGCCGCTGGAAGTGGCGCTGCGCATCGGCCCTGACGGCTGCGCGTACGGGGCCACCCGGACGCAGATCTACCGCATCGAACCGGGCTCGGCCCGCCGCGAGGTGCTGTGGAAGACCGCCGTGGGCCAGGATGCGGAATACGTCAGCGTGTCGGGCCCGATCATCGGCCGGACGTACTTCCTGGCCCGCCGGCATCGCCTGCTCGCGCTGGACATCGGCTGATCGGACCGCTATGACTCGAACTCGATTTCGGCTGAGAGCCGCCGGCGCAGGCCTCGCGTGGGCGCTGGCGGTCGTGGCCGTGCCGCGGGCCGGCCACGCCAAGACGGCCGAGCAGTTCCTGTCCGAGATCGAGAAGCCCCGGTTCCGGCCCGATCACACGCTGCTGCGGCTCACCCGGTGGGGCTGGAGCATGCCGTTCAACGTCCGGGTCCAGCTCTGCGAAGACTGGGGCTACGGGCTCGAGTTTGGCGGCTACGCGACGACGAGCGTGGTCGCCAACGTGTGGAAGACGAACACCACGGAGTACCGGCTCTGCTCGCTGACCGCCTCGAACCCGGCGCGCTATCCGCTGTCCGTGCTGCTGCACCGGCCGTTCACCGACGCGAAGTTCGTCGCGGCGCTTCCCGAGGCCACGTGGTGCCATGACGCGGGAGGGAGCCTGATCACGAACGTGGCGCAGTGGCAGCGCTACAGCCCCGAGATGCCGGACGCGAACTACCAGCTGGCCGGCGCGCTGAGTGCGGCCCCGCTCGCCACGATCACGCAGCGCTGCCCGATCGACATCGTGCTGAACGGCGGGGAGTACGGCCTGAGCGTGTACGGGCACTCGGGGTCGACGTGGGCGCAGGACCCGGCCGTTCAGTCCGCGCGGGGCAGCCAGACATGGCTGGACTACATCTCGGCCCGCAAGAACCACCACGAGCTGTTCGTCTCCTCGGCTGTTCGTGCCGTCGTGCCGGGCCGGAGCCTGTACATCTTCTACTACACGGACGGCGCGCCGCATCGCCGGTACAGTTCGACGTGGTGGCAGTGGGTCTGGGACTATCCCTTCTATCGCACGATCTCAGACCGTCCCAACAGCTCCATCTACTACAAGGATTTCAACACCGGGTGGACCGGCTCCCAGGACATGCTGAGCTGCGCGCTGAGCTCGGCGGCGCAGCAGATCGCCGCAGGCGATCCGCTCTCGTACAACTGGGTGTGCGGCGGGTACAAGACCAACGCCCTCGCCATCTCGGACGAGGCGCACTACGTCGGCTTTCTCAAGTGCTGGTACACGGCCGGCATGGTGGGCGGCGTGGCGGGGTATTTCACCTATCCGCCCGGCGGATTCGCGGCCGATCTCGGAACGAACATGCCGAGCTGGCTGGCCCAGATGACCGACCTGGGCCACGTTCACGCGCTCTTCTCGCACCTTGAAGATTACCTGCGGAACGGCGACCTGCTGCCCGGTCCCGACATGCATCGCTGGTCGACGGACTTGCCGGCCTACGAGTTCCCGACTGGCGATGCGGATGCGCGTGTCGTGGTCCGACGCCATCGCACCCGCGCGGAGTGGCTGGTTGCGGCCTGGGCGGCGGGTGGCGCCGACCGCGTCGTGTCCGTGAGCGTGCCCGAGCTGGGGACGGTCGCCGTCGAGGCGCGCGCCTGCGGCAGCGTCTACCTCGCCACGGCCGGAGTTGCTCCGGTTCGGCTGGACCCGGACGGGCTGGCTCCGTCGCGGCAGCTCGCGATGGACTACGGAGACGCCCCGGAGTCGTACCGCACGTCGCTGAACGCCGATGGGGCGCGCCACCGGGTCGTGGCCGGCTTCCGCCTCGGGGCGCTCGTCGATGCGGACCTGGGCGGGCGGCCCGACTCGTCTGCTGGCGGAGACGACCGGGATGCAGGCCCGGACGAGGACGGGGTGCGCTTTCTTGATCCGCTGGTGGCCGGCGCGACCTCGCGCGTGGAGGTGGCGGCGTCGACGAACGGGTGGCTGAGCGCGTGGGTGGACTTTGACCGCAACGGCGACTGGGGCGCGGGCGCCGAGCGGGTGGCCTCGAATGCGACGCTCGTCGCCGGCGTCCAGATCATCCCCGTCCGCGTGCCGACGAACGCGGTCCGAGGCGCGTCGTTCGCCCGGTTCCGGTTCAGTTCGCAGGCGGGCCTCGGGCCGGCCGGCGCGGCGCCTGATGGCGAAGTGGAGGACTATCGGGTCGCGCTGCGCGCGCCGGTCGAGCTGACGGGCGCGGCGGTGAGCGCGAGCGGGACGGCCGCCCTCGGGTGGGTGGGCGCGCCGCCGCAGTACACGGTGGAGCGCTCGACCAGTCTCACGGCGGGCGGCTGGGCCCCGGTGGACGGCGTCAGCTGGCCGCTGGGCACCTCGGCCTGGTCCGGGCTTGAGCTGCCGGCCGCCGGCGCGATCTACTTCCGCGTCCGGGGCGAGTAGGCGTGCCTGTACAGCCTCCGGGCGATCCGGTAACGTGTGGGCTCAAATCGGGAGGAGCGATGGACCGTAGCGTGTTGGACAAGCTGACGAAGCAGTTCGAGGTCCGCTTCGGAGCGGCGCCGGCGGCGATCGCCTATGCGCCGGGCCGCGTGGAGATCCTGGGAAATCACACCGACTACAACGAGGGCTTCGTGCTCTCGGCGGCGATCAATTTCGGCACGTTCTGCGCCGCGGCGCGGGCGCCGGGCCGCGAGTGCCGGGTGGTCGCGGGCGACATCATGGAGGAGGCTGCGTTTCCGCTCGAGCGTCCGGACCCCGACACGCGCACGCCATGGGCGAACTACGTCAAGGGCATGCTCGCCGGCCTGTCCGCGCGTGGCCCGCTGCCGGGCGGGTTCGTCGGCATGTTCCTGGGGAACGTGCCGCTCGGCGCCGGGTTGTCGAGTTCGGCGGCGCTCGAAATGTCCAGCGGCCTGGCGCTGGCCGCGCTCTATGGCCGGGACGTTCCGGCCATGGACATGGCGAAGATGGGGCAGATCGCGGAGCACCAATACGCCGGCCTCAAGTGCGGCTTGCTCGATCAGATCACCAGCCTTTCCGGCCGGCCGGGCGAGCTGGTGCGCACGGACTTCCGCACGCTCGAGACGCGGACGATCCGGATGGGCGAGGACCTGTGTTTCCTCGTGTGCAACACGCGGGCCAAGCACAGCCTGGTTGACTCCGCGTACAACGAGCGGCGGGAGCGCTGCGAGCAGGCGGCGGCGTATTTCGCGAAGGCGCTGAGCCATCCGGTGCGGACGCTGCGCGACGTGAGCATGGCCGAGTGGACCGCGCATGCGGCGCGCATGGATCCGGTCGCCGCGCGGCGGGCCGCGCACGTGATCGGCGAGTGCGAGCGCGTCCAGCGCGGCGAGGAGTGCCTGGGGCGGGGCGACGCGCGGGGCTTCGGCGAGCTCATGTTCGAGTCGCACGACAGCTCGCGGCACAGCTTCGAGAACTCGTGCCCGGAGCTCGACTTCCTGGTCGACACCGCACGCCGCACGACGGGCGTGCTCGGCGCGCGCCTGACCGGCGGCGGCTTTGGCGGCAGCACGGTGATGCTCGTGCACCCGTCCGACGCCGCGTGCGCGGGTGCGTCGATTCGCGCCGCGTACGAGCGGTCGTTCGGCCATCCGTGCGATGTGCTGGTCATCGAGGCCGCCGAGGGGGCCCGGACGATCATCCGCCCGTGATGCTGAAAACCTGCGGGAATGGCCGAAAATATCGAAAAAAGTTGCGGAATCCCTATTGTGTTCCCTGGGGCTTTTAGCTATATATCCCGCCGAAAACAGGGTACGGCCTATAGTGGGTCGTGCTTGCAACAAGGAGATGCGGTATGGCCAAGGCGATGACGAAGAGCGCGATCATTTCGGGTGTGGCGGATGCAGCGGAGATCTCGAAGAAGCAGGCTGTGGCTGCTCTCGATGCTCTCGTGGCGATGGCCTACAAGGGCGCCAAGGACGGCTTCGTGGTTCCCGGTCTCGGCAAGCTGGTGCTGGTGAAGCGCGCGGCCCGGACCGGCCGTAACCCGGCGACGGGCGCGACGATCCAGATTCCGGCGAAGAAGGTCGTCAAGTTCCGCGTGGCGAAGGCTGCCAAGGATGCGATCCTGAAGTAGTCTCTGACCAAGACGAAAGCAAGAGCCGCGGTGCATGCACCGCGGCTTTTGCTTTTAACCCCAGCCTGCCGCATCTCCGTCCCGGCGTCCCGCAGAGCGGGAATGCCCGACTTTCCCGCTGTGACGAGCCCCGCTCGCGGTCGGGAGCGCGCCGGCGCGTCCAGCAATTCGCACGATGGCCTCAGTACGGCCTGAAGGCCGCACTACAAACACCGGACCGGCCAATTCGCTGTCTGTAGTGCGGGCTTCAGCCCGTAGTCCAGGTGGTGCGAATTGCTGCTGCGTGTCACTGCGGAATGCGCGGGCCGGCGGATTGTGGTAATATTGCGGCGTATGGCATTCGGTCGGAGCGGCGCGGTGTCCGCCCGATGTGCGGTGCCCGGTGCGAATCGAATGGATGGTGCGTTTATGCCCATATACGAATACGAGTGCGGGAAGTGCGGGAACCGGTTCGAGCAGCTGATCCGGAACGCGAAGACCGACGTTCCGACGAAGTGCCCCAAGTGCGGCGCGGCCAAGCTGGAGAAGGCGTTTTCCGCCTTCGCCGTGTCGGCGGCGCAGCCGAAGCATGAGCCTTCGGCCGCGTGCTCGACCTGCCCGTCGGGCGGCTGCCCCTACAGTGGCCGCGGCTGAGCGGACGCTTCGGAATCAGGAGCGATGTACTTGCGGACCGTCCGCCGGTCCAGCTTCACGCGTCGCGCAACCGCTTCATAGGAGCCGTGGCGGCTGTACAGCAGGCGGCAGTAGCCGGCGAGCATTTCGTCCGCGTTGAGCGCGCCGGCTTCGATGTCCCGCAGCAGTCCGCCCGGCAGCCCGGGGGCTCCGGCGGCGGGCTCGGGCTCGTAGCGCCGCGTCAGAATGAAGCGGCGCACCGCCTGCTCCAGTTCCCGGACGTTTCCGGGCCACGCGTAGTCAGCCCCGGGCTGACGGGTCAGCGACTCCTCAATTTCCCCCGCCAGATCCGTGGACTCCCGGCCGGTCAGCCGGCGGACGATGTGCCCGAGGAGTCCGGCCATCTCGCCGCGATCCTCCCGGAGCCGCTCGCGCAAGGGCGGCACGACGATTACGTCCGAGCAGAGCCGGTAGAAGAAGTCGTCGCGGAATCGTCCCTCCGAGCGCAGCCTCTCGATCGGCCGATTGGTCGCCGCGATGACGCGGCCTTCGAACCGTTTCCGATCGTGGCTCCCGACCGGCGAGAACGTGCGATCTTGCAGGACCTGGAGCAGCTTTACCTGGACGGGCGGCGCGACTTCGCCGATCTCATCCAGGAAGGTGGCCCCGCACGGGCTGCAGCGCGTGAGGATGCCGTCGTGCGACTCCACGGCGCCGCTGAAGGCGCCTTTCCGGTGGCCGAACAGCTCGGACTCGATGAGCGCCTCCGGGTATTGGGAAAGGTTGATGGCCACGAACGACCGCATGAAGCTTTGGCGGAACGACTGGGTTCGCTCGTCGAACGGGATGAACCCCGAGCGCCCGATGGCTGCGGCCGCCGCGCCCTTTCCGGTTCCGGTCTCGCCCAGCAGCAGCGTCGAGAAGTCCTCCATGCGATCCCACAGGTAGCGCTCGTACCACCGGATGTCGTGGGTGAAGACGTTGTCCCACAGGCGGCGACGCAGGGCGTGCATGCACGGCGCGTGGCCGGGCAGCGATCGGTGGATGAAGTAATAGGCCCGTCGAATCTGGAAGAATACGGCGAGATAGCGGTGCGCCTCCGTTGTGCTGAACCCCCGTTCGGCCAGAAGCGCGAGGGCGTCCGGCGCGAACGCCGCACGGCACGGCGTGTCTCCCGCCACCACCTGCTCGTCAATGTGGCGGTCGATCGCCGACGCGAACCGGTGGTACGCCTCGAAGAGCAGGGC
>CAYSLU010000112.1:0-13252 GCA_964431965.1 uncultured Verrucomicrobiota bacterium
AGGAACTGTCGTTGAAAGCGCGACGCCCGGGGGAGTATCCTCATCAGACGCCATGAATCGCCCTCCCCTGCTCACCGCACTCGCCTCGGCTCTAGCGATCGCCGTCGCCGCCCATGCCGGGGACTGGCCGGCTTACCGCCACGATGTGCAGCGCAGCGCGGTCACGGACGAGGAGCTGAGCTTCCCGCTCGCGCCGGCCTGGACGTACACGTGCGCCCAGCCGCCCGCCCCGGCCTGGGGCGAGCAGCTCAACCTGGTGAACCGCGTGGACTACGACTACGCGCCCGGGCTCGCCATTGCCGACGGCATCGTGTGCTTCGGCTCGTCGGCCGACGACACCGTGCGCGCGCTCGACGCGGAGACCGGCCGCGAGCGCTGGCGCTATACCGCGGGCGGGCCGGTTCGGATCGCCCCGCAGATCGCCGGCGGCCGCGTGTTCTTCTCGGCTGACGACGGCATGATCTACTGCCTGGACGCCGCGACGGGCGCGCCGGTGTGGACCTTCCGCGCCGCGCCGGCCGACGAGCGGATGGTCATCAACCACCGCATGGTGTCCCGCTGGCCCGGGCGGACCGGCGTGCTCGTGGCGGACGGCGTCGCCTACTGCTCCGCCGGCATCTGGAACACCGAGGGAGTGTTCGTCTATGCGCTCGAGGCTGACACCGGCCGCGTGATCTGGTGCAACGACCGGATCGGGTACGGCTCCATGGGGCTCACGGACTTCGTGGGCCTGGGCATCAACGGCCAGCACCAGGGCGAGTTCGGCATGAGCGGCGCGAGCCCGCAGGGCCCGATGGCCGCCGACGACCGCGTGCTCGTCATCCCCAGCGGCTTCTCCGGCCCGAGCCAGCTCGACCGCCGAACCGGCGGCGCGCCGACGCGCGGGGGCGGCGGCGGCGGGCCCGCGGGCACCGGCGGCACGTGGGTGACGATCGACGGCTCCAATCTCTACACCTTCGCGATCCACGGGCAGGGCGGGAACGTGCTGCTGGTCGCGCCGTACAGCCTCACCGGCGGCCAGAACGGCCGGCCGTGGGGAGCCGGCGCCGTGCCCCAGCTCTCCGTGGGCCCCCAGCTCAAGCCGGGCGAGATCCACGAAAAGGGCAAAGTCAGCGTCATCGTGAACCGCGGCCAGCTGTACGCGCGAAAGGCATGCGGCATCGCCAAGGCCGGCGGGACGCTCCTGCTCGGACAGGACAACGCCGTCGTCGCGGAGCGGGCGAATCTGCTGACCGCCGCGGAAATCCGGTTCGGTGCGGCGGGCGAGGACCTGCTCGTGCATGCCGTGGTGCGCGATCGGAAGGTGGTCCGGGAGGCGACGCCGTGGAAGGGCTCGTGCGTGGAGATCTTCGGGGCCATGCCCGGCGCCGCGCCCATCGGCCAGGTTTTTCTGCTTCCCGCCGCGGGATCTGAGCCGGCGGCCGCCTTCCGGCCCGAAGGCGGCCGAGCCGTCCCCGCCCCCGAAATCCGGATCCGCTCCGCCCCGACGCCGGACGGCTACGAGATCTCCGCGCTGATCCCGATCCCGGCCCTCGCCCTCGCCCGGACAAACGGCTCCTGGCTCCTCGAGGCGCAGGTCACGACGACCGGACCCGATGGAACCGCGCAGCGGGACACGCTGTTCGGCAGCGCCTCGGCCTACCAGGACAGCTCGCGCTTCGGTGCGTTTCGCCTGAAACCGCAGGCCGCTCTCTCGTCGCCCGAGCCGGTCCGGACGCTGCTGGCGGCAGCCAAGCCCGGCATCATCCGGCTGCGGGCCAGCGGCGAACTGTGGCAGTCCGCCGTTTTCGGCCAGGCTCGCGAAATGGCCGTGGCGAACGGCCGCCTGTACGTCGCGACCGACCGCGGCGTCATCCACTGCTTCGGGGCTCCGGGCGGCGGCGCGGTGCAGCCGGCCGTCGCCCACGACCCGGGCGCCGCCATCCGAGCCGCCGCGCCGCCCGCGATCCCGGAGTCCGCCGCGCGCCTGGCGGAGCGGACACACGACGCCCGCGTGGATCGCGGCTTCGCGCTCGTGCTCGGCGATCCCGACGCCCAGGTCTCCGCCGCGCTCGCCACGCGCACCCGGCTGCGCATCGTCACCGTGCTCACGAACGCCGCCGCCGCGAACGCCCTCCGGAGCCGGCTGATCGAGCGCACGACGTGGTACGGGACGCGGATCCACGTGCAGACGGTGGACCGGCTCGACCGGCTTCCGTTCGCGGGCCTCTTCGCCAACGCCGTCGTCGTCGCCGGCCCGGTGCCCGGCCTCTCGATGGAGGAGCTTTACCGCGTCCTGCACCCGTGCGGCGGCACGCTGTTCGCGCCCGCGCTGCAGCCGGCGGAACTGGCCGCGCTCGCCACGGCGGCCGGCGTGCCGGAATCGGAGATCCGACTCGGCCCGGACGACGCGCGCATCGTGCGCGGCAAGCTGCCCGGCGCGCTCGACTGGGATTCGAAGGACATCGCGGCCGATCAGCGGGTGAAGTGGCCGATGCGCCCGCTCTGGATCGGGGGCCCCTCCACCCTGCAGATCAGGAACTACCGGCAGGGCGCCGACGGGCCGGCCGCCGGGGGAGGACGCTACTTCATCAAGAGCGAGACGGCCCTGACCGCGGTGGACGCATACAACGGCGCGATCCTCTGGACCCGGCCCATCCCCCGGGAGTGGCCGGATCTCCGCTGCGTGGACGGGGCGCTGTACGCCGCCAGCGAGACGAACGCACCCGGGAGAGACGACCGGGGGCGCTTCATCCGGATCACCGATGACTTCGTGTATCTGCGGCTGGGCAAGGGCTACCTGCGCGGACGCGATCAGGCCTACGCCCAGCTCGACGCCCGCACGGGCGAACAGGTGAAGTTCTACGGCCCGTTCGAAACGCCCGAAGCCATCGCGCTGACCGCGCCGCGGTCATGGCCTGTCCCGCTGGATGCCACCCACTCCGGCGTCGTGGGGCTGGAGCAGACAGCCGACGCGCTCGTGGTGACGCTGACGACCCGCGACCCGTCGGTCACGACGCTGGACGCATGGGACCTGTTCTTCGACTTCCGCCCGCCCGAGCAGCGCTACGGCCTGTATGGGCGCGGCACCTTCTGCGTCCGCGTCTCGATGCCGCCCGACGCCCGCACCCCGCCCGCCTGGAGCCCCGGAGCCGACGCCGATTGCCCGCCGGTCCAGGCGGCCGGCCAGCGCGCGGCCGACGGAACGCGAGTCGTCGTGAAGCTCCCCTGGCCGGGCCTGCAGGCGCTCGCCGGGTGCAGGCCGGCGAGCTTCGGATTCGCGGCCACGCTCAACTCGCACGATGGCCAGCCGGACACGCCGGTCGTCCGGCGGCACCTGTTCGGCGACTGGGCGGCGGACGGGATCAACAACGGCTGGGCGGCGGTCTCGCTCGACGGCTCCGCCGCGGCCAAGCCGGCGGTGATCGCCGGGCTCGCCCGCGACATGAAGGACCGGACCGGCTACGTGGGAGCCGGCGGGCGCGAGCTGGCGCCGGCCGTCGCCGACGCCCAGCGGGTGCATCCGCTGACCGGCGAGCTCGGCCCGAAGGTCTACCGTCCGTCCACCCTGTGCGGCGCGTCGTTCTTCTCGAGCGACGTGATGTCCGGCCGGGCCGGCATGTACGACGCGGCGGACGACAGCGGCACCCGCTTCGTCAACGCCGTCAAGTCGCGCTGCACCTCGCCCCAGACGGTGGGCCTCGGCCTCATCATCATCTCCGAGGAAACCGGCCACTGCTCCTGCAACTACCCCATCCGATCCAGCGTGGCGTTCGCCCCGGCCGAGCGGCGGCTGAACGAGGACTGGGCGGTCTTCCACGACCGGGCGGCCGACACGCGCGTCCGGCAGGCGGCGATCAACCTGGGCGCGCCGGGCGACCGCCGCGACGACGGCGGCACGCTGTGGCTGGGCTTCCCGCGGCCGCCGGCCGACAAGGGCGTGGGCTACTCCCTGGCCGCCGGCAAGCAGCATGCGGTCACCGCCCCGGGCGTCTGGATGCGGTTCATCGCCAGCGCCCTCCCGGTGCCGCTCGACATCGAGTGCTTCGGCGGCACGAACGCCTACCGCTCCGAGGAGGACAGCCAGACATTCTGGAACTGGTCGACGCGCTGGATCCCGAACCGCCTCGCCCGGGAGCTGGGCCCCCGGCGGGTCAATGCCGATCGCGTGCCCATCGCGGGCACCGGCCGGCCGTGGATCTACGCCTCGAACTACCGCGGCATCCGAAAGGCCACCCTCCAGCTGAGCTTCCTGCAACCGCTGGCCTCCCGCGCCTGCGACGCGCCGCCCGCCGTGGACGGCGCGACCGCCGATGCGGCCTGGGCCGGCGGCCCGCAGGCGCGGCTGCCGTTCACGCAGACCGACGTGTTCCTGCGCCACGACTCCGGACACCTCTACGTCGCCGCCCGCCGCCCGCCGGTGATCGACCGGCTCGGGCAGACCGCCGCGTGGACCCAGACCGCCACCGGCCACGACGCCGCCGTCTGGGCGGACGACTCCTGGGAAGTCTTTCTAGCCGACGCGGACGCCACGCGGGTGCTGCACCTCGGCGTCTCGGCGTCCGGCGCCCGCTACGACGCACTCGCCGCGGGAACGAACCGGGAGGACGCCGCGTGGGACGGCGAGTGGGCCGCGGCCAGCGCGGCCGACACGAACGGCCTCGCGTTCGAGATGGCCATCCCGATCCGAACGCTCGCCGCCGCCGGGCTCGACGCGTCCCGCCTCGGCCTCAACGTCCAGATCAATCAGAAGAACGTCAGCGGCGAGGCGCTGAAGTATCCGGGCTACATCGGCCGCGACTACTCGGGCCGGACCACCAGCGGCGAAGCGCTCTGCAGCCTGGGCCCGCGCGGCCGGGTCCGCTGCATGAACGTGATCCCGCTGGGCCTCGGCGCGGCGCCGGCCGCTCCCGACCGCGCCTTCACGGTCCGGCTCCACTTCGCCGAGCTCGACGATGTGTCGCCCGGCCAGCGCGTGTTCGACGTGAAGGTGCAGGGGCAAACGGTGATCCGCGGGCTGGACGTCGCCCGCGAAGCCGGCGCGCGGACCGCGCTGGTCAAAGAGTTCGCGCACGTCCGCGCGGGCGACTCCCTGGTCGTCGAGTTTGAACCGGCGGATCCGAGCCCCACCCCCGCCACGGCCCCGATCCTGAACGGCCTCGAGGTATACGACGAATCATTCCAGCGCCCGCGCGGCGCCGGCGCCCGCTAGGAGAAACGCGACAGCCATGATGCCAACAACGAAGAGCCCGTGCCCCCGCTGCCTTCCCTTCCTGCTCGCCGCACTGGCGCTCGCCGGCCTGGCCGCGAACGCGCCCGCCGCTGACTGGCCAGCCTACGGGCGCGATGCGCGGCGCGGCGCGGCGACCGATGACGCGCTCTCCTTCCCGCTGCGCCTGGCCTGGGAGTATCGCTGCGCCCAGCCGCCGACGCCCGCCTGGCCCGAGCCGGTCGTCGAGATGCACCGGATGGACTTCGACTTCGCCTTCCAGCCCGTCGTGGCGCGCGGCCTCGTGATCTTTGCGTCGTCCGCGGACGACACCGTGCGGGCGCTCGACCTCGAAACCGGCGCGCTGCGCTGGCGGTTCACCGCCGGGGGCCCCGTGCGCTTTGCGCCGCAGGTCGAGGGCGACCGCTGCTACCTCAGCTCGGACGACGGGGTCGTCCACTGCCTCGCCGCGGACACCGGCGCGCCGGTGTGGTCGTTCCGGGCCGCGCTGAACGAGCGGCAGGTCCCGGGCAACGGGCGCATGATCTCGCGGTGGCCGTGCCGATCGGGCCTGGCGGTGGACCGCGGCGCGGTCTACGTCGCCGCCGGCATGTGGCCGGCCGAAGGCGTGCTCGTCTACGCGCTCAATGCGCGCGACGGGTCCGTCATCTGGTGCAACGACACCAGCGGGGGCATGTTCATGTCCTACCCGCACGGAGGCGCAACCGCGATCGGCGGCGTCGCGCCGCAGGGCTACATCCTCGCGTCAGACGATGCCCTGCTGATCCCGACCGGCCGCTCGGTTCCGGCCGCGTTCGACCGGAGGACCGGCCGATTTCTCTACCTGCGAACCGCCGAGAATCGCGCCGACGGCTCGTGGTGGGGCGTGGTGTACGGCGACTCCTTCTACGGGCGGACCCATGCCAACAAGTGGGACATGGGCGGCCCGGTGGAGCGGTTCGGCCCGCGGCCGGGCGACGGCATGAAGCGCTACAGCCTCGCGAGCGGAGAGGCGCTCGACGCGCTGCCCGGGCGGCACTTCGTGGTGCCGGCCGCCGGCGTGATCTACGCCGCCGGGAACGGCATCGTGGAAGCCGTCCGTACCGGCGACGCCGGCTGGCAGGCGAAGCACCCGCGGGTTTACGCGCTCGCGCTCGCCGGCAACGCGCTGCTGGCGGGCAGCACCGGCGCCGTCACCGCCTTCCGTCTCGACTCCGGGGCGGTCGCGTGGCGCGGGGCCGTCGACGGCGAACCCCGCGGGCTGGCCATCGCCGCCGGCCGGGTCGTCGCAGCGACGCACCGCGGCGTCATCGCCTGCTTCGCGCCGCCCGGCGGCCCGGGGGACGCGCCGGCCGCGCGGGCGGAGTCCACGAACGCCACGGACATCGCCTGGGCGGGGGCCGATGCCGCGCTGCCGGGCGTCGACTTCAGCCGCCTGAACGCCGGGTATGCGCTCGTCCTGGGCGACCGCGACGATGCCATCACCGCGACGCTCCTCCGCCGGACCGGCCTGCACGTGATCCGCCCGGCCGCGGATGCCGCCGAGGCCGACGCGGCGCGATCCCGGTTTCTCGAGAAAACCGCACTCTATGGCCGGCGCGTCTCCGTTCCGCTCCTCGCCGATCAACCGTCATTCCCATACCCCGACTTCTTCGCGAATCTCATCGTGATCGCGGGCCCGGCGCCGAAGCTGAAGCCCGCCGAGCTGTATCGGATGCTGCGCCCGTGCGGCGGCCGGCTTGTGTTTCCGGGCGTGGGCGCGGCCGCCGCCCGCACGCTCCTGTCGGATGCCGGCGTCCCCGCCCGCGAGCTCCGCACGACGGAGAGCCACCCGATGGCGCTGCGCGGCAAGCTCGAGGGCGCGCTCGATTGGGACTCCGAGGTGCGCAGCGACGAGCGCCTGACCTGGCCGCTGGAGCTGACGTGGTTCGGCGGGCCGGGGCCCGACCGCATGCCGAGCCGGCACGGCGCCGTCCTGCCCGCCCCGGCCAACGGGCGCTACTTCGCGGTGGGCGACAACCACCTGATCGCGGTCGATGCATACAACGGCGCCGAGCTCTGGTCGCAGCGCATCCCGGACCTGCTCGCCAAGCTGGGCGTGGTGTCCGCGGACGACGACACCGTGTACGTGAACTTCGGGGCCACCTGCCGCACCTTCGACGCGCAGACCGGCGCCGAGAAGCGCCGCTACGCGAAGCAGAAGACCCCCGGCGACGCGGACGACGTCGGCGCGTGGGACGAACTGCCGCCCCAGGCGCACGCGTCGCTCGCGTTCCCGACGACCGCGCCGGGCGGCACGCGCGCGCATCCGCTGAGCGGCGGCGAGTCGCCCCTCGCCTACCGGCGCGCCTACGGCTGTGGCAGCATGATCTCCTCGGCGACCATGCACTTCTTCCGCTCCGCCACGTTCGGCATGTACGACCTCGAGGACGACAGCGGGATCCGCAACTTCTCGGGCGCCCGGCCGGCCTGCGCTCTGAGCATGATCCCCGCGCTCGGGCTGCTGATCGCGAACGAGGGCAGCGGCGGCTGCGTCTGCTCGTACAATTTCCACGCCTCGTTCGCCATGGCGCCCGCACACGAGCGCCGCCAGGAGGACTGGGCCGTGTTCTACGACACGCCCGCGTACGGGCTGGTCCGGCGGGCCGCGCTCAACCTGGGCGCGCCCGGCGACCGGCGCGACGCGAACCGCCAGCTCTGGCTCGCGATCCCGCGGCCGGATACCGGCTTGCAGCTCGACTGCGCGCTCGATATCGAGCCCGGCCTCGGGCCCGACCGCGTAAATGCGGATCGCGTACCGATCGAGGACACCGACCGGCCCTGGCTCTACGGCAGCGCCATCTGCGGGCTGCGCCGGCTCGACCTTGACCTGGAGCCGCTCGCCAGCCCCGTCAGCCTGGCCGCCGCCCGCCCGCCCGCCGTGGACGGACGGCTCATCGACCCCTGCTGGGACGGCCGGTTCGCGCTCCCCGTCAACGCCGAGACGTCAACCGTCTACCTCCGGCACGACGCGACCAACTTGTACGTCGCCTACCGTCGCCCCGCTCCGGTCGACCGCCTCGGTCAAACGCCCGCGTGGCGGCGCGCGACGGCGGGCGACGATGCGCCCGTGTGGACCGACGACTCGTTCGAAGTCAGGCTCAGCGACCGGCTTCGCGAGCGGGTGGCACACCTCGGCCTGTCCGCCTCCGGCGCCCGCTACGATGGGCTCTGGGCCCGCTCCGACGCGTTCCCGGTGTTCGACATTCCGCGCCTCGACGCCGTCGCGATCGATGGCGATGCGGCCGACTGGGACGGAAAGGGATTCCGGGTCGACGGCCTGGCCGACGATCAGGGCAACATGCGGCCCGCGGCCAACCTGGACGTGTCCATGGCGCTGGGCTGGAGCGCCGCCGGGCTGCTGATGCTGGTCAACGTGCGGGACAACGCCGTCGTCGAGTACCCGGCCCAGGCCGCGATGTGGCGGAAGGACTCCATCGAGCTCTTCATCGCCGAGAGCCGCGACTCGCGCAACCGGTTCCACCTGTGCGTCGGCCCCGGCGCCGACGGGAAGCAGCTGAAGGCGCGCGTGTTCTTCTGGGACCGCCGGACCGACCAGGGCAAGACTCCGCTCACGGCGCAGGCCGCCGGCGCGCGGACCGCCGACGGATACCGGGTCGAGATCCTGCTCCCGTGGAGCAACCTCAGCTTCACGCCGTCCGCCGGACGCGAAACCGCGCTTCAGGTGATGATCAACGATGCCGACGAGGAGCGGGGCAGCGCGCGCGACTGGTTCCGCGCCGTGTGGCATCCGGACGGCCACACCGAATTCAAGCCGCAGGCGCTGCACCGGCTCCGCCTGGCCGCGCAGCCGGGCGCGCCGGTGCGACTCGCGCGCGGCGGCACGCCCGACGCCGCCGGTCTGTTCAAGAGCGCACCGGAGTGCTCGGTGCCGCCCCTGGACATCCCTCGGATCGACGACGTCGCGATCGATGGCGATCTCGCCGACTGGGGCGACCGCGGGTTCCAGCAGCTCTCGATGGCCGCGCAGGACGGCACCATGCGCGCCGAGGACAGCTTTGACCCGTCCTTCCGCCTCGCCTGGAGCGAAAAGGGCCTCCTGCTCGCCGGCCGCGTCCGCGACCAGGCGATCGTCACCGATCCCGACGCGAGCCACGCCTGGCGCAAGGATTCGGTCGAGGTGTTCGTCGCACCCGCAGTCGGCAGCCGCGATTCGACGTGTTTGACCATCATCCCGCCGGCCGGGGACAAGCCGGCGACGCTGGCCCATTCCTGGCAGGACAGCCGGAAGCGCCCGATCGCCGGGGCGCCGGACGCGGCGGTCATGGGGCGGCGCACACCGGGCGGCTACGCCTTCGAAGCGCTGCTGCCATGGGAGCGGATCGGGGTTCAGGCGGCGACCGCACGCGAGGTGGCGTTCCAGGTGTTCTTCAACGATTCCGACAGCGAGGCGCCGTACCCCGCCGACTGGTTCCGGGTCGCCTCGTATCCGCAGGGGCACGCGGCCTGGAATCCCCTCGCCTATCACCGCGTCCGCCTGGCGACGGCGGCCAGCCCGGCGGCTCGCTTCACGCGCGGCGAGCGTACGAACGACGAACTCGTGCAGGCCGCCGAGCCCTTCCCCTGGCCCATGCCGGAGGCATGGCGCGGGAAGTCCGGCGAGGATAGCCAGTGGAATGGCGCCTGGACCGGCGCGGCCCGGGCCGATGCCGATGCGTTCGCGTGCGAGATGGCCATCCCGTGGGCGACGCTCGCCGGCGCGGGCCTCACGCGCGACTCGCTGATCATCGATTTCAGCCGCCGCGGGCGGGTCGAAGCGGCGCCGGCTTGGAGCTACGTCGCGATACACGAACGCGAGACGGCGGCCGCCCCGGCGCGTCCGTACACCGTGCGGCTGCACTTCGCCGAACTCCGCGACGTCGCCGCGGGCGCCCGGGTCTTCGATGTGAAACTTCAGGGGCAGACCGTCCTGCCCGCGTTCGACGTCGCCGCCGCCGCGGGCGGGTCGCGCCGGGCAATCACCCGCGAGTTCACGGGCATCGTCGCCTCGACCAATCTCGCGGTCGAACTCGTCGCGCACGCGTCCGCCCCGACGTGGACCAACGCCCCGATCCTGAGCGGCATCGAGATAGCCGCCGAAGAGTGAACTGGCGCGGAGGCATGCTCATACCCGAGCCGATCTCCCGACGCCGAAGAAGAGGCGCAGCATGTAGGCAAGGACGGCGAGCATGACCACGAAGCAGACGAGAAACACCGCGAACGGACCCCACTGCGGGACGACGCGCCATGAGGCCGGGTCGAACTGGCCGGCCAACTGGATCAGGCGGACGGCATGCCGCGCGTACACCATGCCGAGCATCGAGGCAAGCAGCATCAGCCCGGCCGGCCAGAATCGCTTCATGAGGAACGGACGCACCGACCCGAGCAGGAGCAGGATCGAAGCGGTCAACGCCCAGATCGCCGGGCTGCGCATGAAGGCGGGCAGGATTGGCCGGAGCGTGACGAGATAGGCAAGGCCGGCCGCGGAGGCCAACATCAGGCCGACAATGAAGAATCGCTTCCCCGCCTGATAGGTTGCCGGGTCATCGCGGCCCATCAGGCCGACGAAGAAACCGCCGACAGTCACGGCCCCGAGGATCATGTGCATCCAGCGCATGATGTAATCGCCGACGGCCGGGTTCCAGACGAGTCCGGACTGGTTCTTTGCATAGAGCTCGCGGATGAGAGCGGGCCGCTCCGCCATCGAGAAGACGGACGAGTAGACGAGCGACACATACAGCAACCCCAGCACGGCCACGAACAGGGCGGCGCGGCTGACCGTTCCGTCCTTCACGCTCCTGAACGAGGCACGTTGGAGCGCGTAGTAGCCGATGATCGCGGCGGCCACCACCATCAGCCAGAACCAGCCGCTGGTGATGGCCGCGGCGTACGCCTGCCTGGGGAACACGAGTTGCAGAAACAGCAACGGCGCAACTCCGAGCGTCACCGTCGTTGCCATTGCGGATGGGAACAGCCGGACGAGCGTGGATAGGACCGGACCGCCCCGGCGCTTCGGTCCGCCAGCGCACAGAACCAGGATGACGCCCCCGAGCAGGATGTTCATCGCCACGAAATGCAGGGTAAGCGTCAGCAGGTGCAGGACGTTCACCAGCCAGAGCGGAACCGAAAGAAACTCAGAGTTCGGCAGGTTCATTTCCTCACCTGCTTTCCGAGCTTCTCGAGAAAGGCCACGAGCGCGACACGCTCCGCGGCGCCGCCCGTATAGGCCGGCATGCCCGCGCCCAGATCGGCGGCTGTATCCAGCATGTCGTTGAAGTCGCCCGCGCTGAACCCGGAGAAGGACGCGGACTTGTCACTCGCCGACCCGAGAACGTGGCAAAGCCCGCAGCGGATGTCGTACGCGCGCCGGCCGAGATCGAAGCCCTGAACCCGGGCCAGCTCGTCCAGCGGACGGTGGTCGACCTTGGAAAAGAGATGGGCCGCCAACTGGTCGGCTTCCGCCGCAGTGCCGAGGAACGGCGGCATGTTCCCCCGCAACAGGTGCGCACCCCTGATGATCGCGGCGATGAATGCCGGCTCGGTGCCGTCGAACGCCGGCTTCAGCGGCTTGTAGCCGTCGATCGTATGGCAGCTCCGGCAGGCGTGTCGGAGGAGGTCGGCGCCGTCGTCACCGGTCCTGTAGGCCAGATGCGCGAGGGCGCCATCCTTCCGGTACGCATCCGCCTTCGCGACTTCGGCGGCGTTTCCGTACATGTAGCCGGTGATCACATACGGTTTCCGGATCGACTCGCGAAACCATTCGAACGCGCCGAACCACGCCAGCCCGAGCACCATCAGAGCCACCGCAACGCCCCGCGGCAGCCGTCTCGCGAGCCGCCAGCCAAGCGCCAGCAGCGCTCCGATCGCCACCGCAAGCCAGACAGAGTACTGGAGCGCGTTCATCGGCGTGGGCATCGCCAGCGCCGCCTTGGAGGTGATCTCAGGGGGAATGGTCTTCCAGTACCAGTATTGCGCGGCGGCGGTCACGAGCAGCCCGACGATCCCCCAGGCCGCCGTATAGCGCACCACGCTCGCCTTGAAGTCGCCCGCCTCATACCGCGCCGCGACCAGGAGGCCGTAGAGCCCGGCCAGCATGACACAGACGCCGGTCCGCATGACCAGCGACGACCAGTACGTGGGATTGAAGAACCCATCCCAGAAGTTGCCGGAGGCCAGCCACTGGCCGGGAGCCAGCATGAAGGTGATGATGCCGTTGATGACGACGAGCGAGAGCCACGCGGCCACAAAGTAGACCCACCCGATGGTCAGGTGCGCCCGCGCGGTCAGGCGCTTCCAGCCGTAGTAGTAGAGTATGGCCGCCGTGATCTCGACGACGAAGAGCGTCCACTCGATCGCCCAGCCCCAGACGTAATTGTGGATGAGGACTTCAGTTGCCGCCGGATTGAGCAGGCCGATGATGAACCAGATACCGACGCCGGTCAGGGCGCCAGCCACGAGCGTGGCCAGCATGAAGAACTTGCTCAGCGCCTCGAGAAACTCGAGCGCCGGCTGGTCGCCTCGCTTCCGGGCCCACTGCTCGGTAACCACCAGATACAGGCCGCCGCCGATGGCAAAGTGGGCGATGAACACGTGGACGACCGCGATCAACGCCATCAGCACGCCATAGCCGAACGGCACATCCCAGAACGGATAGTTCATCCGACGACCTCGATCACTATTTCGGTCACTCTGCCTGCAAGGCCGCGATGAAGGTGTCGGCCTGGGCGATGGCAGCCTCCATCTCGCTGACCAGGCTGGCCACGCTCGCCTGGACACTGACCAGTTCACCGCTCAGGCCGGCGATGGCCTTGGCGTTCAGGTTGTGCTTCATGAACAAGACCTGATCGCGCAGGGGAGCCAGCGCGGGTTCGAGCGTGGACTCCGCCTTCTTCATGGCCGCGATAAGATCCGCGTACTTCCGTTTCGTCGCGTCGTACTTCAGCTGGCTCGACTTCCGCAGCGTGTCGCTCGTGTACTGCTTGATCTCCGCGCGCCATTCGCCGAACAGCGCATCCGATACGTCCT
>CAYSLU010000112.1:13352-14919 GCA_964431965.1 uncultured Verrucomicrobiota bacterium
TCGACGGGGGAAACCCACGCCCTGCCGACTGGTGGGAGCGTAGGATTGCCGAGGTCGCGCGTCAACGCCTTCCGCGACAAGCACGCGCCAACAGCCGCGAGACCGTGTTGCTCAGTCCCTCCTCGCTCATACCGCTGTCCGGGCGCCTCTCATCGCGCCATGCAGTCGATGCCCTTCAGTCCGAAGTGAACGGCGCTGTCGAGCAACTGCCGGTCGTTGGAGTAGATGGACTCGTATCCGTTCTCCGCCGCGCACGCCAGATGAACCCCGTCTGCCGCCCGAAGCGCCGTGCTGGCAGGAAGATGGCGGATCACCGTCGTCAGGCGGCTGACCACCGCAGGGGAAAGCAGCAGCCACCGAAAGGCGCTCGCCTCACAATCGGCGTCGAACTGCGAGAGGAGGGACCGCAGTTCCGTGCGGTCCAGAACGCCCTCACGGAACTTGCGATGAAAGGCAGACACGGTCTCCGCTCGCCCGTGCAGGCAGCAGGCCAGATGATCGCGAGCGGCCAGTTCACGGACCTGCTCCCATCCCGGATCCTCGGTGTAGAGCCGAACGATGTAACTGGTGTCGAAGTAGATCACTCCGCACTCCGGTCCCGATCCTGCGAGACGAGCCGTGTGCTATCGGTTCCCTTCGCCAGCTTGCCGCTCGCTTGCAGCGCGCGAAAGGCTGGCGAACGCTTGGGGTGCGCAAAGTACGGCACATCAGGTTCGCGCACGTGGGGCACCAGACGGGCCACGGTTACGCCCCTGTCGCTGACCGCAATCTCGCCCCGCCGAACCGCCGCGCGCACCCACGCGCCGGTCTTCTCATGAAGCTCACGTATGCTGATCGTCTTCATGTGTCTCATGGTGTCACATCCAGCCGGCGGGGTCAATCCGACGGGGCTCGCGTCAGACGGCATCAGTCCTCCGCATCCCGACCAGTCGGCAGCCAGGCTGGGAGCACGCGCTGGAACTCCTCCACGACGTGCAAGGGCAGCGCGCGCAGGAGCACGCGGGTCCGGCAGGCCGTGGGCTCGCGGATGCGGCGCGCCATGAGCCCGGCCAGGAGCAGGAACGGGATGCTGGCGTAGAATGTCAGGCGCAGATCGGCCCCGGGCATGACGCGCTCCATCCAGCCCGGCAGGTGTCCGCCGAGCACCGGCATCGGAGCCACGGCGAAGGTCACGAGGATCGAGTAGATCGCAAACTGGACCGACCGCCCCAGCCCCGGCGTCACCTTGTAGAGCAGCGTGCTCAGGGCCACGGCCACGCCTCCATGCCCCAGGCCGGCGAGCACGTTGACCGGGGGGATAATCCAGTAAGCCGCCCTGGCCGTGTCTACCTCCAGCCACACCAGCTGAACGGCCCCGAGCGTGAAGCTGCAAGCCGCCAGGATCGCGCGGCACCCGTACCGGTCGACCATCCGCCCCCAGAACGGCGACGACGCGAGCATGGCGACGATCACCACCGAGTTCACCAGCCCGATGCCGAGGAAGCTCATCTTGAGGTCGCGGATCATGTACGTGCTGTAGAACGGGCCGGCGATCGACTGCATGGACCAGAACAGGGCGAAGACCATC
>CAYSLU010000113.1:0-14609 GCA_964431965.1 uncultured Verrucomicrobiota bacterium
CGAGGAGTGCACGAAGACGGCATCTCCATCGGCGATGCCAAGTCGGCGGAGCCCCTCTACGATGTCCGCCTGTGTTACTGAAGACGTCGTCACGCCATTATGTCCATAGTGCCGCAGGCTGGCATGCCAAGCCGTAGTCTCGGAGCGGATCCCGGTCATCCGCCTATGCCCGGCGGCGCGTGGCGCCCCCGGCTCCGGCGGGACAGCCTTTGCTCGTCGCTCCGCTCCGAGCGAAGGCTGGTGGGCGATGAGGGACTCGAACCCCCAACATCCAGCGTGTAAAGCTGGCGCTCTGACCAATTGAGCTAATCGCCCGAGAGGTGATGCCGACGTAGCTGCCTATATCACAATATCTTGCGCTTCTTCAAGTCGCGCGGAAGCGCTCGCTTGCACGGGTGCCGAAGGGAGTTCTTGCGCGGGTCCGAGCCAGTCGCGTCAGGCAGTTGATCCCAGCCGGACCTCAGCAGGGCCGATGTATGGCTAGCGCTGCTTCTCCAAATGGGCCCAGAACCGGTTGCTCCCCCCGATCAGGGTTATTCGCCTCTCCCACGTGTCATATCCGGCTGCATGGATCACCAGGCGATGGTCGCCCGGTGGTGCCGTGAAGTCGCATCTTTCGAGATTCCCGCTCTTCTCCTGACGCGTCTTGCCGCTGAAGATCAGCTTGCCGTCAAGCGTGGCTTCGACAAGGGTGTCTGGCGCTTCCGTCTCGATCATGCATTGCGCCGACATCAGGTCCAAGGGCTTGGGATGGATGTGTCCGCACGAACTGGCCGCGAGGCAGGCGAGCGCTGCGGACGCCACGATCAGTGTCTTTCTCATCTCGTCCTCCTCGATCCCTGAGTTGCTCCTGTCATCGCCGGAATGGCTGGCGCTCGATCTTGCCCGACTCCCGATCAAAGCGCAGCCGCCGCTCCCTGATGATCGCTTCCTTGAGACGTTTCGGGAGTTGTTTGAAGCGGTATTCCACCTTGAGCGCCAGGGATCGGGATCCGATGCGACGCCTGAACACGAGTTCCCTGGGCGGCTGGGCCCGCAGGAATCTGGCCGCCCGCGGGCCTCCGGTCACGTGCTCCCGATAGCGCCGCCTGACGTCCGTGGCGATGCCGGCGTACAGGGCGCCTTGGACGGTGCGCACGACGTAGAGATGCCATGTCGCTCTGAAGGTCATCATGCCGGCTCAACCTGCAGGGCAGGCCCGTTACGGCGCCTTGTAGTTGTCCCACCCGCCCAGTCGCAGCCACTGCTTCTCCGTCCAGATGAACAGGATGCTGGCGACGAAGGAAAAGGCGCCGGCCCAGAGCAGGGTGGAGCGGTACGTGCCCATCCAGTCCACAAACTGGCCGGCGAGGACGGCCAGCCAGATCATGCCGAGCGACGCGAACGCGCTGTTGGCGGAGCCGAACTGCCCGTACCGCTCCTTCGGGAAGACCGCGATCTGCATCTTCTGGAGGCCCGCAAAGAAGATGCCTCCGACAAAGGCCATCACCAGCGAATAGACCAGGAGAGTCGGGTAATCGTGGACGTAGAACCAGCCCAGCAGGGCGACGATGCCCTTGCCGATCAGCCCGGCCTCGGTCATGCGGAAGAAGTTGTACTTGTCGACCGCGTACCCCAGAGGCAGGGCCATCGCCAGGCCCAGGATCTGGGTGATCGCGCCGATGTGCCCGATGTGGGTCAGGCTGATGCCCAGCTCGTCCCGCGAAAAGAGAATGCCGAAGGCGCCGCCCGCGCCCGCCCATGTCGACATGGCGCCGGCGGTGAAGTAGACCCAGTAGAGCCGGTGGCTGAAGCAGTCGCCGAAGTAGAGACGGATCGCGCCCCAGGCGCGCAGCAGGGGATTGCCCAGATTGCCCGGGAGAGGCTCCGGCGGCGGGAATGTGCCCTCTCGGATGCGCCAGCACATGAGCAGGACCGCCGCGCCGTAGAAGAGGGCCATGCAGACAAAGATCGGCTTCATCAGCGTGACGCCATGGGGGAGGATCAGGAGATTGAAGATCATGCCCGGAATGCCGCCGACGAGCCGGAACGTCCCGTAGAAGCGGCCGATCATGCTCTCCGGGACACAGTCGCGGACGAGGTAGTACCAGGTGGAGGCGACGAAGGTGTCAAAGGCCTGGAACATCGCGACAAACACCGCGATCAGCAGAATCGCGGGCGCGAACGGGCAGGCGCCGAGGAACGCCGCCGCCCACGGAATGGTCTGCAGGTAGGCGGCGATGTCGGGGCCGTATGGAATCAGGGCCAGCGACAGCACGATGAACGGCGTGCTGAAGACAATATACGGCCGCCGCCGCCCGAACCGGCTGCGACAGCGGTCGGAACTGAAGCTCACAAGCGGGTTGAAGATGAGGTTGCCGATCACGTTCAGGCTGGTCGTGATGAACGACAGCTGGGCGTTGGTCGCCTTGTGCGACTTGAGCAGCAGCGGCAGGAGCGTCGGCAGGAGCGACTCCATCAGCATGAAGACGAACATGCCCCACAGGAGCCAGAAGAAGACCATGACCAGCCCCATGCGCGTGTATGTCAGGGTACCCGCGCGGAACACGGTGGGATCTTCGGCGCGACTCGGGCGGGCGGTGTCGTTCATATGGACGCGTACTCCGGTGCTTTCCCGGATTTCGCCCCGGGGCTTGCCTGCAGTTCACGCGAAGGTATCAGGGGCAGGGACGTCGTGCAATATGGTCGTCACCCGAGGTCGATACCGAATACACAGCACACAGGGACTCATCGACGGGTCAGCTCGTCAAAGTCCGCGCAGTGGGGCTTGCGCTGACAGCCGTCGCACTCGGCGCCCATCCAGACGCGGTCGAACTGGGCCATGATGGCGCGCACGGTTGCGGGGTCGGTAGTGACGAAGCCGGCCTCGAAGTTGCGGCGGTGCTCACTCTTGGCCCCCATGCCGGCGCCCGTCAGGTTGGCGCTGCCGCTGTATGCGAGCGCGCTGTCCACGATTACGCTCTTGAAGTGAACCCGGGGGCACAGGATCCGCTCCAGGCCGCCAATGAGGTTGGGATAGCGGTCGAAGTCACGTCGGAACGCCGGGCCGGGTTCCTTCGCATGGAGCAAGCGGACCGACACTCCGGCGGCGATCAGCTCGGACAGCACGCCCAGGAACGGGATCATGCGCTTCCCGCGATGCACGTGCAGATCCTTGAGATCCGACGTGGCCAGCCACACGAGCTGCCGCGCTCCCGGGATGGCTTCCTGAATGACCTGCTCGTAGATCCGGCGATCGGTGATGAACTGGGTGCCCGTCATGGTCGGCCGGGTCCGGCGGTGATACGGTAGCTGACGATAGCCTCCTTGAAGTCGGCGGGGCGTGCGGTGGCCTCCAGCAGGTCGATCAGCACGGCTCGGCACTCGGCCTGGGTCTGGTATCCGTCCTGCCAGACGGCCGGGGAGAGCCGGGCTCGGACGGGCCTGGCGAACGCGATCATGACCGCGTTGGTATACCGCTCCACGCGGATCGCCGACACGTCTGCGCAGGGCTCCGGCGTGGCGTTCGTCCAGCCGCTGCCGACTTTGAACGAGATGACGGACACCTTCTGTCCGGGCGTCTCGCGCAGGAACACGGGGATGGTCTCGTAGAGCTCCGACATCCGCAGGGAGCCGTTCGTGCAGCGCACGGCGGTCTCGACCTGCACGCCTTCGGCCGTCAGCTTGAACCGGCGGTCGTAGCTCAGGCTGCTGGCTTGGATCAGACCGTTCGAGGAGGCGTATGAGGGAATCGCCTCAGACACCTCGATATCGGCCGCCTTGGGGCTGCAGTGCGAGCGGACCTGAGGCTGGCGGATACGCGTCGAGGACAGCCACTCATTGCTGGCCGTGAGCCCGGAGACGGCATGGACGGGCCAGATGCGCCACTCGTCGACGATGTCGAAGGTCCGCCCCTGGATGCCGCGGCGACGGCCCAGCAGGGCGGGCCCTGTTCCAGGGGTCCAGAAGGCCGAAAGCTGGCCGCCGCCCATCCCGTGTGGACGGCCCCAGCGCCGGTCCATGGCGCCGACGGGACCGGTGTGAACCGCGGCCGCATAGGTGTCGAACCGGACGATCGTCAGGGCCTGGGCGAACGATTCCACGAAGTTCTCGTTTCGCGCGTAGACGGGTTTGAGCAGAGGGGACTGCTCAGCCTCGAGTTTCAGCCGGCGCGTGTAGTAGCCGGGCTTGTAGTAGTCGTGCGCGAAGTTGATGAACCCGCTCCAGTGGCTCTCGCACCACGAGTTGGTCCCCGCGCGCCGCGCCGCGGACAGCTGGCCGTTGATGTCGGTGATGAGCCTGCCGTGGGCGGTGGCCATGGCCTGCGTCGTTGGGAGCGGCGCCATGTACAGCGACTCGTCGGTCACCATCGCGCTCCCATAGGGCCGGTGCGGGAACTGCCACTGATCGCGGGGCGGGTCGGACGAGCACCGGGCCGACATGTGGCTCGGCCCGGAGAAGCCGCCCGCGGGATCCGGGAAGCACAGCCGGGCGCGGAGCCGGAACGCCTTGTCGACCGCGCTCCGGATGAAATCCCAGTCGCTGGCGAGCGCCGCGAATGTGGCGAAATAGAGGCTGATCCCGTTGTACGACGTGTCGAAGCAGTGGTTGTCGACGAAGTAGCCGGCGGGATGGAAGTAGCGCTCGTCGGTGTAGAGGAGCCGCGCGTAGTCCTCCGCGATCTTGCGCACCTCTGGATCGGCCGACGCCTCGTAGACGTAGCGCAGGCCGACAGAGGCGAAGAGATCCATATCCGTCATCAGCCCCGTGGGCCCCCAGTCCTTGAGGCGCAGGACGTGCTTCTTGAGCCCGGCCTCGAAGGCGGAGCGGACTTCGGGCGGCAGGATGTCCCGAACTCCGCGATAGGTGAAGCCGATCCAGATCAGGTTGCCGCCGAGATAGTCCGAGCGGTCGGCGCCCCGGGGATCGTGCTCATAGAGGTAATCGAGCATCATCAGGTCCACCGCCGCCAGCACGAACCCGCGGAGCTTGACGGCGCGCATCCCCCGGTAGGAGTTCGCCGGGTAGTCCCAGTTAGCCAGCCACGCCATCATCTGCGACTCGTTCGGCGTGGTGGGCATGCGGATGCCCGGCTGCGACTCGAGCGAACCCAGCGTGAACGAGGCCGGCGGCAGCGCCGCGGCGCCGAGGCGGGGCGGGTTCAGCGGCAGCAGCCAGAGCCGGTACAGCTGCTCGGGGTCGGTGATCGAGGCAGCGGCGATCGTCTTGTGCTCGACCGTGAAATCCGCCTCGGTCAGCGTGGCCATGTAGGCCCGGAGCGTCTTCTGGTAGTCGTGCTCCTGGGGGAGTTGATCGAGCGGGAGCCCGACCTGGACGTAGGCCGCCGGCGAGACTCGCGCGATCAGGCAGGCCGACGTGACGAACGCGAATAGATACCGGGCTCGTGACATGGCGGATGATCTCCTTGGACCGAACTGTCCCGGCTCACCGTGTGGAGCCGGATCGAACCCTGGCCGGCCGACGCGTTTCCGTATCGATCCACGCGAGATACTCCGGAAGCCCGTCCCTCAGCGGCTGCACCAGGATCTCGGGCACCTCGTAGGGGTGGTGCCGGCGGATGAAGCGGACGAGGCGCTCGGCCAGGGCGGCGCGTGTCTTGCAGACGACCAGGAGTTCCGGAGCCGACTCGATCCTGCCCTTCCATCGGTACACGCTGTGGATGGGCATGATCTGCGCGCAGGCGGCCAGCCGGCTCGTGACGATGCGGCCAGCCATCTTGCGCGCGGCGGCTTCGTCGGGCAGCGTCGTGTTGACGATGGCGCAGGCGACATCGGCCATTTCGGGCGCAGGCCGGCGGATGGGCTTGGTCATGATATGATCAGTTCGTCCAGCGACCGCTTCGGAACGTGATGCACGCCTCTGTCGTCGCGCCAGTAGCGGATGCTGCCGTCCGGTCCGAGCGGCTCCAGCCGCACGGTCTCGGCCGGGCGGCCGAGGGCGATGATCAGGACGATGTCGTAACGGGCTGGTATCTCCAATGCGGCGCGCAACGCATCCCGCTCGATCGACCCGATCATGCAGCTGCCGAGGCCCTGCTCGGCGGCGCCGAGGACGATGCTCTGGGCGGCGATGCCATGGTTGCAGCCGGGGTTGGGGCTGATCTCCTTGTCGCACAGGATGATGACGTAGGCGGCCGGTCGTTCGCCTTCCGCCGGCCCGGGCCAAGGCTTCAGATACGCGGCCCATGCGAGGTGGGGGAAGATCGCGGCGTTGCGGCCCGGATCGGCCGAGAGCATGAACTTAAGCGGCTGCATGTTGCCGCCGGACGGGGACAGCCGCGCCAGGTCGACGAGGCCGCGGAGCGTGTCGAGCGACACGGGCGCGTTCTGTTGGAACCGGCGGTAGGTGCGGCACTTCGTAACGAGCTCGCGCATGCTCATGCGGTATCCCTCCGATCCGTCGTGCCGCCTCAGCCGATCTCGATCCGGTACTGGAGCGCGTCCGCGGTCCAGTCCAGCGGCTGACCTTCTTTCTGACGGGTCATGAGGCGCGTCATGTGCAGGATGACGTGCCCCGTCTCGCGGTCCTCGCGGGCGTAGAAGTTGCTCAGCGTCATGCGCGCGCTCTCGTCCGGGGCCCGGGTGTCGATGGCCGACACGGAGCCGCGGATCAGCAGCCCCGACTGGCGGTCGACCTCGCCGATCACGAAGGGGTAGCGTGGCCAGTTTCCCTGCGGCTTCACGGGGGAGATGTTGCCCAGCCACAGCAGGCGGCCGCTCGAGTGCCGCAGCAGCTGCGAGCAGGCGCTGGGCGAGAAGAACGGCGATCCGTCCTCGTAGGTCCACGGCGTGGTCGGCGACCAGGTGCGGCCGTTGTCGGCCGAGAACGAGCGCCACTTGTAGCCCGGCAGCTCCGGCTTGGCGTCGTTCGATCCGCGCATGATCATGAGGAGGCGGCCGCTGTCCAGATACTCGATCGTCGGCTCCACCATCCCGCGGGTGGTGCGGGCGGGGTCGCCCTCGATGGGCTCGGAGAGCTGCCAGGCGAGCCCGCCGTCGGGGCGCCAGCGGCCGATGAGCACGGCGGCGAAGTGATAGCTGAGCCCGCCCCCGGGGTTGTAGTACTCGCCGTCGGGCCCGACGGGCGTGATCTGGCAGGGCACGAGGATCGCGCCATCCGCGCGCGTGACCGGGCGGCAGGTCAGATCGCCGAGCATCACGCAGTTGCGCCCCACCCAAACGCCGGGGAGGGGATGGTCGGCGCTGAACTCCGCCCCCTCGTGCACGATCTGCTCGCGCACGACCTCCGTGCGCCCGCCGTCCTCCGAGACGGTGTAGTAGAGCTTCCAGCGCTTGAGCCCCTCGAGGGGATGATCCGTCGGCAGGACGCCTTCCGTCCAGATGACGAAGTAGCGCCCGGTCTTCGGGTCGGCGTAGCCTCCGCGGGGGTGGCGGCGCAGCATGCCGCCCTCCACCGGCGCGCCGGTGACGATCAGCTCCTCGCCGGACCAGGTGCGCCCGTTGTCGGACGAGAAGCGCCGGAAGGCCTGGTCGATCGTATCGCTTCGGCTGGCGTACTTGTGATAGCCGACCAGCTCGGTGCCCGACGGCCGCGTGTAGTAGGTGCCGCTGCAGACGGCCACGCCGGGAGCCGGCGCCGGAACGAAGACTTCGCGCGACAGGCATCGGGCCTTCATGAAGGGCTCCTCGGCGGCCGGGCCGCCCCGCGTCTACTTCAGCTTCGGGATCATCTCGCCGTGCGCGGCGAACAGATCGTCGCAGAGCGCGACGATGTCGTCGATCGACAGCTCGGCGGCCGTATGCGGGTCGAGCATGGCCGCCTGGTACACGTGGTCCTTCCGGCCGGTCAGCAGGGCTTCGACCGTCAGGATCTGCGGGTTGATGTTCGTCCGGTTCAGGGCGGCGCACGCCTCGGGCAGGTCTCCCGCGAACGTCGGCCGGATGCCGGTGCGGTCGGCGACGCACATCACCTCCACGCAGGCCTTCGCCGGGAGGTTGGGGATGAGGCCGGTGTTCATGACGTTGCCGCCGAACGTGAAGGGCGTGCCCGTCTCGTGGGCCTCGAGGATGTGCGAGGCGTACTCGCTCGAGCGGCGGTGCGAGAGCGCCTTGTTGTTGAGCAGCTCCTCGCGCATCTTCTTCCAGCCCTCGATCTGCCGGATGCAGCGGCGCGGGTACTCGTCCAGCGGGATGTTGAACCGCTTGATCAGCCCGGGGTAGCGGCGCTTGATGAACCAGGGGACGTACTCGGACGAGTGCTCGCTCGACTCGGTCACGTAGTAGCCGAAGCGCATCATGATCTCCAGGCGGACCAGGTCGTGCTTCGGGAGCGTGCCGGCCTTGGCGCCCTCGCGGCAGAGCCGCTTGATCTCGGGGTAGAGGTCGCGCCCGCCGTCCGTGATCTCCAGCAGCCAGCCCTGGTGGTTGATGCCCGCGATCTTCCACTGGGGCCGCTCGGGCTTCAGGCCGAAGTGCGACAGCAGGCCCGGCGCGCAGCACTGGACGCTGTGGCAGAGGCCGACGCTGCGGATCGAGGAGGCGCGCTGGACGGCCATCATGAGCATGGCCATCGGGTTGGAGTAGTTGATGAAGATCGCGTCCGGGCACGCCCGCTCCATGTCGCGGGTGAAGTCGAGCATGACCGGCACCGTCCGCAGGGCGCGGAAGATGCCGCCGATGCCGAGCGTGTCGCCGATCGTCTGGCGCAGCCCGTACTTCTTCGGGATCTCG
Organism: uncultured Verrucomicrobiota bacterium; assembly: GCA_964431965.1. GTDB lineage: Bacteria > Verrucomicrobiota > Kiritimatiellia > CAIKKV01 > CAYSLU01 > CAYSLU01. The sequence continues at coordinate 8,691 of CAYSLU010000113.1, forward strand.
AAGTCGATCACGGTCGAGGGCTTGTAGCCGCCGATCTGGACGGCGTTGATGACGTAGTCCGCGCCCCGCAGCGCGGCCGGGCGCCGGGCCGCGCCGAGGTACGTCTTGATCGACATGCGCGCGCCGAGGGTGGCGTTCATGTTCAGCAGCATGCGCTCCGAGTCCGCGAGCCGCTCGGGGTCGATGTCGTACAGCGCGATCGTCGAGCCCTGGAGGCTCGGGACGCACATGCAATCGCCGAGCACCGAGTTGGCGAACACGGTGCTGCCGGCGCCGAGAAACGTGATCTTAGGCATGGTGGAAGCGCTCCAGACCGGGAAACCAATTACACGGGGTTGGCAACGAAATGGCCGCCGCGGCACTGCTTGAGGTAGTTCAGGGCGTGGACCTGGCCCGTCATTTCGAGGTCGCCCCGGTACACGGGGTCGTGCCAGCCCTCGATGTCGATCGAGCCGGTGAACCCGCCGCGGCGGAGCTCCGAAATGACGTCCGTCCAGTTCGTGTCGCCGAAGCCCGGCGTACGGTGGTAGGCGAACGTGCGGGCGCCGTGCACGCCGCACTCGCGCACGACGTCCCAGTGGACGGTGGCGTCCTTGCCGTGCACGTGGAAGATCTTCTTCACCCACTTGCGGAGCTGGGGCAGGGGATCGATCAGCTTCACCATCTGGTGGCAGGGCTCCCACTCGAGGCCGACGTTGGCCGCCGGGACGGCGTCGAACATCATCTCCCAGGCCACCGGAGTGTGCGCGATGTTCCAGTCGCCCGAGGCCCACGTGCCGCCCATGTCGCAGTTCTCGAACGCGAGGCGGACGCCCTTGTCCTCGGCGCGCTTGGCCAGCGGGCCGAACACCTGCTTGAACCGGCCGATGGATTCGTCGATGGGCTTGCCGCGCAGGCGGCCGGTGAAGCCGGTGACCAGGTCCGCGCCGAAGAGGTGGGCGTGGTCGATGAGCTTCTTCCACCCGTCGAGGGTTTCCTTGTCCTTCGGCGCGGTCTCGAGGGGGTTGCCGAAGATGGAGACCGTGCTGATCCGGACCCCCGAGTCGCCGAGCGCGGTCCGGACTTCGGATGCGAGCTTCTTGAGGTCCGTTCCGCCCAGCGTCTGCCAGAACGTGAGCGAGAAGCTCTCGAACCCGTGCGGCATGATCTGGCGGATGTAGTTGGCTCCGGCGCCCCCGCTGGCCAGCGTTCCGATGCGGATGGCTTCCTTCGACAGGTCGATCTTCATGTGACGTGCTCCTCCCTGAACGGCTATTCCGAACCGGCGTTGCGCTAGGCGCGCACCGGAACCACTTTCCTCTTTTCCGAACTCTCGATCGCGGCGAGTACCATGGCCAGGCTCTTCACGTTGTCCCAGCAGATCGTGTCGGGCGTCTCGCCCGTCCGCAGGCAGCGGATGTAGTCGGCAATGATGCCGCCATGCCCGAGGGGCTTCGCGTCGGCCGCGATGGGCACCGGGACGTCCTCGGTGGCCGCGAAGAACTGGATCTGGTCGGTGGCGACCTGCGCCGCGACCTCGGCGGCGCCGTTCCAGACGAGCGTGCCGCGCTCGCCGATGATGCGCCAGTTGGACTCCCACGTGGTGGGCAGCCCCTGCGCGCACCAGCTGCCGCGATAGTTGAACACGAGGCCGTCGGTCATATCGAAGATGGCCATCGCGGATGCCCCGTCGCTGTACCACGATCCGCTCGGGTTCCAGTCCTTGCAGAACACCGAGACAGCGTCCGCCCGCGACATGAAGCGCGCGGCGTCGAAGGTATGGATGGCCATATCCAGCAGCAGCACATGCTTCATCTGCTCGCGGAATCCGCCGAAGTGGGGCCCCAGGTAAAAGTCGCAGTTGATCGTTGTGATCTTGCCCAGCCGGCCGGAGGCCAGGAAGTCGCGGACCACGGCGATTTTCGGGTCAGCCCGGCGGTTCTGCATCACCGCGTAGGTCCGGCCGGACTTGCGGGCGGCGGCGATCATGCGGCGGGCGTGCGGCAGCGTGTCGGCGAGCGGCTTCTCTCCGAGGACATGGCAGCCGGCCTTGAGGGCCGCGAGCGTCACGCCCATGTGCGCCTCGGGCACGGTGCAGTCGAATACCAGGTCGGGCTTGAGCTTCCGGAGCATCTTCCGGAGGTCCGTGCCGACGGCCGCGCCGGCCAGTTCGTACTTCTCCCGGCGCTGGGCGGCTGCTTCCTCGCGGATGTCCACCAGTCCGACGATCTCCACGTCCGGCATCTTCCGAACGGGGTCCAGCCACGCGGCGCTGATGCCGCCACATCCCGCCAACACGACCCGCAGCTTGTCCGGCATGCGTCACGCTCCTGTTCGTCGGCTCCGCGAACGATGAAAACTGGGTCCGGACAATAGGACCCCCGCAACCCCGATTCAAGGGAAAAGGCGGGCTACGGGGCGACGGCGCGAAAGGCCGATCCCGTCGAGGCGGAGAACCCGGGCGCGAGGCGGACCGTGCGGCCTGCCCGGAGCGTGGCAGAGCCGGGGGCGACAACGCGGTAGCCGTCCCCGGCGGAGACGGTGTCTCGCGCCTCGCGCTGGACCGAGCCCGTGACCGTTTGGTTGCTGAGCGCCAGATCGGTAACGACCCACAGCCAGGTGAGGGAGGAATCCGTGGCGAGCGTGAACGGTCCGGTGTTGGTGCCGCTGCCGGCGGCGGGCGCGCTGCCCGTTCCGGTCCAGCCCGTGCAGACGCCGGTCACGCGGCTCTGGGGGTCGATGACGACGGCCGGCGAGCCGGCGACGATGCCGGTGACCACGGTTCCGGCCGCGAACACCTGGGCGCCCGTCGCCGGGGTGCAGCCGCCGTACTCGGACGCCACGGTGAGGGTGAGCGGGATGCCGAGCACGGTGAATCCGGCGGGGGCCACGGCCTGTTGCCCGTCCGGGTTTGTGAGGACGATGGCGCGCGTTCCCGGGGCCGCGCCGGGGCCGACGTCGAACGTGACCAGCACGTTTGTCGGGGAGACGGATAGGATCGCGAGATTGCTGATGCCGTTCGGCGATCCGCCGGTCAGGGCCACGGCCAGGCGGCTCGGCACGTCCGCCGGCGGGTCGTAGAATCCGTCGCCCGCCAGGTTGACCGACACGCCGGTATCGCCGCGAAACGCGCTGGCCGAAACGGGGGCGAAGGACGGCGCGGGCGACACGAGTCGGGTGATCCATGTTCCCCAGATGTTGACCGAGATGCTCTCCGCGTATTCCTGGATCGTCCACAGGCTCATGTCGTCGCTCGGGTCCAGCGAGGTGTAGCTGTAGTCGCCCCAGCGGTTCCGGCCGCTGCCGTCCAGCCGGGTGTACGAGGCCTCGCCGGCCTTGATGAGGATCGGCGGATCCATGCTCCCGGCCTCGTTGGTGGACAGGCGTCCGGCGTAGTAGGCGCCTACGTGCTGCGTGCTCATCGAACCGGAGAATCCCATCGCCGCGTGTCCCTGTCCGTTCACCATGACGGAGGGGTAATAGTAGAACGCGAAGTTGGCTGCGGCGGGATCGTAAACGCGGCCGCTCTGTACGAGGGCCGGCGTGGCCCCGGTGACGCTGACCTCCAGCCACTCGCATCCGTCGCGGTCCGCGGCCGTGCTGCCGCCCGATGCATTCACGCCGACGTGCCGGCAGGTCCACAGGCGGCCGTCGCGGATCACAGCCATCTGGATGCGGTCGTCGCCGACGCTGATGTCCGTGGAACTCCCCAGGGCCGGCGCATTGAGCAGATTGCCGTAGACGGGCGTGGCTACCGTGCTGGCCGCGGCGTCCAGGGTCGGAGTCCCGGCGTCCCAGGTCAGGCGCCGGTACCGCAGGTCGCCGTTCGCGGTTGTCGACGAGGATACGAACCAGGCGATGCCGGTCGGGCCGATGTCGTCGAAGTTGTGCGCGGGCTGGGGCGTCGAGAACATGTCGGTGATGCCGGTCCACTGGTAGACGGTCGATGCGGTATTCGAGAGGAGCGGAGCGCGCAACATGGCCGCGATCTTCGCGAAGGATGCGGCGGTTGAGGGGAATATCCGGGCGGCCAGATAGACCCCGTTCTCGTCGACAGCCAGCGTGTCGAAGTCCGTGAAATTGGTCGTGGTGCCGTTGGGGGAGACTCCGAGGGGCACCACGTACTTGAACCAGGATCCGCTGGGGTCGCTGGAGGCGCTGACGGCGAGGATGACATGGTTGGACGAATTGTTCGGGCTGCCGCGCTCCAGTGCGCACGCGAAGAACCGCGCGCTCCGCCGGTCATATAGAACGCGGGTGTCGAACGCGCCGTTGCGCGGATAGGCGACGCCGTCGATGGTGGCCGCGAAGAAGGTGTTGAGCGCGACGTGGCTGGCGCGCGTGCCCGTCGCCTTCGAGTAGATCGCGACCGAGGAGTTGATCACCTCGATGAACTGGGTGGGGCCGGCGGCGCCCATGGTGTCCGGCGGTGTGCTGCCCTGGGCGAAGGCGTTGAATTGGTCCTGCAGCGTGATGGCTTGGAAGCTGTTGCTCGCCGTCTGGGCGCCGAGGAGGCTGTCGGCGGCAGCGGGCGCGGTTGGCCGGGCCGGCGAGATCCCGGGCGGCGCGTCTTCCACGTCCTTGCTCAGTTTCATCAGGGGGGCGGGGATGACGGTCGGTAGGCCCGTCATGCCACGCTTGGCCGCTGCCGCCGCGTCCCGGGCGGCCATCGCCGCCCATGAATCCGACACGCCCGTCGCAACGGACACGCTGTCGGGGGCCGCTTTCGGCACGGGCGCGGCCGACAGCACGGGTGCCGCACCCAGCAGCAGGCACAGGCCGAACGCGGCGGAGCGGCGAGCCGTGGTGGCGGATGGGCGGGAATCGTCGTGTTGTGGTGAGGCGCGTGTCACGGGATGGGGGGGGTACCCCCGCGTTCGAGTTCCTGTATCCGGCGTCGCAACTCCGCATTCTCGTTCTTCAACTCGATCATGTGCAGGGTGATCTCCTCGACTTTGCGCAGCAGGACGGCCTGCATCTGGCCGACGGCGATGCCGCCGGCGGCGACCTCGCGCTCGGACGGCACATCGGGGAGGTGACCGTTGTCGTTCACGTAGCGGTGGACGAGATCAAGGGGCATGGGGCGGTAGCCGGGAGCGAACACGTAATCCGGCCAGCCGTCTACGGTCACGATCACCTCGCGCGCCTTGATCGTCCCGTTCACCGCGAGAGCGTTCGTCGGGTTCGCCGTGCCGATCCCGACTCGTCCCTGTGCCGTGATCACCAACTGGGACGTGCCAACAGTCAGGCCGCCTGCCGGCAGGATCAGGGGCCCGGTCATGGTGTCGCCCACTTTGCGAACGTAGGTGGCGGCCGCCACGTTGGTGGGGAGGTACGCATTGCTCACGGCGGTCCAGCGCGGGTCGGTCTCGGAGTACGTCTTGAGGTAGCCATTGGTGGAGTGGTTGCCCCAGCCGAAGGCGGTGTCGCCGCGTGCGGCCTGGGCCTGTACGACGTTGCTGACGGCGGTCCAGCGGGGGTCGGTCTCGGAGTAAGTCCTGAGGTAGTCATTGGTCGAGTGGTTGCCCCAACCGAAGGCGGTGTCGCCGCGCGCGGCCTGGGCCTGGACGGCGTTGCTGACAGCGGCCCAGCGCGGGTCGCCCTCGGCGTAGACGGGCGTGCCGGTGGCGAAGAGGGAGTCGGCCTGCGAGCGGGTGTAGTAGCTGTTGCTGGCGGCAGTCCAGCGCGGGTCGGTCTCGGAGTAAGTCTTGAGGTAGTCGTTGGTCGAGTGGTTGCCCCAACCGAAGGCGGTGTCGCCGCGCGCGGCCTGGGCCTGGACGGCGTTGCTGACAGCGGCCCAGCGCGGGTCGCCCTCGGCGTAGACGGGCGTGCCGGTGGCGAAGAGGGAGTCGGCCTGCGAGCGGGTGTAGTAGCTGTTGCTGGCAGCGGTCCAGCGGGGGTCGGTCTCGGAGTAGGACGTGAGGTAGCTGTTGGTGGCGT
>CAYSLU010000114.1:0-13984 GCA_964431965.1 uncultured Verrucomicrobiota bacterium
TCCGTGGGGAGCCGGATCGGCTCAGTCCTCCACGAACACGCAGTAGATATCGGTCTCCACGGTGTGTCGGCATCCCATACCGGGCTCGTTCTTCTGGGCGCGGCCGTGGGTGTAGAGGATTGCGGGATGCTCCACGGAGTGGAACGGGCCGGCCTGCGAGACCGTGGGCAGCCAGTTCGGCGTCGCCGGGTCGGTTTCGCTGATCTGGCGGCACTCGAACGTGCGGCCGTCGTCCGCCGAGCACAGGTGGAACACCTCGGTGCTGGCGTGAGCGAACACGCCTTTCCCGGGCTCGACCGCGCGCCGGTCGACGGCCGTCACCGCCAGGTGGATTCGGCCGCGTGTGTCGATTCCCATCGGGCCTCCGACAAAGCCCCACGGTTCCGGCAGGACCCCGGCCAGGTCGTTCGAGATCCAGCGGTCGTGCTCCCAGCGCGACAGGATCAGCTGATGGCACCCGGCGATCGCGGCATGCGTGAGCGCCCAGAGCCGGCCGCGCGCGTCAACGGCCAGCCCGCCCAGGCGGGGATCGAACTCGGCCGGCGGATGCGGCGCGGCGAAGCGCGGGCCGTAGGCCACGGGCGTGGCGGCCGGCAGTCCGCTCATGTCCGTCCAGGTCTCGCCGCCATCGGGCGAGCGCAGGACGGCCACGCCCAGCGAGTGGCCGCGTCCGGCCGCGTAGATGTGGCCGGCCGCGTAGAGGGTCCCGTCCGGCGCGCAGACGAGGCGGGCCATGTACTGCGTGTACTGCGACTCGATCTCCTGCTCGATGAGCGGCCGGGGGCAGCTCCAGCGGCCCAGCGTGCGGGTCTTCTGGAACATGACGGAATAGGGGCGCTCGCCGCCGCGGTAGACGATGCACTCGCCGTGCGGGGTGCTCACGATGCAACCGTAGGTGGCGTAGTGGCCGAACGGCGTGCGGGTGGTCTCGAGGCCGGCCAGCGAGTTCGGCTCGGCTGACACGGCGTAGCGGAAGCTCCCGGTCGGCCATGTCGGGATGCCGGGCCCCTGGTCCCACATGCCGTGCGGGCCATAGGCCACGTGGAGGCGGCCGTCACGATCCGCCGTCAGGCCCGGCGTGTTGTGGTTGTCGCACCCCTCGCCGATGGCCACGGTCGGCCCCCACTGGCCGCTCGCGTGGTCGAACGTGCGGCCGCGGGTGAAGGCGACGGCGTCGGTCCACACGACGTGCGTCTTGCCGGCGAGCGAGACGATCTTGTTGCAGGGGTCATACGCGGTTCCGCGATCGGACCCCTGCGAGGAAAGCAGGTGCTTCTGGCTGTAGCGCATTCTGACGACTCCCGGGATTGCCCGCGCTCCGTCCGCGGGAAATCCGGATAGAGTAGGGAAGCGTCCGAGCGGATCAAGGGCATTCGGTCGCTGCTGGAGTCGGGAATCACCGGATGCCCGTCATTCCGGACGTGCGGACGGCAGCATCGGGGAGCGGAATCGTTGACCCGCATCGCCGGCGGTCATATTCTCCCGCCAGTGGGCACGTCGCTGGCGCGGACTCTTGGCGACTCGCTCGGCAGATCGGACGGTCGCCCACGAGAAGGATCTGATGAACCGGCGATCGAGCGACGGCGCGGCCATCCAGCAGGTGAGCGGTACGGCTTTCGCCGCCTGGGATCTGCGCCGTTGGGGCTGGGGATGACCATGGAACTGACCGATCTGGGTTTTGACGGTTGGTTGGAGCAGCGGTCGGCTGACCTCCTCCAGCCGGGGCGCAGCATGGCGCGCGTCACGGCCGTCGATCGGGGCGCGTTCCTCGTCCGGAATCAGGACGCCGAGACCTATGCGGAGCTCTCGGGCAAGTTCCGTTTCGCAGCTGAGGCCGCCATCGATCTGCCGTGTGTGGGCGACTGGGTGTGCGTGCAAAGCCACGCATCGGGCGGTCCCGCCATGATTCATGGCGTCGTCCCGAGGAAGACGTTCCTTCGCCGCAAGTGCCCCGGCCGGACGGTGGACTTCCAGATGATCGCGGCGAACATCGACGTCGCCTTCATCGTGCAGGCCTGTGGATACGATTTCAACTTGGGTCGGCTCGACCGGTACCTCGTGATGGCGAACGAGGGCGCAATTGAGCCGCGGGTCATCCTGACCAAGACCGACCTGATCTCGCCCGGGCAGCTCGAGCAGGCAATCGGGCAAGTGAGCCACGCGCGCATCACCACTCCGGTCGTCGCGCTCAGCAACACAACAGGCGGGGGGCTGCAGGAGTTCCGCGCACTCCTTGTGCCCGGGCGGACCTATTGCCTGCTTGGCTCCTCGGGGGTCGGGAAGACCACGCTCATCAACCGGCTGATCGGGCGCGATGCGCTTGACACAAAGGCCGTCAGCGCGACCGGGGAAGGCGTGCATACCACGGCTCGCCGCCAGCTGCTCGTTCTGGATAACGGAGCCATGTTGATCGACACACCGGGGATGCGCGAGCTGGGCCTTCTGGGGACGGGCGACGGGCTGGCCGACACGTTCGCCGAGATTCGCGAGCACTCCGTGAACTGTCGCTTCGCGAACTGCACGCACACCGGGGAGCCCGGATGCGCGGTCCGCCTGGCTGTGGAGAATGGGGCCTTGGGCGGGGACCGGTATCAAAGCTACCTCAAGCTCAAGAAGGAGACCGAATACCATGATCTCTCCTACGTCGAGAAGAGGAGGAGGGACCGATCGTTCGGTCGGTTCATCAAGTCCGCCAAGAAGAGCTTGAAGGAGTGAGAGACGGAGCCGGCCGGGCGCCTCAGGGGAAGACTCGGTCTCCCTCCTTGACCCGGCGCATCGGCGGACGTATCACTACAGGGCGTTGCGGGGAGCGAACACTGCCCATGGGAGCCATGCCATGACTGGACGAGAGCGCGTGCTGAAGGTCCTGAACCGCGAGCGGGCGGACAAGATCCCGTTCGACATCGGCGGAACGGACTGCTCGAGCGTGCACGTAATCCCGTACGCCAAGCTGCGCCGGCAGCTTGGGCTTCCGGAGCGCACCATTTCGTGCGGCTGTCTCGTGCAGCTCATCGCGAAGACGGACCGCGATGTCATGGACGCGCTCGACGTGGACGTGGAGGCGCTGTTCTTCGGGTCGCGCGGAACCAAGGTGTGGAAGGCGCCGTTCGGCGTCGAGCTCGAGGTGCCCGAGCGGTTCGCCGTGCAGGACCTGCCCGATGGGTCGTCGATCGTACGCAACACCGCCGGTGCGATTGCCGGCGCCCGGGCCGCGAACGCCTACTACTTCGATCCGGTCGGTACGCCGCTCGCGGATGTCCGGACGGCGGCGGATCTGGATCGGCACGAGGCGCTGTTCGAGCGGTGGGACTACCCGGCCGTCTACGACGAGCCCCTCGACGCGCTGGCTGCGCGGGCGCGCGCCCAGTACCGCGCCACGACGCGAGCGGTCGTGACCCTGTGGAGGATGCACTACCTGCAGGCCGGGCAGATCATGCGGGGATACGAGCAGTTCTTCGTGGACTTGATGATCGACCGCGATCTCACCCACGCGATCATGACGAAACTCCACGCGGTCTACATGCGACGGGTGCGTGCGTTCATGGACGCGTTCGGCGACGCCTTCGACATCGTGTTCCTGACGGACGACCTGGGCACGCAGCAGGCGGGGCTGATCGCTCCCGCGCTCTACCGGGAGATCTTCTTCCCGTACATGGCGGAACTGGTGCGGACGATCAAGTCGTACGGCAAGAAGGTCATCATGCACTCCTGCGGCGCGGTGGCCGAGTTCGTGCCCTTCCTGATCGAGATGGGCGTCGATGCGCTGAACCCTGTGCAGGTCGCGGCGGGCGGGATGAACCCGCGCGATCTCGTGCGCCGGTTCGGTGGCGACATCGCCTTCTGGGGCGGGGGATGCGACACCCAGCATGCACTCAACTCCCGCGATCCGGATGTCGTCCGGGCCGATGTGAAGAGGCGCTTGGCCGAATTCGGGCCCGACGCGCACCTCGTTTTCACGCAGGTCCACAACATCCAGTACGACGTGCCGCCGGAGAACATCATCGCCATGCGCGACGCGTTCTGGAAGGCGGCTCGGTAGCGACGTGCCCTCCGTTCCGCTTGTGTGCTGACCTTGCTTCCTCAGGCCTGTCTCTGAGCCAGACCACTGTTTGTTCCTGCTGGTGTATCTATTAAGTGTGTCTTCGTGAGACGAGAGACATGACTTATTGATACACAGTAGAGCTGGCATGGTCATAATCCGATGAGTTTGGACTCCGCGAGATTCGCCCGATGGCCTCTATTGTCAAGGGCTTGTGATGGAGCGTCAAGGTTCTGTGAAGGTCTGCAAAGAAGGTGTTAGGACGACCGAATGTCGCACGGGCGGCATGCGCGATGCTTTCAGCATCAGGTGACCTGCGGCCGGTTCGAAAAAAATCATCGACACACGCACAATGAGTGCAGAGTTGAGTCGAATGAGCGAACTAGCCAACTGGGGCGCCCTGCTGATCGGGCAATAGGTCAGCGACCTCGGCCCGGTGGATCTCGGTCCGCCGGGCCTTGAGCTTAGGGGTGGGAGTGTAAGGGACTCATGGGGACCAAACAGAAGTGGCTCCTGGGGGGTGCCGCTTTCGTCCCCTGAGTCCCTCGTCATTTCAGCGAGCGCTGGTGCTCCGCTTCAGGTCCCGCTGTACCCCATGCGCTTCCAGAGCTTGCGGGCGTGGGCGGCGACCTTGGGTGCCGGCTTGAGGTTCCCCTTCAGGCTGGCGGGCGGCTGGCCGGGCCCGGCGTCCTCGGGGAACGGGGACCAGCGGTCGGCTGCGAACGCCTTCCGCTCTGACTTCTTCCGAAGGTCCGGAATCCGGTACGGCTTGCCTTCCTCGAGGCAGCTGCGCCAGCCGAGGATGGAGACGGCGGCCATAGCCGTCGCGCGGTAGACGTCCAGGTACGGCTGGCTGCCGCTGCGGATGGCGTTGGCGAAGTGGAAGTTCGTCCAGAAATCGCCGCCGCCGTGGCCGGCCTTGTTGGCCAGGTCGGCGTGCTCGGGCCAGTCGGGCCGGTACGTGCGGTCGACCGGCTCATTGCCCTGGCGCATCCAGGGCTCGTGGTGGACGCGCACGCCCGCATCGGCGGTCGAGGCGAGGCCACGGTCGCCATGGATCTCGTAGCGGACGCGGTGGATCGAGTTCATCATGAGCCCCCAGATCCGGAACACGGCGCCGTTGTCCATGCGGCAGATGATCACGCTCCCGGAGTCGCCGACCTTTACTGAGTTCGGCGCCTGGGTCCGCTCCTCGGTCATGGCGAGCGCGTTGAGCCCGACGGGCATCGTGTCGGTGATATACATGAGCGGGGCCAGCCCGTGGGTGACGTAGTAGGTGGGGGGCAGCCAGTTCCGCCAGTGCTTGAGTCCGGGCGAGATGCTGAGGCGCCAGTCCTCCTCGCCGGGGTGGTTGTACTCGCCTTCGGCGTAGCGCACGTCGCCGATCTCGCCGGTCCGGTAGACGCGGCGCAGTTCCTGGCAGGCGAGCATGTAGGGGTAGTTCTCGGCGATCATGTAGATCCGGCCGCTGCGCTCGACGGCCTCGACGAGCTCCACGCACTGGGCCATCGTGCGCGCGGCGATGCACTCGCTCATCACGTGCAGGCCGGCGTCGAGCGCCTTCACGGCGAACGGCGCGTGGTCGTGGCAGTAGTTCGCGAGCACGACGGCATCCATGTCGTGCTCCAGGAACCGGTCGTAGTCCGTGTACGTGGCGACCGTGTACTGCTTGCCGGCCTGGCGCAGGCGCTCCTTCCACGTGTCGCAGATGGCCACCAGCTCCATCCCCGTGTGGGCGGCGCCGCGCATGAACGACTGGCCGCGCCCGACCCCGATAACGCCGACCCGGATCTTCCGCTTCGATATCCGCTTTGCCATGACGTGGTCCTCTCTGCTTTCCGCCGCTACGCCCGCTTCACGCGCTTCAACAGCTTCATCCCGTTGTCCCAGAACATGCCGTGCACCTGCTTCCGGCTGAGCCCGGCGAGCTCCGCGGCCCAGCGGATCGCCAGCGCGATCTCCCACGCCATGAACGTGGCGCGGATTTCGCCCGACAGCCGGTAGGCGCTCTCGGGGTAGCCCGGCAGCACGGCATCGACCCAGTGGTCCATCACCCGCACGCGCCGCCCGCGCATGGCCGCCACCGGGAAGTCCGTGGCGAACAGCAGCCGCTCCGGTCCGATCGCGGCCAGCGCGAGCTGTACGACGACCGGGTCCATGACCATCGACAGGTCCATGAAGACATTCGGCAGGCTGCGGATGGAGCCGATGGCCGCCTTCATCTCCGCCGGCAGGTAGCAGCGCCCGGCGTGGGCGAGCACGATCGACGCCTCGGGGCATTGCGCGGCCAGCCAGCGGACGCCTTTCTGGACGACCGGGTCGGCGAGGCGGCCGGCGCGCGGAACGTGCAGGAGCACGACCAGCCGCCGCTCGTTGGCCAGCGCGATTTCGACGGGGCCGACCATTTCCTCGACCCGCTTGTCTCCGTAGTTGTCGCCGAGCCAGTTGAGGAAGACCTTGAAGCCGTAGAACCGGCCCTTGTCCAGCGCCTGCTCATAGCGCTCCCGCGGGACGGCCAAGTCCGGGCCGCCGAGCACGAGCGGGTGCAGGTTCGGGCTCTTTCGCGCGGCTCCGGCCACAAAGGCCGTGTCCTTCTCCCAGTCCACCACCGGCACGGGATAGCCGAAGCACACCGCGTGGTACGGGCGGTCGGGGAAGCAGCGCCGGCCATCGGCCAGCAGGCGGGCCGGGGCGTACTCCGGCATGGTGACCATGTACTTCCCGCCCTTGTGCCGGGTCTTCCACGGCAGCACCTTCCAGCAGCGGGACGACCACGTGTGCACGTGGAAGTCGAGCACCCGCGGCGGGAGCATGGGCGCGATTTCGCGGCGATAGAAGGGGATGTCGACGGTCTCGTAGCGCGTGCGCTCGTTCATGTGTGCTTCTCCTCGGGCGCCGCGAGCGTGAGCCGTCCGGCCTTCCGGGCCCAGGCGCGCTCCCGTGCCGGCAGCCGGCTGTCCGTGATCGCATCGCTCACCCGGTCCCAGCCGGCGACCCGGCAGAACGCCTTTCGTCCGAACTTCGTGCTGTCGGCCACCAGCAGGCAGCGCTCCGCGCCGCGGATCATGGCGCGAGACACCCCGACGATCTGCGGATCCTCGGCCCACAGGCCGTCGGCCGTGACGCCGTCCGCCCCGACGATCGCGAGGTCCACATGGAAGCGCGCGAGGTTCTCCTCTGTCAAGTCGCCGAACAAGTCGGGGTCGTTCTGGCGGGCCTGTCCGCCGAGCAGGATGAGCCGGATCCGCTCGTGCGGATGCAGCACGGCCGCGATGGCGAGCGACGAGGTGAGCACCTGGATGGGGCCGGCTGCCGTGAGCGCCCGGGCCACCTCCAGCGTCGTCGTTCCCGTATCGAGGCTGAGCGTCATGCCGGGCCGCACGTGCCGGGCCGCGGCGCGGGCGATGGCGCGCTTGGCGTCCGCCATGGCCTCGGATCGGTGGCGCAGCCGGAACTCGATGTGGCCGGCCTTCGAGAGCACCGCGCCCCCGTGCGTGCGCTCGACGTGCCCCGCATCCTGAAGCGCGTCCAGGTCCCGCCGGATGGTGGCCGGCGTGACTCCGAGCCGGCGGGCGAGGTCCGCCACGCTGGCCTCTCGGCCGGCGGGGATGAGGCCTAGAATGGCGCTGTGTCGGGGGTGCATGTCAGGCCACGCGGGCCAGCGACTCGCGAATTCGCTCGAGCGTCAGTGCAATCAGCGCCTCGTCCGCGACGATCGGCAGCTTCGTGAGCGCCACCGGCGGGCAGGACGCCTTGTACGTCTGCACGCTGATGTCGAACCCGCGCGCGTTCAGCCCCTCGGCAAAGGCCCGGCCCTTCGCGAGGTCGCGGAAGCGCAGGCCGAGCAGGTGCCCGCGGCCCTCGACGCCGTCGAGCAGGGAGGGGAACTGGGCGGCGACGCGGCGGCAGCCATCCTCGAGCATCGCGCCGGCGGCGGCGATGGCCGGGCCGTTGGCCGCCGTCCACTTCATGGTGACGAGGTAGGCCAGCGACGCCAGCTCCTCCTGTCCGTTGGTGACGAGCGCGCCGAACTGCGGCAGGCGGTCCAGGCTCGAGTTGAACACGATCCGCGACGCCGGGTACTCGCCACCCGGAAAGCCCTTTCCGATGACGACGGCGGAGGGCTTGAGGCCGTACTGGCGGAACAGGAACAGGCCGTCGTACCACATGCAGGACTGGATCTCGTCCACGACCGTCGGCACATCGTGCTTGGCGCACAGGGCGTAGGCGTGCCGCAGGAACTCCTCGGTCAGCCGCCGCGCGCCGTAGTTCATCATCACGATCTCGTGGAAGAACGCGGCGATCTTGAACGGGGCAGCCTCGTACTGGCGGAAGGCGGCGTCGAGGTCGGCGACGGAGTTCGGCCGCACCGGGCAGACCCGGTAGACGCCGGCATTCTCCATGCGCGCCCGCAGGTCCGGCCACAGCCCGCGGGTGAGCTGGGTGAGGACGGTGGTGCCGTGGTAGTTGCCGGTGATGCCGCCGTCGTCGTCGCCGATCACCAGGATCACGGGCGTGCGGCCCCGGTAGGTCGGCTCGGCGCCGCCGGCCTCGGGTGCGTAGAAGCGGGCGAGCGCGAGCTTGAGCGCGGCCTCGGCGGCCAGGCTGCCGGTCTCGAGGTTGATGACCCGGTTGAGGGCGGCGGGATCGTCCGACGCGACGAGCGCGGACACGTCGGCCCCGGCGGGGAGGCCGTTGGCGGAGCGGATCAGCTCCTCCTCGAGGAGGCGCGTGATGCAGCCGCGGGTGTTGTTGTGGGTGGCGTTGGGGACGCCGAGGGCGCGTGCGCGGTCGACGAGGGCGTAGCCGGGGAAGCCGTGCCCGAGCGGGGCATGGTAGTGCTCGCTCTTGGAGATCACGTAGAGCCGGCCGTCCTCGCCGACGCGGTAGTAGCCGAGGCCGGAGAGGGGGGCCATGGCGGGCTTGGAGGCGGCGGCGAAGGCCCGGCTGGTGGCGCCTTTCGCGGGTGCGCCGAGCGGGGCGATGACGGCGGTGCCGGCCTGCGGGAGCAGGGCCTGCAGCCGCTTCTGGAGCGAGGCGGGCCAGAAGTCGACGCGGTCGTGCGCCAGGCGGCGCAGCGGCTCAAGCTCGGCGCCGGTCAGGAAGGCGCGGGCGCGGCAGGCGGCTTCGACATAGTCGTCGCCGAGCAGGTCGGCGAGCGAGCAGGTGACGGGCGCGAACTTGATGCTCATGGTCGGGTGCCTTTTGTTTTGTATCGTTATCTTCGGAAACGATAGCAAACGAACAGCGCATGCGCAAGCGGTCGGCTGTTGGTCGTAGAGACAGCTCGGCGGATTGGGCCGTTCCTTCGAGGACTCGGAACGGTGGGACAGGGGGGTGGTCTGGCCGTGGGCCGAGGCGGGGTGCTCGCCGGAGGCGGTCACTGAGCTGAAGCAGCGGATCCGGATCATCCGGCCGGGGCGGGCGCCCGCCGGAACGTCCGGCCCACCGTGAATCCTCCGCGATTCGGAGACGATGTGCTGCTGTTCTCGCATTTGCCCTCCCAGTCCTTGACGCACCGGGGCGTGGCGGCCAGAATCAGCTCCGGTGCTCTCCGGGTCTCCGTGGCCTGGTCGGATGCAGCGTGGGGGAACGCACGGTGAAGCGCAGCAAAGGATTGCTTGCTGGATTCGTCGGACTGGGGCTCGCGGCAATGGGCGCCGCCGCGGACGTCATGCCCACCAACACGCTGCGCGTGTGGCTTGCCGCGGACGCGATTGCCGGCTTGAGCGACGGCGATGCGGTGACGAACTGGCCGGACAGAAGCGGGAACGGGCTCGACGCCACGAATCTGCCGGGCCATGCTCCTTCCTACCGCACCGCTGTGGCGAATGGCTATCCGGTGGTCCGTTTCGATCCTGCCGGGCAGACGAACTATCTGCAGCGCGCGGACTACGTGCCGGGCACCAACGACCTGACGCTCATCGTCGTGACCCGGAGGAACGGCGCCTCCGTTGGATACCAGAACGTCTTCATCGGCGGGGCTTCGTCCTTCACGGTCGCGGGGACCGCATTCTATCAGCTCTACGCCCCGGCGGGGGCGGGCGGCACGCTCGTCGGCAATTTCTACGTCAACGCGCTGGACGTCGATTCGGGCGTTGCGTTCGCCGCGGACCACTTCGCCGTCGTTGTGCTGAGCAAGGCGTCCGCCGGGGGCGGCACAAGCCAGATTCACATCGACGGAGTACCGCGCGCCAGCAGCTCCGGAGCGCAGACGCTGGGGGCCGGCTATCTGCTCGGCGCGTGGTCTGGCAACCGGATGAACGGGGATGTGGCCGAGGTGCTGCTCTACGGCTCACCGCTGGGCACCAACGACCGGCAACTCGCCGAGGGAGCTCTGGCGTGGAAGTATGGGCTCTACCCGTACCTGCCAAGCGATCACCCGTGGAAGTCCATCGACCCGAATAGCCCCACCTCGGCCGTGCCGGGAATCGAGAACGGAGCCCCGGCCGACGTGACGCCGCAGGCGGCGACGCTGGCCGGGCGCCTGATCAACACGGGCAGCGCGCCGGCCACGGTGGCGGTCTACTGGGGTCCGGCGGACGGGGGGGTGCCGGCAGCGGGGCGGTGGGCGTTCACCAACGTATTCGCCGAGGGGCAGTGGGGGACCGGATCGTTTCCGTCGACGAACGTCGCGCTGCCGTCGTCCAATCTCGTCTACTACTACCGCTTCTACGCGACCAACAGCGCGGGCCACTCGTGGGCCGGGAGCGCTACCAGCTTCTACGGGGGGGCGGTCTGGGTGGAGACGCCGGATGCGTCGGCATCGGAGACGGGCGATCCGGGCCTGTTCGTCGTGCGCCGCGCGGCGGAGGGTACGGCGGCGACCGTCCGGGTGAACGTGGGGTTCACCGGCACGGCCACGAACACGGAGTACTACCTGAGCCCGCCGGCGAGCGGCTCGGTCCTGCTGTCTGCCGGGGTGGCGCAGACCTCGATCGTCGTACGTGCGGCGGCCGACCGCTACGCCGAGCCGGCTGAGAGCGTCGTCCTCGAGTTGCTGTCGGGCGCCTATGCGGTCGGCTCGCCCGGCAGCGGAACGGTCACGATTGCAGCCTCCACGACGAATGGGACGAGCACGCTGGCCTACTGGCGGTTTGAGGGCGGCTTCGATCCGGCGAACCGCGCGGCCGGCTTCTTCGCCGATTCGAGCGGAAGCGGCCACGACATCGACCCCTCGGGGGGCGTCTACACGTCGAGCAACCAGGTGGCTGTCCCTCGCCTGGACGGCGGGAGCTACCGGGGGGCGGCGTTTCCGAGCCCGATTCCGCGGACCGGCGCCGTGAACGGCAAGGCGCTGTTCACTTCGGCCGGGAGCGCCTGGCTCCTGGTTCCCGACAGCCCGGACTGGACGCAGCCGGCATTCACGGTGGAGGCCCTGATCAGCGCGTCCGCCATGGGCACGAGCGGATACGACTGCGTGGTGTCGCAGTGGGGGTCCGGGTCGAGTCAGCGGAGCTGGTTCTTCGGACGGAATCTGAACAGCTGGCGTCTGGCGCTGATCCTCAGCGCAAACGGTACGACCTCCTCGATTCTCGCGGGCCCGGGCCCGGACTGGGATCTGTTTGCGTCGAACGACTACTATGTGGCGTTCAGCTTCGATCGCGCGCGCGCCACGAACGGCGTGACGTTGTACCTGAAGAACCTGACGGCGAACGGGCCGCTGCGCCGGGCTGCGCTGGCGCACTCGTTGACGGGCGGCCTGTTCGAGGCCGCATTCCCCCTGAACATCAACGCATTCAACAGCGTCGGCTCCGGGGTGAGCGGGATGATCGACGAACTCCGGATCAGCCGCGGCGTGCTGCCGGAGGACGAGCTCCTGATTCAGCCCCGCCGCGCCGGCGTGCGCGTCATGCTGAAGTGAAGGCTCACTCGATCACCACGATCTGGTGAATATCCACCGTCGGCACGGTGATGGAGACGTAGCCGTCCGTGTGCTGGAACGGCACGGCCTCCCCGGACGGCGCCACTCGGACAGAGGCGGGCGGGGCATCGGAGCGCAGGCGCAGCGGGATGTCGCGCAGCGTGGGGATGGCTTCGATGGTCTCCGGCGCGCGCCCGCGCTTGTTGGCCGCGTAGTTCACGAGGTGCACCACCGTTCGCGCGCCCTGGCGGTGCACCGAGACTTCCAGCATGGGCATGCCGTCCACGTGCGCGATCCGCCGGGGCAGCAGCCGGTTCAGGCAGCTCTCGAAGATCAGCCGGTAGTGCGTGTCCGCGTCCCGGTGATAGGCGTCGAAGATCGGGGCCGCCACGTAGATGGCCCGCCCATGGCGGATGATGGCCGGGGAGCCGGCCGCGCGGGTCCACGGGGACTGGTGGTGCGACGTGAAGTGCTCGGGCGTGCGCTCGAAGTAGGGCGGCACCAGGTCGGCGAGCACCTCGGCTCCCGGGCGCGCGCGGATCCGGACGCACGGGTAGCGGACCACCAGCGGCATGTCCGGCGCGGCGCACGGGCCGGCCTCGGGCCGCATGCGGATGTAGTTCGCGGAGCAGGGCGTGGGGCCTTCGTATGTCGCGCCGAGTCCGGGCAGGAGGAAGTCGCCGCCCGCGGGCGCGAGCGATGACGTGCCGGACGCGAGGACGCGCCCGCCGCCGTCGAGGAATGCCTGGATGCGCGCCGCGAGTGCGGCGTCGATATCGCGGTTGTCCGGCAGGATGAGGAGCGCGTAGCGGGTGAAATCGGCCAGGCGGTCCACAATGTCAAACTGGGCGTGGGTCTCCACGAGCATGCGCATCGCGCCCCAGACGGAGTCCGCGGCCTTGGCGATGCCGTAGTCGGTCCGGTCGTCGTCCGCGAGCACGGCGATCTCGGCCATGGGCGCGGCGCCGCGGCACCACTCCTCGCGCCGGGCGACCTCTCCGAACACGCGGCCGATCCGCTCGTACACGGCGGGCTCCAGCCGGCTGCGCGGGTGCATCTGGTCGCCGAGCGAGCACATGCTGCCGTTGGCCAGCATGGTGGCGGTCTCCCATCGGAGCTGCTGCTCGTTCTTGAGGCTGCCGAAGTCGGCCCAGAACCGGAAGAACGCCGGGCTGACCCCCCGGGTGAGGTGGCCGGTTGTCCGGGCGTGGCGGGCGAACAGCGTGAAGTAAAGGTAGCCGCGCTCGGACGGGGTGCACTCGATCTCGAAGCCGGTGATGTGGGGCAGCGCGCGCCGGGCATTGAGGCGGACCTGGGAGTTGTACTCGATATCGACGCCGGGCCGGATCGCGCGGATCGCCGAGGAGCAGCGGTCGAGGAAGCCGTAGACCGTGTCCGCGGTGTGCTCGAAGCAGTCGCGCTCGCTGGAATAGGAGCGCCCCGCGGCCGCCATGCGGCGCCGGCACCACTCGCAGTAGCAGGCGTTTTCGTCGAGGTGGATCATGTCGAACCACATGCCGTCCACGTCATACGCCCGGCACACCTCCTCGGTCTGCGGGATCAGCACCTCCTCGATGTAGGGGCTGTTCAGGCAGACGGTGGCCCAGCGGTTGCCGGGCACCGTGTGCCGCGGCGTGCCGTCCGGGCCCAGCTGCTGCCACTCCGGGTGCAGGCGGGCGGCCTCCTCCTCCCACACGACGCTGAGGTAGGCGCTCACGGCGATGTCCCGCCTGTGGCAGGCTTCGATCTGGGCGCCGAGGAGGTCGAAGGTCAGCGCCGGGTGGCGCTGGCCGTGCCTGGCGTTGTAGTAGCACATGCCGTGGTGGCACTTGGCGAAGCAGACAACGTAGTTGACGTTCGCCCGGGCGAGCGTGTCGGCGAACTCGTCCGCGTCGAAGTCCGCGCCGAGGTCGTCGATCAGGGGCGAGTTGTGGAAGTCGAGGTGGATCTTGCGATAGCGGCCCGCGGTGTTCATGGGGCGGATGATAGCCGCCCGCCGGGCGGCGGGGCAAGAGGGAGGGGGAGACCCAAATCAGTCCATAAGGAGGGAGGGGATGCGGATGGGCGGCGGCTGACATTGC
>CAYSLU010000115.1:0-13971 GCA_964431965.1 uncultured Verrucomicrobiota bacterium
CTGGCCGACATGGTGTCCGTCATCGAAGGCGGGCGCCCCGTGCCCCCGTCCCTGGCCACGGGAACCGACGGGCTGATGGCCCAGATCGCCCTCGACGCCGCCAACCGGTGCGCGGTGGAAGCCGGCGACGTGTCGCCGGCCTGAAAGCGCTCAGCCCGCTCCTGCCACCGTCACCGGCACGGGGCGGCCGCGCACGGTGACCGTCGGCGCAGGATGCGCGGAACCCGACACCGAGAGCACCACTTCATCGGGGCGTAGCGCGAAGCTCTCCAGGTCGAGGCGCCCCCGGGCCTGGTCGAGCACCCGGCCGTTGCGCACCTCCACCCCATCGGGGCCCACACGCGCGTACGTCCGGCGGAAGAAGCTCTCGTCCAGAGCCAGGAAAACCTGGTGCGCTTCGCTCGACACGCGGATCTCGTCCGGGACCCGGACGTACGCATCGCCCGGGTGCTGGCTCCCCAGGCCGTAGAAGTCCCGCCAGTACGGGTCAACCGCAAACCCAAACCGGAAATCGCCGGTCCTCAGATCGACGGACTGCACGCCGTTGCACACGGTCGCGTAGGACTCCACCCTGCGCCATCGCCAGATCCTCCGGGCGGCGCCCGAACTGCGGCCACAGCGCCGCGATCTGGTGGCCCGCGCAGGAGGTCATGCCATCCTCGAAGTGGTCGCCCCCTTCCGTCATTGTGTCGTCGCCGGACCGCGCGATGCTGCGGTAGGCGCGCTCCACGGCTGCCCGGATCTCGTCCGCCTCCGCGGTCCGGCCCATCGCCCGAAGGTGCTCCCCCAGTCGAACAGGCTCCGCACCGGATGGCCAGATGCGTCAAGCGCCCGAGCGAGTCAAAACGGGCCTCGAACTCCGGAGTCGTCAGTCTGTAAGCCATGAGGGCGCTCCTTCTTCAACTGGCCGTGGTTGGGCGATGGTAGCCGAGCCGGGCTGGTGCTCGCCATGTCATTGTGATCCCCTCGCCGATCCGCCGGCTCTTTTCTTGTTTCGAGCCGGCAGGGCTTGCTTTAGTATCTGCCTCACTGAACGGAGGGCAAGTCATGACGAGATGGATCGCGAGGACGGTTGGCATCGCGCTCGCACTGGCCGCGCTGGGAGCGTCCGCCGCGGATAAGGCGATGAGCGTGCAGATCAAGACCGGAGAACTCCGGGAGAGCCCGTCATTTCTCGGGCGGGTCGTGACCACGGTCGCATACGCCGACCGCGTCACCGTCACGGCTCAGCAAGGGGCATGGATGAAGGCCTCAACCGCCAAGGGGGCCTCCGGCTGGATCCATTCGTCAGCGCTCACGTCGAAGAAGATCGTGATGCAGGCCGGCCAGCAGGCCCAGTCGGCCGCGTCCTCCGACGAGCTCGCGCTCGCCGGAAAGGGGTTCAACTCGGACGTCGAGGCCAAGTTCAAGGCCCAGAACGGAAAGGCCAACTTCGCCGCAGTGGACCGCATGGAGACGATCGTCATCCCGCCCGCCAAGCTCGCCGAATTCCTTCGGGACGGCGGCGTGGCAGCGAAAGGAGGCGTCCAATGATGCGCCGCCTTTTCCTCGCCATCCTTCCCGTCGGCCTCGCCCTCGCGATCGCGGGGTGCAAGACGATGGACACCCTCTCGGAAGTCGGGACGTCCATCGGCGTCGCCACGGGCACCATCAGCAGTGATCAGGCGGGCTCGATCAACCGAACGGCCCAGGCGGTGGGCAAGACGTTCGACGCCATCACGCCGGAGCAGGAGTACTACATCGGGCGCGCCGTCGCCGCCACCGTGCTGACCACCTACAAGCCCTACGACGAGCAGAAGGCCAACCTGTACCTGAACCAGGTCGGCCAGAGCGTCGCCGGGTTCTCGGACCGCCCCGAGACCTTCCGGGGCTACCACTTCCTGATTCTCGACACCGACGAGGTGAATGCCTTCGGAGCCCCCGGCGGGCTGATCCTCGTTTCGCGGGGCATGCTCCGCTGCTGTCGCAGCGAGGACGCCGTCGCCGCCGTGCTCGCCCATGAGGTCGGCCACGTCCAGAACCGGGACGGGCTTCGGGCCATCAGCAAGGACCGCGTCTCGTCCGCGCTCACCATCATGGCGTCGGAGACGGCGAAGACGATGGGCGGGGAACAGCTCGCGCAGCTGACGCAGCAGTTTGAGGGCAGCGTCCAGGACGTGACGTCCACCCTCGTCAACAGCGGCTACTCGCGCCGGCTCGAGCAGCAGGCGGACGCCGCCGCCGTCACCATCCTCAAGCGCGCCGGCTATGATCCCGCCGCGCTGGTCGCCATGCTCGAACTCATGGACAAGACCATGCGCCGCGATGGCCACGGCTTCGCCAAGACCCACCCGGACCCGAAGGACCGCATCGCCGAGGTGCGCCGTCTCATCGCGTCCTCAGCGGCGGCGGGCGCCGAGCCGGCGGCGCGCCGCGCGCGGTTCCAGGCGGCGCTGGCGGGCCTCTGATGGCGCGGCGGATCCTACACGGGATACTCCTCGGCATTCTCTGCGGAGCCTTGGGCGTGGCCGCATGGCGGCTGGGTTGGCTGGACCGCGCGGAGGTCCGCACGTGGGATCTGCGTGTCTCGATGCTCGCGCACCGCGAGCGCGCCGACCCGGACATCACCCTCGTCTTCCTCGATCAGTCGAGCCTCGACTGGGCCAGGACCGAGAACAGCCTCTCGTGGCCCTGGCCTCGCGAAGTCTATACCCCCATCATCTCGTCCGCCGCCGCAGGCGGTGCGCGCTCAGTCGCCTTCGACGTGCTGTACACCGAGCCGTCCGGGTACGGCGTCGAGGACGACCAGGCGCTTGCCTCGGCCATCGCGGACGCGCGCATGTTCGTGGGCACCGTCTTCCTCGGGGACGCACGGTCCAAGATCGGCTCCGCCACGAACTGGCCCCCGGACATTCCAGGCCCCCGCTTGCAGGCGGACGGGCTCGGCGCCCTCCCCGCGGAGATGCGGAAGCGCTTTGAGGCGCAGCGGGCGCTCTTCCCCATCCCCGAGGTCGCGACCAACGCCGCCATGCTCGCCAACGTGTTCTCGAACCCCGATCCGGACGGGATCTATCGCCGCATCCGGCTGTTCGCGACATTCGACGGCCGCGTCATCCCCTCGCTCGGCCTCGCGGCCTACATCGCCGCCCACCCGGGGTGCCGGCTGGATGTCACGCCGGGCCAGCTGCGCGTCGGCGGCGCCACCGTCCCGCTCGACCGCGAGGGGCGCGCCATCCTGCGGTATCGCGGACCGACCCAGACGCACCGGACCGTCACCGCCGCCACGGTCGTCCGGGCCGCCATTCAGGGCGATGACGCGGAGGCGGTCGCCCGCCGGACCGAGTGGTTCAAGGGGCGCCATGTCCTGTTCGGCTTCTCGGCGCCCGGCCTGTACGACCTGCGGTCATCCCCCATCAGCGGCGTCTATCCGGGAGTCGAGATCCATGCCACCGTCCTCGACAACCTGCTCGCGGACGATTTCATGCGGGATGCGCCGGCATGGCTGACCGCGCTGCTCGCGCTCGCGCTGGCCGTGCTTGGAGCGATCCTCACCCGCTCCTGCCACCGGGCGTGGCAGGCGGCCACCGCCTTCATCGCGCTGCTGCCCCTTCCGTTCGCCGCCGGGTTTGCCGCCTATGCCTGGGGCGTCTGGCTGCCGATCATGGCCCCTCTGGCCGGCCTCGGACCCGCCCTCGTCGCCGGGCTCGTGCTGAACTACGCCACCGAAGGCCGCCAGAAGCGGTTCATCAAGGGCGCGTTCAAGCAGTACCTGAGCCCGGCGGTCATCGAGGAGCTCGTCGAGCACCCCGAGCGCCTGAAGCTCGGCGGCGAGACGCGCGAGCTGTCCATCTACTTCTCGGACATCCAGGGCTTCACCGGCATCTCGGAAACGATGTCGCCCGAGCAGCTCACGGCGTTCCTGAACGAGTACCTCACGGAGATGACGGACATCATCTACAGCGAGGGCGGCACGATCGACAAGTACGAGGGCGACGCGATCATCGCCTTCTGGAACGCTCCGCTTCCCCAGGAGGATCACCCGACCCGCGCCGTTCGCGCCGCCATACGCTGCCAGGCCCGGCTCCGCGAGCTGCGCCCCGCCTATCGCGAGCGGGTCGGGCGCGACGTCCTTGTGCGGATCGGCCTCCACACCGGGCCCGTGGTCATCGGCAACATGGGCTCGAACCAGCGGTTCAACTACACGTTCCTGGGCGACGCCGGCAATCTCGCGTCCCGGCTCGAGGGCGTGAACAAGCAGTTCGGAACCTACGCGCTCATCTCGGCCGCCACCCGCGAGCGGCTCGCGCCGGACCTCGCCGCCCGCGAGATCGGCCGCGTCGCCGTGGTCGGCCGCAAGGAGCCGGTCGTTGTCTACGAGCCGATGACCGCGGAAGACCGGTCGGTGCGCGAGCCGCTCCTCGCGCGCTTCGACGAGGCGCTTCGATCCTTCTACGCCGGCCGGTTCCGCGAGGCTGCGACCGTGTTCGGCGAGCTGGCCGCCGGGGACCCCGTGTCGCGGATCTACGCGACCCGCTGCGAGGCGCTGGTGGCCGCGCCGCCGGCCGGCTGGGACGGCGTCATCCGGCTCACGGAGAAATGACCCTAACGTTGCGAGGACCCATGAAGGCGAAACCCCGGACGAACCGAACGACCGCACACGCGTCACTCAGCCTGCTCGGGCAGAGCCGGCAGGACTATCCGACGTCCCCGGACCGCGCCCGCTTGGAAGCCTTCCCGAACCCGCGCCCGGGGCGCCCGTACCGGATCCGCTGCGAGTGCCCGGAGTTCACCTCCCGCTGCCCCATCACCAACCAGCCGGACTTCGGCACGATCATGATCGACTACGTACCGGACCGGCTCTGCGTGGAGAGCAAGGCGCTGAAGCTCTACCTGTTCTCGTACCGGGATCAGAACACCTTCTACGAAGCCGCGGTGAACCGGATCCTGGACGATCTGGTGAAGGCCATCCGCCCGATCGAGGCACGGGTGACCGGGCGCTTCACGCCCCGCGGGGGAATCGCGATTACCGTGGAGGCAGAGCATCGGGCGGCCCGCCGACGCGCCCCAGCGCGCTGAGGATTCCGTCGGCGATGTGCGCGCCCGTCAGCCCGCACTCGGACATCAGCACCGGCGCCGCCCCGTGCGGGATGAACCGGTCGGGCCACCCGAAGCGGAGGATCCGGCCGCTGTAGCCGCCCGCGCCCAGAACCTCAGCCACCCCCGATCCGAATCCGCCGGCGAGCAAGCCGTTCTCGATGGTCGCGAACACCCGCGCCCGGGCGGCCTGGGCGTGCAGAAGCGCGTCGTCGACCGGGCGGATGAACCGGGGATTCACGATGCCCGCCGTGACGCCGGCGGCCGCCAGCCGATTGGCCGCATCCTGGGCCATGGTCAGCATGTCCCCCAGGGCCCAGATCTGGACATCCGTCCCCTCGCGGAGCACCTCGGCGCGCCCGACCTCGATCGCGCCGGGCGACGACGGAAGCGCCTCAGCCGGGCCGCACCCGCGCGGGTAGCGGATGATCACCGGGCGCCCCCACGCGACCGCGGCGTGCATCATGCTGAACAGCTCGCCCTGATCCCGGGGCTGCATCATCACCAGGTTCGGAACGGAGCGGAAGAGCGGGATGTCGAACACGCCATGGTGCGTCGGCCCGTCGTCCCCGACGATGCCCGCCCGGTCGAGGCAGATCACCACCGGCAGCCGCTGCAGGCAGACGTCGTGGATCACGCAGTCCACCGAACGCTGCGAGAACGTGGAGTACAGCGGCAGGATCGGCCGCAGCCCGCGGCTGGCCAGGCCGGCCGCAAAGATCACGGCATGCTCCTCCGAAATCCCCACGTCAAAGAAGCGGCCCGGAAAGCGGCGCGAAAACGATGCCATCCCCGTGCCGCTGCGCATGGCCGCCGTAATCGCCACGATTCGCTCGTCCTGCTCGGCCAGCCGCTCGAGCGTGCGGCCGAAGGCCTCCGAGTAGGTCAGCCCGCCCGATGACGGCGCCAGCTTGCCCGAGCACACCTCGAACCCCGACACGCCGTGCCACACGTCGGGCCGCTCCTCCGCAAAGTCGTACCCGCGGCCCTTCTGGGTGGAGACGTGCAGCAGGATCGGCTGCGGCGAGTTTCGCGCGATCTGGAGCGCGTCCAGCAGCACCGGGATGTTGTGGCCGTCGATCGGGCCGATGTAGCGGAGCCCCATCTCCTCGAAAAACACGCTGTGCAGGAACAGGCTCTTGACCGCTTCCTCGATCCGGTAGTACACGCGCCGCACAAAGTCCGTCTTCACGTGGCGGCGGACCATGCCTTCGACCGAGCTCTTCCACCGGTTGTACCGGGGGTTGGCCAGCAGGCCACCCAGGTAGCGCGACAGCGATCCGACGTTCGCCGAGATCGACATCTCGTTGTCGTTCAGGATGACGATCAGCCGCTTGGTGGTGCTCGCGACGTTGTTGAGCGCCTCGAAGGAGATGCCGCAGCCCAGCGTCGCATCGCCCACGACGGCCACCACGTGCTCGCTTCCGCCCGTGCGGTCCCGGGCGGCGGCGATTCCCAATGCCGCGGAAAGCGCCGTCCCGGAGTGCCCGGCCCCGAAGCAGTCGTATTCGCTCTCGGCCCGCGACAGGAATCCCGAGATGCCGCCGTGCTGCCGGAGCGTGGGGAACCGGTCACGCCGGCCCGTCAGGATCTTGTAGGTGTAGGCCTGGTGGCTGACGTCCCAGATGATCTTGTCGTCCGGCGGAGCGAACGTCTTCAGCAGGGCCACCGTCAGCTCCACGACGCCCAGATTGGCCGCCAGGTGCCCGCCCGTCTTGCTGACGGTGTCGATGATGAGCTTGCGGACGTCCTCGGACAGCGCCGTCAGGTCCCCGGCCCCCAGCGGCTTCAGGTCGGCCGGCCCATTGATTCTGTCCAGTAGCGTCGCCATATCGTGCCGTCTTCAGCCGCTTCTCAGACTCGGCTTTCGCGCAGTCGCGGATCCAGTGCATCCCGCAGCGCATCGCCGAGCAGGTTGAACGCCAGGACCACAAGGAAGAAGGCCAGGGTCACGCACCCCATCTCCCACCATGCCCCGTACCAGAGCCTGAGCCGCGCATTGCTGATCATGATACCCCACGACGGCTCCCCCTGCACTCCGATTCCCAGAAAACTCATGAACACCTCGGTCCCGATCGCGCCCGGGAAGCGCAGCGAGAAGCTGATGATCACGATGTGGAACACGTTGGGCAGGATGTGCCGGAACATGATGCGCCACGGCCCCAGCCCCAGCGCATGAGCCACCCGCACATATGGCCGCTCCTTGTGCTTCATCACCTCGCCCCGGATCAGGCGGCAGAGGCCGACCCACGTGGTGAGCCCGATGCCGATGTAGACCCCTTGCAGTCCCTTGCCGACGACCATGGCAATGGCCAGAATGAAGAGAAGCCCCGGCATCGAGGCCACCGTCGAGTAGAGCCACACGATGAAGTCGTCAATCCGCCCGCCGAAGTAGCCGGCCAGGCAGCCCAGGATCACCCCGATGGGGATCGCGATCAGCGACGTCACGACGCCGACGAGAAACGCAATCCGCGCGCCCTGGATCAGCCGCTGAAGCACGTCGCGCCCCAGGTTGTCCGTGCCCAGCGGGCAGTCCGCGAGGGTCCGGAAGCCGCGCGCCACACGCGCGCCGGCCCCGATGTCCTCGCCCGGTCTCGCCGCGAACGGCGCGCGCAGGAAGCTCGGCTTCAGGTACTGCCGGTCGAGGTTCGTCTCCTGGTAGGATGGAGTCCGATCCCGCAGCCGGTACCACCGGTACACGCCCTCCCCGTACAGCGCGAGCGCGAAGAAGACGCCAACGATCCACAGGCACACGACGGCCATCCGGTTGCGCCGGAGCGTGGCCCACGCCTCGCCCCACAGCGACCGCCCTTCGCCCGCCGCCTGCTGTTCCATGATCTCGCTCACCGCAGCTTCACCCGTGGATCGACCAGCGCATAGCAGATGTCCGTCAGCAGATTTGCCACGACGTAGATCACAGCCCCGATGAGCACGATCGCCCGGACGACGTCGGCATCGGAGGAGTTGATCGCCTGGACGCTCATGTACCCCAGCCCGGGAATTCCGAAGAAGCTCTCCAGCAGCAGGCTGCCGGTGTACAGGAACGGGATCGTGATCACCACGTCCGTCAGGATCGGGATCATGGCGTTCTTCAGCACATGCCGGAACAGGACGCCCGGACGGCTGACCCCTTTGGCGAATGCCGTCCGGACGTAGTCCTTGTACATCTCGTCAAGCACGACGGTCCGGTAGAACCGGATCCCCCCGCCCAGGCCGCTCACCGTCCCGATCAGCGCGGGCAGCACAAGGTACCGCCACGACTCGAACCCCCAGATCGGGAACCAACCCAGCGTGAAGGCCAGGATGTACTGCCCAGCCACGATCCACACGAGATAATTGATGCTCATCAGCCCCACGGACAGCACGACGAACGACCGGTCAATCCACGTGTTCCGGAAGAACGCGCACACCAGGGCTATCCCCACTGCCAGAACAAAGTCCGCCAGAAAGATCGGGACCGTGAGGACGAGCGACGGCACCACTCCGCCCCGCAGCATGCTCGACACGCTCTGGTTCGTGTAGGTCGACACCCCGAAGTCCAGGCGTCCGAGCTGTCGCAGGTAGAACGCCAGCTGCGAGTCGAACGGATGGGGCATCCGCCGCCGGAGCTTCAGCGCCCGGACCTCCAGCGGCGTCGAGCCCGGGTCGAATGCCAGCTTCAGCCCGGCTGGCCCGTCGCCCGACTCGAACGCGACGCTTCGTTTCGCCCACCTGGCGGACGCCGGCAGCTCAACTCGCTGCACCACTCCGCTGCCCTGCAGCACCGTGATCGCCGCCCCCGAACCACCGCGGTACGAGACCGACAGCCGGTAGCCGGTCCGCTCCCGCAGCGCAAAGGCCAGCGGAAGGAGGCGAAGGCCGCCGGCTTCCAGGCGCAGCCGCGCCGGCGCGCCGTTCGACGCGCCCAGCGCCTCCGCGCCCGCCACCCGCCGCCACCCCCCCGGGGTGCGCGCATAGTCGGAGTCCTCGAGCGCCCGCGTGCGCGCCCACCATCCGACAATGAGCGGCTTGTTCGCGCCCCGGACCTCGTCGAAGTCCTCGAGAACTTTCGGCGACACGTTCTTGCCGAGGGTCATGGAAGCCGGGCTGCCCCCCACCACGTTGAACAGAAGGAAGGTGATCAGGATGACCCCGAAAACAGTCGGGATCATGTGCAGCGTTCGTCTAGCGATATAGCGCCACATGGCGTCGACGGATCCTTCCTCAGCGCTCCGGCCCGTACCGCCGGTGCCAGGCGGCGCGGGCCTCGGAGTCGATCCGATAGTACTTCACCATCCCGTACGGAAAGTCGTGCGGCTTGTAGTCGCCAAGCCAGTCGTGATGCAGGCCGTAGGCGAGCGGATGGTGCAGGAACAGCCACGGGCAGTCCTCGATCACGATCCGCGCCATCTGCCGGTACACGTCGGTCCGCCCCGGCGAATCCGGCATCACCCGCACCCGCTCGTACAGCCGGTCGAACTCCGGGTTCGAGTAGTTGCAGTGGTTCGGCCCAGGCGAGCAGTTCGGGCCATAGAACAGCTGCAGGAAGTTCTCCGCGTCCGGGTAATCGGCTACCCACCCCAGCTCGAAGAGCTGCGCCTGGCGCCGCTCCATCTTCTCCAGAAACGTCGGCCAGTTGTTGTAGCTCGGCTGGACGACCACCCCGATCTGGTCCATGAACGAAACGAACAGCTCCACCGACTGCCGGGCCTCCGCGTCGTTCGCCGACCCCAGCTCGATTGTCAGCTGCAGCCGCCGTCCGGTCGCCGCGTCCTTCCCCTCCGGATAGCCGGCCTCGGCGAGCAGCCGCCGGGCCTTCTCCAGGTCGAACCCGTACGGGGACGGACCCTCCTCGGAACCCGCGACCCCGGGCGGGATCGGCCCGACAGCCCGGATCACCCGGTTGTTGTAGAAGCGAACCCAGTCGTGCGTGTTGAAGGCGCAGCACAGGGCCTGCCGCAGCTTCTTGTTCCGACCCACGACCGGGTCCTCCATGTTGAACCCGATATAGAAAGTGTCCAGCGTGGGCGTCGAATACATGCGGATCCCCCGCTCCGCCAGCTCCCGCGTCAGCCCCTTTTCGGTCGTCACCACGGCGTCCCAGTTGTCGCGCGAGATGCCGGACGACTCCATCTGACCGGTCATGAACATGAGCCACTGCGTCGACGGATCGCGCACCACGAACTGCACGATGCGGTCGATGAACGGCAGCGGCTGCCCCGCATCCGCCGTCAGGCCCGCCGCCCGGTCGGCCGCCTCTCCGGCCGAGGGGTAGCGCTCGACCCGCCCGGTCTCCCTCCACTTCGGGCTGCGCACGAACTCCACCCGGTAGTTCATGTTCCACCGGTCCAGCACGTAGGGGCCCGTGCCGACCGGGTGGTTCACGAAGTCGCGGCCGTATCGCTCCACCGCCTCCCGCGGAACCGCGAATGCATAGTGCATCGTCAGGATCCACAGCAGCTGCGGATACGGGCGCGTGAGCCGAATGACGAAGGTTTGCGCATCGGCGGCCTGCAGCCCGGCAACCGGGCGGTCGTAGTCCGTCGGCGCCGCTCCGGCCGAGGCGGCGTGAAACTCGTCCAGGCCCTCGATGCGATCGTTGAACGCCCAGTAGCCGGTCGAGCCGGTCTTGGAGTCCGCGATGCGCTTGATCGCGTAGACGAAGTCCGCGGCCGCCAGCTCGCGCCCGCGCCCGCCCGTCTCGGCGAAGCACGGATCGTCCTGGAAGAATATCCCCCGGCGGATCCGGAAGGTGTAGGTCAAGCCATCCGAGGAGACCTCCGGCAGCGACTCGGCCAGGCACGGCTCGACGCGGTACGGGCGCTCCAGGTAGGCGTATTGAAGCAGCCCCTCGTAGATCTTGCTGATGGCCACGGCCGACGCGACGTCGCCCGCCTTGGCGGGGTCGAACCCCCGGATCATCGTGGTCTCCCCGTACATGACCATCTGCCCCGCCGTGCCGGCGCGATCCGCCTCGGACGCGCCGCGGCACCCGGACATGAGGGCCATGCCGAAAAGACAAAAAGCCCCGCCGGATCGAATCCAGTGGGGCTTTCCGCGCTGGCCGGTCTTCGTCATTCGGCGGCAGCGGCGGCCGGGGCCGGGCTCGGAGCCGGAGTCTCGGCGGGTGCCGTCGGCGTCGCGACAGGCGCCGGTTGCGGCGCGCGCTGAGGAGGAGCAACGGGAGCCGGGCTCGACCGCACGAGCGATCCCGAGGCGCCTCCGCGGGCGACCACCAGGGAGAGCGCCGTGGTGTTGACGAGAAACGCCAGGCCGAGCACGACCGTAATCTTCGTCAGCACGTTGCCGGTCCGCGAGCCGAACAGGCTCTCGCCCACACCGCCTCCGAAGGCCATCCCCAGCCCCTCGTCCTTCGTCCGCTGGATCAGAATCACGCCCACGAGCAGGACGCTGACGACGACCTCAATGAAAATCAGGATACCCTTGACGAATAACATGTCTCTTCCTCCGCCGGCTCAACCGGCCTTACGATGCCGCCCGCACAATGGCGCCAAACGACGCCGCATCTAGGGCGGCTCCGCCGATCAGCCCGCCGTCGATGTCCGGCTTCCCGAACAGTTCCTTGGCGTTCGCCGGCTTCACGCTTCCACCGTACTGAATCCGAACCGCCTGCGCGGTGGCCGCATCCGTCATCTTCGCCACCAGCCCGCGGATGAACGCGTGAACTTCCTGAGCCTGCTCCGGCGATGCCGTCCGCCCGGTCCCGATCGCCCACACCGGCTCATACGCGATCACGATCCGGGCGATGCCCGCTCCGAGGCCGGCCAGCCCGCGCTCGACCTGCGTCCGGATCACATCCCACGTCTGGTTTCCCTCGCGCTGCGCCAGGGTCTCGCCCACGCACACGATCGGCGTGATGCCGGCGGCCATGGCGGCGCCGATCTTCCGGCTCACGCCCTCGTCCGTCTCCCCGAAGAAGGTCCGCCGCTCGCTGTGCCCGATGATCACATAGCGGCACCCCAGCGCGTGGAGCATGCCCGCGGATATCTCGCCGGTGAACGCCCCGTCCTTCTCCCAGTGCAGGTTCTGGCCGCCGAGTGCGATCCGCGACCCCTTGATCGCGGCGCCCACGGACTCCAGCGCGGTGAACGGCGGGCAAAGAACGACCTCGGTGTCCGCGAAGTCCCCCACGTCCTGCTTCACGGCCGCGGCGAGCGCCAGCGCGTCGCCCGCCCCTTTGTTCATTTTCCAGTTGCCCGCAACAATCGGCTTCCTCATTCGCGCTCCTCGCGGCGCCGAGCCGGGGGCGATCCGCCCGCCGACCTCTCCGCCGAACCGTACGCCACAATCACTTGTCGCTCAAAGCCGCCACGCCCGGGAGAACCTTGCCTTCCAGGAACTCGAGGCTCGCCCCGCCGCCGGTGCTGATGTGCGTCATCTTGTCGGCCAGCCCCGACTGGTTGACGGCGCTTACGCTGTCGCCCCCGCCCACGATGCTCAGGCACTTCGTGGCCGCGATGGCGCGTGCCACGGCGAACGTTCCCTCCGCGAACGGAGCCATCTCGAAGCAGCCCATCGGCCCGTTCCACACCACGGTCTTCGCCCCGGCAATCTCCCCCGCGAAGAGCTTCGCAGACTGCGGCCCGATGTCCAGCGCCATCCATCCCTCGGGAATATCCTTCTCGCCCACCGTCTGCGTCTTCGCCTTTGCATCGAAGGCGTCCGCCACGATGTGATCGACAGGCAGCAGCACCCGCACGCCCTTGGCCTGCGCCTTCGCGAGGATCTCCCGGGCCAGATCGACCTTGTCCGCCTCGACCAGCGACTTCCCGATCGGGATACCCTGAGCGCGGTAGAATGTATACGCCATGGCCCCGCCGATGATCAGCGCATCCACCTTGGCGAGCAGGTTCGTGATGACGTTCACCTTGTCGCTGACCTTCGCGCCGCCGAGGATGGCCACGAACGGCCGGTCCGGGCTCGCCAGCGCGCGGCCCAGGTAATCGATTTCCTTCTCCATGAGGAAGCCGGCGACGTTGTCCTTCACGAACTTGCAGACGACTGCCGTCGAGGCATGGGCCCGGTGGGCCGACCCGAAGGCGTCGTTTACGTAGACCTCGCCGAGCGCCGCGAGCTCCTTCGCCATCGCTTCCTGCTTCTGCTTCATCTCGGCCTTGGCGGCCTTCTTCTGCTCGTCCGTGGCGTCATCCGCCACCTTGGCCTTGCCCTCTTCCTCCTTGTAGAAACGGGTGTTCTCGAGGAGGAGGACTTCGCCCGGCTTGAGGGCCCGCGCCAAGGCCAGCGTCGCGGCGCCGCGGCAGTCCGGCGCGAACTGGACCGGTCGGCCCAGCAGCTCCTGCAGGCGGCCGGCCACGGGCTTCAGGCTGAACTCGGGCTCGGCCTTGCCGCCCTTGGGACGGCCCAGGTGGCTCATCAGGACCAGCGAAGCGCCCTGCCCCAGCACGTGCCGGATGGTCGGAAGCGCCGACGTGATGCGCGTGTCGTCCGCCACGATCCCGCCCTTGATCGGAACGTTGAAATCCACGCGCATCAGCACGCGCTTGCCCTTCAGATCCACATCCCGGACCGTCTTCTTGTTCATCCGACGCACCCTCCCGATGAGACGCGGCGGCCCCGCCTGGGGCCGCCGCCGCTCTCCGAATACCGCCCGGCTCCGACTCTACTTCGCCCCGTCGGTCTTCGCCATGTGGCGCAGCAGATCGACGACGCGGTTCGAATAGCCCCACTCGTTGTCGTACCACGAGACCACCTTGAAGAAGCGCTTCTCGCCCTTCAGGTTGTTCTGGGTCGTGGCCAGCGAGTCGTAGATGGACGAGCGCTGGTCGTGAATGAAGTCCGTCGAAACCAGCTCCTCATCCGTCACGCCCAGAATGCCCTTGAGGTAGCTCGAGGCCGCCTTCTTCAGCGCGGCGTCGATCTCTTCGATGGACGTGTCAC
>CAYSLU010000116.1:0-13579 GCA_964431965.1 uncultured Verrucomicrobiota bacterium
CTGGCGTCGAGGTTCGTGATCGCCGCGATCTTCAGCACGTCGTTCCCGCCGCGATCCATGAGCAGGAAGCCGCGGCGATCCAGCCGATTCCGGGCCGGGTAGCCTTCGGAGAAGACGAAATCGCAGCGTTCGATATTGTTCTGGTTCCCCTCGCCGTTGCCGGTGTTGCAGAAGATGTTGTCCGTGCCGCGGTTGACGTTGTCCGACCGCAGGCTCTCCTCCATCGTGGGCATGTAGGACGGCTTGAGATCGATGTTCGTGCCGGCAACGGCATACTGTTCGTACATCACGATGTGGTAGGCGCCGGTCGTGATCGGATTGTCCACACGCGACAGGTTGAACCGGTCCGCCAACCGGATGAACAGATAGAGGTTGGTGTTGACCTCAAACCCGATAATCTTGAATAGGTTGTTCTGGGTGCCGACGTTGAACCGCACCTTATAGACCGTCGTGGATGGGAACGTTCCCGATCCGGCGCCCGGAGTCAGGTAGTCCGCGTTGGTATTCGAAGCGGTGTCATAGGACGCCTGAATGCCAGTGATCGCCTGCAAGGCCACGACAGGAGAGACGCCTGCAGCGAGTACAAGCGCAACGAGTCCCATCCAGACGCTCGGCCATCGGCGCATAGGTTTACGTTCGGGCATAAGCATTCCTACTCGAACCTCGTCGAGTCCAATCGGTTCTTAGTGGCTGACCATTTTACACGAGATTCGGCGACGTACAATGTAGGGATGATCTTTGTTTCCTTTTTGATTCTTCGCGGCTGCGCTGGAGTGTGCCACCATACGCCAAGTTTCGGCCCGGAGCCCCGTCATGAGCGCCTCTGCACGATCCGAAATCAAGATATGCGGAACGACCAGCCTGGACGACGCCCAAGCCGCGCTGGACTGCGGCGCGGATTATCTGGGATTCGTGCTGTACCCGAAGTCCCCGCGCTATGTGGCGCCCGAGCGGATCGCCTCAATTATGGAGCACCTCCCAACCTCGACACGGGCCGTCGGGGTCTTCGTGAACCAGAGCCGGTCGTTCGTGGAGCACGCGGTCCGCGAGTGCGGGCTGTGGGCGGCGCAGATCCATGGCGACGAACCCGCCGCCGAGTTCGCCGCAACCGAACTCCGATTGTGGCGAGCCGTGCACTTTTCGAGCGGGGCGTGCCGACCGAGGCCGGAAGACTGGCCGGCGGCCCGCTATGTCCTCGACGCCCGGGCACCCGGGCAGTACGGCGGCACCGGGCGCACCATCGACTGGCAGATGGCCGCCGAGGTGGCCGCACGCGTGCCGGCCCTTCTGGCCGGGGGGCTGACCCCGGAAAATGTCGCAGAGGCCATTCGGGCGGTCCGGCCGCTGGGGGTCGACGTGGTGTCCGGAGTTGAAGCCGCGCCCGGTCGCAAGGACCGCGCCCGTCTCGCCGCATTCGTCCGTGCCGCACGGTCCGCCAGCGCGACGTGAGGCAGGTCACTGATGCAGCGACCGCGAACGACGAGCGAACGCCGTTCCGGCCAAGGGGACGGGGAGGCGGCATCGGAACGGAGATGCGTCCGGCCACGCGGCCCGGGAATTGGGGATTGAACCGGCCTGCCGCCTGGTGTTGAATGACGCCCGCATGAAAACCGAAGCGGACAAGCACGGGCATTTCGGGCCCTACGGCGGCCGGTACGTGGCGGAAACAATCATGCCCGCCCTCCTCGAGCTCGAAAAGGCCTACGAGAAGGCCAATTCCGACGCCTCCTTCAAGGCCGAGCTTGAGGACATCCTCAAGCACTATGTCGGCCGCCCCTCGCCGCTCTACCTGGCCAAGCGCCTGACCGAGGCGTTCGGCGGCGCGAAGATCTACCTCAAGCGCGAGGATCTGAATCACACGGGCGCGCACAAGGTGAACAACACGATCGGCCAGGCCCTGCTCGCGCGCCGGATGGGTAAGAAGCGCCTGATGGCCGAAACCGGCGCCGGACAGCACGGGGTCGCGACCGCGACCGCCGCTGCGCTGTTCGGCATGGAATGCGACGTCTACATGGGCGAGGAGGACATGCGCCGGCAGGCACCGAACGTGCGCCGCATGGAGCTGCTCGGCGCGCGCCTCGTCCCCGTCTCCAGCGGCACGAAGACCCTCAAGGACGCCATGAGCGAGGCCATCCGAGCCTGGGCCGCGAATGTCGACACGACGTTCTACGTGATCGGCAGCGTCGCCGGGCCGCACCCGTACCCGACGATGGTGCGCGATTTCCAGTGTGTGATCGGCCGCGAGACTCGCGAGCAGATCCAGAAGCTTGAGAAGCGCCTCCCCGACATGGTCATCGCATGCGTGGGCGGCGGCAGCAACGCGGCCGGGATGTTCTACCCGTTCCTCGAGGATCCCGGGGTCTACCTCATCGGCGTCGAAGCCGCCGGCCGCGGCATCCCGAGCGGCGAGCACGCCGCCAGCATCGGCGCCGGCTGGATGGGCATCCTGCACGGCAGCAAGTCGTACGTGCTCCAGGACGCCGAGGGCCAGATCCGCAATGCCCACTCCGTCAGCGCCGGCCTCGACTATCCCGGCGTCGGGCCGGAACACGCCCTGTGGGCCGATCTGGGCAAGGTGGAGTACGCCGCGATCACGGACGACGAGGCGCTCGAGGCGTTCCACGACGTGACCCGCCTCGAGGGAATCATCCCGGCCCTCGAGTCCAGCCATGCGGTCGCCGAGGCGCGGAAGCGCGCCCTGCAGCTCGGCGAAAAGGGCGTGCTCGTCGTGAACCTTTCGGGGCGTGGCGACAAGGACGTGGATACCGTGCTGGCGTTGAACCGGGAGCGCGCCCACCCGTAAGCCGGCCGGATATTCGGTTTTTCCAGATGAATCGGATCACGCAGAAATTCGGCGAGTTGAAGAAGGCCGGCCGCAAAGGATTCGTGGGCTTCCTCACGGCCGGCGATCCCGACCTGGCGACCTCGGAGGCGAACATCCGGGCGGCGCTGCAAGGCGGGGTGGACGTCCTGGAGCTCGGGGTCCCGTTCTCGGACCCCACGGCCGACGGGCCGGTCATCCAAGCCGCCGGCCAGCGGGCGCTGGCGGCCGGCGCGACGATCGAGAAGATCCTCCAGATGGTCCGGCGCATCCGGGCGGATTTCGCTCAGCCCATCATCCTGTTCGGCTATGCCAACCCGTTCTTTATCTACGGCCACGAGCGGCTCTGCGTGGAGGCGGCGGCCGCGGGCGTGGACGGCCTGCTCGTGGTGGACATGCCGTTCGAGGAGTCGGACGATCTGCGCGGCCTGGTCGAGCGCAAGGACCTGTGCCTGATCCCGCTGATCGCGCCCACCACCCCAAAGGCCCGGGCTCGCAAGATCCTCAAGCCGGCCCGGGGCTTCGTCTACTACATCATGGTGAAGGGGGTTACCGGCGCCCGCGACGCCGTCGCAGCCGATGTGTCCGGCCGGATCGCCGACCTGCGCTCCTGCACGGACCTGCCGATCGCCGTCGGCTTCGGCGTCAGCAACGGACCGCAGGCGCGGGAGGCGGCCGCGCAGGCGGACGCCGTCGTCGTCGGCAGCGCGCTCGTCAAGGCCGCCTCCGAAGGCCGCCTGCCCGCCCTCGTCGCCGAGATCTCCGCGGCCTTGCGCTAGCCCGCCCAACTCACGCCTCGCCACCACACACGGAGACGTACCCGATGAGGAAGACCACGGCCCGAGCACCCGCCGCCAAGCCGACGCTCGAGATTCCGATCCTCGTCAACCCGTCGCCCGCCGACCGGCTCGCCACCCCATACGCTCGCGTGTCGCTGCCCTTCCCCAAGGGGATGTTCGCGACCGCTCCCGCCGTCCGGATCCGGAGCGAGGCCGGCGTCGAAGCGCCGGTCCAGACCGAGCCGCTCGCCAACTGGCCGGACGGCTCGGCGCGCGCGCTGCACGCGACCTTTCCGGCCAGCGGCGGGGTGTACCGAGCCACGGTCGGTGGATCCGGGCGGCCCGCCGCCCCGGCCCACCCCATCCGGGTAACCCGGCGGCGCGACGGACGCATCGAGGTCACGACCGGCCGCCTGGCCGCCGTGGTCGGGGGCCCCGGGCTCGTTGAGTCGATCCGCCTGGGCGGCGCGGAGTTCGTCGGCCCGAACGGCATCGAGGTGCGCGTCGTGGACGGCCACGGCCGTGCATTCGTCGCGACGGCCGACGCAAAGCCGCGCACGACGGTGGAGCTTGAAGGCCCGCTGCGCACGGTAGTCGCGGTCTCCGGCATCGGCACGCTCGAGGATAGCCGCTTCATCGACTTCCGCCTCCGCTTCGAGTTCCTCGCCGGCGCCGAGGGATTCTCCATTGCCTACACGTTCTTCAACCTCGAGCGCGGGCGCGACTTCGTCGACGTGCAGGCCATCGAACTGGACCTGCGGCTGGCGGACGCCATGGAGCCCGGCCACAGCGTGTACCAGCAGAGCTACGGCCTGTTCAGCACGCTCGGCCGCCTGGTCACCACGCCACAGCCGTTCGACATCGCGCTCGACGACAGCCGGGGCGGCGCCTACGTTCGGAACTACGCCGCGCTCGGAGACGACCACGACTACCCCTTCTACCTCAACCCGCCGGCCGACCGCATCGACAGCTGGGCCGCTCTCTCGGACGGCGCCCGCTGCATGCTGGCGGAGATGGACGACTTCACCTGCCTGCGCCCCAAGTCGCTCCAGCTCGATGGCGACGTCATCCGCTTCGGCATCTGGCCCCGCTGGGCCGCCGGGCTGTCGCTCCAGCAGGGGCGCAGCCGCCAGGTCACCGTCCGGGTCGCGCTCTCCGACCGTGGCGCGCCCGCGGACGCGGCGGCCGTCGGCGCCGCGATCGCCCAGCTTCGAGACACGCTGCGCGCCCAGCTCCGGCAGTCGGCCTACGCGCAGGCGTCCTTCTTCGACCAGGGCCGCGTGCTGCCCCGGCGCCCGGACCTCAACCCGCGCTTCGAGCAGTGGATCGGCGGCATGTCCGCCGCCCTCAACACCTTCGCCACGTTCTTCGACCTGGGCGACACGCCCGATAGCGGATACCAATCCACGTACATCCCCGGCAACCGCATCCGCCGCGTGCGCGGAGAAGAAAGCGGCCCGCGCTATTACCTCGCCGCCGTTCACCATCAGGCCACCAAGCACAACGCGCTCGACGACTTCGAGGTCGTCTGGGTCAACAACGAGTACGACGCGCTCTACGCGCTCGGCACGGAGGCGCTCCGCGCGGGCGACCTCTCGCTGTTCCGCAAGATGCGCTGGTGGGCGCGGCACACCATCGACGTGGACTTCCTCCACTACTCCGACCACCGCTGGCTGCACCGCGCCACGCCGGCGCACAGCGAGCGACACACGACCACCGGCGCGTACCCGTCGCACTTCTGGACCCAGGGGCTGGCTCAGTACTACATGCTGACGGCCGACCCCGACGCCCTGGAGGTCATCGTCGCCCTCGCGGACAAGACGATCGAGAATCTGGACGATCCCGTGATCGGGCCGCTCAACAGCGGGCTCAACCGGGAAATCGGCTGGGGCATCCTGACCATGATCTGCGCCTACGAGGCGAGCGGGCTCGCGCGGTTCGACGCCTACGCGCGCGAGCTGATCGACCGGCAGATCGACTACGGGCTGCCGGGCGACATCCCGGTCTTCAGCTTCGGGCATACGTCGATCCTGCTCGGCGCGCGCGAATACCTGGAGATCCACAAGGGCGAGCCGGAAGCGGAGGCCGTGCGCCGCTGGTTCCTGGAGTTCGTCGATCTCGCGATCCGCAGCTCGCGCGGGGCGCCCCCGGCCGCGAAGGCCGCCGGCGCCAAGAGCCCGGGCTACAGCTATGGCGCCGAGCTGGCCGCCCGAGGTCTGTTCCATGCCGCGCAGCCGCGGAGCGGGATCTTCAGCACGCAGTCGATCGCCCTCGATCCCCTCGCGTATGCGTATGAGATCACCGGCAACCGGGCGTACGTCGAGGCCGGCATGCGATCCGTGGAGGCGCTGCTCGACTCGCCCGACTACCGCAACCCCGTGCCCGAGGCCAAGCCCTACGCCAAGGTCTACCGCACGTTCATCAACTTCCTGAAGCCGGCGTCCGAGCTCGGCTATCTTAAATCGTTCGACTATCGATACTGACCACAGAGCGCGGCTGCGGGGCGCGCCCGCGGCGCTTCGGCCGCGCAAGAGGAGTCCGCCCATGCCGCGCCCCGCCCAACTGCTTCCAGCCCTGCTCGCCGCCCTGACCCTCGCCACCGTGGCGCTCGCCCAGGACGCCACCGGCGTCTTCGTCCGGTTCCAACTGATGGAGCCGGCTGCCACCAGCTACTACGTGCGGCTCGCTGGCTACATACATGTGGACCCCTGGTACCTGCCGGCAGCGATCATTCCGGAGGGCGCGGACAAGAAGCCCGTCCTCCGCCTGCCGTCGGGCGAGTTCACTCCGTGGTTCGACCTGCGGCAGCACGCGGGCAAGCGACTCCACACACGCGTGAACCGGGCCGGCGGCCTGGCGGAGTTTCCCAACGTCACGGCCGACTTCATCACCGGCCTGAAGAGCAACGACACGAAGGTTGTGATCGAACTGGCCACCGAGCCGGATCCGAAGACGGTCGTCCGCCGGTTCGAGGAAACCTTCCGCGGCACACTCACCAGTTTCCTCGTTTCGCCCCGGCTCCAGGCCGACGCAGCCGAGCTTGAAACGGCGGCGCAGATGACGGACCGCCGGCTCGCATGGGCCCGCGAGGCGTCGGGCGGCAAGCGGATGTCACCGTCGAACCTGCTCGTTCAGACCAGCCTCTGGGGCGCCCAGCGGCCCGAGCTCAACGCGAAGGAAGGCGAAGTGCTCTGGCTGCTCGGCTTCAATGTCGTGGGCGGCCAGCCCGCCGAGATCCGCGAACGTTACGCGTTCCGTACCCCCGGCCACTCGTGGGCTAATTTCGGGCCAGCGGTCACCCGCGAAAACGCGGAGGCCCAGATGGAGAAGGCCGGCAAACGCCGGCCCGGCGCCGAGGGGGTCGATCCCTACGCGCCCGGCGTGCCGTTCAACTTCTCGGATGAGATCACGGCGCCGGCCATCGGCACCAACGCGGCCGGGCTCGCGTCGTTCCGCGCCTGGTTGAAGACGCACGGCGCGAGGGCGAAGGATCTCGGGGTCCGCGACCTGGCCGAGGTCGTGCCGATCGAGAGCCCGACGGCTCTGCGCACGCGCCAGGAGCAGGGGCGCGCCACAGCGAACCGCGTGTTCTACTTCTCGTCGCGCTTCCGTCAGGAATCGGCGATCGAGAAGTTCCGCTGGCTCACCGAGGCATTCCGCCGCCACGTGAGCACGAACGCGCTCACGTCCACGCTCCCGGCAGACCACCCCTACTTCTCGGGAACGGGGTTCGGCATGGGCATGGGTCCGAACCCGGCCTGGGGCTCCACTCCGCTCGCGGCGGACTGGTTCGACCTGGCGCGGAGCCACGCGCTCGACACGATCGGAATCGAGGACTGGATGGGCCTGCAGTACATGTACGGCCCCGGCTACACGTGGGAGGGCTTCCAGCTCATGGGCTTCCAGGCCGCCATCATGCGCAGCGGAAGCCGGGGCGAAATGCCCGTCATCGCGTGGATCACCCCGAGCGACGGGACCAACATCTGCCTCAAGAGCGCGTCGGCCCTCTGCCAGGGCGCGAAGCATTTCTTCTACTGGTCGTACGGCCCCACGGCCACCTGCACCGAGAACTACTGGTCCGACCTGCGCGGGGCCTACGATGGCGTCGTCACGATGTCCCGCCAGCTCGCGAAGGCCGAGCACATCCTGGCGCCCGGCCGGATGCGCCCGACGCGGGTCGCGCTGCTCTACAGCATCTCGTCGGACCTCTGGCAGCCGTTCGGCTACGTGCACATGCTCGAGCGGCGCCAGCTCTACCTCGCGCTGGTGCACGAGCAGTACCTCGTGGACATGCTGACCGAGGAGGATGTGCTCGCCGGCCGCCTGAAGGACTACGCGGCGCTCTACACGGCCGACCCCTGCATCCGGGCGGACGCTATGGACGCGATATCGGACTGGGTGGCGGGCGGCGGGCGGCTCCTCGGCACGTGTGCGGCGGGCAGCCGCAACGAGTTCGACGAGCCGGTCTCGGGGCTTGCCAAGGCATTCGGCATACGGCCGGAGATCGTCACGACGAACGTCCCCGGCGCATACCACATTCGGGCCGGGCTCAATCCGATCGCATACATCGACGCCGTCACACCCGCCGACCCGGCCGCCGACCCGGCCCCCTCGTTCGGCGTGGTCGGCACCCAGGTCTCCTTCACGCCCAAAGGGGCGCAGGTGATCGCCACGTTCTCGAACGGAGCCCCCGCCGTTGTCGTGAACCGCTACCGCAAGGGAACGGCGACGTACGTCGGCGGCTGCCCGGGCCTCTCGTATGCGAAGGATGCGAAGTTCGTGCCGCGCGAGCTGAAAGAGCAATGGCCAGCCGCCCAGCGCGCGTTCATCACCGCGACCGCCCGCGCGGCAGGCGCGCCCAAAGTCGTGGAGCTCTCCCACCCCGTCGTCGAAGCCGGGGTGTACGACGCCCCCGGTGGCACGGCCCTCGTGCTCGGCAACTTCACCTACACGCCCATCGCGGATCTGAAGGTGAAACTGGCCGTCTCGAGAGCCCCAGCCCGGGTAACCTCCGCGGAGCGCGGCTCCCTGAAGTTCACAACCTCGTCCGCTCCCGTCGGCTCGCCCGCCGCCTGTCCCATCGAAGTCCAGTTCGCCCTGCCCCTCGGCCTGAACGACATCGTGCTCGTGGAGCAGCTCCCGTAGTCCGCAGTCTATAGTCCAGAATCCGAGATCCTCCGCCATGAACCACGACGCTGAAATCATCCGCGAACTCGCCAAGCGCTACGTCGACGTATGCGCTAAGCCGGAACAGGCCGAGCGGCGCGACCTCTGGCGGCGGCACAACAGCTTGCGGAAGACGCGGCCGCTCGTGCTCGTCATGTTCGGCGACTCGTGGAAGGAGATGCCGGAGTCGACGCTCGAGTGCACGGACCCCCTCTTCCGGACCCAGGAGGAGATCCTGAAGCGCTGGCTGTTCCAGGACACGCTGGGCGACGACTGGGTCTTCGAGCCCTGGATCGACGAGTGGGCCGCCTACGTGCTTCCGCCCAACGGGCGCTGGGGCGTGGAGGTCAAGCACGTCCAGGCCGGGGTCGCCGGCGGCGCCTGGAAGTTCGATCCCGTCATCCGCGAGCCGGAGGACATCGCGAAGCTGGTCCGGCCGCACCATGAAATCGACGAGAAGCGCACGGCTGAAAAGCTCGCGCGCCTGCGCGAGGCGGTGGGCGACCTGATCGCGGTGAAGGAGGTCCGAGCGCCCTACTACCGGAGCTTCCGGGGCGACATCTCGACCGACCTCGCACACCTGCTCGGCCTCGAGGAAATGATGATGTACATGATCGACCGGCCGGACTGGCTGCACCGCGTGCTGTCCCTCATGCGGGACGCCATCCTGGACATGCACGCGGCCGGCGAGCAGGCCGGCGACTGGCGCCTCAGCGACCACCTTAATCAGTCGATGCCCTACGCGCTCGAGCTCGAAGATCCCGGCGCCCACGACCGGCCGGTGCCGCGGCGCGCGCTCTGGCATTTCGCGGCATCGCAGGAGACCACGCTGGTGTCGCCCGACATGTTCGACGAGTTCATGCTGCAGTATCAGAAGCCGATCATGGAGCAGTTCGGCCTCTGCGCCTACGGATGCTGCGAGGACCTGACGCGCAAGATCGGGCACCTGCGCCGCGTGCGAAACCTGCGGCGCATCGCGGTCACGCCCGTCGCGGATGTCCGGGCGTGCGCGGAGCAGATCGGAGCCGACTACGTGATCTCCTGGCGGCCGAACCCCGCGCTGATGGTGTGCTGCGGCTGGGATCCGGAGCGGGTCCGCCGCGTGCTCCGCGATGGCATGGAAGCCTGCCGCGGCCAGCACGTCGACATCACGCTGAAGGACGTCCAGACCGTCGAAGGCGATCCCCGCCGTCTTCGCGAGTGGGTCCGGATCGCCCGCGAGGTCGCTGACACGTCTGCCTGAGCGGGGCAGCGACTCCCGGAGACGATCACGGGGCATTGAGGCCACGGGCCGAAGCAGGTAGGCTTCAGCCTCCATGACATCGCGGCCACCCAACATCCTCTTCATCTTTCCGGACCAGCACCGCCCCGACTGGCTCGGCGGCAACCCGAGTCTGCCGCTGCGGACGCCGAACCTCGACCGGCTCGCGGACCGCGGGGTTCACTTCACCCGTGCCTTCACGCCCTCCCCCCTATGCGCGCCCGCGCGCGCCTGCCTCGCGACCGGCCGCGCCTACGCCCGCTGCGGCGTGCGCGACAACGGGCAGAACACGCCGACCTCGATGCCCACCTACTACCGGCACCTCCGCGACGCGGGCTACGAAGTCGCCGGAGTCGGCAAGTTCGATCTCCACAAGCCCGATCACGACTGGGGCCTCGACGGGTCCCGGATGCTCGCGGAGTACGGCTTCACCTGCGGGATCGATAACGAGGGCAAAGGCGATGCCATCACTTCCTATCTCCGGAACGGCCGTGCGCCGCGGGGCCCGTATATGCAGTTCCTGGCTCTGGAAGGCCTGGCGGAAACCCACGTGGGCATGTACGAGCCCCATCTGGGCAAGCCCGGATGGCTCAACTATCCTGCCGTCACCGATCTGCCGGACCACGCCTACTGCGACAACTGGATCGCAGCCAACGGGCTCCGCCTCCTGCGCGGCTTCTCCGGGAACCGACCGTGGCACTTGGCCGTGAACTTCGTCGGACCGCACGGGCCGTTCGATGTCACGCGAAGCATGCGCGCGCGGTGGGAGAGCGTCGAATTCCGGCCGCCCGTCGACAACGCCGAC
This sequence comes from uncultured Verrucomicrobiota bacterium, assembly GCA_964431965.1. Lineage (GTDB taxonomy): Bacteria > Verrucomicrobiota > Kiritimatiellia > CAIKKV01 > CAYSLU01 > CAYSLU01. Next base: position 10,833 of record CAYSLU010000116.1, read on the forward strand.
GCCAATGTCGCAGCCGTCAACGCCCGGCGTCAGAACTACGCGGCGATGATCGAAAACATCGACGAGCATGTCGGCCGGATGATCGAACGGGTGAGGCAGCGAGGGGAACTCGACAACACGCTCATCGTCTACTCCAGTGACCATGGTGAGATGCTGGGCGACCATGGCCGCTGGGGCAAATCGGTCTGGCACCATCCATCGTCCGGCGTGCCCCTCATCGTATCGGGCCCCGGCGTCCGGTCGGGCGCAACCTCGGACGCGCTGGTTGCCATGCACGATCTCGCGGCGACCTTCCTCGACTATGCCCGGGCCGCGCCGCTCCCGTCAGCCGAATCGCGCACCCTCCGCCCAGTCCTGTCGGGTCAAGCCGCGCGCCACCGGGACGTCGTGACCAGCACCCTCAACAACTGGCGCATGGTGTTCGACGGACGCTACAAGCTCGTGATCGGCCCCGATCCCGCCCCGCGCCTGTTCGACCTGCAGGAAGATCCTTACGAGACCCGCGACGCCGCGCCGGATCACCCCCAGCTGGTCCGCGAACTCGCGCTGCGCGAGTCTGTTGGCGCGCCCGATCCGGCCCCTTCAGGCCCGGGGCCCTCGCGACAGGCGCCGCCTTCCGGCTGATCAGGGATTCGCGGAGCGTCAGCGCCGGGCCGGCGGCCAGGGCATCCGCGTCAGGCGGGGGCGCCCCGGAGGGCCAGGCGGCCGAAAAAGACCACGCGGCTCTCCGCCTCGCCAAACCTTGCCCGCCGCAGACGGCTTTGATAGAAAGGCCCATCTCGTGGTCGAGCCCGCACACAGGAGGCGCAGCATCATGTCAAAGGATTGGTCCTTCGAGCCGGCCCGTTTTCTCTCGTTCCGCGACCAGGAGGTGTGCGACCGCGTCCGACGCATCAAGCGCAAGGATCTCTGCAAGCACCCCAACAAAAACTTCAAGATTCGCGTCATCGAGGACGAAGCCAACTTCTTCTTCCAGTTCGCCACGCACGTCGTCGCGGGCATCAAGCGCTCGCTCGACGAGGGCCGCCAGCACGTCGTCATCCTCCCGGCTCCGTGGCCGCACTACCGCTGGGTCGCCCACCTCATCAACACCATGGGCATCAGCTGCAAGCACGTCCACACGTTCAACATGGACGAGTGGGCCGACCAGGACGGGAACACGGCTCCGGCCACCTGGAAGGGCGGCTTCCAGTACTGGATGCGCGAAGACCTGTTCAGCAAGATCGACCCCAAGCTCCGCATGCCGGACTCGCAGATCCACTTTCCCGGCCGCGAGAATGTGAAGCACTACAGCCGCATGATCGAGGACCTCGGCGGCGCGGATGTCTGCTACGGGGGCATCGGCTGGTGCGGGCACATCGCATTCTTTGAGTCACACCTCGGCAAGGAATTTGGCGACGACATCGACGCCTACCTGCAGGCCGGCGCGCGCCTGGTGGAGCTCCATCCGATCACGATCATGCAGAGCACCATCTACAACGACTCGGGCAGCTCGGGCGACTGGGCGTACGTCCCGCCGAAAGCCTACACGATCGGCCCGCGCGAGCTGAAGAACTCCAAGCTCGTCAGCTTCTGGAACTGCGGCAGCGTGGGCGGCGGCTTCGCGTGGCAGCGCTTCATCTCGCGGCTCGCGGCCCACGGGCCCGTGACGCCGCTCGTTCCGTCCTCCATCCTCCAGATCCTGCGCAGCGACCTCACGCTGCTCGGGGCCGTGGCGAACGACTACACGTGGGACGTGCCGCTCCGGCTCGACCCCATGCCGTGGCAGGGCGGGCATCCCTGGGCCTGACCCGGAGGCGGACCATGCGCGACCGGATCTCCCGACGCGACCTCGCGGGGAAGACGATCGACGTGCACTCGCACGCCGGCGTCAGCCTCGAGACGTACGCCCGCGGCGAATACCCGTACGCCATGCCCGTCGAGGGGCTGTACTACCAGCAGCTCGCCGGCGGCATCGACGTGAACGTGGTCTTCCCGTTCACGCCGCACCTGCGGTTCGACTACGGGGGGGTCGTAGCCGGCACGCTCCGGCCGGCGGCGCAGCCCGTGTCGCCCGCCCCCTACGCCGCCGAGAACGCGCTCATCCTGCGCGAAGTCCATGATTACGTCCCGGCCATGAAGCGCCGGTTCCTGCCCTTCGCCAGCATCGATTGCGAGCGCGACATTCCCGAGCAGCTGGCGGAGCTGCGGAAGCTGTGGGACGCATACGGTTTCTACGGCATCAAGATCAACCCCGTGATCAGCCAGTCGCACGTGCGCCAGCTGCTCGGTGTCGGCGCGCCCCTCCTGGACTTCGCCGAGGAGCGCAACCTGCCACTGCTAATCCACACCTGCCCGGTGCCCGGGGACGAGTATTCGCAGGCGACCGACGTGTTCGCCGTGATCGACGCGCGGCCACGGCTGCGCTTCTGCCTGGCGCACGCCCTGCTCTTTCACCGCGGCTTTCTGGATCGCGCCGCGGCCGCGCCCAATGTGTGGGTCGACACAGCCGCGCTCAAGATCCAGGTCGATGTGGTTCAGCCATGGATCGGCAAGAGTGTGAACGCCGCCGACCTGATCGATGCGGACTTCTCGGACTTTGGTCGCGTGATGGACGCTCTCTGCGCCGCCTACGCGGACACCATGGTCTGGGGCAGCGACTCCCCCGCCTACGCCTACATCTGCCGCCGCCAGAATGCTGCCGGCTCGTGGATGGAGTTCAAGCTGCAGGGCCGCTACGAAGACGAAGTCTCCGCCCTCCGCCGCCT
>CAYSLU010000117.1:0-13553 GCA_964431965.1 uncultured Verrucomicrobiota bacterium
ACTCGCTGTTCGTTCCGTAGGTGATGTCGCAGGCGTAGTGTTCGCGGCGCTCCTGCGGGTCCATGTGGTTCTGGATGCACCCCACCGTGAGCCCCAGGTAGCGGAAGACGTGGCCCATCCACTGCGCGTCGCGCCGCGCGAGGTAGTCGTTCACAGTCACGAGGTGCACGTTGTGGCCGCTGAGCGCGTTCAGGTAGAGAGGCATGGTGGCCACGAGCGTCTTCCCCTCGCCGGTCTGCATCTCCGCGATCTTGCCCTGATGCAGCCCGATGCCGCCCATCACCTGCACGTCGAAGGGGACCATGTCCCAGGTCAGCTCGTGGCCGCACACTTCGACGCGGGAGCCGGTCAGGCGGCGGCACGCATTCTTCACGACGGCGAACGCCTCGCAGAGCAGGTCGTCGAGCGTCTCCCCCTTCGCCAGGCGATTCCGGAACTCGACCGTCTTGGCCTTGAGCGCATCGTCGCTCAGCGACTGGTAGGACTTCTCGATCTCGCTCACCCGCTGGACCAGCGGACGCAGCTTCCGGAGGTCGCGCTCGTTCTTGGTTCCGACAATCTTGCGAAGCAGCCACTGCATGGGATGGGATCCTTCCCGGACGACCGCCGCGCGGACGTCTAACGACCTCTACTCAAAACCGGGGTGGAATGCTAGAGTATACCGCACCTTTTTTCCACCCCATTCGGAGCGCGATGCACCCCCCCAGCGAGACCGAGAGGCCGAAGGCGGAAGGCGGACGGACGACCGTGATGGACGACGGCGTCCCGCCTTCGCCCGAAGACGCCGACCACCAGCGCCTGGTGGACGGGTTCCACACGCTGATCCGGGAGCGGGCCATCCGCTACCCCGTCCCCTACCAGTGCGTGCGCGAACTCGGCCGCGGCCGCCAGGGAGTGGTCTTCCTCTCCATGCGCCAGGGCGCCCGGGGCTGCCTCACCCGCCACGCGGTCAAGCTGTTCGACCCCGGCATCTACTCGAGCGCCGAGAAGTACTGGACGGACATGGGCCGCATCGCCGGCCAAGTCTCGCGGCTGCAACCGATCCAGGTCGACAACCTCGTGTCCGGCGAGACCTACAACGAGTGCAACGGCGTCGGCTACCTCCAGATGCCGGCCATCGACGGCATCGACCTGCAGTACCTGCTCGGCGGCTCGCACGTGGCCATCGCGCGCAGCCAGTCGACGGACGAGGAGTGGGCGCACTTCACGAACGTCCTGTTCCGGATCGAAGACGAGCGGTTCCGGATGCAGCCGGGCATCGCCCTCTACATCCTGCGCAAGGCCCTCATCGGCCTGAACATCATGCACGGGGCCGGGTTCCTGCACGGCGACATCAAGCCGTCCAACATCATGATCGACCGCCTGGGCTCCGTGAAGATCGTCGACCTGGGGCGCGCGGCGATCATCGGCGAGCGCACCCACATCCTGCTCGGCAGCCCGTTCTACATGGCGCCGGAGGTGCTCCGGCTCGAGCCCGGGCTCGTGCAGTCGGACATCTACAGCGTCGGGCTGATGGGGATGGACATGCTGTGCGGCCAGACCATGGCCGAGATGGCCGACCTGACGGACGCGGAGCTGCTCGACTACAAGATGACGCTCTCGCGGGGGCTCGAGGCCATGCTGCCGAACTACGTGCGGGAGAACCGGCTGCTGCTGGGCGTGCTCAAGCGCATGCTCGATCCCAACCCGACCCGCCGCTACGCCAGCGCCCGGGAAGTCGCCGACAGCGCCGAGGGCATCCGCGGCGTCCACCGGCAGCTCTCGATCCTGAGGCTGGACGCCGAGTACGACCGGGAGCTGGAGCGCTACCTCCAGAAGCTCTCGGACCCGGGATCCGGGATTCTCAACCCGCGCCTGGATCCGCGCTGACGCCGGCCGCCGGCTCCGGGGTTCCCGCGTAGTGCGCCGCGCCGCCCACCGTCTCGCGCCGCGCCCGGCCGGCCGTCGTCAAAGCCTCGAGCCGCCGACCCGCATCGGGCGCGTCCAAGCCGAGAGCGCGCGCGACCTCCGCAGCCGTGCAGGGATGGCGGCGCACCAAGCCGAGGATGACCTCGTCCACGTCCGCAGCCGGCGCCGCCCGGCGCGCCGCCACGGCCCGCAAGGCGGCCGCGTCGGCGACCACTTCCGCCTCCGGGGCGAACAGGCGGGCAAGCCCGGCCAGCCGCTCCGGCTCCACCGGCCGGGCATCCGACTCCGCCGGCATCCGCGCCACGCTGTTCAGGTGTACGTGATCCGGCCGGATGGTCGATACGATCGACGCGATCCGGCGCACGTCCTCCGGCCGATCGTTGATGCCCGCGAGCAGAAACACCTCCAGCCACAGCTCGCCCCGGAAATCGGCGCGCAGCGACCGCATCCCGTCGACCATCCGCTCGAACGCCACCCCCGCGTGCGGCCGATTCACCCGTGCGAACGACGCCCCGTCCCACGCGCTGAGGGATACCTTGACGACGTCGGCGCGCACCGCGTCCGCGCGCACCTCCGGCAGGTGAAGCAGCGAGCTGTTCGTCAGCAGCGCCGACCGGATCGCGGTGCGCTCGCGAACCCGGTCGAGAATGCGGCCGAATCCCGTGTGCAGCGTGGGCTCGCCCGATCCGGCCAGCGTCACGTAGTCGGCCTGCCCGTCGTCCGCGATCCAGGCATCCAGCTCCGCCAGCACGTCAGCCGTCGGCACGAACTCGCGACGCTCCACGGTGCCCGAGGGGGTCCGCCCGAGCTGGCAGAACACGCAGTTGAAGCTGCACGTCTTGAACGGCAGCAGGTCGATGCCGAGGGATCGGCCCATCCGGCGCGACAACACGGGCCCGAAGAGATAGCGGAAGCGGGGCGCGCTCATTTTCCGAGGGATAGCCGGACCGCGAGCCGCTCGGGCAGCCCGGCCGCCAGGATCTGCTTCTGCGCGGCCGCAATGTCGTAGGGGATCCGGCGCAGCTCGATCACCTTCTGGCCGGTGTCGAAGATCGCGTAGGCCGAGCGCGGATCGCCGTCGCGAGGCTGCCCCACGCTGCCGACGTTCACGAAGTACTTCTTGCCCAGCACCACCTTCACCACAGTGAAAGCGCCGCGGTGCACCCGGCCCGCCTTCTCGAACACCACGGGCACGTGGGTGTGGCCGTGGAAGCACACCGCCGTTGCCTGGTAGTGAAAATGCGGCTCGGCGGCCAGCTCGTCAAACACGTAGCCCCACTTCTCCGGCATGTCCAGCGTGCTGTGAACGATCGTGAACCCCTCCTGGATCCGGGAGAGCTTCAGGCTGCGGAGGTACTCGGACTGGTCGGCCGACAACTGGCTGCGGGTCCAGTCGACCACATTGGCCGCCAGGGGATGAAAGTCGCGAAGGCACTCGTCGTGAGAGCAGTAGTGATCGTGGTTTCCGCGCACCGCCACGCAACCGATCTCCCGCACCTTGTCGATGCACTCGCGGGGATTCGCGTTGTAGCCGACGATGTCGCCGACGCAGGCGAAGTGGGTGACGCCCTGAGCGGCGGCATCGGCCAGAACGGCGTTCAGCGCATGCCAGTTGCTGTGGATATCGCCCAGGATCGCGTACTTGTCACCAGCCATGGATCCCCCACCCGCACGCTCACAGCTTAAGGAACGCGGAGGCGATCGCCAGATCGTCGGGGCTGGTCACCTTGACGTTGGACAGCGATGAAGGGACGAGATGCACGTCCTTCCCCGCCAACTCCATCGCCGACGCCTCATCCGTGATGGTCGCACGCTTCTTGCGGACTACGGCAAACGCTTCCATCAGCCAGTCACGGCGGAACGTCTGCGGCGTCTGAACCAGCCACAGCTTGGCCCGGTCCACCGTGCGGCTGACCTTGAAGCCCCGCTCAACTTCCTTGACCGTGTCGGTCACCTTGACGGCGGCCACACCCGATCCGTACCGCTTGGCCACCTTCACGGTTTCCGATATGAGTTCGGGCGTCACGCAGGGACGCGCGCCGTCATGCACGGACACCGTGGTCACTTCGTCACCCAGTTCCGCAAGCCCGTTCCACACGGATTCCTGACGCTGCGCGCCTCCGGCCAATACGCGCCGAACCTTGGAGCAGCCGTAGATCTGAACCAGCCCACGAGCCGCATCCATCCGGTCCTTGCGGACAACCAGAATCACCGCGTCGATGTCCGGGCACTTCTCGAAAGCCGCAAGCGAGTACGCCAGAATAGGCTTGGCCCCCAGGGACAGGAACGCCTTGTCCACGTTCGGACCCATGCGCTCGCTCTTGCCGCCCGCTACGATGATTCCTACGTTCATTTCGATTCTCCATCGAACAATAGTTATTTTTTAGTGTAGGATCGTTCATGCCGCCTGTCAAGGGGTTCTCAACGTCCCACGGCAGGTCGACATAGAGCCAACCCGTCCCTGTTGCGCCACATTGACACTCCAGACGCGCCCGACGCCACCAGGGAATATATGCCACAAAGCGCTATATACAAAACTCTTACGCGTATTGACTCTGTAGTGGTATGGAGAATGCTGTATACTAAGAGGATTGGCGAAACACAGACTTCAGGTGTGCACTATGACTGAAATGGATACCAAGAGCGGCGCGGATGGAGACGGGCGCGCGGGATCGCACGAACCGTCGACCGAGCAGGATGAGACTGATGGGGGGCACGCGCCATCGGCGAACCCCGCCGTTGCACCCGAGGCGCCCGCCACCGATCCTCTGGCTGAAATGAGGAACCAGCACTTGCGGCTGCAGGCGGACTTCGACAACTTCCGCCGCCGTACGGCGCGGGATCATGAGCAGCAATCGCGCCGGGCCAACGAACGGCTTCTCAAGGACCTTCTCCCCGTTCTGGACCATCTCGATCTGGGGCTGGAGGCCGCCCACAAGCATCATGTGAAGCACTCGGTCATCGACGGCCTGATCGGAGTCCAGAAGCAGTTTCTCGACACGCTGGCCAAGCACGGCGTGACGGCGGTCGCCACCGTGGGGCAACCGTTCAATCCGGAGCAGCACGAGTGCGTCGTTCATGCGGCATCCGACCAGCATCCGGAGAACGTGATCGTCAGGGAAGTCCGGCGCGGGTTCATGCTCGGCTCCTACGTGCTGCGGGCCGCGCAAGTCATCGTATCGACGGGCGCCGCACCGGGCTCGGCGCAGAGCCCAACCTCGCCGGCGGACAAATCGAAAGGCTGAATCCGTGCCCGTTCGATATACAGACTACTACGAGGCTCTGGGCGTGCCCCGCGACGCCCCCCAGGAAGCCATCCGTAAGGCCTATCGCAAACTGGCCCGGCAGTACCATCCCGACGTCAACAAGAGCAAGGGGGCCGAGGCGAAGTTCAAGCAGGTGACTGAAGCCTACGAGGTGCTGGGCGACGCGGACAAGCGCAAGCGCTACGACTTGCTTGGCGCGAACTGGAAGCACGGCGAGGAATTCACCCCGCCGCCCGACTGGGAGAACGCCCGGCACGAGTTCCGCGGAGCGCGGCCCGGGCGGAACCCGCTCGAAGGGCTCGGGGACTTCAGCGATTTCTTCGAATCGCTGTTCGGCGGCGCCCGGTTCGGCCGCCAGCGCGGCGCCGCGCACGGGATGGAGTGGGGCGAACCGCAGAGCGCTGGACAGGATCAGGAAGCGGATATCACCATCTCGCTGGAGGATGCGTTCCACGGGGCTCGCAAGACGATCTCTCTGCAATCCGACGCACCCGCCGAGCGCGGGCGCCCCCAGCATCACACGCGCGCGTACGATGTCCGAATACCGGCGGGAACCGCAGACGGGGCCCGCATCCGCCTGCGGGGGCAGGGATTGCCGGGCATGGATGGCGGGGCCCCGGGCGATCTGTACCTGCGCGTTCACATCGAGCCGCACCCCCGCCTTCGAATGGTCGGCCGCGACCTCGAGACGGACCTTCCGCTGGCGCCATGGGAAGCCGCCCTCGGCGCCAGGGTCTCCATTGACACGCTCGATGGAGCGGCGGCGTTGACCATTCCGCCAGGGACGCAGAGCGGACAGCGCGTGCGACTCCGGGGGAAGGGCCTGCCATCAGCAGACGGCCGCGGCGATCTGTATGCCGTCGTGCGAACGGTCGTACCCCGGGATCTGACTGCTGCCGAGCGCCGCCTCTTCGAGGAGCTCGCCCGGGTATCCACCTTCCGCCCGCGCTAGCCGCCCCACGGTGCTCGCCAGATGGCTTCGGCCAAGCCCGAACCGCGACGCTTCGACGGCTCTTCCCGGACTGGCGGCGCCTTCTGTTCATGCCCGCTTCCCGCGACGTCGCCACCTCGCCATTTGCTTCTTGACCGGGATCGGACGTCCCCCTATATGGGTATCAGAGGCGAGGGCATGCGGTAGACCCTTGCATGACGCATGAAATCGCCCGTGGTGGTGCACCCGGTTATCTGTCGTGAAACGCGCACAGCCATCCAAGAGCGAGTCACGGCCCCCGCGAGTTGCGCCCGCGGCCGCTCCACAGAGCGCCCGAAAGAGGGCCACCCCAGCCTCCACGCAGGCTGGTCGCCGCGCCCGCCCCGCCCCCGCCCGGGCCTCGGATGCCGCCCGCGAGTTGCAGGACGCTCGCCAAGGCATGGCGCGGAGCCAGGAACTGGCCCATGCCGCGTCCGAACGCTGCGCCGCCATCGCCCGCACGACGCCGGACGGGTTCTGGCTGCTCGACTCGGACTGTCGTTTCCTCGACGTCAACGATGCCTACTGCCGGCTCACGGGCTATGCGCGCGACGAACTGATCGGCCGGACGATCAGCGCGGTTGAAGCCAGCGAGAGACCCGAGGAGACCGCCCGACGCGTGGCCCACGTGCGGACGGTCGGACACGACCGCTTCGAGACCCAGCACCGCCGGAGGGACGGCACCCTCGCAGACGTGGAAGTCAGCGCCTCGTGCCTGCCACTCGACGGGGGGCGGTTGGTGGTATTCGTTCGGGATCTGAGCGCCTCGAAGCTGTTGGAGCGAAAGGCACTCGCGGCTGAGCGCCTGCTACGCGGGGTGATGGGCGCCATCACGGAGTCCGCCCTGCTGATCAGCCCGGACGGAGTGGTGCTGATGGCCAACGAAAGCGTGGCGCGCCGCGTCGGTCGCACCGTCGCCGAGATGACGGGCCGCGTGATCTACGACTTCATCCCTCCGGCTCTCGCCGAAACGCGGCGAGAACAGATCCAAGCCGCCATACGCGCACGAGCCCCGGTGCAGTTCGACGACATGCGCTTCGGCCGGTCGGTACGGAATTCCATCCTCCCCCTTCTGGACAGCGCCGGACAGGTCTCCCACGTCGCCATCTTCGGCTACGACCTGACCGAACGGAGACAGGCAGAGGAGTCCCTGGCGCTCTCGCTCTCGCTGCTATCGAGTTCCGATGACGCCATCCTGGCCCTGGACCCGGCCACCCGCCGCATTCTGGAAGTCAACGATACCGCCTGCAAGCGGCTGGGCTACGACCGCGCCGAACTCCTCCGCATGGGAGCCGAGGACGTTGATCCGTCTTTCCCGTCGATCTCGTGGGACCGGCATCTCGAGAGCCTCCGCCAGACCGGAGCGCGCGTGTTCGAGACCGTTCACCGCCAGAAGAGCGGCGCGGTGTTCCCCGTCGAGATCAGCCTCCGATGCATCACGGTCGGGGATCGCGAGTACCTCGTCGCATCCGCCCGGGACATCAGCCGACGCCGCGGCGCGGAAGCCGAAGTCCGACGCCTGACAGAGCGGATCCAGATGGCGACACGGGCGGCCGGGATTGGCATCTGGGACTGGGATGTGCCCGGCAATCGGCTCGTGTGGGACGATCAGATGTACCGCCTCTACGGAATCGCACAGGACCAGTTCAACGGCGCCTACGAGGCGTGGGAAGCCGGCCTTCACCCGGACGACCGAGAACGTTCGCGGCGCGAGGTTCAGGACGCCTTGGCGGGCGCCCGCGACTTCGACTCCGAATTCCGGGTCGTCTGGCCGGACGGCAGCGTCCACACGCTGAAGGCATTCGCCCTGGTTCAGCGCGACCACGCGGGCGCCCCCCTCCGCATGCTGGGCACCAACTGGGATACCACCGCCCGCACCCGCGCCGAGACCGCGTTGCACGAACAGTCGGAGCGCTTGGCCGAAGCCAACCGCGAGCTCGAAGCCTTCTCGTACTCTGTTTCCCACGACCTGCGCGCTCCCCTCAGGCACGTCTCCGGGTTCGTCGACATCCTCCGGGAACACCTCGGCCCGGGCCTGGACGACACGGCGCGCCGGCACATGGACACAATCGAGCGGGCCGCCCGCCAGATGGGCACGCTCATTGATGAACTGCTCGCATTCTCCCGCATGGGCCGCGAGGAACTCCAGCGGCGGATGGTCCCTCTGAGCGCGCTCGTCCGGGAGGCCCAGGACGAGATCGGCGTGGAGCCGGACCGGAATATTGAGTGGTCGGTGTCCCCCCTGCCCGATGTGCCCGGTGATCGGCCCATGCTGAAGCAAGTCCTGCTGAATCTGCTGGGCAATGCTCTCAAGTACACGCGGCCGCGCCCGATCGCCCGCATCGAGGTCGGCGCAACGGTTTCGGCTGACGAGGTCGTCGTGCACGTTCGCGACAACGGCGTCGGCTTCGACATGAAGTATGCGGATCGGCTCTTCGGCGTCTTCCAGCGCCTCCACCGGGCCGAGGAGTTTGAGGGCACCGGAATTGGCCTGGCCAACGTCCGCCGAGTCATTACCCGCCACGGCGGCCGGACCTGGGCCGAGTCCGAGCCCGACCGCGGCGCGACGTTCTTCTTCTCCTTGCCCGCCACCAAGAGGGACCCCCCATGAGAAGGCAGAAAGACATCCTGCTGGTTGAGGACAACGCCAACGATGCAGAGCTGATGATGGCCGCGCTCCGGATGCACAACCTGGCGGACCGAGTCGTGCTGGTCCGCGATGGGGCGGAAGCGCTGGACTACCTGTTCTGCCGCGGCACCTACGGCACGCGCGAGCCGTCCCTTCCGTCGGTCGTCCTGCTCGACATCAAGATGCCGCGGCTCGACGGAACCGCCGTCCTGCGCCGGATGCGGGCGGAAGACCGGATGAAGGCGCTCCCCGTCGTGATGCTGACGTCGTCGCGGGAGGAGTCCGACCTGAAGCGCTGCTACGAGTTGGGCGCCAATGCGTACGTGGTCAAGCCAGTCGACTTCAAGCATTTCGCCGAAACCGTGAGGCAGCTGGGCATCTTCTGGGCGCTCATCAACGAGCCCCCCCCTGCCCCGGCCACCGCCCCGTCCGGCGCGGCCCCGGGCGCAGCGCCTGCATGAAAAAGAAATATCGCTTGCTTTACCCCCAGCTGTGCTATGCTTTTCCAGCCGAGGTGAGGTGTCAGGTGTCGGTAAGATGGTAGATTGTCAGCCTGCCATACGGTTCGGTAGACGATCGGAAGCCCGAATGTTTCGGGGACGGCCACTTAGACCTCGCATCGTAGCAGCAGCAAGGAGACGGTAATGGGTACGAGGCTCTATGTTGGTAATCTCTCATACGACGCGACGGATGCGGAGCTGCGGACGCTCTTCGCCCAGGCGGGAACGGTCGTCAACTGCGACGTGATCATGGACAAGTACACGAACAAGGCCCGCGGGTTCGCGTTCGTGGAGATGAGCAACCAGGACGAAGCCAACCGCGCGATCTCGGAGTTCAACGGCAAGCAGATGATGGGCCGTGCCCTGACCGTGAACGAAGCCAAGCCGCGCGAGGATCGCCCCCGCGGTGGTGGCGGCTACGGTGGCCGGCCGGATCGCAGCGAGAAGCGCGAGTTCGGCGGCGGGCGCTGGTAAGCGCACCGAGTTCGACTTTTGTCGAATGCACAGGAGGGTGTCCGGCAGCGGGCACCCTCTTTTTTTGCCTTCAGGTCCCCCGGTCGCGTCCGGCAGCCCGGGACCGCCCGAATGCTCTACACCGCGAGCCCCTTCTCACGGAGCGATCCGTCGATGGCCACGCTCAGCTCGCCAACCGTACTGGCCAGCTTTTCCGGCTGCTCGGTCCACGCCAGAAGCTCCAGGCTCAGCTGAGCGGCCGTCACGGTGCGAACCTCGACGGTGGGAGCCGGCTCCTTCAGGATTCGTGCATGCCGGCGCGCGGCCGCGGTCGCCAGCTCAGCCACGCTGCCCAGGTCCGCCTGCCGCGTGACGACCAGCGGAACGTGCAGCCGCGTCCGACGGTTGGGATTCGACCAGTTGACCACGTTGACCGAGATAAAGGACCCGTTCGGGATCAGGACGGTTATCCCGTCGTCCGTGGCGATCACGGTGTTGCGCAGCCCGATCTCCCGTACCGTGCCGCGCGTTCCGCCGACCTCGATGTAGTCGCCGACGCGGATCGTCCGGCCGAAGTGGATCAGCAGGCTGCTGACGAAGTTGTTGATCACATTCTGAAGGCCAAAGCCGAGGCCGACCGTGATCGCGCCGGCCAGCAGGGCCAGATTCTGCAATGACGACCCCGCCACGTTCAGCCCCGTCAGGAAGCCGACGAGGATGACCGCGTAGGCCAGGATCGCGCCGAATGTCTGGCTCGTGGCGGCATCCATCGGCGTGCGCGTCAGAACGCGTTCGAGAAACAGACGCCGGACCACTCGGGCCACCCAGAACGACATCGCGAACACCAGGACGCCGCGTGCGAGGCTGCCCACGGTCATGCCCGACGCCAGCTCGTGATGCCACACGCGCAGAGCCAGATGCAGGCCGTCCGAAGCCGCTCGCACCACCTCCCGCACCAACTGAGGGGCATTGGGCGCCAGCACGACGCGGTCGATGAGTCCGCCCCATAGCCAGGCAATCCCACCGCCAGCCGCCAGTACCACAACCATCTGGAGCGACCGGCTCCAGGCGGCGACCAGCCGATCGGTCAGGCCGCTCGTTCGCGCCATCCACCCCACGCTCGACTTGGCGATCAGGGCCGCTGCAAGCAAGCCCGCGCTGGCTTGAACCGTGCGCAGGACCGTTCGCCCCAAGCTCTCGAGGCCGGCGAGATAGGGCAGCACGGCGAGCGCCGAAGCGCCGACGCAGGCCCAAGCCAGTGTCGCGCCCACCCATCGCACCCCCGGGTACGCTGATCGGCGGCTGAGCAGACTCCCCAGAAATGCCGGATGCAGAAGCAAACGAACCGCCGCCACACACACACCGAAGAGCCACAGCCGATGAATCACGGCCTGCACGTCCCACGCATTCTCGCCGCGCGCCGCCAGACGATGCAGCGGAAGCAGCAGAGCCCCCCACATCACCGCGATATTGATCGCGGCATACACCGCATCGCCCGCACTGCCGGCGGCCGGGCGGCGATGGTCGGCCACAAGCGCCAGCATCGCGAACCGAACCGACACCCAAGCCGCAACGCCCAGCAGCAGCCACGCTGCGCCAAGAAGCGCCCTGTTGTCGGCCCCCAACTGAAGGCAGCACCAGGCCGAGGCGGCCAGTGCCGGGATGGCGGCCAGCATGCGCCGCGCCAGCCATGGACCCGCACCCGCCCCGGCTATCCTCCGCCCGAAGGCTCGCGCGCACAAAGTGGCGCACAGCGCCGCGGCCGCCGCGGCGGCGCCGCGGCGCGGGCCGGGCACGCCCGGCGCCCCGCCGATCCGAAACAGCAGGCTGTCCCACGTGAAGGCGGCGTCCGCCGCTGCAGCCGCGATCACCTCCCCCACCCCGCGATAGGCCGCGCTGTTCAGGCGCGGATCGTGCTGCCGCCAGAGGACAGCCCCCAGCCGCTGATCGAGCGCCCGGATGGAGCTACGACTGCTCTCGATCCAGCGCTCCGAGATCCCCCGGCGGGCGACCAGCATCTCTCGCTGGACCAGATGGGCCGAAAGCGCCAAGGCGACATCTTCACGCCGTCCGCCCCCCGCCTCACCTCCGGCCCAGCCCGCCGGGCCTCGTGCCAGCAGCGACTGAAGCTGGGCGCCGATCGCGTCGGGCGCGAGCGCCCGGGCCTCATCGGCCGCCCCCAAGAGACGCGCAGCCGCCCTCTCGACCTCCTTCAGGACGCCCGCGTCGAGGCCAAGCTCGCGCCGACCGGCTTCGATCAGGTCGTCCAGCTTCCGCGCGGCCGATCCCAGGCTGCGCACGTACTCCTCGGACGTGCCGAGCCCGCCGCGGAGCATCCGCTCCTCCTGCGCCGTCTCAATTCCGCTCCGCTCGGCGGCAAGCCCGCGGGCGCGGTCGGCCATCTCCCGGGCAAACGCCGCGCCGGCCTTCTGCAGGGCAATGAACTCCTTCCAGCAGTCAGTCTCGGCTTCCCACCTCGCTTTCGTTGCCTGGGCGCCGGCATAGGCGCCCCGCGCCTGCTCCTGCGCCTCGTCCGTAGATGACTCGGCGATGGACCGGAGGGCGGCATCGGCCGCCTCCGTTGCCGCGGCCATCCCGCGGCCGGCTCGCTGCAGGTGCGGGGCGATCGTCTCACGGAACGCGCCCAGCCGCGCTTCAGCGCGCTCGGCCGCCGCCTGGGCCGCAGTCGCTCTCGACAGGCTCTCTCGCTGCGACAGCGCGTCCGCGTATCCGAGGCTCACCACATAGTCGGTGCGCGCGAACGCGAGGTTGCGTCGCGCGCTCTCCTCGGCCCTGCGGTTCAGGAGGAACCACTCCCGTTGCTGGGAGGCGAGGCGCCGGACGGCGGCGAGTTCCTGCTCCCGCTCGGCCCGCAGCTCGCCCGAGGCGGGACTGGGCAGCGATTCGCTGAGCGCCGACAGGCGAGCGCGCAGTTTCTCCCATTCGGAGGCGGCGCTGGCGCGTCGCGCCGCGTACTTCCGGATCTGCCCGATCTGGCTGTCGATCTCCTTTACGGCGGCCTCCATCCGCCTCTTGCCGCCATCCATCTCCGCCGGCGCCGCCAGCATCACCTTCATGTCCATCCGGAGCGCCAGGTCGATGGTTTCCGAGCGCTTCTTCCAGGCCTCGCGATTACGCTCGGATTCCTCGAGTTCCTTGACGATCAGAGCCTTTTCGCCCTCATTCGCGTCCACGGCCGCCTGCCGGGCTGCCAGGCGGGCGCGCACGCTCTGCATCGCCGCCGAGTCGTCGGAGGTCAGGGCCCCCACCATGTCCTTCTGGAGCGAAGCGAGATCGGTCCGCGCGGCAGAGGATGCATCGTTCAAGGCGGCGATTCGGCCCGCAGCCTCCGCCCGGGCCTGTTCCCCCTCGGCGGCAAGCCGGCGCGCATGGGTCATGGCCCGGTCGCGCTCGGCTCTCAAGGCGGCCGCGCGGACGTCGTCATCGGAGCGCGCTCCGGCGGGGGCGCCCGCCAGAATAAGCGCAGCCGCGAGAGCGGCGGCCATGAGATGCAAAACGCGGGCCGACACGGTCTTCAGGAATCGGTTCATCACGTGGTATTCCCTCATGCGCGGGCGGCAATCTACTCCGTCGCTCCTGAGGGGGTCAAGGAACTGAAGGCGACCCGAAGGACGGGGAGCCGATGCGCAAGGCCAGACGCCCCTCGCGGGCGAGCGCTCACCAGGCCGAAAACCGAAAACCCCGGCCTTTCCAACAGGACTCCGGGGTCTTTCGCTCCAGGATGTGGAGCGGGAGACGGGGATCGAACCCGCGACGTTCAGCTTGGGAAGCTGACATTCTACCACTGAATTACTCCCGCTTTTAGG
>CAYSLU010000118.1:0-13448 GCA_964431965.1 uncultured Verrucomicrobiota bacterium
GGGGCTCCGCCGACTTGGCATCGCCGATGGAGATGCCGTCTTCGTGCACTCCTCGCTGCGGTCGTTCGGCCATGTAGAGGGCGGAGCCGATGCCGTGATCGACGCCCTGCTGCAGGCTGTCGGAGCACCAGGTACCGTCATCATGCCCACGTTCACGTGGGGCCGTTTCCACGACAAACACGGAATCGTCTTCGACATGACGCATGCGCCGTCGGAAACAGGGCGCATCACGGAAGTATTCCGCCGACGCCCGGGCGTCTTGCGCAGCCCCCACATCTGCCATTCCGTGGCGGCGTATGGCTGTCATGCCGGCGCGTTCACCGCCGACACGCCGAGCGTCTACGGCGATGGAGGACCCTTCGATGCACTCCTGAGGCACGACGCTTGGAACCTCTTTATCGGCGTCACGTTCACCTCCTGCACGGCCCTGCACCTGGTCGAGGAACGCATGCGGGTTCCCTATCGCAAGCATCGTGACTTCGCCGACTGCGAGGTGCGCTATCCGGACGGCACGACCAAGCCGTCGCGATCCCTGGAGTTCCTGCGTCAGCCGGGATACCGGAATGATTTCGGCCAGATGGAAGGCGTCTTCCGAAGCAAAGGCGTGCTCCGCGAAACCAAGGTCGGCCGCTCAACCTTGCTCAACATCCGCATTCGGGACATCGTGTCCATCACGCAGCAACTGCTGGAGCACGATATCCAGTTCCTCCTGCGGACCGAACCATGAACCGAATCGAGCGCATCGCCCGGCACTTCAAGAGGGAGCTCCGTCTCTACCGCCGCGTCCTGGCGGATCGTCGGACGCCTCGGCGGGCGCGCTGGCTGCTGGGCGCGGCCGTGGCATACGCCGTCTCGCCGATCGATCTGATTCCGGACTTCATCCCGATCGTCGGGTATCTGGACGATGCCATCATCCTGCCGCTTCTGGTCTGGCTTGCTCTGCGTTCGGTGCCACCCGACTTGCTGGCCGAGCACCGGGCGCATGTGGAACAAGAGGAGGCGGCGCGATCCGCCGGACCCTCTGCGTGTTGATGACGACGCGTTAGAGGTCAGGGCGCTAGATTCGACATTCAGTAGCGGGATTGACGGGAGCTATCGAACGATCAGAGTCATCCCCTTCGCCGCCGGAGCCTGCACCCATACGATCGTGCCGGTGGCGCCGGCATAGCCGGCCTTTGCCGCACCCGGATTGACCGACAGGGCACCCGTGAAGTCATTCGTCGGCGGTCCGATGACCGCGATGCGGCCGCCGCCGCCCGAGCCGATATTCTGCGTGATGTACGGGACCCGGGCGCCATTCGCGGCCAGCACCCCCCCACCCCGCAGCCTTCGGCTCCGAAGGTAGATCCCCCCGCCCGCGCCCGTGCCCGCTCTTCTGGCACCATCGTCCTGCCCGATGCCGCCGGTGGCGTCCAGCGTCCCATTGAGCACCAGCAGGTCGCTGATCTCCAGGCGGATCAGACCGCCGCCCGCGCCGCCCGCCGCTGCGTATGTGGTTGTGGCGCCTTCCCGTCCGCCGCCGCTCCCGGGATGCACCGGGGCGTTTGACGAGCCGTACGTTCCGCCGCCCGAGTTCCCCCCGGCTCCGCCATACCCGCCGCCCGCGCTGCTTCCGCCACCGCCCGGGCCGTATCCGTTCTGGCGGGACCCGCCGCCGCCGCTGTAGCCCGACTGGATCGCATTGAACCCCGAGTTGCCGCTCGCGATGGTCAGGTTCTTCATCCTGAAGAGAGGAGATCCGCCGTTGGTCGGGTTCGATACGGGGAACACCCACGAATTGGCATGGATGGACGCGTCGCCCTTCACGTCCACGAGCGCACCGTAGCCGGAAGGCTCATTCGTCGGCCCGCTGTAAACCCGCATCCACCCGCCGTTGGTGAGCGTCAGCTTGCCGCCGCACGTCAGCGTGGAGGCCGCTTCGCTGTACAGGCGCTGGCCCAGCATGACGGTGCCGCTCCCGTCCATGCTGTGCGAATAGATCACCCAGCCGCCGCGAGCGCGGGGCATGATGTAGCCGCCGCCCATCTCCAGACGCCCGGAACTGCCTTCAACGGTCAGATTGTTGCTGACAGCCAGGGTGAATCCGTCCTGTGCAAAGCGGACCCACACGTTACTGACCGCCAGGTTCGTCGGGCCCCAGAAGCTCGGGCCGCAGATCTGCCCTTCGATGCTGTTCAGCCGCTCGCCCAGCAGCGCGGCATCCGGCACGTAGATGGTTCCGATATCGCCATGGTAATAGCCGGAGGAGGTCACCAGCCCGCGCGAAGCCGTGATCGTCGCCTGAACCGGCGCCGCGACGGCCTGGGCCGACGGGTCGTAGCAGATCGCAATCCGCCCTCCTCCTCCGCCTCCTCCGGCGCTGGATCCCGCCCCTCCCCCGTTCGCGCGGATCGTCGCGTTCGTCGCCGCAAACACCCGGCACGAAATCCAGATGCCGCCGCCGGATCCCGCCCCGCGCACGGACGTGCTCCCATTGGCCGAGATCGTCCCGTTGATCGTGGCCGTGCCGGCGGCGTCAATCCGGACCAGACCGCCGCCGGACCCGCCGGCGGTGGACGTGTCCGGCCCCCCACCACTGCCGGGCTGAGCAGGCTCCGTTGCCGTTCCGTAGACGTCTCCGCCGTTGTCCCCCGCATTGCCGCCGAACCCGCCGTAGCCGCCGCCAGCCCGGTAGGCGCCGGCGCCCGGGCCGTACGACCGCGTCGTTGAGCTGCCGCTCCCCGGAGATCCCCAGCCCCGGCCGTCCACGTTGATCACACCCGACAGGAAGAAGTTGGTGCACTGGAAGAGCACCCGCCCATCCACCTGCCAGCCATCCGCTCCGTTCGTGTCCGAGTTCGCTGCGTGCCGGACGATGCCGCCGCGGATCCACACGTTCGAGGCCCGCACCGCGGCTTCCTGGTTCGAGAAGATCAGCGTCCCGCCGGACATTGTCAGCGAGTTCAGGACCGGGGTGGTGTCGGTCAGAAGAACCGTCACACCCGCGCCCGCGATCACCACGTCGTTGCCCTCGACCGGCAGGAACCCGCCCGCCCAGTTCGCGCTGTCGAACCAGTTGCTCACCCCGCCCGGCGCCACCCAGACCGCATTGTCATTGTCGACGATGGCGTGGGTGTAGTTCGACGCCGTCCCCACCGTGGCGCTGACCGCATGGCTCAGCGTCACCACCACCGTCTCGCTGGCGTTGGTCTCGTCCTGCAGGTCATCAACCACGATCAGGTTGATGTTGGACGATATCGCGCCAGGGTTGATGGTCAGCGTTCCCGCTGCCAGCGTGTAGTCCTCGCCCCCGCCCGTCGCCGAACCGCCCGTCACGGAGTACTCCACGGTCACCGCCTGCGGCGTGGGCGTGTCCAGCACGACCGTCATCGCGACCGGCGTCATACTCTCGTCGCCGCTCGACGTCGCCGGCCGGAACTGCACGGTCGGCGTCGGCGAGCCGACATAGACGCCAAGGACAACCGTCAGGTTCGTCTGGATGGGCGTCAAGCTGAGGCCGGAGACGACGCTGGTCGCCGCGAAGGTGACAACCCCCGTGTGCCAGCCGGGGGTCAGGCCGACGGGGCTGTTGGTGACCTCGAACGTGTTGGTCGCTCCGGTCGCAATCACGCCGGAGTTCGGGAAGGTCATCCAGGGGCAGGCGGACGAGGCCGTCCAGAACAGGTCGTTGGTGTCGAGGCCCGAGTTCCAGAGCGCGAACACGAGGCTGGTCGTCGCGCCGTCCTCGACCGGCGCCGTCTGTCCGGCGGGCGCCCCCGCCAGCTCGGGCAGGCCGCCCATCACGACCGTGCCGACGTCGCCGGTGCCTCCGACGCCAACGCCGACGCCGGCGGCAACGGATGTCGAAACGTTCACAGAGGCCGCGTCGAAGACTCGCCAGACCGCTATGCGCCCGCCGCCGCCGCCGCTGCCGTTGAAAGCCGAGCCGGCGGCGCCCCTGGCGGACAGGGAGCCTGAGCCGGCCCACGTCTTGCACCTCAGCCAGATAGTACCCCCGGAGCCTCCCGATGCACTGGTTTCCCCACTCACGCCATCGGCACTGTTGGTTCCATTCACGGTCATCGTGTCGAGCGCGTGGATGCGGATCACGCCGCCGCCGGCGCCGCCGTAGCCCAGGGCACCACTGTATCCACCTCCGGCACTGCCCGCGTTCACTGGCCTTTCGGCTTCGCCGTAGGTCCGGCCGTAGACCGCGCCGCCCTTCCCCCCCCGGCCCCCGTAACCGCCGCCTTCCCGATTGGCGGCCGATCCCCCGCCCGGGCCGTATCCATTGAAGTTCGTTCCACACACGTAGCCACTTCCCGAGGCGTCAACCGAGCCCCCGGATGCAACGGTCACTCGGCGCGCCTGCACCAACGGGCCGCCGCCGTTGGTCGTATGGCAGTACAAGTGAAGGACCGCGCCCGACGCGACGCTCAGTTCGCCCGTCGCCGACAGAAGGGCGCCATAGTCCGGCCCCATCGCATTCGTCGGCCCCGAGTAGACATGCACCTGCGCCCCGGGCTCGAGCACCAGATTGCTCGAGCAGGCAAGATCGACCCCCGAGGCGGCGCCGCCATGGAACACCAGCTGCGCGGTTCGTACCGAGAGGTTCCCCCCTACCCGCACCACGGCCGCCGTCATGCGCAGCTGGTGCAGGTAGATGTTGGTGCCGACGAGGCGGACGTCGTTGCTGACCGTCAGGTTGACGCTCTCCGCCCGCAGCCACAGACAGGCATTCGTGAGGAGCAGGGAGTCGAAGGACAGGTTGGTGGCGCTGGGCGCCATCCACTGCACGGTGTGCCGGAAGGGCGACCGGAGGAAGTAGTTGTCCGGTAGATACAGCGTGCCCGGCTCGCCGAATCGCAACCCCGTGCTCGCCGCGCTGAGGCCGCTCGTGGCGCGAAAGACGATCGGGGGGCAGGGGGCAACGCCGGCCTGGCTGGTGGTGTTGTAGATCACCGCGATCCGTCCGCCGCCGCCGCCCTTCGAGAAGTTGCCGTTGATGCCATCGCCTTCACCGGCCGCCGAGATCAGCCCGCTGCCCAGAAGGCGGTCGCAGATTATGTAGACGCTCCCGCCCGAGCCGGCGCTGGCGCTGCCCGCCGGCATGGCGCCATCGGCCACGACGGATCCGTCTACCGTCACGTCTCCAGAGGCCTCAATGCGAATGGCGCCGCCGCCCGCCCCGCCGGTGCTGGTCCCGCCCCCGCCGCCGGCGCTGCCGGGATCGAGCGGCATCTCGACGCTGCCGTAGGTGCTCTTCGGGTTGCCGTAGCCCCTGCCCCCGTACGAGCCCGACATCGTCTGGAGGGTCCCGCCGCCCGGCCCCAGTCCGTCGCCCCCGGTGACCCCCGGATATCCGCGAGCCGTGGCGTTGATCGCCGCCCCGTTCGAGACCGACAGCGTGCCGCAGGAGACGTAGAGATTGTTGGACTGCACCCCGTTCGTGGACCATGCGGCCACTCTCATCTGACCGCCAGCCAGGACGGTGACGCTGGAGGCCCGCAGCACTGTGTTCCAATTGGTGAACGTCAGGGTCTGGCTGAGGAGCAGGGAGCTCAGGTTCGAGGAGGAACTGGAGAGCAGGACACCGGAGCCGCTGTTCGTGATCTCCACGCGATCGCCGTCGCCGGGCACCGATTCGCCAACCCAGTTCCCGGCGGCAGCCCAGTCGCCAGTGGTGCCCGCCTTCCACGTGATCGTCGCGCCGGAGGCGGCGCTCAGAAGGGAAAGAAATGCCGCAGTGGCAGCAAGGATGGGACCGGCTGGTCTGAAACGGGATCTGCCCTTAGTTTGTCTCATCGATGCCATCGTGGTACGGCACGCCAGGAAAATCAAGCCGCGAACCGCCCCCCATCTCGTCTGAGTACCCGCGCGGATTCGGCGCCATGCGCAACGCACAGCACCCGGCAACTCACAGCATGGCCGGCGCACCACCCGGACTACGGGCTGAAGCCCGCACTACAAACAACGAATTGGCCGGCTCCGGCGTTTGTAGTGCGGCCTTCAGGCCGTTCTGAGGCCACAGTGCGACTTCCTGCACACCACCCGGCGGACCCGCTGGAACGCGCCCCTCCAGTGGCCACTCCCTGCAGTCTGGCCTTCAGTGAAAGGACTGACGGAAACCGGGTTCCGAGAGCGGCCGCAGCAGGGGGCACCGGGCGGCTGGAACAAGCGCGGCATCCCTGCTGCCGGGCTTCGTTTCCCCTTTACTCTCCCCCGCAGCCCCATATGATGCGGCCGGCGTTGGAGGACTGGACTTCGAAGGAGAGGGTTGACCCCATGAAGAAATTGCTGCTGTGCGTCGGACTGGCCGCGTTGATCGCCCATGGAGCCGCCGCTCAGGACGCTCCTCCTCCCCCACCCCCGGCCAAGCCCCCGGTGCCCGAGGCCCCCTTTCTGCCGCGAAACGTCAAACTCGACTTCAAGCTGCTGCCGCTCGGCGAGAACGACCACGGCACGTATGTCGTCACCGCTTCGCCCGCCTTTGGCACGAGCGTGCGGTACAAGCGGCCGGAGAGCACCATCGAGCTGCAGACCTCGGGCAATGTCCAGATCCTGGATGACGGACGCGTGTTCATGACCTATCAGATGCATCTCGTCTACGAGGGAGATGGCGCCGAGGCCGCATACGGAGTCTCGTCCAGCGTGGCGCTGAAGCCCGGCCAGGAGCAGGAAGTGGCGAACATCGGAGAGAAGACCCTCGTCATCCGCGCCACCCTGATCGACGCCCCGCCGCCCGCCGGGCAGACCGAGTAGAGCGCAGCGCGAACAGCGGGCCACGGTGGGCCGGCTGGCCTGAGGGGCCACCCTCCTCCTCACCCTCCGCGAGCTGGCGCACCCGCCTCTTGCCGGCTGGCCGCGTCGGCGACATCCACCCTCGGCCCCAGAAAGCGCGGCCGGGTTCTCAGCACGTGGACGTCCAGCACGGTCCGGATCCGCGCGAGCTGCTCCCGCCAGGCCGTGCGCAGCCCGCCGCGCCCGCTCACGTCGCGGGCGTTGAACCCAATGGCATCCAGCCCCCGGTGCCGGGCCAGGTAGATGGCGCGCTGGTTGTGAAATCCCTGGGAGATGACCGTGATGCTCGACTGCCCGAACACTTCCCGCGCGCGCACGATCGAATCGAGCGTCCGAAAGCCGGCGTAGTCGCAGCAAATCCGATCCGCCGGAACGCCGGCCCGAACCAGGCTATCGCGCATCTCCGTCGGTTCGTCATATCCCCGGCAGTGGTTGTCGCCGCTGACGAGCAGGTACTCCACCTTCCCGGCTCGGAACAGCGACACCGCCGCCTCGATGCGGTACCGGAAGTACAGGTTGGGCCGCCCGTTGGAAAGCCGCGGGCCGCACCCGAGCACCACGCCGACCGGCCGCCGGGGAGTGACCGCCGTATCGGAATAGGTTCGACCGCTGGCCGAGCGCCGGACAGCCGCCGCCGCACCCAGCATGCCGACCAGCACCAGCACGGCGCCCGCCGTCACCAGCATCAGCACTCTCGTCACTTCGCCTGCCCTCCGAGTCGTGCCGCCCCGAACGGATGCCCGCTCACGAGAACCGAACCGATGCGCCATCGCCGTGGACGCGCACCGCGCTCGCAGCGGACGCCGGAACCAGCCGCACGCTCAGCCCGCTGCCCCCCCGCCGCCAGTCGGTCACCTGGACGCAGGGGTCCCCGATCTCCACGTGCGTCCGCCCGTCGGACGCCAGGACAAGCGGCCGCCCCGGCTCGAGGCGCAGCGGGATGCGGACCCCGCCGATCCGCGCGGCCGCATCGACGGCGTCCGGCCGCGTCCAGTCCGTGTTGAGGAAGAGATAGCGCGTGAAGCCCGCCGACGGATACTCGAACCACGCCACCCGCTGCCCGGGATCTTCCAGCACGACTTCGGCCGGCACCCGCTCGGCCAGCGTGCGCATGATTCCCTCGGCCAGCGGAAGCAGGCGCCCGCGCCCCGGATGCCACCACGAGTTCAGCAGGTACACCTCGCCCGCCCCGATTCGCTTCCGGATCAGCACCGGCTCGCCACGCTGCGACACCGCCAGCGGCTCTCCGTCGTCCACCGTCAGCGCACCGCCGAAGTAGGTGGTGTCCATGTTGAACACCGGGTACAGCTCGTCGAAGTCTTCCACGAACAGCGGGTTCTTCTCCGACAGCGTGAACCGATCCGGCAGGTGCTTCGAGAACGTGCCGTCCAGCATGCGGACCTCCTCGATCCGCCCCCCCAGGTCCGACACGCGGGCGCCGCACAGCTCCCGGAGATCGCCGCCGCGGAAGAACGACCACTCCAGCGCCTGCGCGGTGTCGGTCACGAGATGCGGAAGCGACAGGAAGAGCGTTCCGCCGCCGCGCACATACTCGACGAGCTTCGCGTGCAAGCCCTCGTTCATCGTGTTCCATCCGACGAGCGAGAGCATCGCGTACCGCCCGAAATGCTCGCCGCCCGCTTCGGCCGGCACCACGTCCACCGCGCCGAGCGGCGTCGCGGAGTACCAGCGCCGGTGCGGCCGGCCATGGTCCGTCCCGTGCCGCCCGAAGCTGAAGTGCGGCAGGTACACCTTGAGCAGCGTCCAGGCCCGCGCAACCGACATGTCTCCGAGCTTCATATCGGACACGTACGTGCCCCTGAACAGGTCGTTCACGCCGCGGATCACGCCATGCCGGACGCGCGGGGACGGGAGCTGCTGCGCGCGGTGCACGTCCAGCAGCTCCCGGAAGCAGCCGCGCAGCTCGCGAAGCACCGGGTGCGCGTAGCGGCGCCCGTAGTCCCGCCAGCTCTCCTCCGACAGCACGAAGTTGTAGACTGGCAGGTTATCGAACATGCCGCCTTCCCACACGATCTGGCGCGCCCCGGCCAGGTACGATGACGCCATGATCTGCCGCGTCAGCCGCACGCGACTCTCATCGCACGCGTAGCTCGCGCCCTGCCCGCAGTACCAGTGCATCGCGCAGGCGACGCCCCACGGCTTGCCGTACGCCGTGGCCGCGCCGCGGGCGCAGATCTCCTCCGTCACGTTGCACGCGGGCCCGATCTCGCTGACCTGCACGTCGAGCCCGAGCCGGTAGTAGTGCCCGCACATGCCCCCGGCGGAGTCGAATGTCACGAGTCGGTGGCCGGGCAGCCGGTACCTGGCCATCTCCGCCTCGAACACCTCGAGGTACTTCGCCTGGCGCCGGGCCAGATCCCCGTCGGGCTGAGGCGGCATGCGGTTGATCGGCTCCGGCACGGCCACGCCGGCGAACAGCGGGCCGCCCATGTCGGCCAGCTGCCCCAGCTCCTGGTGCTGGATCCTGCTGTACGGCGGCACGCGCAGCCGCTGAAGCGCATAGTAATGACGCCGCCGCACCAGGTAGGCAATGAGCGGAATCCACTTCTCGACGGGGATGTGGTGACAGTTGTTGAGGAAGTCGTCGATCGACATGCGAACGCAGTTGCCGGCCCCAAGCTCAAAGCACTCCATCACCGCCGGCTTCAGCTGGTGCCAGTACGTCGTCTCCGCGCCCGGGCCCGTGATGAGGTCGGCGGCGCCCTGCGCCGCGTAGACGCGAGGCACTCCAACCTCCAGCTCCCGCCCCCCGGCCGCCAGGACAGCCCGAACCGCCACCCCGGCTTCGAGCGGCACCACCTCAAACAGGCTGCGCCAGCACCCGAACTCCAGCGCCGCGCCAAGCGGGATCACCCGCGCGCCTTCCGCAGCTCGCACGGCCACCGCCTGCTCGCCGGGCCCCGCGTTGACCTCGACGATGAACGGGCGCCCGGCGATCGCGCTCGACGGCACCCCTCCGAGCCGGGGGAAAGCCGGCGGCTCCGCCACATGGTTCACCTCCAGCCCGGACAGGTACAGCGTCGCCAGCTTGCGCACCGCCTCGGACTCGGAAAACGACTTCAGGAGCTCCGGATCGAAGAACTCGCCCAGCGCCGGGCGCGTGGTCTTGTTCACCAGCCGCACTCGGTTCGCCCCGGGGCGTAGCATCTTCGCGTCGAAGGAGAAGTCGAACGTCGGCCAGTACGACGCGGTCTCCTCGTGGCTGCGCCAGTGGATGAGCCCGTCGAACACGGTCGCCCCGTTGACCTGCACCTCGATCACGGAGTTGATGAAGCGCCAGACGTACGCATGGCTGTCGAACACCTCCAGCATGCCCGAGAACACGACCTCGGCCGTGCCGGCGGCCAGATGGTCCGGCTCGACGCGGAACTCGAACTCCACCGCTTGCCCCGGGCCGACGCGCCGGCACCGCCGCTTGTCGGAAAGCGAGTAGTTGTCGCGCGCGCGGAAGAAGCAGCCCTCCGCCGCGGCGCCCGCCTCGCGAAACAGGTCGATCTGAGCCAATGCCTTCATGCGTTCTCCTCCGCCCGGCCTGGTTGGAATCTCAAGCGTGCTGCGCCGAAAATGAACCTGCTAAGTAAATGTCATCCTGAGCAGAGCGAAGGATCTCGTGCCATGCGATCAACCCGAGATTCCTCGCTCCGCTCGGAATGACCGATACATCCGCGTCTGTGCCTAATCATCTGCCGAACGACATACTAGGCCCCGCGTATCAGATACCAGCTCCCGGGTTGGTCCGCCGCGAGCCCGGAAACCGAGATCTCGTTCTCCCCGCCCGGGCGACACGCCGGTGTCGCGTCCGCGAACAGGACGGGGCATTCCCACTCCTCGACCGTCTGCGCCCGGTAGTTCACGCGCGGGACCAGCGTCAGGGCGATCCCATTCATGGTCACGGCCGGGAAGGGCCCGCGCATCGCAACCGGCTGCACGGGCCGCCACACCAGCCACCACCGGTCCGCGTATGCCCATGGCGCGAACCGCCCGGTCGCTACGTGCCGATCGTCGCGGAACCCGCAGGCCGCGCGGAAGGCCTCCGGCAGGCGGCCGTCCTCGATCTTCAGCGGGTACGCCGAGAACCCGCGCTGATCGAAGCTGGACAGCTCCGCCGGCAGCAGCGGATTCGACGGCGGGCCGGCCACGTGCGGGACCGCCACGCGCGCCACGCTTCGCTCGCCCGCCTGCCACTGGGCCACATCGACCGTCACCTTGCCGTCGCCGCACGGGGGCAGGCTGAGCAGCCCGCCGTTGACGTCCAGCATGACGATGCTCTCGCTCGCCACCTCGACCGCGATCGCCCCGCCCGCCGCGACCTTGGTGACCGCTCCCCGGCTCGGCCACACCACCCGCACGCGGGCCGGCGCCTCACCCAGCGTCAGGGCAAACCGCCTGCGGCCGGCGCCATAGTTGAGCACGTAGACCACCCCGCGCCCGCGGACGAGCTTGCTCACGACCGCGTACTCCGGCGTCTCGACGCACACGCGCCCCAGGCGAAGCTGGGCGGCGTTCCGGCGCACCCAGCGCAGCCAGTCGCGCGTGAAGGCGATGTCCGCGTCGGGCATCGTGAGGTCGAGATGCCCGAACACGGTGTGCGGTGAGAAGGCCGAGGACGCCGCCAGGGCGGTCCGGTATGACAGCGCGTCGTGGAAGTTGAACGACAGCCCCGTAAAGGCGGGAACGCGGCAGAGGAACTGTTGCGGCTCGGGGTCGCAGTAGTGGCGCGGCTCGCCGGCCGGGTTGAGATAGTGCGTGACGAAGTAGTACAGCCCGAACTCCGGCATCAGGTAGTCGTACTCCGTCTGCCATCGCGCGCGGCTATGCCGGAAACTGAGGAATGTCGCCCAGTCGCTCCCGAACGGACCGATGTCGAAGCCGTGCGTATCGGTCGGATGGTTCAGCACCACCTCGCGCTGGAACTGCGGTCCATAAAGCGCCATGCCGAGGTGGCACTCCGTGTAGTCGAGCGTCTCGCGGCACGCGCGGAAGTAGCGGCTCACCCGCTCGTGCGCCACGTACGTGTCGGGCGTGGCAAAGAAGTCGAAATGGTACGCCCCGTAGCCGGCCTTCCGGGCCGCCTCGAGCGTCTCGAACCGCCCGGCGACCACGGCCTCGTCACCCCATATCTCCGCCGGGCTGCCCTTGTCCAGAAAGCCGGCCACCACGCCCAGCCGGCGGGCGGCCTTCAGCGTGCGGCGAACGCTTTCGGACTCCTGCGCCAGCCGGACGTAGCTGGCCGCGCCCTTGCCGTAGGCGCCGCTGCCGAACGCGACCTGACGGATTCCCAGGTCCCGGGCGAACTCGAGATAGGCGACGGCCAGCGGGTTATCGACGTCGATACCCCACTGCCCCCAGCCCAGGTTCCAGTAGCTCCAGCACGCCTGACGGTCATGTGCCATCTTCCGGCGTTCGAGGAAGTGCCGGTACCAAAGCCAGCCGGGGTACGGCTCGCCGGACTCCGCCGCGAAGACGCCCACGTACCATGGCTCGGAGCAGAACTCCCGGCCGGCCTCGAATCCCATGTCGGCGTTGCGGTACACGCCGCCGGCATCAACCTGGTAGAACCACCACCCCACTCCGGCGAACAGCCCGGCCCCATCCCGGCACGCGAGCCGCGGCCGGTCAAATCGCCCGAGCGGCAGCACGCGCACGTCCGCCCCCGGAACGTCCATCCGGCCGTAGTCGAGACGGCTCAGCCTGAGCCCGGCCGGCCGGCTGATGGAAAGACGCCGCTCCACCCAGAAGTCAGCCGCGCCGAGGCGGTACACCGCCGCCACCCGGGCGCCCCCGACGCGCAGCGAAAGCGTCACGCTGGCCGTCCCGCGCGAGGAGTGCCGGGTCAGCTGGAACGCCTGGGCTTCACCTGCCTGCGCGAACCATTCGCACCCCTCGGCCGCAAAGCCGAAGCGGTCGCCCCCGACCTCGAGCACCGCGCCGGACAGCCGGTTCGTCACGCGCTCGACGACGCCGCTCCGGCGGCCGATCTCGACGGAGAGGAACGCGTTTGACAGACAGACCCGGTCGTCGCGTGTTGCCACGGCGCAACGCGCCGGCTTTCCGGCGCTGCGATCCGGAACGGCGGGGAGAATCGCACAGGTAATCGCTTCGGGCTGGAGGCTCATGGTCGTCCACATCGGGGGTTCGTTGGATCACTCGCAAAACGGGCCGAATCCTAACACATCCCGCCCCCCCTGCAACGCCCGCCCCGACGCAGTCCCTCCGTAGTAGCCGCGCGCGTGAGCGGGTGGCTGAGAAAGCGACCAGGCCCTGACGAGGCCATACCACCTGCGCTCCGCATGTCTCTTTGCGGCCATTCCCCCTCTGATCTGCCTCCGCGTTCTCCGCGTCACCGCGGTGAAGTCCGGAAGTCCACCACAGAGACACAGAGATCGCGGAGCGTGAGGGAGACTGAACACAGACTCGGGAGCACATTCACGGCGGGAAGGACATGCCACCTGTCGATCGCCCCCGCCTTCCGCGTGTGTGCCTCTGAACTTCGACATACGGAGCCCCGCTGGTCGATGCTCTGCTGTAGCCGCACGCGTAAGCGTGTGGCATGGGCGACTGGAGCAAAGCGGGGTCGCGGCCGATGGCAACAAGCGTCCTCCGTGCGGTAAGTGCCGTTACGTCTCGTTTCCGCCCCCGAAAACCGT
>CAYSLU010000119.1:0-13365 GCA_964431965.1 uncultured Verrucomicrobiota bacterium
CTCGGGCGGCGGCAGCGGGCGCGGGCGCCGGCTTGGACGTCGCGGCGGGAGCGACCGGTGCCTTCGGGGCCGCTGCGGCCGGCGCCGGCAGGGCCGGCAGAGGCTCTCCCGGTTTTCCGATGATCGCCACGGGCGCCTGTACGGGTACCGTCTGGCCCTCGGCCACGAGGATCTTGAGGAGCGTTCCGTCCTGGTAGCTCTCCACCTCCAGGACCGCCTTATCGGTCTCGATCTCGTAGATGACTTCGCCCTTGCGGACGGCGTCACCCTCCTTCTTGTGCCACTTGACGATCGTGGACTCCTCGGCCGTCTGGCCGAACTTCGGCATGGTGATGATCTGGGCCATGGATGCGTCTCCGGCTTACAGGATGCGCTTCGCCGCCGCGACGATATCGTTCGCGTTCGGCAGGAACGCCGCCTCGAGGATGTGGGACTGCGGTGCGATGCCGTCCTTGGCGCCGATGCGCAGCACGGGGGCGTCCAGGTAGTCGAACGCCTCGGACATGATCCGGGACGCGATTTCGCCGGTGAAGCTGCCGATGCTCACGCACTGGCTGGCTACGATGCAGCGGCCGGTCTTCTTTACGGACCGCAGGATCGTCTCCATGTCGAGCGGGACGAGCGAGCGGATGTCGATCACCTCCACGCTCGCGCCGGCCTCGGACTGGAGCTTGTCCGCTGCGGTCAGGGCGTCGGGCACCGTCGGCCCCCACGATACGATCGTCAGGTCCTTGCCCTCGCGCTTCACGTCCGCGACTCCGAGGGGAACCAGGTAGTCGTCCTCGGGGACGGGCCCCTTCACGCCGTAGAGCAGCTGGGACTCGACGAACATGATCGGGTTGTTGTCCCGGATCGCGCTCTTCAGCATCCCCTTGGCGTCGTACGGCGTGGACGGGTAGACCACGTAGATCCCGGGGATGTGCGCGAACATGGACTCGAGCGTCTGCGAGTGCTGGCCACCGTAGCCCTTGCCTCCGCCCACCGACGCGCGGAGGACCAGCGGAATCTCGGCCTTGGCGCCCGACATGTAGTGCCACTTCGACGCCTGGTTGCTGATGGCGTCCGAGGCCATGAGCGCGAAGTCCATGTACATGAGCTCGATGACGGGCCGCAGGCCGACCATCGCCGCGCCGACGGCCGTGCTGCAGATGGCGGCCTCGGAGATCGGCGTGTTGAACACGCGCTCCCGGCCGAAGGCTTCCAGCAGGCCCTTGGTGACCTTGAAGGCTCCGCCGTAGTCCGCCACGTCCTCGCCGTAGAAGACCACGCGGTTGTCGCGCATCATCTCCTGAACCAGGGCCTCCTTGAGCGCATCCCGGTAGTTCAGCTCACCGTCGGTGCGCTTGATCGCCGGCAGCTCCTTGACGACGGTCACCTTCCGGTTGACCTCGGGCACCACGTCGGCCTTCGTGTCCGTGTACATGTACCGGATTACGTCCGCGGGATCGGGCTCGGGCGCCGCTGCCGCCTTGACCGCGGCGCGGGCGTTGCGCTCCTGCACCTTGCGGATCAGCGCGTCCAGGCCCTTCCGGGTGAGCACGCCGGCGTCCAGGATCTGCTGCGTGAGCGTCTGGATGGGGTCGACGGCCTTCCACGCCTCCTCCTCCTCCTTCGTGCGGTACTCGTTGCGCGGGTCGGTCAGCGAGTGACCGTAGTAGCGGTAGGTGTCGGCCTCGATCAAGTAGGGGCCCTGGCCCGTGCGGCAGCCCTCGGCCGCGCGCCCGATGGCGTCGTGCACGGCGAGCACGTCCATGCCGTTCACGACCTCGGCGTGCATGTTGTTGTCGGCGAAGCCGGCGGCGCGCCGCGCGAGGCGGGTGACTCCGAAGACCTCCTCGTCCCCGCGGCCCGTCATGCCGTAGTGGTTGTTCACGATCAGGTAGATGATCGGGATTCCGAACTTGTGGTCCTTGGCCAGCTTGTTCGTGAACTGCTTCTGCGCCGCCCAGTTCAGGCTTTCGAGGACAATTCCGTTCGCGTAAGCGCCATCGCCGGCGAAGCAGCAGGCGACGCGGCCGTTGCGCAGATAGCGGGCGGCCATGGCCGCGCCGGTGCAGATCGGCACGCCGCCGCCGACGATCGCGTTGGCGCCGAGGTGCCCGAGGGTGAAGTCCGCGATGTGCATGCCGCCGCCGCGCCCGCGGCAGTAGCCCTCTTCCTTGCCGAAGAGCTCGGCGATCGTCCGGAAGACATGGTCTTCCATCGCGATGTCGATCAGCTCCGCCCGGTTCTTCGCCCTGGCATCCGGGACGCGCGTCTTCAGCCGCTCGTCGCTCAGGGCGCGGATGGCCGCGCAGCCCTTCGCGATGCTGTCGCCATGGCCGCGGTGGGTGGACGTGATGTAGTCCTCCGGGGCGATGCCGTGGCTGGCGCCGACGGCCGTCGCCTCCTGGCCGATCGAGACGTGCGTGGGGCCCCGGTAGTTGTAGCCCGCGCACGGCTCATAGGCGTTCGCGCGCAGCTTGACGATCATCTCCTCGAACTCGCGGACCGTCAGCATGTCCTCGAGCATGAGGACGACGTCGTCGCGGGTGAGGGTCTTGGCCTTCAGCAGGCCCTTCAGGTTCCCGGCGAACTGGAACATCGGGATCTTGCCGCAGGAGATGGTTCCCGGAGTAAAGTCCGGCCGGCCGTTGCTCAGGTAGTTGGGCATGTGTCCTTTTCCTCGTGCGTTTGCTACACCGTCACAATCTTGACTCCGCTGCGCCGGATTTCCCGCGCCGTCCGGGCGTTGATGCCCGAGTCCGTGATGAGGCAGTGGACGTCGGACGCCGCGCCGAAGCGCGCGAACGACACCCGGCCGGCCTTCGCGCTGTCCGCCAGCAGGACGACCTGCTGCGCGTGGGCGATCACGAGGCTCTTCGTGAACGCCTCCTGGTGGTCCGTCGTCGTCAGTCCGGCTTCCCGCGTGACGCCGATGGTGCCCATGAACGCGATGTCGAAATGCAGGGGATCGATCGTATGCCGCGTGATGGGGCCGACGAAGGTCTGGCTCAGCCGGCGGAGTTCGCCGCCGACCAGGATCAGCCGCGGGCCCTCGCTCGCGAGCTCCATCGCGACGCGCAGGGAGTTGGTGACCACCGAGAGCCCGGCCTGGTCCCGGAGCAGGCGCGCCAGCGCCAGCACGGTGCTGCCGCCGTCGAGGTAGACGCAGGCGTTCGGGGCGATCAGCGCGAAGGCCGCGCGGGCGATGCGCTGCTTCTCGTCCGCGGCCACGCTCTCCTTGTTGTCGAACAGGGGCTCCTCGAGCCGGCTGCCGATGCGCATGGCGCCGCCGTGCACGCGGCGGACTTCTCCGAGCGCCGCGAGCTGCAGCAGGTCGCGGCGGGCTGTGGCCGCCGAGATGCCGAGCTCGCGCTGGAGGTGCGAGACGCTGACCACGCGCTGGCCGGCCAGGATGCGGCGCACCTTTTCCAGCCGCTCCGGCGCCAGGTCGCGTGTGTCGGGTGACTTCATGAACGATCAAATCCGATCCCAAACGTGCAGATTGAATCATAGTCGGGCAGCCGGCGGCAAGCATGGAAAGCGCGGTGCGAGCATCGCCGGCGTCCGCGGATCGTGCTCGCGGATCCGCCCGGTACGGGGGGGGGCGATGCCCGA
This sequence comes from uncultured Verrucomicrobiota bacterium, assembly GCA_964431965.1. GTDB lineage: Bacteria > Verrucomicrobiota > Kiritimatiellia > CAIKKV01 > CAYSLU01 > CAYSLU01. Next base: position 3,601 of record CAYSLU010000119.1, read on the forward strand.
CCGGTGGCAGGCTTCCGGCGACCACGGAGGGCTGGCCGGGCGCCACGCGCCGCAAGCCGCAATCGCGTCAGCCGGCGATGGCCGCGCGCTTCCCGGCGAAGCGGTCTGCAACCATTGCCTGGAGGGACGCGGTTCCCGTATACTCGCCGGCAGTTCGGGGTGGAGAGCGGGCCGGAACAGGAGCGCGGAATGCGAATTGGCGTCATTGGGGCGGGGCACGCGGGAATCGAGGCGGCGAAGGCGGCCCGGACGGCCGGGGCGGACGTTCAGGTCTTCTCCTCGGAGCGGGTCGTTCCATACTACCGGCCCCGGCTGGTGGCGCTGGCCTTTGGCCAGGCCGAGTTCCGCTCGATCCAGATGCAGCCAGCCGAGTGGTACGTCACCCAGGGCATCGACCTGCGACTGGGTGCCCGGGTGGTGTCGGTGGATCCCGGCGGCCGGATCGTCCGGACCGATCTCGGGGAGCATCGGTTCGATGCCGTTGTTCTGGCTTGCGGGGCAGAGCCGATCCTGCCGCCGTTTGCGACGGGCGGCGTCCCCGGGGTGCTGCCGCTGTGGAGTGTGGCCCACGCCGATTTGATCCGGGCGCGGGTGAAGGCGGGCGGGCGGTTGGTCGTTGTCGGCGGCGGCATTCTGGGGGTTGAGGCGGCGCTCCGCGGCGTGGACGCGGGGATGCAGGTGCGGATCATCGAACTGATGGAGCGGATGATGCCGGCGCAGTTCGGGGCGCGCGCGTCCTCCATCCTGCTCCGCCGGCTCCGGGAGCGCGGGATCGAGGTGTCGCTGGGCGAGGGCGTGGCAAGCGCGGCGCCGGCGGATGGAGACGCGGTCCGGCTGACCCTGACCACCGGGCGTGAACTGACGGCCGAGCTGTGCCTGGTCTCGATCGGCGCGCGTCCAGACGCGCTGCTCGCCAAGGCGGCGGGCCTGGCCTCCGGGCGCGGGATTGTGGTGAGCGAGTACCTGGAGACGTCGGCGCCGGGCTGGTACGCCGCCGGCGATGCGATCCAGTTCCAGGGGGTGACGCGCTGCTCGGTGCGGGAGGCGATGCTGCAGGGGCGGATCGCCGGAGCGAATGCGGGGGCCGCGGACCGGCCTGAGGCGCGACACGCGTATGCGCCGGAATCCCTTCCGCTCATGTTCAAGAGCGGAGATTTTGAGATCTACGCGATCGGCCAACCGGGCGGCGACGGCTGCGAGGAGCACCTCCTCGAGGGCGCGACGGAGGCGGTTATCCGATGCCTGGTACAGAAGGACGGCATGCCCGTCGGCGTGCAGATGATCGGAACGCGGGAAGGTTTCGACACGTACGCCCAGATGGTCAAGCAGAAGCAGGCCGGCCCGTCTGGTCGGGCGGCGAGGCGTTAGCGTCGGAGCGTGCGGGCCAGCAGGAGCGAGGTGACCGATGGACCTGATCCAGACCGAAGACGGCCGGTGGACGACGGTGTTCGGGAAGTCGGGGGCGCACGATCTGATGCTGGACGTTTACCGTCCCGCCGACAGCGGGCCGGGTCCGAGGCCGGGAGTGGTTTTCGTCCACGGCGGCGGCTGGGGTGGCGGCAACCGGACGCAATTCCGCTGGCACGCCGAGCAGGCGGCGGCGGCCGGCTATGTCGCGATCTCGATCGGCTATCGTCTGACGGGCGTGGCGAAGTACCCTGCGGCGCTCGACGACTGCCAGAGGGGGGTGCGCTGGTTCCGGAAGCACGCTGCGGAGTTGAACCTCGACCCGACTCGGGTTGGCGCGTTCGGCTCGTCCGCGGGGGGGCATCTGGTGGCCTGTCTCGGCGTGCGGGAGACACGCGACGACTCGGATCCGGATCTGGCCGGCCTGTCCAGTCGAGTCCAATGCGTCGTCGACGTCCATGGGCTGCATGATCTGCCGTCTCTGGGGACGCACCCGATCAGCAAGGCATGCGTGACGTTTATCGGGGGCACGCACGAGGAGAAGCCGGACGCGTGGGCCGATGCCTCGCCGCTGCGCTTTGTGGACGCACAGTCAGCGCCGACTTTGCTGGTCCATGCGCCCGACGATGCGAGCGTACCGTACGAGCAGTCGATCCGCTTCGCGACGGCTCTCATGGCTGCGGCGCGGCCGGTGGAGTTCATGCCCACGCCGGGGTCGGGGCACGGCTTCGTCTACAGCCCGGCGGGCGAATGGACGCAGCGGGTGTGGCCGGTCGCCCTGGCGTGGCTCGACCGGTTCCTGAAGTGCTGAGCGGTCCAACCGCTCCTTTCTCCTTTGGCCGGAGAGAGGCGCCGCGGCGGACGAACTCCAGAGGCGTGACCTGTTGGGGGGGGGTGAGCGGCGAAGGCCCCGACGCAGGCTCAGGAGAACATCAGATCCCCGAACTGCTCCGGTCGGTGGAAGTTGGGACGCTCCCAGGCGATCGGGTTCCAGCAGGCATACTGCGGATCGGTCTTGCCGCCGCAGCGGTAGAAGTTGCCGGACCAGCGTCCGCTGAAGGCGAGGCGTCGCGCGCAGAATTCCTGGAGCAGGTCCAGCGGCAGCCGCGCGTAGACGCGCCACTCCCGGTCGCTGGGGCACTCGTCCTTGGCCGGCCCGGAGAAGGTCGTACGGACCGTCAGTCGCGCCGCCTGTGCGGGCGTGGCGAGCCAGCGCTGCATCATGTGCGGGCCGAATCCGAAGTGGACCGCTCCGCAGCAGTTGATCTCGAGGTTGAAGTAGCTGAGCCCGTCGTCCGGCCACGGGTTGGCGAAGAACTCGACGCAGGAATCGACGCAGACGGGGCCGTTGAGTTCGCGTGGCTGGGCGGAGATATGCCGGTCGGTCGCCACGAACAGCACGTGCAGGGCCTCCGGATCGTGCAGCAGGCGCACCTCCGTATCCTGCCGGTCGCCCGCCCGGTACCACGGGTAGTGGGCGATGCGGGCGATCCCGGCCCTGGCCCACGCGGCCGGATCCAGCGCGTTCTCCGGCTGGAACGGCGTGGAGACTCCGTCAATTCGATACGTCTGGCTCATGGCGCTCCTTCGGACCGGTCGGCTTCAGCCTTCGGCCGGCGGGCCTACCGGTCCTTCTTGCGGTAATACACGATCTGCAGGGGTTGGTTTGTGGGCTGGAAGGCGTTGTAGCAGTCGTGAAGATAGGGCAGGGACATCAGGATCCACGGCTGATCCGGCGTGGCGCCGTTCTTCGTGAACACGACCTGCTCGGCGATATAGACAGCCGAGTGCGCCACCTCGCCGCTGGGCTTCATGAAGAACATGACGTCGCCGTAGCGCGGGTCGCCCGGAAGGGGATAGTAGTCCTGCTGGATGCGCTGCATCACGTGCTGGGCATCGGTCAGATCGGGGTCCGGCGTGGGTAGGAAGAAGTTCAGCGCGGTCCAGTGGCAGTCCTCGCGCGAGACGATCTGATCCTCGGACGGGTACGGATAGGTATAGATGCGCTGGCGGGCGAACTGCGACATGAGATGCACGATGTCGATGGCGCACCCCCCGGGGACGCGCGCCAGGGAGGTGAGCAGCGGTTCGATATCCTTGGCGCGCCCGGCGGCGCCCCAGTAATCGACCAGGCTCCGGACGTCGGTCGTCGGGGTGACCAGCAGGCGGCCCACGAGCGCTGTCTTTCGTGACAGGGTCTTGATCATGCGCAGGCGCTCGCCCGGATCCGGGGTCAGGTTCAGGGCGGCCGTGAGATCGGCAAAGAGCATGACGTTGCCCCGGGGGTAGATCATGCGGCGGATGGTGTGAATGGTCTCGGGTGTCAGGTTGCAGTTCTCGAAGCGCTCGTCGAGGAAGTTCGGGTTGAAGTAGAACGGCTTCTCATGGGACGGATTGCCGCCGGCTGCCGCCAGCGCCGCGTAGAGGCGTTCCCGGGGTGCGGCGCCGATGCCTTCGATGAACCGATCCCCGGGGACCATGGCGATTTCGGTGTCGGTGGATACCCAGCTCGAGCGATTGAGCAGCTTGGCCTGCTCGTCCGATTTCAGTCCGAGCGACCGGATCAGCGCCTCGAGCCGCTCGGGGGTGTAACCGGTAAAGTGCCACGTCGTGGGCGCTTGCTGGTCGGGCACCTTTACGAACGGATCCGGCGGCTCGATGTCCATGCGGGTGAGTTCGATCTCGCCCCATGGCCCCGGATCGGCCATGAACACCCGTGCGACCGCGGCCCCGGCATCGCTGCGGCGGGGCAGATGGGCGTGCCGGTCGAAGAAGAGCCGGACTCTCGGCATCCCGAGCAGGTAGCCGGCGACTCCCCACGGTACGACGAGCGTCAGAAGCACGAGCGCGAACACCCAGCGGGGCATGCGGAACTCGACGGCCCGGGCGGCCGGCGGCGCGGGCGGTGCGACTGATTCGGTCGGACGGGCGGGGCCTTCTTGCGTCTTCACGAGCGGTTCTCCATGTCTCGGTAGGCTAGAAGTGTAGCACAACCCGGGCCTGTCCGGAGAAGGGAGCGATCGTCACGCTCTCGGTGGCCGGGTCGTAGCGCCCGCCCTCGACGGCCTTCGGGATCCGACCCTCCGGGTGCGGAATCCGGATCCGGACGGTCTTCGGGCGCCGCGAGCCGGCGCACTCGATCCGCGCCCGGACGAGGCCCTCGGCTAGCTGCGACTCGACCTCGAGCGAGGCGGTGCCGAAGTACGTGGCCACGCGGTCGAGCGCGATGCGCTTGCCGGACTCGAGCCACTGGCGGGGAATGCCGGGGAGCAGGCTGAGCGCGCCGCCATCCTCGCGGTACAGCATCCAGCGCGTCTGCATGAGGAACCATCCTTCCTCGTGCGTCTTGTGCTGGCTGGCGTGGAAGTAGTGCTCCCAGAAGCTGTAGGTCTGCCGGTCCTGCAGCCCGCTGAACTGGTTGTAGTAGGTCTTCAGGAAGGCCTTCACCTCGCCGCGTGCCAGGTGGAGGTGATCGTGCCGGCAGTAATAGGGCTGGCTGAGCCCCGCGTTGCGGACTGTGAACAGCTCCTGGTGCGACTTCAGCATGAAGGTGGTGCCGGGCTCGTGGGGCTCGAGAACCTCCGAGATCACCAGGTAGAGCGAGCCGATCAGGGAGTCGCGAGCGCCGAACGCGCCGTGCGTGAACCACTTGTCCGTATCCGTGTGGAGCGCCAGCGGGCCGGGGTGCTCCGCCCACGGCGGGACGGTGGGCACCCAGGTGCCGTCGCCGAGCGGAATGACCGGCGATCGAGACATGGCCTCGTAGAACGCCGTCCGGATGTCCTCCCGGAAGGCGCGGGCTTCGCGCGCCAGCCGCTTGGACTCGGCGGGTGCGATCGCCTCGAGCATTTCGGCGGTGCGCTGGATGCCCAGGTAGGAGAGCCCGTTCAGCATGAACGAGTGGAAGAAATCCTCCGGGTCGGCCACCTTCCCGTCGAGCAGGCCGTAGCCGCGCCCCCGAAGGTCGCGGCGCTTGTTGCGCTCCCGCCAGGCGAGCAGGTACGCGCACGCCTTCAGCAGCTTCGGCTTGATCCGGCGGACCCACGCCGTATCGCGCGTATACCGGAAGTGCTCGCCCATGCTCCAGAGCGCGGGCCCGGTCTCCAGTTGGTATCCGCCGAAGTTCTGGATGAACCCGTCAGCGCGCTGGCGGTCGAGGAAGAAGTTGAGCGAGCGCTCGGCAACCGAGTGCCAGCCCATCGAGTCGAAGAACTGGATGATCGGGGAGCTCTCGGAACCGATCGGCGAGTACCAGCCGATCGTCGCCAGCAGGCTCCCGCGGGGCTCGCGGCCGAGCGCGACGACGTCGCAGTGCAGCAAGCCGGCCCGGATGCGCTCGTCCACGGCGGGCTCGGGCACGGATATCGCCGCCGCGCTCTTGAGCTTGCCGCGCCAGAACGCCCGGCAGGCGTCGAGGTGTGCGGTGAAGTCCTGCGCCGCCAGCTTGCGCGCGCGGGCGGCCACGATCGGCTGGTGCGGGATCAGCATGTCGAGCGTGGCGGTTCCGCCCGGCGGGATCAGGACGGCCATCTCCTCCTGGGGCGCGGGGCGGCCGTTCAGGCGGGTGATGCCGAACACGCGGCCGGAGCCGAGCGCGCCGAAGCCGGTGGCCGGGGCGTAGGTCGTCTTCACCCAGCGAGCGGACTGGATCAGCGGCGCCTTGAACCAGGCGTATCGGGGCACGGTGCCGACGTTCACGGCTTCGACGCGGAGCCAGCAGACGGTCTCCTCCTCGCGGCGGCGCATCTCGTCGTCGAGCAGCCCCTTGATCCGCTCGCGCTCCTCCGGCTTGAGCATGTTGCCGCCGGTGTTGGGATAGCAGGCCTGCCATTCGGAGCCGCGCAGCGCCTTGGCGGAGAGCGGCTGCGTTTCCAGAGTGGCGAATGCGGTGAGGTGGTAGTGGATGTCGTCCTCGCGCTGGATCGAGCGAAGGATCGGAAGAGCGCCGTCTTCGAGCCGGCGCGTGATGTCGATCCGGCACGAGGCGCCCGGCCCGACCACGAATCCGACGGAGTAGGGCGTGTCGGGGTGGTCCGCGATCTCCGAATGGGTCTGAGGGGTGCTGTGGTAGCGGGGCTGGACGTAGCCCCAGTAGCCCATCGTGGGGCTGTAGCCGACCTCGAAGATGCGCATGTCGCGGCTGAGCCCGAGCCAGGTCGGGCAGTTCAGGTTGCGGTTTGTCGCGCACGCCGCTTCGTAGGTCTCCTCGGGCTCGGAATCGATCCGGGCTTGAACCGACGGCCGTCCGAGGCGGCGGATGTCGGCGAGGATCTCATCGTACGACCGGGGGTCGCCCGGGACGGTCACGGCCACCCCGTACTCTGCGATGCAGATGGGGTGGGCGGGGGATACGTCGCGCAACAGGAAGGTGAAGGGGGCTCGGCCGGACTCGACGCGGATCATCGTGGGGTTCCCGCCCGGGGCCGTGCGGGAGCCACGGATCGAGATGTCCAGTCGGGCCGGTCCGGAGCCGGCGATGGCGAACGCTCCGGCCGCGCCTCCGCGGGCGGCAGCCGGGCGCAGCGCGCCCAGTTCGCCGTTCAGGACAATGATCCGACCGCGGGCAGGGCCGGACGACCAGCGGACCGACGCGACGGATGCGGGGGCTGACGACGTGTGCTTCATGAGGACTCCGGGGTTCCGATACGCACTGCAGACCGAACGGCGACGCAAAGCGGTTTGCGTGACGGCTAAGGCGAAGGCTCCCCGGGCTGCGGCACGCCGACCCGGGGAGCGAGAGGCCTTGCTAGGCTTGCGGCCCCTGTGGCGGTTGGGCTGGCGCCGCGGCCGGTGCCGGGGCGCTTGCCGTCGGCGCCGAAGGCGCCGGGGCCGGAGCGGCCTGGGCCGCCGGGGCCGGAGCGGGCGGCGGCGTAGGCGGACGCGGCGGCACGGCGGCTGCGAACGGCTGATTCTGGAGCGTCGCGGCTGGCGCCCCGGGTGCGGCCGGCTTGCCCTGGGACTTCTGGGGCTTGGGGCCCAGGAGCATGATGATCGAGTTGCCCATCGACTTCGGCGGCATTTCCACGACCGCCATATCGAGGCAGTCCTTGACCACCCGGTTCATGAGCTGGAAGCCGAGTTCGCGGTGCGCGTTCTCGCGGCCCCGGAAGTAGAGCGACGACTTGACGCGGATGCCCTTCTCAAGGAACCCGCGGATGTGGTTGACCTTCGTCTGGTAGTCGTGGTCGCCCACGTTCGAGTGGAACTTGATCTCCTTCATGGCCGAGCCGACCTGGTGCTTCCGGGCGTCTTTTTCCCGGCGGCTCTGCTCGTACCGGAACTTGCCGAAGTCCATGATGCGGCACACGGGCGGTTCCGCATTCGGCGAGATCTCAACGAGGTCAAGCCCGCTCTGCTGGGCGAGGGTCTTGGCCTGGAACGTCGCCATGACGCCAATCATGTTGCCGTCTGCGCCGATGCAGCGGACTTGCGGCACCCTGATCCTGTCATTGGTACGGATGAACGAACGAATGGCGGCCTCCTGCGATTACGGCCCTTTTGGGCCCTGAGTTATGACTTGTCGGCTACCTGCCGGCGAAGCTGGTCGATGAGTTCGGCAAGCGGCTTCACGCTCTGCTCGCCGGAGCGGGTGCGCACGGATACGGTTCCGGCGTCCACTTCCTTCTGGCCCGCGATCACCATGAACGGGACCTTTTCCATCTGGGCGTCGCGGATGCGGGCGCCGACCTTCTCGGACCGGTCGTCGACCCGGGCGCGGAACCCCGCGGCCGCGAGCTGGTCGCAGACGCCGCGGGCGAAATCGGCCTGTTTCTCGGTGAGCGGCAGCACGCGCACCTGCTCGGGCGCGAGCCAGAGCGGGAAGGCCCCGGCGTAGTGCTCCACCAGGATGCCGAAGAACCGCTCGATGCTGCCGAGCAGCGCGCGGTGAACCATGTAGGGGCGGTGATCCTTGCCGTCTGCGCCCACAAAGGCCAGGTTGAACCGCTCGGGCATGTTGAAGTCGAACTGGATGGTGCTCACCTGCCACTCGCGGCCGATGGCGTCCTTGACCTTCAGGTCGATCTTGGGACCGTAGAAGGCGCCGCCGCCGGCATCGACCTCGTAGCGGATGCCCTCGCTGCGGAGCGCCTCCTCGAGTGATGCCGTGGCCTGCTCCCAGCGCGCGGCCTCGCCGACGGCCTTCTCGGGCCGGGTGGCCAGGTAGGCCGAGATGGAGGTGAAGCCGAACGCCTTCCAGATGCTCAGCGCGAACCGCAGCACGCGCTTGATCTCGTCGAAGATCTGGTCGGGCGTGCAGAAGATGTGGGCGTCGTCCTGCGTGAACCCGCGGACCCGAAGGAGCCCGTGGAGCACGCCGGCCTTCTCGTAGCGGTACACGGTGCCGAGCTCGGCCCAGCGCAGCGGCAGGTCGCGGTACGAGCGCTTGTGCTGCTGGTAGATCTGGATGTGGAACGGGCAGTTCATCGGCTTGATGAAGTACGCGTTCTCGTCGATCTCCATGGCCGCATACATGTTGTCCCGGTAGAAACCGAGGTGGCCGCTGGTCTCCCACAGGCCCGCGCGCCCGATGTGCGGCGTGTACAGGATGTCGTAGCCGCCCTGGAAGTGCTCCTGGCGCCAGAAGTCCTCAATGATGGATCGGACCCGCGCGCCCTTGGGGTGCCAGTGGATGAGCCCCGGGCCCACGTCCTCATGGACGCTGAAGAGGTCCAGCTCGCGCCCGAGCTTCCGATGGTCGCGCTTCTGGGCCTCCTCGAGCTGCTTGATCTGAGCGTCGAGCTCCGCCTGGTTGGCCGCCACGGTGCCATACACGCGCTGCAGCATCGGGTTGGTCTCGATGCCCCGGTAGTAGGATCCGGCCACGGAAAGGAGCTTGAACGCGGAGATCCCGCCGGTCGAGGCGAGGTGGGGCCCCCGACATAGGTCGATGAAATCGCCGCATGTGTAGAAGGTGATCGATTCGCCTTCAGGAATGTCGGCCACGCGCTCGATCTTGTAGGTCTGGCCCCGCTCCCGGAGCATGGCGATGGCCTGCTCTCGGCTCACCTCCATGCGCTCGAACGGGCGGTTTTCCGCGACGATCCGGGCCATCTCCCGCTCGATTGCGGCGAAATCCTCAGGCGCGAGCCGGTGGGGCAGGTCGAAATCGTAGTAAAATCCGGAGTCCGTGGCCGGACCGATGTCCAAGCGGACGTTCTCGAACAGGCGACACACGGCGGCTGCCATGACATGCGCCGCGCTGTGACGCATCAGATCCAAATCCAAAGACGTTCCTCCCAGATCGTTTAACAGGCCGAATAACTACGGATTTCGGCCGTTTTAGTCAAGGTTCAAGTGCGGCGTCCTGCGATTCAGACAGTGGGGAGGCGGGCGGCGGGCGGCAGGCGCGGTAGCGGG
>CAYSLU010000120.1:0-12686 GCA_964431965.1 uncultured Verrucomicrobiota bacterium
TGGCGGGATGGTCGCGTGCCACCGCGCCCGGCGCGGGGTGCAACGATCGACGCGCGTGGCCTCGGAGATGGCCGTGGCCGCCGTTGGCTACGGGAGATCCTTCGCTACGCTCAGGATGACGGAGCGCGTGCGTGGGGGGCAGCGATGTCGGCCGAACGTGGGTACGTCAGACTGACACTTGACGCCCCAATCGGGCTGTACGAGCATCCCGGCGTCGCCGCGCGTAGCGATTGCATGCAGGGAAACAACCGTGATCGGCCAAAGACCGGCGGGCAGATGGGGCACGCATGAGATGAAGGCAGCGCTACGCTGTGTCGCGTCTGCTCTGTTCATGCTCGCCATGGCCGGTTGTGCGTCGCCCTATCGGGCCAATCGAGCCCGTGACGCCGCGGACATTTTCACGGCAACCATGGGCAAGGGCGCTGGCGCGTCCGTAAGGATCGGTCCAGCACACGTTGGTCTATACGCTGGAGGCGATCGCTACGGTCTGCGCTGCGGCGAGGTCATGTGGCCGAAGCCAACACTCCGGGAGTCATTCACGATCGACCCCTTGATCTTCTTTCCCAATTTCGGGGGAGGCCCAACAATGTATTGGTGCGACGTATTCGAAGCGGACGACCGAACTGCGCGACGCGACAAGTCTTTCGCCGCCGATGGAGTCTGTCCGTTCCTTTCGTGGCCCCGATCGAATAACACGTTGGACATTCAGCAGCGGGACATGCGTCGCCCCGCCGCTCCCTACCTTCCCCGCCACTACCTCACGCAGTGCGAGCTGACCGCGGGTCTCTGGATAACAGTGCGGCTCGGGTTCAACCCCGGGGAACTCGTCGACTTCATTCTCGGTTGGACAACCATCGACATCTTCAACGACGACTTGTCGCCAAGACTATGGACGGCGGAACCGAACCAACCGGCGCAACCGGCGGGCAAGCCCGCGACTGGCCGGTGACGGTATGCAGGAGATGATGAGACGAATCGCATTGATCATGTTGTGGGCTGCACCTGCGTTGGCGGCGGACATAGACACAAACCTCGTTTCGCGCCCAGCGCCGGAGTTTTGGCGGAGGAAACGATGAGAAAGGCTGCAACCGTCGCCGCGTTGGCCGTTCTGGCTCTGGCCGGATGCGTCTCGACCCATCCGGCAAAGGGCGTCTTGCCCGGCGCATCCGTGGAGGCGGGCTTGACGGGCGTGCAGCGCTTGCTGGACGACGCGAGACAGAGCGTGGACCGCGGAGACTACGTTGACGCGCTATTGTCGTACAACAAGGCCGTGGAACTGGAGTGCGCTCTCCGAGGAGGACTCGGAGAGGACTCGCTCTCTCCGTATGAGGCCGGGGAGTTTGTGGCGCGACTGCTGAATACGGCGGATGGCGCGCTGATGCAGATCCTGCAGAGCGTCCGCATTCCGATCGAGACGAAGCGCGACCTGCTGCGCAACCTGGAATGGAAAGTGGAGAAGGGCGATTTTCCGGGCGGGCGCGAGGCGTCCGCTGCAGAGTAGCTTACTCGAACGAGCGCAGGCGGCAGGCAGGCGGGCGAGGCGCAAGCCTCCAGGCTTGCGCGGTCGAGGACACGAGCCGGGAGGCTCGTGGCACCAGGGGGGGGGATGAATGGCCAAGTGGGTAACCAACACGAGCATGAAGCACGACGAGCAATAGCATCGCTCTGCGCAGCTCTTGCTGGGGTATGTTCGCCGTAGTGAGGAAATGAGACCGTGTGCCAGACGCGGCGGCTCGACCGAGGAATGATGCAGTGAAGACCAGATCGATCAGGAGCATCCTTGCGGTCATCCAACTGGTCGGCCTGCTGCTGATCGCGATGAGCTTCCTTGGTCCCCGCCTCTGGCGAGGGCAGTACAGCGACTTGGAAGGGAGCATCGTTCACGGTGGCGAAATCGCGCGTGCTCAGTACCGGCAGACCGTGGCAAAGACAGCGAGCCGTGTGACGACGTGCGGGGCAGGCTTTGGTGTGGTCATTCTTGTCCTCGCATCAGTCGGCGCGATGCTGTGTCGGAAGTCCGAGGTAGTGTGATGATCACACAGAAGATCACGAGGTGGACATTCGCCGCGACCGATCTTCTGTGCGTGGTGCTGGCCGGCGGGTTCATGTTTCGGGCTCCACTCGCCCACATATTCGGTCGCGGCGACGCTGTGGAACTCGTCGTCTACAAACTCGCGCTCGTGCTCATTGTCTTGATCCCGGCCGCAATCTCGCTGTATCTGTTCGGGGACGAGCGTGGGCGTGTGATGCGCTTCGAGCCGGCGCGCAGGTTCCAAGACATGTCGGTTTTGCTCCTCGGCGGATTCTGGCTTGTGCTGGCTGGCGCTTTTGCGCTGATTGGGGTTGTGGCGGGGATGCTGAGGGGGCTCGACTGACATGCCTGGGGCCGGTTCGCGCAGGTCAGGGCGCTTGAGGTAATGACGAAGCGGCCACGCCCTTACGGGCGCGGCTACACGTGACGACGGCAGGCTTGCAGCGTGCGCCGCAATGTAGCCGCGGGCGTGAGCCCGTGGCCGTCATCCCCATCGGGGTTATGAATGGAAGATGACGCCGAGAAGATTGAACGAACGTCGCACATACCGGCGGCCTGCTTTCTGGCTCTGCTGGTCGTGCTGGCAGCGATCGCAATCCCGGTTCACGATGCGGCGATCTGTCTGCCACGGGGAGCGGGAATGTGGAGTCAAAGGCCGGAGCCAACCTACCTGCAGATCATAGCCCCGGCCGACCGAGGTGATCGCCTGCAGGAGGGGCGCAGCGACGACGGCAGAGCGGAGACGGTCGAAAGCATATGGAACGCCAATCGCAGCGGGCATTGGGCCACAGCCGCGCTCCTGGCGTTTGCGGTTCCGTGGGGCTTGCTTCGGATACTGGCCTTGTGCGGGCTCATTGGCGTGATATGAGGACTGTGATGAGATTGCGTGACGTATTGCGGGTCCTATGCTTGTCGGCGTGCCTGGCCGGGGGCGACGTGCGGGCCGCGCCGCAGGAGGAGGCCGATGGGCCTCTGCCCATCGTCTTACTGAAGGGCGCCCGTCACATCTCATCGCCGGAGCGGTATGTGATGCTGCAGTTCGAATACGGGCTGATCATCAGCAACGCCGACACGAACCGTCCGCCTGCTTACTACCTCTTTTCCCGCAAGGAGCAGAGGAGATTCCGGACGGAGGATGTGGACGCGTTTCTGTCGGAACTGTCCCGCATACCCGATGGCCGCGTTGTCGACATGATCAGCAAGTGCACTGCCCCCTTCTACACGCAGTACGGCGTGAAGATGGACGCGGAGTATGCCCGGGTGATGAGCATGCTCAAGAAGAAGCGGTTCACCCTCATCAACTCCCTTGACGAGGACCCGCGGCATGCGTCGTTCTGCTACTGCGAGACCGGCTTCACGATTCTCGACGGACAGGCGAGCGCAGGCACCGGGGAGGAACCGTGATCTCACTGCGTCGGGCTCCGCCGGAGGTGAGGATGGGCATCCGCCGTGTCATACGACTGGCGGCCTTCGCCGTTGGGGGACTCTTCCTGGTCGCGGACATCGCCCGCGGCGAGCCTGACGCACAGCCGAGGAGCCCGGTAGTCGCCGCGCTGGCGGTGTGCGTGGAGAATCCGGGTGATGTCGAGCGAACCGGCGTTGCCCGAGTCCTGTCGGAGAACGGCGTCGAGACCATCGACATCATCATCGACGTGACGTTCCCGGGAGTCCTGGGCGCTCCGGACTCCCGCGGCATTCGTCGCCTGGTGCGTGACCTCGGCTCGGTTGACTTCCGCGACCGCGATGCGGCCACGCGGCAGCTCGTCCGTATGGGGCGGGGCGTGCTGCCTCATGTGAGACCGCTGCTCGGGAGCGAGGACCCCGAGGTGCGATGGCGGGCGGAGGGTATCTGCGCGTCGCTGGATGAGCCCCTGCGACCGCTTCTGCGGGATCGGGCGCGAACGCTGGAGGCATTCCATACGGCGGTGTGGCGGGGCATTCCATTGGGCGAGATGCGCGCGGCGGTGCGCGCCCGCCTGTCCGCACTCGAGCGGGTGGACGCATTGCCTGACGGGAGGGAACGGGACATTCTGGGCGTGCTCCTTGCGAGCCTGCGCTACAGCGCCGACCGGGACGACCGCAAGGCGCTGTTTCGATTTGCCCGGTCCGCGTCGGACGCGCCGGCCTCAGTCGCCATCCGCGTGCTGCAAGGCGGGGTGCTGCACGCACTCGACACCCGCTCGGCCGATCGCTGGGGGAGCCTGCCGGAGTGGGCGCGCGTCGATATGGTGGGCCTGATGGATCCGGAACGGCCGGAGTCCTATCGGAGCGTGCTGGCCTGCGCCGCTTCTGCGGACGTCCTGGCGAAAGCCCGTCGCGACGCCGGGGGAAGGGCGCTGGCCGGCGATCGGGAACTGCTGCGCGATGTGAATGCCCACCTGCTGCAGGAGTGCGGCGATGACGCCGCGCGCCGGTTCTTCCTGGCGCGGGTTGAGGTGCCGGAGCAGGCGGAGGACGCGCTGATTCAGCTCTTCGCGCGCGACGGCCCGGCCGCCGGCGATCCGACCGATGCGCGGCGGGTGCGTGACGACAGGCAGCTGGATGCCCTCTGGGCGCGGCTCTTCATGCCGGCTGATCGAGCGGCGGACGGGCAGACCGGCGCCTGCCTGTACGTCTGGGCCGGACCGGTCCCCGCGGAGCAACCCTGGAGTGCGCGGCTGACGCTGGCCCGGCCGGACCGTGAGACCGGGGACGACGAGAAGAAGGCTGAATGGACGCGTCTGGTGAAGTGTTTCCGGGTGGAGCGGTTCGGCGGCCTGACGCCGGGGCGGTACGAATTGAAGCTCGACGATGGAGCCACTTGCCTGCGCCGCGGGGTGTTCCTGACTCCGGGCGTGAACGTGGCCCTTCTCCCGCCCGTGCGTATCGTTGGCGAGGGCACGCACCTTCCGCTCCCGTCGGGGGACACCGTTCGGCAGGAGTGGCGCTACACGCTTGGCGCCATGACCAACAGCCTGTACGCGAGCCTGCGGCTGGAGGAGCGGGACGGGCTGTTTTCGGTCTCGGGCCCCCGCGCCATCGACGGGCGGCTGTGCTTCGACCGTCTCCCCGTGGCTACGTACAAGGTGCATCTGTCAATCGACACGCCTCAGCTGCGCGTCAAGACCGAGCCCTCCGTGTTCCTTCTTCAACTTCCGCCCGCGCAAGCCGGGGTGCTGCACTTCCCGTTCCGCTACGTCGCGGGCATGCTTTCCCCCGCGGCCCCGACTGGCGGCATTCCCGTCTTTGTATCCTTCCGGACTCAACTGGCGGTGGACGGGGGCGGGACGGTGGCCGCCGTATGGAATGCGGCATCCAACAGCTGGCGCGACGCGCATGTTTCGATCGGAGTGCCGATGGGTGGCGACGGCACGTTCTCCGCTCCTCTCCTCCCGGCTGGCTGGCTCGGGACATGTGACGCTTCGACCCGCGTCACCGAGGAGGCGGTGACCGTGCGAGAGGGCAGCGGGCCGGTCACGCTGCGCGCCATGAGCCGCGGCGATTGCCGGCTCGAGGTGAAGGTTCGCGATGCGGAGGACGGCCGCCCTCTGGACGCCGGCGACGTCGTCTCCGTCATGCCGGTCGCCTACGTGCACGAGTACTGCGGGTACGCCATGGCGCAACCCGTCCGCGGGGGCGGCGCATTGCTGGGACAGCGCCAGGCGGCCAAGGGGTATTCGCTTTACGTGCGGGCGCCAGGCTACGTCAACAGCATGCCCTCCTTCTTCGATCTGGAGCGCGACACCGTCATTGATGTGGCGCTGCGGAAGGGAGGCGTCACGCTGACCGTCCGGATCGTGAACGACCGGACCGGCGAGCGGGCGCTCGACGTGTCCACGATCGGCCTCTACTACAAGGCCCCGGCGAACTGCATGTGGATCGACAACTGTGAGCTGGACCGAACAGCCGGCTGCTTCCGGGCCTCCGGCTTGCGGGCGGGGCGGTACGAGATCCAAGTGACCGGATACGACGTGGTGTCGGGACAGGAATTCGAGCTTTCGGAGGAGGAAACCGCACGCGAGATCGACCTGCATGTGCGGCCGCCCAAATGAGGAGGATGGCAATGAGAGGACGGCGATCATGGACCGGTGTCGGTGCGGCTTTGGCTCTCGCGGGGGCCTGCGAGTTGAGGGCGGCCGCCGAGGCAACCAATGGCGCGTCGTATCTCGTCGAGTTCAAGAATGGAGACCGCCTGCGCGCCCGCCCGGAAGCCGCGGATGCGGGCGCCGACCGCCTGACCCTGGCAGCCGATGCGGCGCGCGTTCCTCTGGACGTCCGCCTGTCGAGCGTCAGCCGCTTCTCGCGGGAGCTTGGTCGTGACGATGGCTCCGCGTCCCCATTCCGAGTCCACTTGACGAACGGCGATCAGCTGCCGCTGACGCAGCCGCCCCGGCTCGATGGCGACACCCTGGTCTGTGTGACGCCCTACGCGGGCGAACTCAAGGTCCGGCGCGCCATGGTTCGACTGATCGAGTTCGGTCCGGCCGGCGCCGTGCGGCAAGGCGTCCCGGTTCCTCTCGATCTGGCGCGGTGGGCTGCGCCCGGCCGCTCTGACCGGGGCGATCAGTCGTGGTCTCTGGAGGAGGGGGCTCTGACGACGCGCTCGTCGACGCCGATCGGCACGGACATCACGAACATGCCCGATGCCGCGGTCATCCAGTTCACAGTCCGCTCCGACTCCGAGCCCATGTCCCTTGCCGTTGAGGTGGGCGGGATGGCGGCCCTCGCGCAATCGAAGGGGCGGTACATGCTCGGGGTGGGGAGCGGCCGGATCTACCTTCGGCGGACGGATGCCGACGGCCGGAGCGCATCGGTTGGCGGCGACGTAGCTATCCCTCGGGGGCTCAGAGGCCGGCCGAGCCTCTCGTTCGACCTGTGTATCGACCGCGTGACGGGCCGTGTCCTGGTGTGCGTGGACGGACTTCTGGTCGGACGGTGGACTGACGATGCGCCAACTGGCAACACGGGCAACGGCCTGGTCTTCCGGCCGCAAGGCGGCGGCCGGCTCATCCTTTCGCAGATTCGCGTGGGCCCGTGGGATGGCGCGATCGCCGCCCGACCGGATGACTTTGGGGCGGCGGCTATCAGCCGGATCGCACTCGCGGACGGCGATGTCGTGTCAGGCTCCGTGGAGTCCCTTGGCGCCGGCGGAGTGTCGGTCAAAGGGGCATACTCATCGGTGCGCGCTCCGCTCGCCGACGTGCGGTGGTTGCGGTTCGGCAGCACAGGCTCCGGCACGGCGAGGCGAAACGAGAACGACGTTCGGGTGCGGACCTCGGGCGGGGGGCAGATCACGCTCGACCTGGCCCGGCTCGAGTCCGGTCGCATGCTGGGGACATCCGAAAACGTCGGGGCCATCAGCGTCGCGCTGGATGACGTGCAGGCGGCAGAGTTCGATATCTACCGGACGCCTCCTCCGGCGTCGTCGGCGACTCCCGACGCCGGGGACGTTCGAATTCGAGAGTACATGGAGTGATCGTGGTTCGGAGTAGCGCGCATCTTGACGCCCGGCGTTCGACGGTGAGGATGAGTGCATGAATAGCCTCCATATTCCTCGCCATCGTCGGGGTGCTGCTTTACCCGGCGACTTGGAGGCCGAGGAGCGCGTCTGGCGGTGCGGTGTAGCCGCGCGCGTGAGCGCGTGGCCAGGGGAAAGCGGCCACGCCCTTACGGGCGCGGCTACGGGTCGCGACGGCCGGCTTGCCGCTTGCGCCGCAACGTAGCCGCGGGCGTAAGCCCGTGACCGTCAGCCCGACCAGCCACGCCCTCACGGGCGCGGCTACAACGGGTGCGCGTCGCTGCGGGTTACCGGCGTGGGATGCCGAGGCCTTCCATGTGGCGCGTGAAGTGCCGGTCGAGGAGCTGATAGTAGTCTTCCTCGTGCCGGTCGAGCGCCTCGAAGAACTCGGTCCGCATGGCCTCGTCTTCGAGGATGAACCCGTACGTCACGTGCAGGACCTGGCGCGCCTCGTTCTGCTCCATCAGCTTCGGGAGATCGGCGTCCTTCAGCGTGTCGAGCTTCGGGATGCGCGAGAGGTCCGGCGTGATGTGGTAGAGCTTCTGGGCGTCGGGCAGGCGCCGCAGCGCGGTCTCGTGAAACCGCCGGTACAGGGCCGGCGCCTTGGCGGCGACCAGGCGCACCGCCTCCAGCCAGCTCGTGCCGGCCGTCTTCTCGTGGAACCGGCCGCCGGTGATTCGGCCCACGGTCGGAAAGATCGAGAACTTGTCCGAGCCGGAGTGGACCGAGATTTTGTAGTCGCCGTGGGACTGCGCGATGATCGTGTGCACGGTGAACTGGCGCTCGAACTCCGCCAGGTCTCCGATGTAGTCGATTCCCTTCTGGAACTCGCCGATGAAGCGCGGGGCCAGGCTCACGACGACGACGCCGCGCCGGATCAGCTCCCGTACGATGTAGAGGTGATGGGCGGGCAGTGTCGGCGTCGTGGTCTCGTCGATGCTCATCTCGAGGTCGAAGTTGCCTTCGCCGAGCCGGGAGACGAGCGTGTTGAAGACCTGGCGGGCGAAGTCGAGCGCCGGCGTATACATGGCCGCGCAGAGCTTGGCGGTGGGCTCGTCGATCTCGATCGTCGCTTCCCCGGCCGCCGTCTTGAGCCGGAACGTCTGCCCGGCATACTGCTTCAGCGTGGCCGCCTGGACGGGCGCGGAGAGCTTCCGGAACTCGGCGTCGACCTGGGCCGGCGACATGGATGCCACCTGCGGGCGCATGACCTCCGAGAGGTCGAGCGTGATCATGGTCATGCCGGAGTCGATCGCCATGCCGATGTGCTCGAGCGTCTTCAGATGGTCGGCATCGGCTCCGTACCCGTCGGTGTAGCCGGCCTGGAAGACCAGGAAGGTCACATCGTCGACGACGCCTTGGAACGTGCGGCCGGTGAGGGTGAGTTCCCGGATCGACTGTTGCGCGAGGACCGGGCTGACCATGAACCGGGTGGCGGCGCGGAGGTGGCCGGGCGTCGCGCGCCCGAGGCGGTCGCCGCAGCCGAACGTGGTCTTGCGCTTCGCGAGGGACGTCGGCGCGGTCCACGGGAACTGGCGGCGGAGCGCGGTGGCGTTCTCGGGCGTGAGCGGGCAGGACTTGCAGATGAAGCCGTGCCCGCGGATGACCTCGCCGGCGAATCCCTCCCCGGGCTCCTTGCGCTTGGCGATGATCAGCAGGCGCTTGCCGTCGTCCAGCCGCGCCAGGGCGTGGAGCTCCCGATTCTTGAGGAACAGGGACGAGGAGTAGACGGTGCCGTCAATCATGGAGCCGTCGCGCAGCGACTCCAGTTGCCGCGCGGTGGCGTCGAGCACGCCCCGCTTGTGAAGCATGAGGGTGGCGTCATGGGCGTTCATGGGTAGTTCCTTTCGCATTCGCCTCAACGGGCAAACAGTCGCGGAGCATCGCAAGTTTCGCACGGGTGGTCAAGAGCGGCTCCCGGCAGAGCGGCTCCGGGGTTTCCAGCGACCGTGGCTGCTGGCTCTCGGCTGTGGTACGATCCGCTGCGCCATGACCAGCCGCGAACGAGTCCAACGCGCCATTCACTTTCAGGGCGTCGACCACATCCCGCACCACCTGCCGGACGGCCGGGAGAACGACATCCTGTGGCTGTGGACGCCGCGGGTTCCGGATCCGCAGCCGTGGACGGCGGGCGCGGACGGGCTGGAGCGACGCACCGACGCCTGGGGCGTCACCTGGGTGCGCCCCGTGGGCGAGCACAATCATGGCGAAAAGTGGGGTGTGCCGATCGTCGACATCCGGCGCCAGGCCGAGTATGCCATGCCCGACCAGAACCAGTGGTCGTTCCTCGGCGCGGCCCGCCAGGCCGTCGCCGCCAACAGCGCCGCCGCGAACCCGAGATACTGTCTCGGGGTCATGCCGTTCAGCAGCCTCAATGAAGGCACGCACAACCTCATGGGGCTGGACGCGATGTTCGTCGCCTACTACGAGGAACCAGGCCATCTGAAGGCGCTGATCGCGCGCCTGGCGGCCTGCCAGCGCGAATCCATCCGGCACCTGCATGACATCGGGTGTGACGGGGTCATGGGATACGATGACTGGGGGCTCCAGGATCGGATCATGGTGGGCTTGGACATGGTCGATGAGTTTTTCATGGAGCATTACGTGGAGAACTGGCGGCTGGCGCATGAACTGGGCATGGATGTCTGGCTTCACTCGTGCGGCTACATCCTCCCGCTGCTGCCGCGGTTGCACGCGTGGGGGCTGAATGTCATCCAGCAGGACCAGCAGGAGAATCAGGGGCTGGAGAACCTCGACGCAGCCGTGGGCGGGAAGCTGGCCTTCTGGTGCCCCGTCGATGTGCAGAAGACCATGGTCACCGGCTCGACGGACGATATTCGCGGCTACGTGAAGCGCATGATGGCGACCGTCGGCCGCCACCGTGGCGGCCTGTGCAGCATGGCCTATTCGTCGCCCGAGGCGGTCGGGCACGCGCCCGAGAAGACGGCCGCCATGTGCGCGGCCTTCCGGGAGCTTGGCGTTTATGGCCGGAGCGCAGACGACGGAAGACCGACCGCGGCCGCGCCGGCCAGGGGATGATGTCATGTCACAGGAATCTGCTCTCGTTGCTTCACTCCTGCGTCCGGATCGGCCCGAGGTGGCGGCGCTGCGCGACTTGGCCCGCGAAGGGAGATGGGATGCGTTTGACCGCGACCTGCTGGCCTACATGCGTGGGCGTCCCGGGCCGCTTCCGGTGTTCGATCCCGCGGCCGTTCCGGACCTGATGCGGCGCATTGCCGCGGTGGACCGGGAGGCGTTCGATCGGACGGCCGCCATCGCGCGACACGCCCGGGACCGGCAGTTCCCGAACAGCACGAATCCGACGATCCAGCATTTCGTGCCGGTGGACGACGGCTACGACTTCGCATCCAATCCGACGTCTGACCCGCAGTTTGTCTACGCGATGAACCGCCTGCGCTGGATGCCCGAGCTGGCGCGGATGTTCCGGGCCAGCGGCGACCGGAGCTATCTGGACTCGTGCCTGTCGTTCTGGCGGCTATACGTTGAGCGGACGGGCTACCCCGTGCGCGAGGACTTTGAGCGCGGTGCGCCGATCTGGTACGGGCACCTGCCGCCTCCCTGGGCTCGTCTCGACGCCTGCATTCGGCTCACGAACCTCTGGTGGACCTACTGGCTGCTCCTCACGGCGGATGAACTGGCGCCAGCCGATCACACGTGGATGGTCGCACACCTGGCTCGGCTGCACGACACGGTGCTGTCGTATGGCCCGCAGGACCTGCGCGGAAACCATGCGGCCATGCAGTTCGAGTCGCTCTACCTGACGGCGGCGATGTGGCCGGAACTGCACGGCATGGAGGCGTCCGCGCTGTGCGCGCGCATGGCGCTCGAAGAGAGCGTTCGCCACGCGTACTACGTCGATGGCCTTCAGTTCGAGCAAAGCCCGCACTATGGCGTCGCATGCCTTCAGATCTACGGGCAGCCGTTCCTGCTCGCCCGGCGGAACGGGCACGCCTGGTCAAAGGGCTATGGCGACCTGCTCCGGATCGCGTTTGCGGCCTATGACCGGCTCGCGACGCCGGGCGGGACGTGTCCGGCGCTGGGCGACTCGGACCCGGATCCGGTTGCGCCCTTTCTCTCGCTGGGGCGCGCGCTCTTTCCGGATCTGGCGTTTACGCGCGATGTGCCGCCGACGGCGGCGGGCGTCTGGTATGGCGTTCCGGCCGGCCCCGCTCCCGCCGTGGCCGAGCCGCCGCGCGTTCATCTGTATGCGCACGCCGGCCTCGCGCTGGTGAAGCACGGCGGGAACTACCTGACGTTCGACTGCGGTCCGCACGGCGGCTGGCACGGGCACCAGGATCTGCTGCACGTCCACTACTGGCTCAGGGGCCGCATGCTGCTGGCGGATGGCGGCCGGTGGCTGTATGCCGACAACGATCCGCTGCGCCGGTGGGCCATGAGTCCCGCCGCCCACAACACCGTGGCCGTGGACGGGCGTCCGATGGCTCAGCTCGAGTATCCGGATCACCCGGCCCTGGAGCGAATCCGGCTGGCCGAGCGCGACGAGCTTGTGTTCATGGTCGCCGGGCATCATGCGTTCGATGCGCCGGGCCGCCCGGCGCTTTGCCGGCGCCACGTGGCGCTGGATCCGGCCGCCGGATGGCTGCTGGTGGTTGACGATCTGTCTGCCGACGAGTCGCTGGCGTGGCGGCAGCACTGGCTCTTTGGGCGCGAGGATGTGCGCTTGGATCACGATCGGGTAGCGGTCCCCGGCACCGCATCGCTGCATCTGGCTGGCGGCGAAGCCGCCATCTATCCGCAGGCCTGGTCGCCGACCTACGCCGTTCAGGCGCCGGGACGCTCGGTGCAGGTTACCGCCACAGGCCCGCGCATCGTGCTGGCTATGCTGCTGATCCCCGACGGCATGACCGGGACGTTGCAGTTGGAAGCCGGTCAGTGGGCCGCCACGACAACGGTCGACGGCGTTCGGCGAACGCTGACGGAATCGGACTGGCCGGCCCGGCAGGGCGCCGGTTCGGCGCCGGGTTGAGCGATCAAAGTCCGACGGGCTGGCCTGCCGGGCACGGGCGCTATGAGGGCTCTTCCAGCTCTGCCCATGCCTGGTGCTTCGGAAACAGGCAGCTGTGCCGCTCAGCAGCCCGTGATCGACCGTGCGCCCGCTTCGCTTCGCCCGCTAGC
>CAYSLU010000121.1:0-10612 GCA_964431965.1 uncultured Verrucomicrobiota bacterium
CATAGGATGGAATCAACCACCCCAAAGCACAAGCCAAAATTGCATGGAATGGGGCAACAGAACCGGGCGAAAGCGGCCGTCGCGTTCCGTGTTCACGGGGCTCCGGCAATGCGCTATCCTGCGGCCATGATACCGACGGGGTGCAGGCCGGCATGAAGGCGGCGCATACGGAGCAGATGGAGTTGGCGCTGGCGGAGGTCCGGCGGACCCCGGAGGAGCTGGCCGAGTGCCTGGCGAACGCCGCCGGACGGCTGATCCGCCTCGCCATCACGCGCAACCGCAGCGCGATGGCGTCCGCCCGGTTCCGTGCCGGGGCGGTCGATCTCCGGCTCGACCAGGGGTTTCTGCGTGCGCCGGACGCGGTGGTCGAGGCGCTGCGCGACTACGTGGCCACGCGCTCGCGCGCGGCGTGGGGCGTCGTCGGGCGCTACGCCGCGACCCTGGTTCCGGCGGCGCCCGCCCGTCCCGCGGAGGGCCTGCGCACGGCCGGCGCCGTGTATGACCTGGCGGAGATCCGGGATGCGGTGAACCGGGGCCACTTCGGCGGGCGGCTCAAGTGCGCGATCACGTGGGGGCGCCTGGCGGCCCGGCCCCGGCGGAGGGCCGGGGCACGGACCATGCGCTTCGGCTCCTACCTGCGGGGCGAGAACCTCGTGCGGGTCAACCCGCTGCTCGACGATATCCGCGTGCCGCGGTCATTCGTGGAGTACATCGTGTTCCACGAGATGCTGCACGCAGTCGTGCCGTCCAATCGAAGCGACGCGCGGTGGAACCATCACCACTCGACGTTCAAGACGCTCGAGCGGCAGTACCCCGACCTGGAGGAGATGAAGCGGCTGTCGGGCACGCTGGTCGGCGTCCTGACGTCGCGGCGGAGGAGATTCAGCTGAAGGGACTGGCGGCGCCAAAGGATTGGCGCCCTCCATTGACCCCGGCCCGTCTCCTCAAACCAGGTTCATGCGCCGTCGCAGCGCCCACTCGGCAATCAGCAGGGCGAGGACGAGCATGAGAAACCACGGGCCGCCGTGGATCAGCGAGACTTCGGCGGTCACGCGGTCGCGCCGTATGCCGGATTCCAGCTCGCGGATGAAGGCGTCCACCTCCGCCTCGCGCCAGTAGCGCCCCCCGGTCTGCCGGGCCAGCCGCTCCAGTGCGCCGTGATCGATTGCGAGTGCGGCGCCCTCGCGATCGGGCCGGCTGACTCGGAACGTCTTTTCGTACGTCTCGGCCACCGCGTCCGCGCGGTAGGCGACGAGGCGGACGCGGTATTCGCCGGACTCCTCGAAACGCACCTTCACCGCATACGCGCCTGCATCGCCCGCGGCCCGCTCCACCGGGACCGGGCGGGAGATGCCGTTGGTCTGCACGGCCGCGTCGAGGCGAACCGCCCCGGCCGATGCGTCCCCCGCGACGCGGACTTCCGCCCGGGCCTCTTCAGCCGGCGCGTATCGATCCCGGTCCCATCGCACGGATAGCACGCGCCCTCCCTCGGTTCGCCCGGCCAGGTCCCGAACGGCCTGGCGCCACAGCAGGCCGTATGCCGCCTTGAGTGGGCCGGGGTTGCGCGCCCACTTCCACAGCGTGTTGCTCGCGATCGCCAGCACGCGGCCCCGGCCGACCGGGTGGACCGCCGCCACCGCGACGGGCCGCCCTGAAGCGGTCGACTGGAGGAGCGGGGTGGCGGAGGCGCGGAGCGCGCCGGGCAGGTTTACGCTCTCGATCACCGGATCACCCGACTCCGCGAGCAGCGCGGCCAGCCCGGCGACGATCGGGCTGCCCCCGGCGGCCGGGGCGACGGCTACGGGGAAGGAGCCGCGCGCCAGATCCGGCTCGCCCCGCGAGATGGGCCAGGGGAGGAGCGCCGCAAGCGGCGTGTCGGCATAGCCGCCCCGGCCGAAGGAGTCCTCCCCGCCGAGGAAGGCGACCGTCCCGCCAGCTTCGACGTATTGCACCAGCGTGCGCATTTGGTCGGGGGTCCAGTCGGCCGCTGGGAATGACGCGATGATGACGCAGTCGTACGGCCGCAGGAGCGCGTCGCGGTTCGGGAATCCCGCATCCAGGTCCTCGTCGCCGGCCACGCGATCGCCCTGCACGGTGAACCGTTCGCTGGAGGTCCGGAAGAGCGCGGTGAAGGCGATGCCGGGGTCGCGCGCGAGCTCGCTGCGCAGCATCTTGAACTCCGCGCCGAGCTCGCGGGCGAAATAGAGGACGCGGATCGACTTGCGCCCGATATCGACGTCGATCGTGCGCGCGTTGTTCAGGGTGGAGACCTCTCCCGGAATGCTCCCGGCCGCGATGCGGTAGCGGTGCGGCCCGATCTCGGGCTCGGTGAGCGAGAAGGATGCGGTGGCCCGCTTGCGGCTGAGGTTGAGCCGGCGCGCCTCGACGGTCTTCCACGTGCCGCGCTCCTCGCGCTCGACGGTGAGCGGCAGATCCGCCGCCGCCCGGGCGGCGTCCGGGCTCACGCCGGTCCGGGCGGAGAGGTCGGCTTCGACGGTAAAGGTCGTGTTCTGCTCGGCCGCCGCCGGATGGCGGACGGCCGTGATGGCGATGTCGCGCCACGCGGCCGGGTCGCCGCCGATGCCCACAAGGGTCAGCGGCGCGTCCGGAAGACCGACGGAGGCGAGGGGCTCGTCGCCGCCGTCGGTGAGGACAATGATCCCGCGCGCCGCCGCGATGTCGGGCCGGCCGGCAAGCGATTCCAGGGATGACTTCAGGTCCGTCTCGCGGACCGGGCCGGCGGCTGGCCGGGGGGCGCTCGCGCCCGTCGCGGGCCGAAGCCGCGTGTCGAAATCGAATCGGTCGAGGCGGATCTCCGGAGGCAGCGCGCGCTCGATCCGGGTGAGGATGCCGCGGGCGCGGGACAGTCGCGTCGCGTCGCCCTGGTCGGCGACGTCCATGGACGAGGATGTGTCGAGCAGCACCACGAGCCTCCCGGAGGCTCGGACGCTGTGCTCCACGATCCGTGTGGGATCGAAGAGCGCGACGAGGAGCAGGGCGAGCGCGGCGACGCGTGGCGCCAGCACCAGCCGGGCGCGAGGCGGCGTCAGCCGCCGCACCAGCCGGCGATAGCCCGCGTACACGCTGGCGCCCGCCGCGAGGGCGAGCGCCGCGCAGGCGAGCGGATCAAGATGGGGATGCCACTGGAGCATGCTTGTCCTTCACGCCCGAGGCCGAGTTGGCGAGCCAGCCCTCCGCCAGGAGGGCGAGGATGGCCGCGAGCACGAGCGGCGCGAATAGATCGAGACCGGAGCGGTCGCGGCGGATCCGATCGAGCAGAGCCGCGGCGCTCGGGCAGTCGCGCACCGTGTGGGCCACCCCGCCCAGCGCGGGCGCCCGGTCGGCCGACACGAACCGAAACTGCCCTTCGCGCGGATCGGAGCGCACGGCCACGTGGACGGCGCGGTCGGAAAACTGCGCGGCATAGACGCCGGCCCGGGGGAGCACGGGGGCCTGGGAGGCCGCGCCCTTCCAGTCCAGCGGGCTGCCGGCGAGCGACCGGAGGTGAACGGCCGCGGCTTCGGGCGTGAGGCGGGGCTTCGTCCCGGCGACGATGCGGAGCGCGCCGTCCTCCTCGGTGCGTCCGGACAGGGCCATGCCTTGCGCGAGCGGGAGGAACGCCGCCTTCAGCGGCAGCGTGCTCCAGGCGGAGTCGAAGGCGATGCCGCTGACGAAGACCGTGCCGCGGCCTAGAGGGCGCTGGGCGAGCAGCGGGCGTCCGTCGGGAAGGCCGAGCAGCTGCGTCGCGCTCTCCGCCGCGTCGAGCGGTGCGTATCGGAACACCCGGACGTTGCGCAGGATCGTCTCGCCGCGCTCGTCGCGCAGCTCGTCGAGCAGCGACGCGGCGCGGTCGAACACGGTCAGGGCGACGCCGTCCCGGCTGGACTCGATCGGGCCGGCGGCAACCGAAGACCAGCCGGGCAGCGTCGCCAGGCTCGGGTCCCTCGTTGACGGGAGGAAGAGGACGCGCCCGCCCTGCTCGACGTACTGGCGCAGATCCGGTCCGACGGCGGCGATCGCGTCCTTCGTCCGCTCGCCCCACGGGATAACGACGAGGGCGGGGCGGGGATCGCCGAGCGCGCGGGCGAGTCCGGCCGGCGGGACGTATGCCGCGACGAGTCCGGACAGCGCGCCTTCGGGAGCCGGGGCGAGGGCGGCCGGGAGGGATCCGAAGTCGGCCTTCTCGCCGGCGAACAGGACGCTGCGCCTGGCCGACGCGGAGAAGGCCACGGCGGCCCGGTTGTCGGCCGGGAACGCATCGCCTTCGACGTGGACATCGATCCAGTGCGGGCCCTCCGGGAGGGGGCCGACCTGGAGGCGGACGACCTTCTCGCCGCGGGCCGGCACGAGGGCGTCCTGCGCCTGGTGGCCGCCGGCATCGTCGTCCGCGGTGATCTGCACGCGGACGTCGCCGCGCGAGGAGTTGAGGAGGGCGACGTCCACCCGCTGGCGGCGGCCGCCGAGCAGGCGCGTGTCGGGCAGGCGGACGTCGTCGAGCGTGACGTTTGCGGCGGGCGGCGCGGGGGGGAGGCGGTGGACGACCGTGACGACGCCGGCTCCCGGCGTTCGTGCGGGTGCGGACTCCTTGCCCCACTCGGTCTCCTGGAGATCGGTGAACACGTGGACTTCGCCGGCCGCGGCCGGACGGCGCTCGAGCATCGCGAACGCCCGGCCCAGCGCCTCAACTGGCGAGCTGGATGCCTCCGTCGGGATCACGCGGTCCAGCGCATCTCGGACCGCCGCCCGGTCGGGCGACAGCCCCGCGGGGAGTGACACAAGCGGATCGTCGACGGTGAGAACCACGCCGGCGCTGTCGCGGGCGGACAGGCTACCGGCAAGGGCGTGTGCGGCGTCGAGCGCGGCGGCCAGCCGCGTTCGGCCGTCGGGGCCGGCCGCGCCCATCGAGCCCGAGTTGTCGATCACGATCACGGCCGCGATGGGCATCCCCGGCCCGACCCCGCGCCGGATCAGGCGCGCGAGGCCGAGGAGCAGCAGCAGGATCGCCAGCGCGCGAAGGAGGAGGATCAGCCACTCCCGGATGCGTCGCCGCGCGCTCAGGTGCGGATCGATGCGCCGGAAGAACATGAGCGTCGGAAACGGTTTCCGCCGCTTCCGCGCCCGGAAGAACAGGTGAAACACCACCGGCGCCAGCGCCAGCGGCAGCAGCCACAGAAACAGCGGATTGGCGACGGTGAACATGGTGACGATTCGCCCAACGGCCGCTACTGTTATCCGAACGCGATGCGATAAGCAACACCGTGACGGGAGTGTACTGCTCTGGGGTGTCGTGACATATTCATACAAAGCCGGTTGATAGAGTGTATTGACTATTGGACGGTTATCGTCCATATTTACGCATGAGCTTGAAGCGCCCACAACTCATGCGGCGTTTGAACGAGGGACTGCGAGCCAGTCCTGTTACCGCTCTGCTCGGGCCGCGGCAGTGCGGCAAGACCACCTTGGCTCGTACCATTGTCACGCCGGGAACCGAGACCTACTTCGATCTGGAGGATCCCCGCGATCTCGCTCGCTTGGATCAGCCCCAGACCGCTCTGGAAGGACTGCGAGGGGTCGTCGTACTCGATGAGATCCAGCGGCGTCCCGACCTGATGCCGCTATTGCGCGTACTGGCCGACCGCCGTCCGCTGCCATGCCGGTTTCTGTTGCTCGGCAGCGCCTCGCCTGACCTCATCCGCAACGCCTCCGAGTCCCTGGCTGGCCGCATCCATTTCGTCCCCATGGGCGGTTTCACCCTCGATGAAGTGGGCTTGCCCGCGTTGCGCACTCTCTGGCTGCGCGGTGCGTTTCCCGATGCCTTCCTGGCCGTCGACGAGCGCGCCAGCCTCAAGTGGCGCGAGGACTTCATCCAAACCTTCCTCGAACGCGACATGCCGCAACTGGGCTTCCGATTCCCCTCCATGACCCTGCGCCGCTTCTGGACCATGGTGGCGCACTACCACGGGCAGACTTGGAACGGCTCCGAGATCGGCGCCTCATTGGGCGCTTCACACCACGCCGTCAGGCGCTATCTGGATGCCCTGACCGGGGCCTACATGCTGCGCCAGCTTCCGCCGTGGTTTGCCAACATCGGCAAGCGGGTCGTCAAGTCGCCCAAAGTCTACTTGCGCGACTCCGGGTTGCTGCATGCCCTGCTCGATGTTGACGACTTCTCGGCCCTGTCGGGCCACCCCAAGCTCGGGGCCTCATGGGAGGGCTTCGTTATCGAGCAGATTCTGGCCTGGGCCGGTGACCGCGACGCCTATTTCTGGGCCACCTACAGCCGCGCCGAACTCGATCTGCTCCTCGTCCGAAAAGGCAGGAACTGGGGCTTCGAGATCAAGTATCAGGATGCCCCCACGCTCACCGGTTCGATGAAGGCCGCGCTCACCGCCCTGGACCTCGAACGTCTCTGGGTCGTCTACCCCGGCGCCCGGCGCTATCGTCTCCACGACCGCGTGGAATGCATCGGCCTGGACGCGCTGCCGGAGGTGCGTGAGGCGCTGCAATAAATGCATCCCTGCCATGAATGATGGGTTCCGTGCTGCATGGACTACTCGCGCCGGCCGGCTTTCCGTAGCGAAATTGAGCCGTTGCTGTCGTCCGGTGGCGGGCCGGAGATGCAGGTGTCAATGAACGCATAGGCGGTTTCACGGGCCGCGGGGGGGAAGTCGTGGCCGCCGGGGGGATAGACGAAGGCCAGGCGGTCGGAGGCGCCGAGGCGGGCGTAGAGCGGGGCCAGGCGGGCCTGGCACTCGCGGACGCCGGCAACGCGAAAGGAGTCGCCCTCCGTTGCGTTGACAAGCACGGCGCGGGGGGCGATCGCGGCGAGTACGTCGTCGAAGTCGAATGGCATGCGGTCCGCCCGGCATTCGTACTGAGTGCGGATGCGCGGCATGTAGCCGTTGTGGGACCAGTCGGCGACGTTGCCGTACACGCCGCGGCCTTCGTTGTCGTTCCACGCGAAGAGCGTG
The DNA here is from genome assembly GCA_964431965.1 of uncultured Verrucomicrobiota bacterium. Classification (GTDB taxonomy): domain Bacteria; phylum Verrucomicrobiota; class Kiritimatiellia; order CAIKKV01; family CAYSLU01; genus CAYSLU01. The sequence goes on from CAYSLU010000121.1 coordinate 6,972, forward strand.
AACCCGCAGCTCGATACGGCCAGCCGGATGCGCTCGTCGAAGGCCGCGGCGAAGAGGGTGTTGTGGCCACCGAGCGAGTGGCCGATGCAGCCGATGCGGCCGGCATCGACCTCCGGCATGGTCGAGAGCAGATCGACCGCGCGCATGTGGTTCCAGATCCCCTTCATCGTGGCGCTGGCGTAGCCAAGGGCGTAGGCATCGGCGCGGTAGCCGCCGTAGCCCGGGTAGTCGGGCGAGAGCGTCACATACCCGCGCCGCGCGAGTTCGGCGGCGTAGTGCAGGTTCGGAAGGCCGCCTAGGCCGGCGGGCTCGTCCTTGCCGACCTTTGTAGTCTGGTGCAGGCAGAGCATCGCCGGACGGGGGGCCGCGCCGGGCCGGAGCGCCTCCGGCCGGGCGATGAGCCATGCGGTGCACCGATCGCCCGGCTCGGTCGCGAACGAGAGCTTCCGCCGGACCAGCCCGTCCGTTCTCTCGTCCGGTCCCAATTCCGGGTCGAGCGGAACACGGCGCTCGGCGCCGGGGCACTCGCCCATCGCCTGCTGCATGCGATTCAGGATGTCGGCGCGGTCGGTGCTCATGGGGTTCATGTCAGCTCCGCGTGAGGCGCGTGAACAGGACGTCGTCGATCGGAGTCCGCGTGTCGACCATGTGGTAGAGCGCGCTGAACTGGGCGCAGCCGGCGCGTAGTTCAGCGATGTAGTGCTCGACCTCGCGCTCGTAGGAGGCGCGGACCTCGTCCGCCTCGACCACCATCCGCTCGCCGGTCTCGAGTTCGCGGAACTCGATGAGCCCGGCGTAGGGCAGTCGCCGCTCGGCGGGGTCGAGCACGTGGATGACGAGCACCTCGTGCCCGTCGTGCCGCAGGTGGGCGACGCCGCGGAGGATGCGCTCGGGCGCTTGCAGCAGATCCGAGATCACGATCACGAGGTTCTTCCGGCTGATGCTGGCGGCCGCGTCGTGGAGCGCGGCTTCGATGTCGCTCCGGCCGTGCGGATCGATCGACTCGAGGAAGAGCAGCGGTTCGCGCAGCCCCTCGAACGAGGCCACGGGATCGAGCCGGCGCTCGATCCCCTGGACGAACGTGGCGAGGCCGGAGGAATCGCCCTGTCCGACAAGGATGAACATCAGGCCCGCCGCGAGGTGGCAGGCGTAGTCAATTTTGGGCATCAGCCCGTCCTCGCGGAAGCGCAGGCTTTCGGAAACGTCCAGCAGGATGTGCGCGCGGAGGTTCGTCTCCTCGCGGAAGCGGCGGATCATGTGGCGGTCCGAGCGGGCGTAGACCGCCCAGTCGATCAGGTGCGGCGGATCGCCGGGCGCGTACTCACGGTACTCGGCGAACTCGACGGAGGCGCCGAGGTGCGGCGACCGGTGCAGACCCTGGCGCGAGCCCTCGACCGGCCGGCGGACGGACAGCGAGACGCGGCGCAGCCGATCCGCCAGCTGCGGCGGGAGGAACCGGTATGTGGCCGTCGCGTTCAGTACGTCGGCTCCGGCACGGCCTCGATCACGCGGCGGACGATGTCGTCCGGGCTTGCGCCCTCGCTCGAGGCCGCGAAGTTGCAGAAGAGGCGGTGGCGCAGGACGGGGAGGGCGTACTGGCGCACGTCGGCGCACGAGACCGAGAAGCGGCCGTCGAGGAGCACGTGCGCCTTGGCGGCGAGGAGCAGGTACTGGCCCGCCCGCGTGCCGGCGCCCCAGCGCACCCACCGCGAGATGAAGTCCGGCGCCCCGGGATCGCCGGGCCGCGTGGCGCGCACGAGGTTCGTCGCGTAGCGCGCGACGTGATCGCTGACCGGAACCTGGCGGACGAGGTGCTGGAGGCGCAGGATGGGCTCGGCGCCGAGCACGCGGCTGACCTCCCATCGGAAATCGCGCGTGGTCTCCTGGATGATCCGCTGCTCGTCCTCGGCGCTGGCGTAGCCGACGTGGACGCAGAACATGAACCGGTCGAGCTGGGCCTCGGGCAGGGGGTAGGTGCCTTCCTGCTCGATCGGGTTTTGCGTGGCCAGCACCATGAACGGCTCGGGGAGCGGGTAGGCGACACCCGACGAGGTGATGCGACGCTCCTGCATGGCTTCGAGTAGGGCGGCCTGGGTTTTCGGGGGCGTGCGGTTGATCTCGTCGGCGAGCAGCAGGTTCGCGAAGAGGGGGCCGTGGCTGAACCGGAACCGGCGCGTGCGCGTGACCGGATCCTCTTCGAGGATGTTTGTACCGGTGATGTCGGCGGGCATCAGGTCCGGCGTGAACTGGATGCGGCGCATCTCGAGGTCGAGCGCGCCGGAGAGCACGCGGACCATCAGCGTCTTGGCGAGGCCGGGGACGCCGATGAGCAGGCAGTGCCCGCGCGCGAAGAGCGCGACCAGCATCTCCGTCAGCACGTCGTGCTGCCCGATGATGATTCGGCCGACCTCCGCCAGGATCCGGTCGCGCGCCGCGCGGAGCTCCGCCACCGCGGCCTGCTGGTCGGGGAATGCCTCGCCGGCGAGCGGAGTGGCCTCGATCGCCGCGTGCGGCGTCACGAACCGGATCTGGACGCTCCCGAGGTGGAACGTGAAGCCGTGCTCGATCCGCATCTCGGTGAAAAGCCGCCCGTCGGCCTCGATGGGTTTCGAGGTGTCCAGCGCGCGGATGCGCCAGGCGTCCCCCGCGTGCTCGAGCAGGGCGTGCCGGGGCAGGACGCCCGGATCGGACAGCACGATCGCGCAGTCGGCGCCCGAGCCGATGATGAAGTGCAGGCCGGAGAGCGGAACCTCGGCGCCCTGCCGGCTTCCGCTGAGGATCAGGAGCTTGTCATTCATGGGGGGAATTCCTCGTCTGTGGCGTCGGAATCTAGTATATGCTGCGGCTTGCGGCAAACGCATTCCGGGCGCGGTACCGGGCGGTCGCGGAGCGGCGAGTGCAACGGGTCGTCGTAGCCGCGCGCGCAAGCGCGTGGTTCTGAGACGGAACGCTGCCCGCGGTGGAATCCAACCGCTCTGTCTGCCATGGAGGCCACGGGCTGACGCCCGCGGCTACAGGACGATGGCCGCAGCCTTGAGCGCCGATTGACGCTATGATCCGAAAGCGCCCATTCCTGCTCCTCGACCTGCTGCTGGCCGCCATGGTGCTGGCCGTCTTCGCCCGCGCGCTGCGCTACGGGTTCGTCGAGTTCGACGACGACCTGTACGTCACGGCAAACCCGCATGTGCTCGCGGGGCTGACCGCGGACGGCGTGCGGTGGGCGTTCGGCAGCCTGCACGCCGCGTTCTGGCATCCCCTGACCTGGCTTTCGCTGATGCTGGACCAGCAGCTGTATGGCGGGGCGGCCGCCGGGTTCCGCCTGACCAACCTGCTCCTGCACGCGGCGTCTGCGATCGTGCTGTTTCACCTTCTGGCGCGGTCCACCCGGGCGGTCGGCCGGAGCTTCTTCGTGGCGGCCCTGTTCGCCGTCCATCCGCTGCACGTCGAGTCGGTGGTGTGGGTGGCGGAGCGCAAGGATGTCCTGAGCACGCTGTTCGGGTTTCTCGCGATGGCCGCCTACGCGCGGTATGCGTGGCGGCCTTCGGTCGCGCGCTACGCGCTCGTGGCCGCGCTGTTCATGCTGGGCCTGATGGCCAAGCCGATGCTGGTGAGCCTGCCGATCCTGCTCCTGCTGATGGACA
>CAYSLU010000121.1:10712-12476 GCA_964431965.1 uncultured Verrucomicrobiota bacterium
CGGCTGGCGCTGGAGAAGCTGCCGCTGCTGGCGCTCGCCGCGGCGGCGGCCGGGGTCGCCTACGTCGCGCAAGACCGGAGCGGCGCGATCACCGGACTGGACCAGACATCGCTCGGCGTGCGCGTGGCGAATGCCCTGATGGGGTACGGCACGTACGTTCGGCTCATGTTCTGGCCGGCGGACCTGGCATGCTTCTACCCGTATCCCGCGCAGGTTTCGGTTCCGGCGCTGGCGGGCGCGTCGGTCGTGTTCGCGGCCGGTTGCGCGGGCGCGGCGTTCGCGTGGCGGAGGGTGCCGGCCTGTGCGGTCGGATGGCTCTGGTATGTCGTGACGCTCGGGCCCGTGATCGGGCTCGTGCGCGTGGGCAGCCACGGAACAGCGGACCGCTACACGTACGTTCCTCTGGTGGGGCTGTTCGTGGCGATTGCATGGGGGGCGGTGGCCCTGGCGGGCCGCGCGCCCGATGGGGTGTGGCCTCACCGGCTTCGACGGTTCGTTCTGCCCGGGCTGGCTGTCGCGGTTACGGCCGCGCTGGCGGTGCTGGCGGACCGGCAGTGCGCGTGGTGGCGCGATACGCGCGTCCTGTTCGAGCACGCTCTGCAGGTTGGCGGGGGAAGCCCGCTGATGCACACGAACCTGGGCGCGCTCCTCTACCGCGCGGGCGAGATCGACCGGGCGGCACACCACTATGACGAGGCGCTGCGCCTGAATCCGGACTACGCGAGTGCGAACAACAACGCGGGCGTGCTGCTTGCGGCCGGCGGGCGGGACGCCGACGCGGAGGCGCACTACCGGCGCGCGATCGCCGCGCGACCGGGCTACGCCGAGGCGCGGGCCAATCTGGGCGGCCTGTTGTTCCGGCTGGGCCGCTTCGCCGAGGCCCAAGCGGAGTTCGCCGTGGTGGCGCGAATGGATCCCGGCGACGCCAAGGCCCGCATCAACCGCGGCTCCGCGCTGTACTCGCTGGGACAGGTAGAGGCCGCGATCGTGGAGTATCGCGAGGCGGTGCGCCTGGCGCCCGAGCACGCGATGGCCCGGTACAACCTCGGGATTGCGTATGCGACGCTCGGCCGGTTCGACGAAGCGATCGCCGCGCACGAGGCATCGCTGCGGCTGGCGCCGGGCGATGCCTCGGTGTTCGACGCGCTCATGTTCGCCGTGCGGCGGAAGGGCGACTACGCGGGCGCGGCTGAGCGGTGCCGCCAGGAGCTTCTCGCGCGGTCCAACTGGCCGATCGCACTACGGAACCTGGCCTGGGTACTGGCCACGCGGCCGGACGCAACGGCCGCCGACCGCGCGGAAGCGGTGACCCTGGCCGAGCGGGCGCTCGCCGCCATGGTCGCCAGGCCGGACGCTGCGGTCTACGAGACGCTCGCCGAAGCCTGCGCCGGCGTCGGCCGGGTGGGCGACGCGCGACAGGCCGCCGAGCAAGCGGCTCAACTGGCCGCCGCCGCCGGGGATCCAGCATGGGCCGAGTCGATCCGCAAGCGGATGGATCAGTTCATTGACATGCCTCGCCCGATTCCCTAGCAGCCCGTGGTGAAAGTCGTTTTCACGCGGGCGCCCCGAGGCAAACGCGATTCTCGTGAAGGCAGCCTGAAATGAGAGTCAGGAGCGAATGAGGAGCGTCGGATCGCTCAACGCGGCCGAACACGGCTCGCCAGAGCGAAAAGGCACGCGCCAAGAGGGTCCGCAGGGACCTCTGGAGGCCCCGCGGGGTCCCGATCCCGGTGAGCTTGCGCATGAGGACCCCGAGATTGTAGC
>CAYSLU010000122.1:0-11644 GCA_964431965.1 uncultured Verrucomicrobiota bacterium
TAGCCTGCCGTCACCTTGACACAGCCGCTGACGGGTCGCCATACTGGCCGACGATTGCGTCGGCCGTCCGAAATCATGAGGATCCTCGATCGATATCTGCTGCGCGAATACCTGGTGCCCACCAGCTATTGCCTGGCCGCGTTCTCGCTGATGTACGTGGTGTTCCACCTCTTCGGCGAACTGCCCGATTTCATCGAAGCGCGCACCCCGATGTCGCAGATCGGGGTCTTCTACTTCCACTACCTCTTCACGATCAACGGGAACGCACCGTTCATCGTGCTGGTGCTGCCGATCAGCCTCCTGCTGGGATCGCTGTATGCGCTGGCCAGGCTCACCCGGACCAACGAGCTGACCGCGATGCGCGCGTCCGGACTCAGCATGCTGCGGCTTATGGTGCCCTTTCTGGCCGTCGGGCTGGTGTGCAGCGTCGTCTCGGCCGTCCTCCAGGAGACCGTCGCGCCCTCGTCCACCCGCTGGACGTGGAAATTCCAGAAGAGCCTGTCCAAGAAGCAGAAGGAGCCCCGCACCACCGTGATCCGGGGCTTCCCCTACTACAACAGCTCCCTGCATCGGCACTGGATGATCCACACCTTCGACCCGGAGAATCCCTACAGCCTGGAGGGGGTCAAGGTCACGCAGGAGCGCCCCGACGGGGGGCGCGTGGAGGAGCTGTACGGGGACGAGGCGTTCTGGCTCGACGGCCACTGGTGGTTCAAGGATCTGCGCGTCCAGAAGTACCGCCCCAACGGCGATCCCGACGGCGCGCTGTCCCCTGCGGTGCAGCGCCCCGTCGAGATGATCGAACTGTCCGAGAGCCCGATCGACTTCCTCAACGAGATCCGTGACTGGGAGCAGCTTTCGTCTCGGGAGATGATGCGCTCGATCAACGCCCATCCCGACATGTCCGCGGAGAACCGGGCGCGAAAGACGGTGGACCTTCAGAACCGGCTCGCCATGCCGTGGACCTGCCTGGTCGTGTCGCTCCTGGGCATACCCGCCGGCGCGCGGACCGGCCGCCAGGGCATCATGGCCGGCGTCATGCTTGCCATCGGGTTCTTCTTCTGCTTCTATGCGCTCGTCCACTTCGGCGTGTTCCTCGGCAAGCGGCTGATCCTCTGGCCGTGGCTGGCCGCGTGGCTGCCGAACATCGTGTTCACCGGCTGGGGCTCGGTCATGCTCTGGCGCATGCGGTAGAGACACCGCGGGAGAAGAATCCATGTCGGTTCTCCGGGACATCCTGGCCAAGGCCGTCGAGAGCGAGGCGTCCGATATCCACTTGAAGGCCGGCCAGAAGCCGTTCTACCGGATTCACAGCGAGATCCGCGAAGCCCCATTCGCCGCCGTGAGCGAAACCGAGATCCGCGCCATCGCCCTCGGCATGATCCCGCCGCACTCGGCGACGGGGTTCGAGCGCGAGCACGAGGCGGACTTCTCGCACACCGAGCCGGGCGTCGGGCGCTTCCGCGTGAACGTGTTCCTCGCGAGCGGCGTGCCGGCCCTCGCGCTCCGATACGTGAAGACCCGGGTCCCAGCCATCGCGGACATCAGCCTGCCCCTCTCGCTCCGGACGCTCGCATCGGTGCCGCGCGGGATCATCATCGTTTCGGGCCCAACCGGCAGCGGCAAGTCCACGACGCTCGCCGCCGTCATCAACGAGATCAACTGCACGCAGGAAACGCGCATCATCACGATCGAGGACCCGATCGAGTACCTGTTTGAGGACGTCCGGTCGGTCGTCACCCAGCGCGAGGTCGGCCTCGATACGCTCAGTTTCAGTGCCGCGCTTCGGCATGTCATCCGCCAGGACCCCGATGTGATCGTCATCGGCGAGATGCGCGACCCGATCAGCTTCCGCACGGCGCTGGCGGCCGCCGAGACCGGCCACCTGGTGCTGACCACCCTGCATGCCGGGACGGCGCCGATCGCCATCACGCGCATTCTGGAGTTCTTCCCGGCGACGGAGCGGGACCAGGTTCGCATGGCGCTGGCCCAGAACCTGCACGCCGTCATCTGCCAGCGGCTCATGGGCTCGACTCGCGGGGGCGTGATCCCCGCCGTCGAGATCATGATCAACACGCCCACCGTGCGGAAGCTGCTTGAGAAGGACAAGCTCGACGTACTCTCGGCCGCCATCGAGACCGGGGGCGAAGACGGCATGCAGACGTTCAACCAGTCGATCTACCAGAGCATCCGGGCGGGACTGGCCACCGAGAAGGAAGGCATGTTGCACGCGACCAATCCGGCCGCGCTGAAGATGAACCTGCAGGGGATCTTCCTCGACGAGGGAAAGCGGATCCTCGCCTCATGATCCGCTTCCGCCCCGCCGTGAAGCGAGCGCGCCACCTCGTGGAGTACGCCCTCGCTCGGGCCGCCTTCGCCTTGCTGGACGCGCTCTCCCCGGCGGCGGCAACGCGCTTGGCCGCTGCCGCGGGCCGGGTCTGGTACACCCTGGCCGCCGCGCGGCGTCGCGTCGCGATCGACAACATTCTGCGCACGGGCATCGCGACCGACCGCCCGGCGGCGGCGGGCATCGCCCGGGCGTCGTTCCGGCATCTGGCGATCATGGCCGTCGAGGCGCTCAAGGCGCCCCGGCTGATCACGCCGGAGAACTGGCGGGACTATGCCGTGCTCGTCGGCGATCCCGCCGCGGTCGAGTCGATCGCCGATCCGTCGCGCCCGGCCATCGTGGCCACGGCCCACCTCGGCAACTGGGAGGTGGGCGCCATGATCCTCTCGTTCGTGAAGCCGTTCCTGGGCATCGTCCGGCGCATGAACAACCCCTATGTCGACCGACTCCTCCAGAGCCGGACCTCCCGCAACCAGCTGCAGGTCGTCGCCAAGCAGGATGTGGAGCCCGGCGACTTGATGGGGGCGCTGCGACGAGGGGCCAACCTGGCGTTCATGATCGACCAGCGGGCCCACAAGCGGGGCCGCGAAATCCCGTTCTTCGGGAGGCCGGCTCGCACCCACTGCGGGATCGCGCTCGTGCACCTGACCACCGGTGTTCCGATCTACTTCGGGTACGGGCTCCGCACCGGACCGCTCCGGTACGAGATCCATCTGGAGGGCCCGTTCACCTTCGCCCGGACGGGCCACAAGGATGCGGACATCGCGGCGGTGATCGCGACGCTCAACGGGCGGCTGGAGGCGGCGATCCGGCGGCATCCCGACCAGTACCTGTGGCTGCACCGGCGCTGGAAGCAAACAGCCGCTCCGCGAAATGGCACGCGCTCCGGTGCCCCGGGCTGACTTCGCGCGGCTCCGGAGCCTGGCTCGCGCAGATGGCCTCCGCCCGCGGGCAGCGCGGGTGGAACCGGCAGCCGGACGGCACCTGCATGGCGGACGGCACGTCCCCCTTCAGGATGATCCGCCGGGAGTCGCCCCCCTCAAGCCCCCGGTCCACATCCGGGACCGCGGAGATCAGCGCTTCGGTGTACGGATGGGCCGGCCGGCGAAACAGCTCGTCCCCCCCGCCCGACTCCATCACCACGCCGAGGTACATCACCAGGATGCGGCGGCACATGTAGCGGACGACGGCCAGATCGTGCGCAATAAACAGGTACGCCAGCCCGCGCTGGGACTGCAGATCCTTCATCAGGTTCAGAATCTGGACCTGGACCGAGACGTCGAGCGCCGACACCGGTTCGTCGGCGATGATCAGGGCGGGATCGAGGGCGAGCGCGCGCGCGATCCCGATCCGCTGGCGCTGCCCGCCGCTGAACTCGTGCGGGTAGCGGTCGACGTAGACCGGATCCAGACCGACCTGCCGGAACAAGTCCCGGGCCCGCGAGCGCCGATCCCGGCGCGGCGCAAGGCGATGAACCGCCAGAACCTCCTCGATGGCTCCGCCCACGGACAGGCGCGGATTCAGGGAGCCGAAGGGGTCCTGGAAGACCATCTGGGCGCGGCGCCGGAAGCGCTTCAGATTCGCCCCGCGCAGAGCGCTCACGTCCTCGCCGTCAAAGACCACGCGGCCGGACGCAATGGGGACCAGCCGCAAGACCGCCTGCCCCAGCGTGGTCTTGCCGCAGCCGCTCTCGCCGACTACTCCGACGCTCTCGCCGGGCTCGACCGCCAGAGACACCCCGTCCACCGCGCGCAGGCGCGCGGCGCGACCGTGGGCGTCCCTCACGTCGTAGGCGACCCGGAGGTCATGGACTTCCAGAAGTGACATCTTATGCTTCGCTCTCCGCCGGGGTCTGACGCGCCCGGCTCCGCCTCGCGACACACGGCCGCCGCCCAGCTGCAGCGCGGATGAAACGAGCAGCCCGCCGGCAGGCGGGCCGGATTGGGCACCGCTCCGTCGATCCCGGGCATTCGATCCGGCCCGCCGCTCAGCCGCGGGACGGCGTTCAGGAGCCCTCGCGTGTACGGGTGCAGCGGCCGGCGCAGAACATCATGCGTCGGACCCGACTCGACGATGCGCCCCGCGTACATGACGTTCACCCGGTGCGCCACGTCCGCCACCAGGCCGAGGTTGTGCGTGATCAGCAGGACCGCCATCCTCAGCTCTCGCTGCAGCTGCTGCAGGAGCTCCAGGATCTGGGCCTGGATGGTGACGTCCAGCGCCGTGGTCGGCTCGTCGGCGATCAGCAGATTCGGGCGGCAGGCGAGCGCCATGGCGATCATGATGCGCTGCTGCATACCGCCGCTGAGCTCGTGCGGATAGGCCCGGGCTATCCGCTCGGGGCTCGGGAGCCCCACGAGGCGAATCAGCTCCAGCGCCTCGCTCGCGTCGTCCGCATCCGGGCGGTGGAGGCGAATGGCTTCGCGGACCTGATACCCGGCCCTGAACACGGGGTTCAGCGAGGCGCCCGGCTCCTGGAAGACGTAGGAAATCTCCGCCCCCCGAATCCGGCGCAGCGCATCCGCGCCCATCGCGAGCACGTCCTCGCCGCGAAAGCGCACGCTGCTCCCGTCCCCGTACCGCGCGCCGGGTACCAGCCGCGTGAGCGACAGGGCGGTAACGCTCTTGCCGCACCCGCTCTCGCCCACCAGCGCCACGGTCTCTCCGGACGCGATGTCGAATGAAACGCCGTCCACCGCCCGGACCGGCGCCGCCGCAGGCCCGAACTGAACGCGCAAGTCGCGCACCGAAACCAGTGTGGCCGCGTCTGTCATCTCGTCTCCGGCTGAGCGGACATCCTCACAGCGGACGCTCCCCGCCATCCGCGCCCTCGTCGCCGTCCGCCTCGGCCGCCGCATCCGCGGGCTCACCGGGATCAGCGCCGTCATCGAATGGCTGGGCCGTGACCGCATCGCCCTGCTTCACCAGGATCTCGATCTTCCGCTCGACCTCGTTCAGCCGCACCGTGCAGAACTTCACCAGCTCCTGCCCCTTCTCGAAGCGCTGGATCATGTCGTCGAGCCCCAGGCGGCCGCCCTCCATTTCGCTTACGATCGACTCCAGCTCCGCCAGCGCCTTCTCGAACGATCGCCCATCCCCGCCCCGCCCCTTGCCTTCAGCCTTTGGCTTGGTCATGCGTCCTCAGCTCCTCCCGTTTCGCCACGGTGGATTCGAACTCGCCCCGCGCGACTCGCGTCCGGATCCGGTCCCCCGGCCCCACGTCCTCCGGGGCGCGCACGATCATGCCGTCCGCCGTCCGCGTCAGGCTATACCCCCGGTCCAGAACGCACAGGGGACTGAGCGCCCTGAGCTGGAGCTCCAGGCGGCGCGCGTCCTGCCGCCCCCGGGCCACGACGCTCTCCAGGCTGTGCCGGATGCGGAGGCCGCACTCGTCGGCGCGCTGCTGCGCCGCTCGGCCATGCCCCTGCAGGGCGTGCCGCGCCCGGATCTCGCATTCCGCCCGCCGCTGCCGATGCCGCCGAACCAGGTTCCGCGGCTCGCGGAACACGTAGCTCCCCGAGGCCGCCGTCAGTCGGTTGCGCCACGTCAGCACCGTCGCCCGGAGCGCGCGTGCCAGCCGCGCGCCCAGCTGCCCCGTATGCCGCTCAAAGTCCTCCTTGCGTCCCACTACGACTTCGGCCGCGGCGGACGGCGTCGGCGCCCGCACGTCAGCCACGAAGTCGCTGATCGTGAAGTCGACCTCGTGTCCGACCGCCGAGATCACCGGGATGGCGGAGCGCGCAATCGCCCGCGCCACCGGCTCCTCGTTGAAACACCACAGATCCTCCATGCTCCCGCCCCCCCGCCCGACAATCATCACATCGAGCCCGCCCCGCGCGTTCAGGAGATCGATGGCCGCGGCGATTTCCCCGGCCGCGCCCGGGCCCTGAACGCGGGCCGGGGCGATGACCACGTGCACATTCGGAAAGCGGCGCAGCATCACCTTGAGAATGTCGTGCAGGGCCGCGCCGGAGGGCGAGGTGACGACGCCCACGTGCCGGGGAAGGAGGGGCAGCGCGCGCTTCCGCTCGGCGTCAAACAGGCCTTCCGCCTGCAGCTTCGCCTTCAGTGCCTCGAACTGGGCCTGCAAGGAACCCTGGCCCGCCTCCTCGAGGCGGCGGGCGACAATCTGATAGTGGCCGCGCTTCTCGTACACGGTGATCTGGCCAAAGGCCTGGACCTGGAGCCCGTCCCTAGGCTGAAAGCGCAGCGCGGCGCAGTCGCTGCGCCACATCACCGCGCGGATCTCCGCGCCGGCGTCCTTGATCGTGAAGTAGAGGTGCCCGGACGCCGCGAGCGCCACGTTCGACAGCTCCCCCTCGATCCACAGCGGCTCGAAGGCGCGCTCGATCGCGAGGCGGATCCGGCGCGTGACTTCGGTCACGGAGACGACGGCCCGGTCCCTGCTGCCGATCGATCGCGCCACGTCAGCGCCCTCCGCCGGCCGGGGCCGCCGGCTTCAGCATCGGCTGGCGGATCCGGGTGATCGAGCGCGCCCGCCCCGTCTTCTCGTCGATGTCCACCAGCGCGCCCTGAAACATCACGCCCTCGGATGCCACCTCGAACTTCGCCGGCATGCCGGTGGTGAAGACCTGGAGGATGGTGGCGGTCTCGCGCCCGATCACCGAATCCGTCGGGCCGGTCATCCCCAGGTCCGTAATGTACGCCGTTCCCTTGGGCAGGACCGTCTCATCCGCAGTCTGAACGTGCGTGTGCGTGCCCACGACGGCGCTGACCCGCCCGTCGAGGAAGCGCCCCATGGCGATCTTCTCGGATGTGGCCTCCGCGTGGAGATCCACGACGATGATCCGCCCCAGGTTTCGCTCGCGGGTCAGGATGGCGTCCACCGTTCGGAACGGGCAGTCGGACGGACCGAGGAACACCCGCCCGACCAGGTTGATCACGGTCACCCGACCGGCCGCCGTCTCCCGCGTCACCCACCCGGCCCCCGGGCACGCCGGCGCATAGTTCGCCGGCCGCAGGATCCTCGGCTCCTGGCTCAGCTGGGCCGCCAGCTCCTTCTGGTCCCACACGTGGTCGCCCATCGTGATCACGTCGGCCCCGGCCGCAAAGAGCTCGTCGGCCAGCTTGCGGGTGATTCCGCGGCCCGCGGCGGCGTTCTCGCCGTTGGCCACCACGAAATCGATCCCCCGCCGTGACTTGAGCTCCGTCACCGCGCAGGCGAACGCGGTTCGCCCCGGGCTTCCGACTATATCGCCGGACAGCAGCAGTTTCATACGATCCTATCGGGCGTACTCAATGTGGCGCGTCTCGCGGATGACCACGACCCGGATCTGCCCCGGGTACTGGATTTCGCTTTCGATCTTCTTGCTGATGTTCCGGGCCATGACCATCGCATCGCCATCGTTGACCTTCGCGGGTTCAACCAGCACCCGGACTTCTCGGCCGGCCTGGATGGCATAGCACTTCTCGACGCCCGCGAATCCGGTGGCGATCTTCTCGAGCTTCTCGAGCCGCTTCACGTAGATGTCGGTCGTCTCGGACCGAGCGCCGGGGCGGGACCCCGAGATGGCGTCAGCCGCGGCGCACAGGAACGCGAACACGCTCTCCGGCTCCACCTCCTCGTGGTGGGCCGCGACGGCGTTCACCACCACCTGAGTCTCGCCGTGCCGCTTCAACAGGTCGGCGCCGATGATCGCGTGCCCGCCCTCGACCGTGTGGTCCAGCGCCTTTCCGATATCGTGAAACAGGCCGGCCCGCTTGGCGACGGTGACGTCGAGGCCCAGCTCCCCCGCCATCACGCCCATCAGGTTGGAGACCTCCATGGAGTGCATCAGCACGTTCTGCGAGTAGCTGCTGCGGAACTTCAGGCGGCCGAGCATGGCCAGAAGCTCGGGCGCGACGCCCTGGACGGCCACGTCGTAGGCCGCCTGCTCGCCGGCCGCCCGGATCGTCTCGGCCATCTCGTCCTGCACCTTGACCGTGACTTCCTCGATGCGGGCCGGGTGGATCCGGCCGTCCTGGATCAGCCGCTCGAGCACCTGCCGGGCGATCTCGCGGCGCACGGGATCGAATCCCGAGATGACCACGGCCTCGGGGGTATCGTCGATGAGCAGATTGACGCCGGTGGCCGCCTCGAGCGCGCGGACGTTGCGTCCGTCCCGGCCGATGATCCGCCCCTTCATGTCGTCGCTCGGGAGCGCGACGGTGCTCGTCATGATCTCGCTCGCGTGGCTGGACGCATAGCGCTGGATGGCGACGGAGACAATCTTCTGCGCCTCGCGCTCGGCCGTCTCCTTGGCCTGCTCCTGCATGCGCCGGATGAGCCCGCCCATCTCGTTGTGAACCTCGCTCTCAAGCCGGTTGAAGAGCAGCTGGCGCGCCTCTTCCTGGGTCAGTCCGGCGACGCGCTGCAGCTGCTCGCGCACGTCCTTCATGACGCGGTCCAGGTCGCCCTTCTGGGCATCCAGGTCCTTCCCCTGCTGCTCCAGCTCCTCCGTCTTCTGGTCGAGCGCCCGCTCCTTCTTCTCGATGAGCGCGACTTTCCGGTCGAGGTTCGACTCGCGCTGGAGCATGCGCTCTTCCATGGCGGCCAGCTCCGTCCGGCGAGACTCCGTGGTCTTGTCGAACTCCTCGCGGGCCTTCAGCACCTCCGACCGGGCCTGGATCTTGGACTCCTTCCGCAGCGTTTCGGCTTCCTGCTTCGCATCCCGCACCAGACGCTCCGCTTCCGCGGCCGCCGCGCTGGCCTTGCTTCGCCCGGCCAGGGAGCGGATCGCGTAACCCGCGCCCGCTCCGGCCAATGCAACCACGGCGGTGACGATCCACCATGTCATCATGTTTCGCCTCCCGTACTTCGTTACGCACTCGACATCCGTCCGGCGCCGGCCGCTTCGGGCGGCCTCCGGATCAGGTTCCGCATCGCCGCACGCCGTCCTCGGTCGCCACGGCATTCATCCGCACGTCCCACGGCTCCATGGGGATCCGGGGGACGATCTGAAACGCGAAGGCCACGCCAATGCGGTACGCACGGGCGGCATCGCGGCTCAGCATGCGATCGTAGTGTCCCGCCCCATGGCCCAGCCGGCCGCCATCCGGATCGAACGCCACCCCCGGCACCACGGCGACGTCGATGTCCGCGGCGGCGGCGGCATCCAGCACCGCCGGCTGCGGAATGCCCAGCGGCCCCAGCCCCATGACCTCCCCCACCCTCAGCCGCACGGGCATGTACGCCCGCCGCGCCGCGTCGAATCCCGGCACGCACACGCGCTGCCCCGCGTGCAGAAGGGCGGCAATGATCCGGTCCGTCTGCACTTCGCGCTCGCGCGCGATGTAGCAGAATACGAGCCGGGCGATCCGCAGCTCCGGGAGGTCCAAGACCACCGACTGGGCTCGCTCGCTCATCCGCTTCAGGCCGTCGGAGCTGGCGCTCGCCAGCTGGCGCCTCATGGCATCGCGCATCCCGGCCTTGTCGTCCTTCACGTCAGCATCCCTCCGGTCGCCGCTTCCTGCTCCCCATCCCCCCGTCCGACGGCGCCCCATCCCCGGCGGCCGGCGCCGGTGCCTCCGCCGGCCGTCGGGCGCGGTCGCGGATCTCCTTCCAGCCGGCCATCCGGGCCGCTATCGTCGCCTCGTAACCGTCCGACGTCGGCTCGTAGTAGACCGCGTCCGTCGGAGCGTACTCCTGCGGCACGTAATGCCCGGCGAAATCGTGTGCGTACTGATAGCCCGTGTGACCCAGCCGCTCCGCGCCCCGGTACCCCGTCCCGCGCAGGGGCTTGGGCACCGGCAGCGTCCGGCCCTCCTTCACGTCGGCCAGCGCCTTGTCGATGGCCAGGTAGGCGGCGTTGCTTTTCGGCGCCGTCGCGAGGTAGGTCGTGGCCTGAGCCAGGATGATCCGCGCCTCCGGCATCCCGACGAACGCGACCGCATCCATGGCTGCCACCGCGACCGTGAGCCCCCGCGGGTCGGCGTTCCCGATGTCCTCCGACGCCAGGATCACCAGGCGGCGGGCGACAAAGCGCGGGTCCTCGCCCGCGTAGATCATCTTCGCGAGCCAGTAGATCGCCGCATGCGGATCGGAGCCGCGAACGCTCTTGATGAAGGCGGAGATGGTGTCGTAGTGCCCGTCTTCGTCGTGGTCGTACACCACGGCCTTCTTCTGGATGGAATCTTCCACCGCCGACTGCGTGACGCGGATCACCCCATCGGGGCCCGGCGGCGTGGTCAGCGCGGCGATCTCCAGAGCGCCGAGGGCCCGGCGCGCGTCCCCCTCGCACACGCGGGCGAGGTGCGCGAGGGACGCATCGTCCGCCTCGGCCCGATGCGCCGCCAGCCCGCGGGGATCCGTCAGCGCGCGGCGCAGCAGCCCCGCCACGCCCGCCTCGGAGAGCGGCTGCAGCTCGAAGATCTGCGAGCGCGAGGTCAGCGGGCTGTTGATGAAGAAGAACGGATTGTGCGTGGTCGCGCCGATCAGGGTGACCGCGCCCTCCTCGACGTACGGCAGAAGGATGTCCTGCTGCGACTTGTTGAAGTGGTGGATCTCGTCGATGAACAGAATCGTTTCGACCCCGTCCAGGCGCTTGCGATTCAGGGCAGCCTCGAGGAGGCTCCGCAGGGTCGCTACATTCGCCAAGACGCCGCTGGTGCGCTCGAAGCGCCGCTGCGTGACGCGCGCGATCACCTCGGCGAGCGAGGTCTTTCCGCATCCGGGCGGTCCGTACAGGATGATGCTGCCGAGTCGGTCGGCTTCGATGGCCCGCCGGAGCAGGCGTCCGGGGCCGACGATGTGGTCCTGCCCGACCACCTCGTCGAGCGTCTGGGGCCGCATGCGAGCCGCCAGCGGCTGCCGCGCGGGGTCCGACGACCGGGGTTCTGACTCAAACAGGTCCACAGGCGGCCCCACCTCCATGCGCGAAATAAAAAACCCCACCTTGCCGCAGGGGCTGAACTCTGTAACCTCGGTTACGAGGTGGGTGCTCTAGCGGGCGGTTTCCAAGTCCCGGCAAGCCGGGCATGTGGTCCCCGCGGGCATCAAGCTCCCCTGGCAATCTAAAGGGTTCAGAGCGTATAGCCCGTACACGAACAAGGCAGGGTCTTTGTATTCAGCTGGATGGTGAGGTTCGGCCTCTTTGTGTTTGAACAGTCATCGCCGCTGTTGCCGCCGCCGCGCACCCGCGCGCCAGCACTGACCGTACGAACAATCCGAATCGGCAACATCGCGTCCCGGACCCGCCCGGCCATTCGCCGGAAGAAGCCCGAAAACCCGAACACGATTGCCGCCGCCAAGATCAGCTCGGCCAACAATCGGATCTCAAGTCCGCCATCCATCCGCTG
>CAYSLU010000123.1:0-1803 GCA_964431965.1 uncultured Verrucomicrobiota bacterium
CTGGAACTGCCCAACCTCCGCGTATGGGCGCCGCAGGCCGAGTACATGCTGGCGATGAAGTGCATTTCCGCCCGCTTCGACTCCCACGACCTGGACGACGCCCGATTCCTGCTCAACCATCTGTCCGTCAAGACCGTCGATCAGGCCTGCCACATCATCGAACAGTACTACCCGCGCAAGCTCATTCCGCCCAAGACGCAGTACCTGCTCGAGGAGCTTCTGGGCGAGTGACGCGCCGTGCGTGATGCCCGACGCTCCCGCCACGAACCGCAGATCTCCGAATCTCGAAGGCCGACCTCACCCCAACCCCACCGTTCCGGAGTCCCCTGCTTCGCGCGGACGCTTCGCAGGGCAAGCGCGTGCCCACCTCCGCCCCGGGACGGCCCGCGGCCCCGCGGGCCCGTATGCGACAAGTCGCCACCAGGCACGAGACTCGAGCAGACACTCGCGGGCGCCGGGGCCGGCGCCCCTCCCGCTGCGCGATCGACCAGACCGCAGATCTCCGAATCTCGAAGGGCTCAACGCCAACCGCGATCACCCGCCCGATCGAGCTCAGTCGCGCCATGACCGGCACGCCCGTCACGGCGCCTTCGCGCCCGTCTTCGCCGCAATCTTCGGCAGCATCCGCTCGGCGATCGCGGCGGCGGCCTCCTGGAGCGCCTTCTTGCCCGCGATCTGCTCGCTCAAGTCCACCATGACCGTCGTCTGCCGATCGACAGCGATGATCTTGCCCGTATCGCGATCGACGGCCTTCAGCTCGACCCGCGCCTTGACGCTGATCAGGTTGCCGTGCCGCGCCGCGAACTCGCTGAACCCCTCGCCCTCGAGCAACACCTCAGCCTGGCCGGCGCTCCCCGTCTTCGGATCGAGCACCTCAAACCCGGTCTCGCGGCAGAACAGCGTCAGCTCGGTCTCCGCCGCCGGATCGATCGTCATCTGCCCGACGTGCCGCTCGGGAATCCGGATGAACACGGTCGGCCGCTTCCCCTCGCCCAGCTTCTTCTTCAGCTCGGCCAAGCGGTCCTCCGCCCGCACTGGCTTCGCGACCAGCACGCTCACGTCCTTCCGGATCCGGGCGCTGACCTTCTCGGCCAGCTTCTCGACCATCGGCGCGAACTCGTCGGTCGTCCGCCCCTGCACCGTCTCGCCCAGCACGCAGCTCGTCTCGGTTCCGATGATCTTGGCGATGATATACAGCGTCTTGTCCGCCTCGACGATCGACCCTGAGACCAGGATCTTCGCGCCGGTCAGGTTGCCGACCTGGACCGCCTGGGCCGGAGTCACCATGCCCGATAGGTTCAGCTCGTGCTCGGAAAGCGTCTTCGCCATCTCCTCCCGGTCCACGAGCATGAGGTTCGGATCGACCGCGAGCTTGGCGAACAGGATGTCGCGCGCCTTGGCGCCATCTCCCTTCACGCCCGAGCCGCGCTCCGCGAACTCGAACAGCGCCACGGGGCACACCGCCGGGGCATCCGCAGCCCGGGCCCCTGCGCCGCACACCATCACCGCCGCCAACACCGCCAGACACATGCATCTATTCATGGCTTTCTCCTTCGGACCGGTTCACCGCGGAGACGCAGAGGCCGCGGAGGGCCTCCCCTCGGCGCTCAGAAGCTGTGAAGAGACTGAACCCGGACGGTCGGGACACAGCCCGACCCTCCACAGACCAGATGAAACGGCTTGTTTCCCGGCCCTGGAGGGACGACCTCCGTGTCGTCCGCCAATCTCCTCACAGCTGCTCCGCACCCCCTCGGCGATTCCTCTCTGTTCATCACTCACTCGGACATCCTTCAGCGATCGGCC
>CAYSLU010000123.1:1903-11379 GCA_964431965.1 uncultured Verrucomicrobiota bacterium
GTCATCCGGTCCGGAGCCGGGAGGGCCTGCTCCTCGTCGCCCGCGATCGACCATCGTCCCTCGATCGGAGCCAGGCACACGACCGACATCCCGGCCGCCGCGGCCCGGGCCAGCTCGCCGAAGAGGCCGCGCCGCTCCCGGAAGGACACGCCCTCGCCCACCACCAGCACCCCCCCGGGCGACGCCGCCACGGCGCCGGGGTTGCGGATCTCCTCGAACGGAATCTCCGCCTCGCGGAACCGCTCCGCCGTCTTCTGCTCCGGGTCGAACAGCCGAATCCCCAGCCCCTTCAGCCACTCGCGCCGGCCGGAGAAGGGGTCGGACGGGAAGAACCAGACCGGCAGTTCGACGCCCGCCACGGCCGATCCGCCCCCGTCGGCGACGATCGCCAGGCGGAGGGCCGCCGGCATGACGACGCCCGGCTTCACGGCCGGACTGCGAAGCCGAAGCTCCACCGCGCGCGTCCCCGCCTCGGGGATGGCGACGGCTGAGTCGCCCTCCTGAATCGTCGCGCCGGCGGCGGACAGACGCCAGGTCAGGCGTCCGGAGAACGCGGCATCGGCCGTCACGCCCACGGCGAGCGCAGTGTCACGATCGGCAAAGATCGCCGCCGGGGCCGCGGCCGGCCGGATCTGAACCCGGGTCGCGGCGGCCGCGGGCAACGCCGCTCCGCCCGCCACGGCCAGCAGCGCCACTCCAATCGCGGTGCCCCGCCGGATAGTCAGCATGAAGCCCCGTCCTTCTTGAGTCGTGTCACGGTCTGGTAGATCCGGTACTCACGGCCGTCCACCCGCAAGCCCCAGACCTCGGTCGATACCCCCTCGCGCAGCACGCCCGTGGTCTCCGAGGACAGCCGCACCGCGGTATTCAGGTCGAGCCGGGCATCCACCGCATACGTGCGCACGGAGCCGTCCACCGGCAGAACCCACAGCGCCAGGCGGTCCGCTCGGCTGGGCGAAAGCATAACGTCAACCATCTGTCCCGCCAAGGTCAGGACGTCCGACTCCCAGACCCGCCGCCAGTCCGCGCCGGACGCGTCGCGGCACATGACATCGATGCGGACCGCCAGCATCGCCGCATCCGGGGGGGAGCGAAGCGGCTCGCCTGTGCCGAGTGTGATCTCGCCGTCGGATTGGGCGGCCCAGCGCAGGCTGCCGGCGAACAGCCGGGAGAGCTCTTGAAAGAGAACCGCCGTCGCGGCGGACGCGGCGGGCGTTCCGCCCCCGGCGCTGGTCCTCAGCACAGCCCTGCCCATGACCAGAGCGAGCATGACGACGGCCAGAGCGCCGGCCGCACCCCAGGCCAGACGAGCCGCACTCCGGACTGGCGCCCCCGCTCCGGCGCGTGCCAGGCCGGCAGACTCACGGTGAACGGCCGCCAGCACCCGGCTCTTCAGCCGCCGGGCCTGATCCTCCCCCGGGCTGCGGTCGGCCGCCCAGTTCCGCATCAGCTTATCGAGTCTCATCGTCATGACTCCAAGTACGCGCCCAGCTGCCGCTTCAGCCGCTTCCGCGCCGCGTGGACGCGCCAGTACATCGTCGCCGCCAGGCAGCCCGCGACATCCGCGGCGGCCGGAACGGTCATCCCCTCGATCATCGTCAGCGTGACCGCCACGCGCAGATGCGCGGGCAAGGCGGCCATGGCCCGGTCGATCTCATCGCCCAGCTCCCGTCCCAGGCAGGCCCGGTCGGGCGCGTGCCCACCCGCGACCGGCTCTGTCGCGGGATCGTCGGCTGCGAGTTCCCACGCCCGCGCCGGCCGACGCCGCAGGAAGCTCAGCGCCGTGTTCACGGCAATCCGGTGCATCCAGGTCGATACCCGGGCCCCGCCGCGGAAGCCGTGCAACCCGCGTAGCGCGCGGAGCATCGCCTCCTGCGTCAGGTCGTCCGCATCGGCGTCGTTCAGAACGATCGGGCGGATGATCGCCCGGATCCGGCGGACATACCGGTCCGCCAGCTCGGCGGCCGTGGCGGGATCGCCACTCCGCTGAAACTCCCCCACGAGTTCCTCATCCGCCCTCGTCGCCTCGCCCATGTTGACGCTTTCTACCTGATTCGACGCCCGAGAGAGAGGATTCCTTTGCGGAAAAGATGCGAAATCGCACGGCCGTCCAGTCCGAGATGTCGCGTCATGGCCGCCGTCGGGCGGGGCGCCGCTCAGGGGACGGGATCGCCGGCATCCAGCAGCCGCCGGAGGGCGAGGACGTCGATGCGGTCCTTCTCGCGCCTGCTGCTCTGCTTCAGCAGGATCAGCCCATCGGGTCCAAGGAAGGGAACCCGGACGCCATCGATCTCGGCATGCCGGACAAACGCAAGCAGGTCCTCGAAGCGGCGCCCCCCCATGCGGGTGAACAGGTCGAGCGGGAAAGCCTCCACGACTCGGATGGCACCTTCCTCGTCGGTGAAATCGTCCGGCGTCAACTCCCGGGCGGATCCGTCCCCGAAATCGAGCAACACGCTCAGGAGGCGTTCGATGTTAGCCCGACTCCCAGCCACGAGGATGTCCACGTCTTCGGTGGTCCGCACGAACCCGCTCAAGGAACACGCCACCCCGCCCACGGTGACAAAGGCAACATCACCGCGGACGAGCGCGACCAACAGTCTTTCGAACGGGGTAGGATCCGGGTTCATTGGGGGTGCCAGCCTTCAGGACGCGGACAAACCGATTCAGCCGGTCCAGCCGGACCAACGGCCGCTCCGGCTTCGCGCGACCGACCGTCCTTCGTATGACCTCATCGTCACCCATGGCTCGGCGACAACCTAACAGAACCGCCGACGGCCGACCAGCGGATCTCTGGACAGAGGCCAGAACACTGAACGTCAGCTCCCGACGGGCAGAAACGTCCACGTGTTGGGCAGGTGGAAGACGCCCTTGGCGCCGCCGGCGTCCTTCACGACGAACGGGTGCAGATCCTCCTGGCGGTGGTACTGCACCGTGTGATCCCACGAGTGCACGGCGAGCGACAGGAAGAACTTGCCGGCCATCAGCGCCAGGGGTTCGATGCGCAACCGGATAGTCCCCTCGCCCTCGAGCGACGGGATGGGGACGTTTTCGATCTGGGTGTTCGACCCGAACACGTAGAACCCGTTTCCGGTCTTGATGTTGAATCCGAAGACCGGCCGCTCTACTCGCTGGCGGGCCCGGTATGCGATCTCGACGTCCATCCGGCCGCCCGTGCGGAACGTCGCCGTCTCGCCGCCCGCCTCGTCGCACATCCGCACCCCGCGGATCTCCACGTCGCGCGTGCCATGCTCTTCGACGTTGAGGGATCCGATGCGCACCATGTAGGACTTCAAGTAATCGAAGATCACGGACGACGGCTCGCCCTGCCGGATCAGCTTCCCGTCGTGGATCAGCAGCACCTCGTCGCAGAACTCCTCCACCGTCTCCAGCGCGTGCGACACGAGGAGGATGGTCTTGCCCCGCTTCTGGAACTCGCGGATGCGGCCCAGGCACTTCATCTGGAACGCGGCGTCGCCAACCGCCAGCACCTCATCGATCAGCAGGATATCCGGGTTCATCTCGATGGCCACGGCAAAGGCCAGGCGCACGTACATGCCGCTCGAGTAATGCTTCACCGGCATATCGATGAACTCGCGAAGGCCCGAGAAGTCCACGATCTGGTCGAACCGGCGCGCGACATCCGCCTTCGGGATCCCGAGAATGGCGGCGTTCAGGAAGACGTTTTCACGCCCGGACAGGTCCGGGTGGAACCCGGCGCCCAGTTCCAGCAACGAGGAAATGCGGCCCTCGGCGCGCACGTGCCCCTCGGTCGGGGTGATCGTGCCCGCGACGAGGCCGAGCATGGAGCTCTTGCCGGCTCCGTTGGGCCCGATCACGCCCACCGTCTTCCCGCGCGGCACGGTGAACGAGACGTCGCGCAGCGCCCAGAACCCCTCCGGCGGCCGGCTCCGGAACCAGTCGGTGACGGAGCCCAGCAACGTCGGCGTACCCACGCCGCTCCGCCGGTACCACTTGCCCAGCCCGACCGCCTCGATCGCCGCCGTCGTCATAGGATGTCCGAGAAGTAGCGCTGCGAGCGCCGGAACATGCTGTACGCCAGGGCGAACAGCAGGGCCGGCCAGACCCAGCCAGCCACGCTGCCGGCGCTCCACGGGAAGCTCTCCGCCGGAACCTGGAGCGCACGGTAGGCCGTGATGATCGCCGACAGCGGGTTCAGCATGTAGAGGTCGCCGATCCACGGGTAGCTGCGCGCCATCTCCTGCACAAAGGAGAGCGGATACATCACCGGGCTCACGAAGAACCAGGCGCTCAGCAGCAGGCCCGTCAGGTGCGGCGTATCGCGGAAATAGACGTTCGCCGTCGACACAAGCAGCACGAGCGCCAGGTTGAACAGCGCATGGTAGAGCACCACCGCCGGGAGCGCGACCGTCCAGAGACTCAGCGCCGACCCCTGCAAGGCGAGGATCACCGCCAGCAGCGCGAACTGAACGAACAGCGTGATGACAAAGTTGACCAGCGAGGAGAGCACAACGGACACGGGCAGGATGATGCGAGGGAAGAAGACCTTCTTCACGAGGTTGGCGTTGCCCGTGAAGCAGACCGACCCCGCGTTGATGCACTGCACCGTGAACTGCCACGCGAAGACGCCGATGATGATGTCCTCGAATGGGATCGGCACCCGGCGCCCGGCGAGCAGACGCAGGAAGAAGATGTAGATCACCGCCATGAACAGCGGATTGAGGACGGTCCACAGGAAGCCCACGGCCGAGCCCCGGTAGCGGCTCTTCAGGTCGCGCCCCACCAGGTTTCCCAGCAGGTCTCGGTGCGCCAGGATGGATCCGATCGCGCTCATTTCGCCTCTGCCCGGCGGTCCCGGATCACGCGCGCCGGCATGCCGACGGCGACGGCGTAGTCGGGGATGTCGGACGTGACCACGGCCCCCGCCCCCACGATGGCATGGCTGCCCACCCGCACCCCGTCCAGCACCTTGGCCCCCGCGCCGAACCAGCAGTTCTGCCCGGCTTCGATGCCCCGGGACGACCGCCCCTGCTGGCCGATCGCCACGTCGAGCTGCTCGCTGTCATGCCCGCCGCCGATGAGGTAGCAGTAGGCCGCGAGCAGCGTGTCCGCGCCGATCGCCACGCGGCTGCCGGAGAAGACCTCGCAGTTGAACCCGATGTTCACCCGGTCGCCGAGCTCGATGTCGCCGTTCTTGCAGCTCAGGATCGAGTTGCGCCCCAGGAACACGCCGCTGCCGATCCGGATTCCGACGTTGTCCCGGCCCTTGGCGTCAATCAGGCAGTTGTCGTCGATCGTCACGCCGTCGCCGATCCGGATCTTATGCGGGTGGCGCAGGACGACGTTCGCCCCGAACACCACGTTCCGCCCGCACCGGCCGAGCAGCAGCGGGTAGAGCTTCGCTCGCAGCAGCAGCCCCAGCGCGCCGGGCATCCCCGAGCAGAGCATGGCGATCAGCTCGTACCGCAGCAACGGGCCCAGGCCGCGCCGCCCGACGACCAGATCCTGATAGACCGCCGCCTTGGACCGCGACGGATCCGCGACTTCCTTCTGGATGACCACGCTTTCCCGGTTCATGTCGTCACAACCAGCCGTGCTCTTTATACCAGCGAGCGGTCTCAATCAACCCCGCTTCGTTCGACCGCGCCGGCGTGAACCCGAGGCGGTCCCGCAGCTTGCGCGTGTTGAAGGCGCGGTCCTTGGTGAAGAAGGCCACCCGGCGGCGGTAGATCGGGGGCGACAGCCGCAGCGGCCGGCACAGGGCCTCGCACACGTCCGCCGCCAGGAAGAACGGCCACGCGGGAAGCCGGACAACCCGCGTGCGCCGCCCGAGCGCGCCGGCGATCACGCGCCCCATCTGCTCCAGCGTCACCGGCTCGGGGTTCCCGCATATGAACGCCTCGCCCGCCGCCGCGGGGTGTACGGCCGCCACGATCATCGCGTCCGCCAGGTCCTCCACGTGGATCAGGTGGTAGAGGCAGCGCCCCCGGCCGAGCAGGATGAACACCGGCTTGGCCGCCATCCGGAACACCTTCAGCAGACGGCGGTCGCCCGGCCCGTAGATCGCCGCCGGCCGGATGATCGTGAACGGCAGCCCGCGGGCTCCGGCGAAGTCGCGGAGCCACAGCTCGGCCTCCGCCTTGGTTCGCTGGTAGATATCGCCCGGCGCGAACGGGTGCGTCTCATCGGCCGGCGGGTGCTCGATGTGGCCGTGCACGCCCACCGTGGAGACGTGCACGAACCGCTGGAACCCCGGCTCCCGGGCCGCGGCCTCGGCCAGGAGCTGCGTGCTGACCACGTGAACCTGGCGGTAGGTTTCATCCGACAGCCCGGCCTCGCGGTAGGCTGCGGCGACGTGGAACACGTGGGTGCAGCCGGGCACGGCCCGGGCCACCGTGCCGGGATCGAACACGTCGCCGCGCACCCACTCGACGGGAAGCCCCTCCAGCGACTCGATCCGGGACGACGGACGGGCGATGGCCCTCACCTGCGCGCCCGCTTCGCAGAGCTTGCGGACGAGCACGGATCCGGTAAAGCCCGTGGCGCCGGTCACGAGGACACGGGAACCCTTGGGAAATGGCGCCATCGAGGAATTCATGGTGCGGCGGCAACGCCTTGGCGCGAGATACTAGCGCACGGCGTCCGGCGGCAGCAACGCTTTTGCCGGAGCGGCGGGGCTGGCCGCCGGCACCGTGAACCGCTGCGACGCGTGCAGCCGCAGCACGCGGTTGCGATCCCACAGCTCGACGCGGTAGGGCCGGCCGGCCGCAGACGAAGGGACCGCCCAGCGGAACGCGGCCGGCTGCTCGCCGGGCTCGGACTCCGGCAGCCACGCCACGGCTCTGCCGCCGCCCGCGCCGCCTTCCCAGCGGATGCACGGCGAGATCGGCACCGGCACGCCGGCGATGGAGACCTCATGCGTCAGCGCCAGCCGCCCGTCGGCCACCGCGGACGACGGCGCGGACACCCGGAACACCCGCCGCCCGCCGAACACGGATATGCGCGCGATTCTGAAGAGCCCGGCGCCCAGCTCGAGCCGCGCCACGCGATCCTCGCAGACCATCGCCGTCGTGAAGCCCGAGCGACGTACGGCCGCCTCGACGGCATCGCTCACCTGGCCGCCGGGATAGCAGAACGAGTCGGGGCGCGCCTTCAGGTGGTGCTTGATCTGGCGGTAGCATTCCCGGACATCCGGCCACGGATCCCGCGCCGCCGCCAAGTTGGCGTGCGTATGCCCGTGGGCGCCGAACGCCAGCGTGCCGCGCGCGCTCATCTCCTTCACCTCGCCCCACGTCAGGTACTCCGCCCCTTCCGCGGTCACGCGCTGGCCGGGCTCCTCCGCTATTCGAGCGGTCGTCAGGTACACGATGCCGCGGAAGCCGTACTTCCGGAGCAGCGGCTCGGCTTCCGTCAAGTTGTTGAGATAGCCGTCGTCGAACGTCAGAACGACCGGCCGGCGCGGCAGGGGGTTTCCCCATCTCCGGTTGGCCGCCAGGTCCGCGGGCAGAACCGAGCGGTATCCCGCTTCACGCAGGAACTTCAACTGCGCCTCGAAGTCCCGGGGGCTCACCCACCAGACGCTGTCCGCCTCCGGTCCGACCTTGTGGTACATGAGCACGGGAACGGTCAGCGTCCGGCTCCGCTCCCGCTGCAGCCCCCAGAGCCCGATGGCCGCCGATGCCAGGATGGCTGGCAACACCAGCTTCGCGATCCGACGCCCCCACGTGCTTCGAATTACAGCGCCACTCATACTCCCCCCCCGCCGATCCCTGCTCATCGCGTTCCGTCGCTCGCGCCCCAGCCCGCATCCCGTTCATCACTTCGACGTCCCCATCGGCGCCGTCGGCGGCGGGAGGCGGTTCGGGTTGATGCCCTCGCGCAGCGACACGACGGCCATGACCTTCGGGACGTACATCTGGGTCTCAAGCGGCAGGTCCGCCGCGACCTCCTCGAAGGTCTTTGCCCGCCGTTGCTTCAGCGCGCGGCCCACGCATCCCTCACCGGCGTTGTACGCGGCGATCGCCAGCGGCCAGGAGCCGAACTCGCCGTGCAGGAAGCGGAGATAGCGGGCCGCCGCCCGCGCGCTCTTGTGCGGGTTGGTCCGCTCGTCCAGGACGCTCGTCCGCAGCCCCAGGCGCCGGGCCGTCGCGGGCATGAGCTGAAACAGGCCCAGCGCCCCGGAGGGGCTGCGGGCCCGGGGGTTCATCGAGGACTCCACCTCGGCCAGCCACACCCACTGGGGCGGAATCCCCTCGGAGACGAATATCTGCTTCAGCGACGGGACCAGCGAGCCGGAGTCCCGCGGAGCCGGGCGCTTGGCCAGCTTGCTCTGCCAGACCTGCTCGCTGCGGATCGCCCGGGCCACCCGCTGCGCGATCTCCGGCGTAGGCTTCGGCGCCAGGCGCGGCGGCGGGCGCGGCGACGGGCGCGGCGCGCCACCCGGCGCCGGCGCAGGCGGCTGGGCCGCCGGAGGCTGCAGGCGCTGAAGGATGTCGTCAGCGATGTCGAAGTAGTCCAGCCGCTGCCGAAGCCAATCCACGTAGGGCTGGCCCTCGGGCTGCCGGGCGAGGTAGTCGAGCGCGATTCGCGCCTGCGGCAGGAACGACGCCATCTCGCTGACGGAGTCCGTATGCAGGGCCTGCTGGGCGTTCTGCCAGAAGTCCTGCCAGTATTCCTGCGCCGAGACCCGGATTGCGTTCCCAAGCGGGCCCGTCGCCATGCTCTCCAGGGCGCCGGAGCCGTTCTCGAAGACGTCGATCAGGTCGGGCGATTCGTCCGCCGCCAGGGCGGGAAGCGCCGCGAGCGCCAGCAGCGCGGGGAGGCGGACGTTCATGGGCGACAAGGATAGCCGGCCGAAGCCCTGATTTCCAGCGGAAGCGAGCCGCCCCGGCGGATTGGCGGGCCTACTTCTTCGGGACCGCGGCCGGCGCGTTGGTGGCCGGCGCGTCCGCCTTCGGCGCCGGAGCCGTCCCCGCGCCTTCCGAAACAGACGTCACGGTCCGGATGTGCGTCTTCTTCGTCTTCTCTCCGGACGGCGTCGTCTTCATGTGCGTGAAGCCCTTGCCCACCACGGTGACGGTCTTGCCGACGTACTTCTCCACTTCGGAGTCGTCCTTCGGCAGAACCACCAGCGCCCCGTCGTCCGTCTTGAGCACGAACTTGCCCTTTTCGTCTTTCGCCACCTTGCCGCTGAGGGTGATGTCCTCCATGGGCATCTGCTTCAGCATCATCTTGGCGGGAGCCGCCTGCTGGTCGCCGGCCGCCGCCGCCGGCTTGTCCTGGGCCAGAACGGGAACCGCCAGTGCCGCCGCCAGGGAAATCGCCATCCAACCCTTCATCGTCCGTCCTCCTGCTGAGTGTCGCCCGCCACCCGCCCATACCCATGGGCATTTTTCGCGCGAGAATACGCCCCCGTTCAACCCGCTGTCAACACGCACCCCTAGTGTGCTGTCCCGCAAATGACTACGCAAAACGCGCAAGTGCCTGTCATTCCG
>CAYSLU010000124.1:0-11186 GCA_964431965.1 uncultured Verrucomicrobiota bacterium
GAGAACCCGGCGGGCCAGCTCGTCCGTGGTCACACAGCGGGGCCACGTGATCGCCGGGGCATCAGCCTGGTACCGATGGGCGTGCAGGCGGGCGACCTCGCGGTCGGCCGGAAGCGGCACGCGCACCATCGCGGCCGCGACCGGCTCGAACGAAAGCGTCACCGTGCAGCCATTGATCGTCGCGGCCAGACCGTCCGCATATCGAATCCACCGTCTGCCGTCGAACACTTCGGGCACAAGCGCGAGGCCCGAGGCGGGCGGAGCGGAAAAAGTCAGCTCAATCCGATCCACCACGTGCGCGACCGGCCAGGCCGCGCCAACGGCGGCCGTATCCGGCGGCAGGACGGCAGGCGCATCGCCGCTTCCCTGGCTCAGGCCCGGACAGTCGCTCACCCGGCCGTCGCGTGTCCACGCGCACGCGCCGCCGGCGCCGGGCATCGCCTGCTCCCATGCGGCCAGATTCAACCCCGCCGGCGGGCCGGATGGAGGATCGTCACTCAAAGCACACCGGCGCCCGTCCACGTGATCGGCGCGGCCAGACGGCCGCGAGGGGCCGCTCCATTCCGGAGCGTCACGGGCCCCGCGTCGCTTCCGGCCTTCTCGATGGCCGCGCGCGTCGCGCCGGCCGTCCCGGGCGGGGCGCCGGTCGTGCCGGCCGGCGGCAACGGCCGGTTCGCGACAGCCGCTTTCGAACAGGCGGAGCTCATATCGTGGTACAGTAGGTGGTATGCCGCGGACGGATCAATCAGCAAGTGAGGACGCGCGCGGCCATGCGTCGCTGCCGTCCCGCGCGCATTTGGCATCGCATGCGACCGAGTCATCGTGCAGTATTCGCAACCTGTCTCACGCGGCATGAACGAGCCTGCGACTATACGAGCGCAAGGACCACACGGGGGAGAGTGCCATGGCCGGACCGTTCTACACGTTCAGTGACGAGCAGTGGCGGGCGGTACGCGAGACGCACCGGCGGTTCATTGAGGACAAGGCCTTCGGGCGGCCGCTCATGCTGAACCCCTATGCGTGGAACTTCGAGGCGGAGCAACTGCCGAAGGATCCCATCGTCTTTGCCGGGCCCAAGACGCGTCGGCCAGAGGTCGATGAGGGACTCCGCCGGGACATCCTGCAGGCGTGGCGGATCAGCCGATCGGCGGGCCGTTGCGACGCCTTTCCCGACATCCGCCCCATCCGCAACCACTACGGCCACTCGCAGCGCCTCGCCGAGCCCTTCGGCGGCGCGCCGTACATGGAGGCCGGCCACTGCCAGGCGTTCCCCGTCATCCACGACCTCTCGGCCGTTCGCACGCTGAAGCCGAAGCCGATCACGGCCTGCCGCTACATGTCCGCCGGACTGGACCTGCTGCGCTACTTGCACGCGAGCACCGAGGGGCGGTATCCGATCCGGCAGATGGTGACCACCGGCGCGCTCGACACCGTCAACTACCTCACGGGAACCACGCTGCTGCTGGAGGGCCTCTACACGCACCCCAAAGAGGTGCATCAGTTGCTGCGGATGACCACCGACATGCTGATCGAGCACATCCTGGCCTGCCGGGAAGCGGTCGGCGGGAACCTGGTGCCGGATCACACGTCGCTGATCAGCGGCTATGCGCTATGCTCGGAGCTGCGCTCGCAGATCAGCGCGGCGCACTACGAGGAGTTCGAGGCGCCGTACCTCAAGGCGATCGGCGATGCCGTCGGCCCGCTCATCGTTCACTCGTCGGGCCGCTGGGAGCAAACCATTCCCGCCACGCTGGCCGACCCGAACATCTTCCACATCGTGCTCTGGGTCCGGGATACCGACCTCGCGGAGACGACGGCGATGATTGGCGACAGGATCTCGATCGAAGCCTGGCGAACCGATCTGGAACAGTTCGGATTCGCTGACGCGGCCGGCTTCTACCGCTACATCTTCGCCGGCATCCGACCGGAAACGCGTCTCGCCTTCAGCTTCGGCCTCGATCTGGCCGGCTACGCCGCGGCGTACGACGAGGCCGAGCGGGCCGGCTCGCTCCCGCCCCAGTTTCGCCGCATGGGCAGAGTCAAGCTGTGGGCCGATCGGCCTGACTGAGCGCCGGCCGGTCGATCGTTGCTCTGCTGGTGGGGACCTCGCCGCACGGCGGACCCGGCCGCAAAGGCGCGCCGCAATCACCAGCGCCGATGCCCGGCAATGGGCCAGTGACGTGAGGGGGACGGAGCCCGAACCGGCCGGGGACGGCCGGCTCCAAGGAACCCGCTTCGCTTCGTCCCGTGGAGACGGCGGTCTCCGCCGTTCCGACCCGCCCGTCACTGACGCCTTACGATGCCCGGCAACGTTCGGTTGCCGGGCTCCGCTCCGTGCTGGTAGTCTTGCCGCTTCTGGCCATGCCTGCGCCGGATTCCGCGAATGACAACGACCGAACACGGGGGGCGCCGGGGACCGGATCACGTCCGCCGGGAGCTGATCGGGACAGGCCGGCGCGCGAGTCCGATGCACTCTGTTTCCATCATGTTGCTAATGTGCGCGAGCGTCTGCCTGGCGCAGGCGCCGCAGAAGGAGGAGGCGACCATGCCCGAGTACCGATGGGAGAAGGTGACCGAGCAGGCCGAGTTCGCGCCCCGCGACGGAGCCGGCGCGCTCTCGTTCCAGAACCGCATGTGGCTTCTGGGCGGATGGAACCCCGGCGACAAGGTCCACTTTCCGAAGATCTGCAACAGCGAGGTGTGGTCGTCCATCGACGGCCGGCAGTGGAAGCGGGAGCTCCTGCAGGCGCCGTGGGAAGGGCGCCACACGGCCGGGTATGCGGTGCATCGCGACCGCATGTGGATCGTGGGGGGCGACTGCAACCAGGGGCACTACCAGAACGACGTCTGGAACAGCGGGGACGGCGGGACGTGGGACAAGGTCTGCGACCCCGTCCCGTGGGGCCCCCGCGTCCTCCACTACACGCTGGTGTTCAAGGGCAGGATATGGGTCATGGGCGGCCAGACGCTTCCGCAGTACGCCCCGGAGAAGGAGGTCTTCTACGCCGACGTATGGAACTCGGCCGACGGCAAAACGTGGGAGAAGGTCTCGGACAACGCGCCCTGGGCGCCGCGCGGGCTGATCGGCGGCAGCGCGGTCTTCAAAGGGCGGATGTGGATCCTCGGCGGCGGGACATACGACACCCCGGCGAAGCGCGACCGCCTCTTCTACAACGATGTCTGGAGCAGCGCGGACGGCGTCCAGTGGGAGCGGCACACGGAGGCCGCGCCCTGGCACCCGCGGGAGTATCACGACGTGGCGGTGTTCGACGACCGCCTATGGGTCATGGAGGGGTTCCACCGGACCGGCGGCAACCGCAAGGACGTCTGGCACTCCACCGACGGCGTCACCTGGACCGAGGTCCCGAATACACCGTGGCTCCCGCGCCACGCGGCCAGCCTGTTCGTCCACAGCAACGCCCTCTGGATGGTCGCCGGCAACAACATGACCCCCGACGCCTGGAAGCTGACTCGCGCCAAGTAAGCATGGACGGG
This sequence comes from uncultured Verrucomicrobiota bacterium, assembly GCA_964431965.1. Taxonomy (GTDB): domain Bacteria; phylum Verrucomicrobiota; class Kiritimatiellia; order CAIKKV01; family CAYSLU01; genus CAYSLU01. The sequence continues at coordinate 3,496 of CAYSLU010000124.1, forward strand.
ATAATGGCTCGCGTCAGGCCCGGGATCGCGATGGCCGCTTAGCCGCGGCCGCCCGGCACCGTGCGGCGGAGCCAAGCCGGATCACACGGAACCCCGGCGCCAGCAGAGGCATGGGCATGCGGTCTGCCAAGCCTACCGCGATCGCATGGTGACCGGCCTGGCGCAGCGGACGTACGTCACCGTGCCGGTCCGCGACCGGCTCCCGTCGAGGGCCGGCGTCGTGGCGACGCCTTCGTCGCTTCCAATCAAGATCCACGGCTTCACCCGCTCGCCTGCGACGGGCGGCAGAGCAGCGCCGGACACGGGACTGACGTCCAGTTTGCCGGTGTCGGACGCCGCCTGGAGCAGTCCGTCGCATTCGATCCTCAGCCCGCCGTCGATCTTCTCCACCTTCGCGATCGGCCGATCGCACAGAACCGAGATGCCGTTGTACGCCGCGGCGTACTTCCCCTGGAAAGCCTTCGCGACGAACGCGGCGCTCTTGTTCGGGCCGACCCTGGGGTCGAGTGCGCCCGTAAGCAGGTCAACGCCATGGATGGTTCGGACGTCTGTCGAACCGGCGGTCGCATCGGCAGTCCATCGATCGCTCTCGTCGGCTTCGTGCCTGATCGGGCCGTCGAGCTCGATGCCAACACCGGACTTGGCTCTAAGCTCAGCCAGCACGCGCCGCAGCTCTTGCCGGTAGGGTGGCCCGTCACCGGCGATGCCGTCGAACACCACCGCCCCCTTGAAGTCGGGATGCTGCCAGACGACCAGGACCGGCGCGCCGCCGGAGGTGAGGAGCACGCGGGCCCGTTGGCCGGTGACGTTGAAGGTCCGGGCGACGATGCTCCCCGGCGCCAACAGCGTCGCGCCCGCAGGCGAGGCGAGTTCCAGTCCGGCGGTTGGCGGCGCCACGGCGGCCGGGCTGAGATCGCCCTCCCACGGCCAGTCGAGCGTCAGCCGCCCGTCAAATCGCTCGGGCGTGCCGGACTGCCTGGCGTTGTCACCGGTCAAGTCGCGGTGCACATACAGCAGGCCCGGCGTCTCCTTGAGCCACCGGGTGATGCCCGCGATGGTCGGGTCGGTGAGCGCCGCCGGGTCCGTGACGGCGATCATCCGGTATCGGTTCAGCTCCAGGCGGACAGCGGCGTTGACGTCGAGCAGGAAGTCGTAGGAATTGAGCAAGTCGGCCCCCGGGCTGCCGAAGCCCCCGCCGGCTGGTCGCGACTCAATCACCAGCGCGTCGGGCTTGGGGTTGCCCCGCGGCAGGCTCGCAAAAAGCCGGGCGACATCCAGCAGGTGCTTGGCGTACACATGGAAGCCCAGGTACATCCGTTCCTTGTCCCGGGCGATGCGGTTCGTCAGGGTGCTGGAGTCGTCCGCCTTGACGACCGAGTCGAGCAGGGCGTCCGGCTGCGCGTCCTCGTCCGACAGCGTGCGGCCCGGCTCCGCGGCGGCCTTCGCCCGGGCCTCTTTCTCCCGGATCACGGGCTCGACGCCGGCGAAGGCGAAATCGATGGCGGCGCGCAGCCGGGAGCGGTCGCCCTGGCAGTCCTCCGGGCTGACGGCCGCGCCGGTGTAGTCGGGGTCCCCTTTCCACCCGTGCGCGCGAAGCACCCACGAGCAGGTCCAGCCGGGGTCGGCTCCGGCCATCCAGGCGGTCAGCGCGTCCGTGTACGCGGGGTAGTGGCGCCCGGCCAGCGGCTCGGTCGGCATGGCGAAATCGTACTTCATCGTCGTCATGTTCGCGACGCCCAGCCCCTCCCCCAGCCAGAACACCGGACGATCGGGCCAGAGCGTCTTGGCGCGGCGGACGAGCGCATACGCCTCCGTCCGCGAGTCGGCTCTGCCGGAGCTGTGCATGATGATGGCGTCGAACTTCCAGTCTGGCGCCACGGCGTCAAAGCCGCCGCCGATCGCCGTGCAGACGGCGATGCCGGGGTGCAGCTTGCCGAACTTCAGCTTGAAGTAGTCGTAGACCCGGTTGCGGCCTTCGACGCACCGGCGAAGCGCCCAGGCCCTCCATGCATCCGACTCGTAGGCGTTGAGGTTCTTCTTCTCGCCCGCCACGCGCGCCGCGTCGATGCCGGTGTCGTCGCAGAAGAGCCGCCAGCCCGCCGGCCATAGGGCGTCGGGGCTCATGGCCCCGTTCCCGAAGTCGACGCCGTCGATGTACGGCAGGGCCGGCGTATCAAGCTGGTCGTCGAGGTAGATCCAGGCGCTGTCCTGCGCCGAAGCATCGACGGCGGCAACACCCGCCTCGCCCATGGGGCCGACGTTGTAAAGGTAGGCCCTGCCCCGGGCATGCGCCTCCTTGAGGATGTCGGGAATCACATCGTCGCGAACATGATTGCCGTGCGAGGGCTTGAAGTGCATGCGATACGGCGAGTCGGGGTTGTGGCCCACCGGTCCGTGAAGCCAGGCGATCGTGGCGCTGCCGGTCATGCAGTTGGCCGGCGGCTGCGGCGCGGGCGGAGGGGCGCCCGTGGCCCTGGCCAATGCGTCGGCCAGATAGAGGACCGTGGCCCTGTCCTTCTGGCGGGGCATGACATCGCGTATGGCCCGTTCCTGCGCCGCGTCGGCGACCGCCGCCAGCAGCGCGGCCGAGTGGAATCGCACGAAGAGGTGCGGGTCGTCCATCGCGCCCAGCAGCAGCCCGCGGGCGGCAGCCGGATCGAGCGCCGCCAGAGCCTTGAGCGCCTCGACGCGCGTGTGCGCGTCGATGTTGGTGCACGCGGCGATCAGCTCGGCCCGTGCCCACGCCTCGCTGCTGCCCTTGAGCAGCGCCACCGCCCGATGGCGCATGTACGGCTGCGCCGCGGCCAGGTCGAACCGCACGCGGCCCTGTGCATCCTTCGGGCGCAGCGGCGCCAGCGCCTCACGCGCCGCTCCGGCCACCGCGTCGTCCGGGTCGTTGGCGAGGCGGACCAGGCGCTGGCAGGCGTCGCTGTCGGCCGCGAGCGACTCGCGCGGCAGTCGGCGGATGGCCGCGACCACGGCGTCCGAATCCTCGTGCGTCATCGCCGCCGCCAAGTGCCCGGGCGTACCCGCGCCCCTGGCGACACGGGCCCGGCGGAGCGTCGCGCGGACGGAGGGCGCTTCATCGCCCGCCAACCTGGCCGCGAGCGCCGCATCATCGAGCGTCGCGTCGGCCGCCAACGCCTCCGCGGCCCACGTGCGGAAGGGCTCGCCATCCTGAAGCATCGCCCGCGCGCGCGCGCGGAAATCGGCCGGCGGCCGCTGCCGCCGCATCAGCGCACGAGCCGCCGTGAACGCCACGCGCGCGTCGGCGTCGCCGGCAAGCCGGGTCAGTTCCGCGACGCCCACATCGCCCGGAAACGCGGCCAGCGCCTCAGCAGTCGCCTGCCGCAGGGCCGGGTCGGCCAGCGTCGCCGTCTGCCGCAACAGCGGAATCGCCTTGGGTGACGCCATCACGCCGAGCATGCGCAACGCGCCGAGACGCTGGTCGGGCGTGTAATCGGACCCGCCGGCCGTCGGGCGGTCCGGCAGCTCGGCCATGCCGCCCAGCGCGTCCTTCTCGGCAGGCTTTGCGTCCAGCAGATCATCGAGATCACCCGACGCGCTCGCGCCGGCCAGCATCCGGCCCCGCCCCACAGGCTGGGCGATCTCCAGCAGCGCCGTTTCCAGGTCCGCCAGCATCGGCTCGGTCGCCGCCCGACGGTCCAGCCGCAGCAGCGGGTAGGCTTCCTCTTCATGAGCGGTGCCCATCAGGCGCAGCAGCGGCGCCCGGGCCATGCGCCGGGCCACCAGGGACTTGTCGGAATCCCTCCCGCGCAAGGCCCAGTGGATGTACGACGCGGCAGTCCGCACCGTGGCGGCATCCATTGCCCAGCTCGGCTTTTCGGCGTGCAGGTTCTCGAGCGCGACAACGGCGCTGTTGTACGGGTTCCCCGGCGCGCCGCCACCGCCGGTGCGCGTTGAGTAGTACAGGCGAAACCCTGCAGGATCGACGATCCGCGCGTCGGAGAGGCGTTTCACATCGGCATCATCCAGATGGAGCTCGCGCCCCACGCGCTCCGCCAGGGCGGCGACGGCCTCGGGCATCTCCGGCCCGCCTGCGCCGCCGATCGTCGCCTTCAGCGGCGTCACCCCGCCCGCGCGGAAGATCCGCACCTCCAGCGCGGCGACGGACAGACTCCCGGCCTCCTCCGCCGGCAGCGGAACAACCGAGATCATCGCGTCGATGGCCACGTAAGAGGCCAGCCGCTGCCACCGCGCTTCATCCGTGAGTTCAAACGCACCGCTGGCCAGCCACGCATGGACGCGGCTGATCCGCTCCCCCTGCACGATGTCCACGCCCCGACACTCGGCCAACCGTTCCGCCAGGTACTCGGCTGCGCATAGCGCGACCGTGGGCATCCTGATCGACCGCCCCGGCGGCAGCACGCGAAGCGGAGCGGCCGGCGCGGCGGACGCAGGACCGGGCAACATCAGGACGGCCACGCCCAGACAGGCAAGGCGGCGCGCAATCGCACTGATCATGGGAGCATCCTCATGCGGAACGGCATTGGGACACGCATCTACGCCCTGTGCCGGAGTGCAAAGGGACGGCGTGGACTGCGTTCATGGCAGAGAGTGTCGACGGAGAGCGGACCACCTTCAAGCGTTCTGTTCGCGGATGATCGTCAGTGGATCTCGAGGAGGATCCCGCGCCTAGTGGGGATGCCGACGTATGTGTAGCCGTGTTCCCGGAATATGGCAGCCTTGCCCAGTGAAGGCGCGAGCACGGTGTCGTCCCACGTCAGCTTCGCCGGCGAGGCGTTCGTGAGGGCGGCGAGTTCCGCGACATGGTCGCCCGCCCAGCGCAGGCCCCAGTAGTGCGCCGGCGCCTCGGGCGGGGCCAGGAACCGGATGTGGATCGAGCCGTTGTTCACGTCGAGCGTGGCGCCTGACGCGAGATCCAGACCGGCGGGCTTTCCCCTTACCGCGACGGCGAGCTGCGCCCGACCGGCCGCCGATGGGCCGTCAAGTCGGACGGCGGTCGTGACTCCAACCACCGTGCCGGTCAGCAGCAGCGCCCCGCGCGCCCCGGTGTTCGTGCAGCCGACGAACAGGCGGCCGGCCTGCGCCCGGATGGAGGGGAGGATCACGGTTCCGCGCGACCAGGAGCCCGTCCCGCCTCCCGGCCGCACCGCGCCCAGCGCGCCGACGATCATATCGCCGCTCACGTCGAGCGTGCCGTTCGTGACCCGCGCGAGATCGAGCACGGTTTCGTTCGTGACGCCGGCCATGTAATCCAGCGAGCTGCCGCCCACCGCCAGCTCCGAAAGGTAGGCGCTGAAGCTCCCGCCCGCGGAGAACGTGTTCGTGAGCCAGCGCACCCCGCTGCCGATAGTCATCGTCGCTCGCGCAGCAGGTGCTCCAATCGTCGTCGTGAAGCCGTCGCTGAGGACGACCGACGAGACGATCGCAGCGTTCACCCCCTGCGTATATCCGCCGGAGATGTCCAGCACGCCCGAGGACACCCGGCCGAGGTCCAGCGTGACGTACGACTTCTCGCCCGAGAGCGTGCTGTTCCGCGAGGACAGGCCCGCCGTGAGCCGGCTGAGGTAGGCCTCGAATCGGTTGGTGCCCACGCGGAACGTGTTGGTCTCGTGAGCGCCGGCGGTCCACGCGAAGTCGAGCGCCGCGCGGGCCGACGGGCTGCCGATCCGGACGGCGATCCCGTCGCCCAGCGTCACGTCAGCGTTGGGCTTCCACGATGACGCCGGCTGCTTGCCGATCGTCACGTTGCCCGAGACGTCCAGAAAGCCCGATGCCCGATCGGCCCGCAGGTAGTTGCCTCCCCCTGCGGTGTTGCCGACATCGAGCGTGGTGAGATACGCCTCGAAGCGGCCGCTCCCCAGACTGACGCCCGTGTACCCGGCACGCTCGTTTCTCAAGGAGACCGAGGCCCGGATCGATGAAGAGGCGCCAACGCGCAGGTCCAGCGCATCGCCGAGCAGCAGGCCCCCCGCGGAGCCGTTGCCGCCGATGAAGAGCGCGTTCGTGACCTGGAGCACGCCCGGGTCGGTCACGGCCGAGAGATCGAGCACGCCGAAGAGGTTGCTGGAGGCCGACGTGCCCGCCAACCGCCGGCCGATTTCGAGCGTGGAGAGGTAGGCGTTGAACCCGCGGCCGGCCGTCACTGAGCCGATGTGGCGGGGCGCGAAGGTTGCGTTGTTCTGGTAGCCGATGCGCATGCGCGCGCCAGCCGCCGGCGAGCCGACCCGCAGGGTCGCGTTGCTGCCCAGCGTGACGAACGCGATCCCGTTCGTCACCGCTCCGCCCAGCCGGGGTCCGTCCGCCCCGCCGCCGCTCACGCCGTCGCCGGCGGCAACCATGAAGCCCGCCGGGATCGCGAGCTCACCGCTGCCGGCCAGGTCGAGGCGCGCCGTGACGGCGCCGATGCCGTGGACCACGAATGAGGAGCACGTGAGCGCCTGGCCGCCGAGGTCGACCGTGCGGGCGTAGTTGCTGACCACCCAGGAGGCCAGCCTCAGGCCGGGCAGGTCGTTGGTGCCGACTCCCCCGTCTCCCGCCGCGTCGAAGATCAGCGTGTCGTTTGCGGCGGGCGCCGGGCCGGGGTTCCAGTTGGCGGGGTCGCTCCACGCGCCGGCCGCCGCATTCCATGTCTGCGTGGCGGCGTGGACGGTCGAGGCCAGCGCCAGGCCGACGGCGGCGAAAGCGGCCCATCTGCTGCGGAGACCGTCACGCATGCTTCTCATGGTGTGCCCTGGCTCTTGGGGTTGTCGCGCGTTCGGGGTTGAGCGGTGGAACGAGAACGGTCTGAGGCGGAACGTGGACCCCACGCATCTGTTCGACCAGCATGCTGGCAGCGCGGGCGACGATGTCCGCGACATCCACATCGAACCGGACGACGGGTACGGGGTAGAAGAACCGCGCCCCGCTGTTGGTCATGGCGAAGATGCACAGCTCGTCGGGGACCGACAAGCGAAGGGCCAACGCCGCCTGGGCCACCCCCTTGGCAATCACGTCGTCAGGAACGAGCAACGCATCGGGCCGCAGGCGTGCGCGCCACAGCCGATGCAGAAGATCGTAGCCGTACTCTTCGTAGCCAAGCTCCGGCGACGGCATGTGCCCCGGATGGGGGCAGAAGTCAACGCCGGCGCGGCCGCAGGCGTCGCGGAACCACCCGAAGTGGTCGGCGACGTGCTCCGAGCGCTCCACGAGCGCGAGCCGCCGCCGGCCCAGGCGGGCCGCGAGGGCGGCCGCGCGCCGGACGAACGCCTTGCGGTCGACGTAGACGATGTGCGGCGAGCGGTAGGCCCCGATGTTGACCACGGGGATGGCGATGCGCCTCCAGCCGTCCGTGCGCATGAAGCGGACGGGGAACCGGGCATCGATGCTCAGCAGGCCGGCGATCTGCCGCCGCTCCAGATCGTTGAGCAGGCCGACAGGCAGGCCGGTTTCGGCCAACTCGTCTTCGGCGTAGAGCTGGGCATCCATGCCGGCGTCCGCGAAGAACGCCTGGGCATGCCGGAAGGCCTGGAAGGCGAAGGGCATCGAGCCGGGCTGGAAGACGTCGGAGCGCGTGAGCAGGGCGATCCGCTCGCGAACGGTCACGGCCTTCACGAAGGTGCCGCGCCGGCGCGCCATGGTGATGTGCCCGCGTTCCGCCAGATGCCGCAGCGCCCGGTAGAGGGTCATCTGGCTCTGCGGGTAGTCCTTCTCCAGCACGCGGATCG
>CAYSLU010000125.1:0-11112 GCA_964431965.1 uncultured Verrucomicrobiota bacterium
AAGGAGATCTCCTACATCCACGCCGAGGCCTATCCGGCGGGGGAGCTCAAGCACGGCCCGCTGGCCCTGGTGGATGCGAGCATGCCCGTGGTGTGCGCGCTGCCGGCCGACCCGCTGCTGGGCAAGGTGCTCTCCAACCTGCAGGAGGTGCGGGCGCGCGGCGGCGAGCTGTTCCTGTTCTCGGACCAGGCGGTGAAGATCGAGCTGGACCGGTTCCACAACCTGACGCTCGCCGATATCCGGCCCAGCACCGCGCCCATCGTCTACAGCGTCCCGCTCCAGCTCCTGGCCTACCACGCGGCCGTCCTGCGCGGCACCGATGTGGACCAGCCCCGCAACCTCGCCAAGTCGGTGACGGTCGAGTGACGGCCGACACCGTGCAGGATCGCTGAGGGATCGTTGCCCGGATGCTTGCCCGTTCCTGCGCCACAGCCTGTCGCTGGCCGCCGGCAGTTGCCTTTCTCAGGCTCACGTGAGGCCGGCCCGGCCGCGCGGGAGATCCCCCCCCCCGGAGCGGGCGCACGTCTTTGACATTGCCGGCGCGGGCGCATAGTATCGCGTCTCAATTTCCGAGAGGAGGAACGTATGGTGCTCCAGTCGTGGATGACGTCTTCATTGGTCCGGCATTTCCCTCTGTCTCCGGCGCGCCCGGCGCGGCCGTTCGAGTGCGAGGCCGCGCTGAACGAGCGGGTGAGCTTTCAGGTTGCATTCCGCATGCTCCAGCACGGCCGGATCCGGGCGGAGGTGTCGGCGCCAGGCGACCTCTCGGTCCGCGTCCGCCGCGTGGGGTACGTGCCGCTGCGGCACCACAACACGCTGGTGCCCGAGGACGAGCGGGACGGGCTGGGGCTGATCCCGGGATATGTGCCCGATCCGCTGTTCGACGAGTGCGAGGCGTTCTTCCCGCAGGGCGAGACGCACGCGTTCTGGATCACGGTGGTACCCGGCCCGGACGCGCGGCCCGGCGTCCATCGGGTGAAGGTGACGCTCGTGCAGACGGACGCGAAGGGCAAGGCCGCGCGGTTCGCGCAGACCGCGACGATCCGGCTGCGCGACGTGGCGATCGAGCCGCGGCGCGGCTTCCATGTCACGAACTGGTTCTACAACGACGCGCTGCTGGACTACTACCGGTGCAAGCCCTTCGAGGCCCGCTACTGGGAGGTGCTGCCGGCGTACCTGGGCGACGTGGCGTCGCACGGCCAGGACATCGTCTACGCCCCGGCGTTCACCCCGTCGCTCGACGGCGTGAAGAGCCCGTCCCAGCTGGTGCGGGTGTCGCGGTCCGGGAAGGACCGGTACCGATTCGACTGGCGCGACGTCAAGCGCTACGTCGACCTGGCGCGGCGCTGCGGCGTGACGCACTTCGAGTGGTCGCACTTCTTCACCCAGTGGGGCGCGCGGCACGCGGTCCGGGTCTACGAGAACCAGGGGGCCGACGAAAAGCTGCTTTGGGCTCCGGACACGGCCGCCACCTCGCCCGTGTACCGCCGGTTCCTCGCCCAGTTCATGCCGCAGTTCCACCGGTTCCTCACGGCGGAGCGGCTGCTCGACTCCAGCTACTTCCACGTGTCGGACGAGCCGCATGGGACGGAGCAGCAGGCCAACTACGTGGCGGCCCGCGCGCTGCTGAAGGACGTGGCGCCGTGGATGCCGGTGATGGACGCCCTCAGCGAGGTCGCGTACGGCGAGGGGCAGCTCACGGACCTGCCGATCCCGTCGATCCAGACCGCGCTGCAGTTCGTGGAGAAGGGCATCACGTGCGGCTGCTATTACTGCTGCGGGCCGCGCGGGCGCTATCTCAACCGCCTGCTCGACACGCCGCTGGCGAAGATCCGCATGAACGGGTGGCTGTTCTACCGGTGGCCGTTCCAACTCTTCCTGCACTGGGGCTACAACTACTGGTACCGGAGCCAGACGCGCGAGATGCTCGACCCGTACCACGTCCAGGACGGCATGGCGTTCGAGCGCGGGTGGGCGTACGGGGATCCGTACATGGTGTACCCGGGGCCGAACGGGCCGGTGGACTCCATGCGCTGGGAGGTGTTCGCCGACAGCTTGCAGGACTACGCGCTGCTGCAGACGATGGGGATCGAGCGGAACTCGCCCCGGCTGCGCGCGCTCAAGAGCTTCGAGGATTTCCCGAAGAGCGAAAAGTGGATAGCGGACTCCCGGCGCATGCTGCTGGGCGGGAAGCGGTAGGCGGCTGGCGGTCGGTCCAGAAGTCGGAGCGGCGGCGGAATGGCGCGCGAGGTGGATCATGATTCGTCTGGGTGTCATAGGGTACGGCGGGCGCATGTCGGGCGTGGTGCAGCACTGTCTCCGGGCGCACGCTCCGGAGCTCCGCGTGGTCGGGGTGGTGGACCCGAACGAGGCCGGCGCGCGGGGGCGGCTGGCGGACTGCGACAAGGCGAACGCGGTGTTCTACCCCGATGCGGATACGATGATGCGGCACGCGAAGCTGGACGCCGTCGCCATCGGGACCCGGTGCCACCAGCACACGCCCTTCGCCATCGCGGTGTCCACGTACGACGTGCCGCTCTACCTGGAGAAGCCGGTCGCCATCTCGATGGAGCAGGCCACCTCCCTGGAGCGGGCGTTCGAGAAGTCCAAGGCGCCGGTGGTGGTGAGCTTTCCGCTTCGCGTATCGCCGCTCTGCGTCATGACGCGCGACTACATCGAGAAGGGCTCGATCGGCTCGCCCGAGCACATCCTGGCCGTCAACTACGTGCCGTACGGGACCTGCTATTTCGATGACGGCTACCGCAACTTCGAGATCACGCAGGGGCTGTTCCTTCAGAAGGCGACGCACGACTTCGATTACCTGATGTACCTGATGGGCTCGCCCATCGTGCGCGTAGCGGCCATGGCCCAGTGGGGGCGGGTGTTCGGCGGGAAGAAGCCCGCGGGCCTGGTGTGCTCGAAGTGCGACGAGGTGCGGGCCTGCCTGGAGAGCCCGGAGAACCGGAAGCGAAACGGGGCCGGCGGCAGCACGTGGGATCATCCGTGCGTGTTCGGCGAGGAGATCGGCACGCCGGAGACGGGCATGAACGAGGATGCGTCCAGCGCGCTGGTCGAGTTCGCCTCGGGCGCGAAGGGCGTCTACACGCAGGTCTTCTACTCCCGGCGGGACTCGGGCACGCGCGGCGCGACGATCAGCGGGTACCACGGCACGCTCAGCTTCGACTGGTACAAGAACGAGATGCGCTACGTGCGGCACCATCGCCCGTTCAGCGACGTGACCCAGGCCGGAAAGGGCATGAGCCACTTCGGCGGGGACGACGAGCTGGCGCGCAACTTCATCGACATCGTGCGCGGCAGGACCCGTGTGTCCCGCACGCCCATCACGGCGGGCATCCAGAGCGTCTACTCATGCCTCGCGGCCAAGGAGTCGGCCGAGACCGGCCGCTTTATCACGGTGCGCCAAGTCGGCCAGGTCGCCTGAGCGTGCGGTTGCCGCGCGCTCGTGACTCGGATCCGAACCGGCCTGCCGTCGGGGAAGGCCGCCCTACCTGGGTTTCGGACGGGCGGCGCGTCGGCGCGTGGGGCCCGCACTGGCCAGCCCGGCCGCCATACCTTCCAGATAGTCCAGGAGCGAGTCCGGCAGTCGATTGCTGGCGCCGCGCAGCTCGGCGAGGGCCGTGCGGGCGGATCGGGCTCGATCCGGGGCAATCGGCGTCTTCGCCAGCGCGGCGTCGCACAGGGCGTTCATGGCGCCTGCCCATGCGGTGAGCAGCCGGACGTAGGCGTCCAGGTGGCAGGCCCAGTCGGGGGGCATGATCGCGCGGTTGAACTGCCGGTCCAGCGCGAGCATCGGCTTCATGCTTCGCTTCACCTGCCGCAGCCATCCGAGCCGCCGGGCCCTCGTGCCGGAAAGCGCCGTCTTCAAGTCGGGCAGGTTCTCCGCGCTCGACAGATAGCCTGACCATTCCGTGGTGAACCACTGGGCCAGGATCCGGCCGACCCCGGCGCCCTCTCTGCCCAGGCAGGCCGCCAGGCTGCGATCCATCGCCTTCCGGGGGTTGTACCGCCGCGGGCTGGCGAAGTACGCTCCGAGCGTGCCGTAGACCGGCTCATTCATCAATGCGATGTGCTGCGGATTGAGGACGATGCCGGCGCACAGGCTGTCGAGCCGGGTGCCGCGTCCCTGATAGGGGGACCAGTTGATCTGGTTGAGCGCGAAGTCCGCGCAGTTGAAGTTGTCCCACAGGAAGGGCTTCCGCCCGAAATTGCGAACGTACAGCTCCGCCCCCTCGTTGGTGAAGACCGTGGGGAACGTCAGCGGGCAGTGCCGTCGAGGCAGCGAACGGGGGTCCGGGTCATCCACGCTCGTGCACATTACCTCCACGCGCCGATCGAGTCGCGCGTGCAGGCGGGCGAGGTACTCGCTCTTCCTCGCGGTTCCGTACTCGGTGGGGCAGGAGAACACCCGCGCCTGCGGCACCCGGCCGGTCAGCTTCTCAAGGAAGTAGTTGATGACCGCCGCCTGCTTCTCCGCATGGGCCACGCCGCTCGCGCCGTTGAAATCAACCGGGGCGCTCAGGCCGTCGTAGAAGATCGGGAACACCTGGCACCCGAGGCCGGCGAACTGCAGGAGCTTCCGCAGCAGGAGCCGGCGGTGCTCCGCGCGCGAGTGGTCGTAGTCGTTGCCCGGAGAGATCGCGATCGAGAACATCACGCGGCTCTTGGCCGCGCGCCCGGACAGGGCCTCGAACCGGCGCATCTCTTCGCGCGGGTAGGGGACCGCCCACCCGTGCCGATGGTAGGGGTCATTCCGGGCCGAGTAGATGTAGAGGTTCATGTGCCAGGCGGGCATCTTCTCCAGCAGCCTCAGTCGGTCCTCATGGGTCCAGCGCGCCCCGTAGAATCCCTCGAGCACGCCGCGGTACTTCGGTCCACTGGGTGAGCGTTCCATCTGCGAGCCTCCATTATGTCCGGCCTGGATTCGCTCCTTGTCCTCTCTTCCGGAGCGAAACGCCAGTTCTCTTTGACCGGCCCGCTCGCGAGCCGCCCGCGCGTGCGGGGCCGACCGCCCTGGACGTACGCCCGGGGCGCGAAGGCAGCGCGAAAACGCTTGAGTGGCGGGGGCGCCATCACTAGGCTTCACCCCATGAAGAAAGCCATTGTTGCTGGATGTCTGTCGGCACTGGTTCTGGCCACCGCGGCTGTCGCCGCCTCGCAGGGCGTCGGGGCGGGCGCGCGCTACCACGTCAGCCACTCCGCTTTCGCCGAGCTGCCGTACGACGACGGGGACCTGTCGTACTCGCTGATGTACATGTATGGGAATGACGTGGCCGAGTGGCAGGTGGTGGCCGACTGGGCCCCGAGCGTGTCCGGGCTGGAGGGGGTGGACAGCGCGTTTTCGCCCCAGCTGAACCTCGTGTTCAAGGACGGCATCGTGCGCGCGGGCGGCGGCGTGCTCAGCACGTACCTCGACGGCGACGACTCGGACTGGCTGGATCCGTACTGGCAGTTCCTGCTGGGGCTGGCCGTGCCCGTGCGCCAGGGGATGGGGATTGAGGCCTACGCGTTTTACACGTTCGAGGACGGGGGCGACCTCGACCAGTTCGACGTCGGCGACATCGAGGGCGGCGCGTGGCTCACGTATCGGTTCTAGGGATCACCGTGCGCCACCCCCTCATGCTGCTGCCGCGCCGGACCCGGGCGCTCGCCCTGGCGGCTACGGCTTTCGCTCTGTGGCCGCATGGCGACGCGGCCGCGCGGGGAAGCCCCATTCCCGAGCTGCAGGCGTCGGTCGTCAAGATCTACTCGACCCTCCAGTACCCGGACTACTCCGTACCCTGGCAGGTCAGCAGTCCGATGGGTGGGACCGGATCCGGCTTCATCGTGGGCAAGCGCCGCATTCTGACAAACGCGCACGTCGTGTCGAACGCCCGGTTCATCGAGGTGCAGCGCGAAGGCGATCCGCGCAAATATCCGGCCGAGGTGCTGTTTGCCGCGCACGACTGCGACCTGGCCCTGCTGGGAGTCGCGGACGAGCGGTTTTTCGACGGCACGCAGCCGCTTGAGATCGGCGAGCGCCTGCCCGACCGGATGGATGAGGTGACTGTGATCGGCTACCCGCTCGGGGGCACGCGCGTGTCGGTCACCCGCGGTGTGGTCTCGCGAATCGACTACAGCGTGTACACGCACAGCGGCGTGGACGCGCATCTCGTCCTGCAGGTCGATGCGGCGATCAACCCGGGCAACAGCGGCGGGCCGGTCATCTTCAGCGGCCGGGCCGTGGGCGTCGCCTTCCAGGTGCTGGTGCAGGGGCAGAACATCGGCTATGCGATTCCGAGCCCGGTCATCCGCCGGTTCATGGCGGACATAGCGGACGGGCGCTACGACGGATATCCGGAGCTGGGGGTGGTGCACGTCGGCCTGGAGAATACGGCGCTGCGCCGGGATCTCAAGCTCCCCGCGGATCGAACGGGCGTGGCTGTGAGCATGGTGGATCCGTATGGCAGCGCGTACGGCAAGCTGCGGGGCGGCGACGTGCTGCTGGAGATCGACGGCCACCGCATCTTCAACGATGGCACCATCAAGCTGGACGGGAACACCGTTGAATACGCGGAGCTGCTGGAGCGGAAGCAGGCGGGGGACTCCGTGACGCTCCTCGTATGGCGGGACGGCGCCAACGGGTCCGTTTCCGTGCCCCTCCGGCGGCCGGATGGCGCGTTCACATTCCGGAACTCCTACGACCGCCGGCCCCGCTTCCTGATGGTCGCCGGTCTCGTGTTCTCGCCGCTGACGAGCGAGTACCTGCGCACGATCGGGCAGAACCTGTCCGAGCGCGAAAACCAGCACCTCCTATACTACTCGCAGTTCGCCAAGCTCGACGGCCACTACGAGAACCGGGACGAGTTCGTGGTGCTGATCAGCCGCCTGGCGCACCGCGTGAACACGGACTGCGAGGCGTTTGAGCGGGGGATCGTCGCCGAGGCGAACGGCCGGCGGATCCGGAACCTGAAGGAGCTCAAGCTGGCCCTGGCGTCTCCCGTCAACGGGTTCCACGTGATCCGGTTCGAAGGGCGCGCGGAATTCCTGGTCATGCGGGCGGAGGCGGCGGCTGCGGCGACCCGGGAGATCATGGCCGATTACGGGGTGCCGGCCGTCGAGTGGCTGGAGGATGGGGAATGAGGGCGGGCCGAGTCATCCGGTGGGTGCTGGCGGGGTTGGTGGCGGCCGCGACGGCCGAGGCCGAGCCCGGCACGAATCTGCTCCAGGTTCTCGTCGCCTTCCAGCAGCCCGATCCCATGATCCCCTGGCAGAAGCGGCCGCCGGGCGAGCGGTTCGGCTATGCCGTTTCCATCGGGGGGGATCGCCTGCTCACCACCGAGGACCTGGTGCGGAACCATACGCTCGTGGAGCTCCGCGAGCCGGAGCAGTCGCGCAAGATCCCGGCCACGGTCGAAGAATACGACTACCAGTGCAATCTCGCTGTCTTGCGCGTGGGCGAAACCAATCGGTCGTATGAGACCGCGCTCGCGGAGTACGCCACCAACCTGGCCGCCGGCGCCGATCTGCGCGTCGTTCAGTTCGACGAAACGGGCGCCCTCCAGAGCGGAGGCGGCCGGCTGCTCAAGCTATCCGTCGGCCCCCTGCCGGCGGCTCCGGGCAGCGTCCTGTCGTTCAGCATGATGATGGACATGAACCTGAACGGCCCGGGCGCGCCGGTGTACGCGGGGGGGCGGCTGGCCGGCGTGGTGATGCAGTATGACCGCGCGGCGCGCACGGCCCTCGTGCTGCCGTACCCGATCGTGCGGCGGTTCCTCGAGGGCATCGCCAAGGTCCCGTACGCCGGCATTGGATCGGCCGGCTTCACGTGGAACGTCCTGACGGATCCCGTGAAGCGGGCGTACCTCGGCGTGCCCGGAGCAAAGGGCGGCATCCTGGTGCTGTCGATGCTGCCCGGCAGCGGCGCCGCGGAATCGCTGAAGTCCGGCGATGTGATCACAGAGTGGGACGGGGTGGCGATCGACAGCATGGGCTTCTACCAGGACCCGGAGTTCGGCCGGCTGCTGGTGCCGAATCTGATTTCCGCCCGGCGCTTCCCGGGGGAGGTTGTGCCGGTGTCGATTATCCGCGGCCGCCAGCCGCGGCAGGTGAGCGTGCGCCTGGCCCGGAGGCTGGACGGCGAGTCGCTGATCCCGGAGAATGTGGCGGGGCGCCCGGCGGAGTATGTGGCGGATGCCGGATACGTGATTCGCGAACTGACCGGAGACTACCTCCAGGCGTCAGGGCCGAAGTGGGAGCTGCAAGTTAACCCGCGGCTCGTCCACCTCTACTTTGCGCGGGCCGAGGAGGAGACCCGGGCGGGCGATCGGATCGTGATCCTCTCGCGCGTCCTGCCGGATCCGATCAACATCGGCAGCCACCACCTGCGCGACGAGATTGTGACCGGGATCAACGGCCAGCCGATCCGCAACATGAAGGACGTGTTCCGGGTGCTGGACGCGGACGGGGCGCTCCGACGCATCACCATGAAGGGCTCGCAGGTCGATATCGTCGTGGATCCCGACACGCTCGAAGAAGCCAACGTCCGTATCGCCCGCCAGTACCACATCCCGCGCCTGCGGTATCGCGCGGATTGACCGGGCATCTCAGCCCGGTCCAGACGACCTGCCAGGCCGACTCCGTTTGCATCGCTCACGCGCCGGGGATGCGGTCGCATGCGCGGGGGTCGTCCGGCGCGGTCGATGCGGTGGGCACCTCGGCGACGAACTTCCGGACGCGGTGGTGCGGATGGTAGCTCTGCTTGGCCTGGCGCAGGCCGGGGATGCCCAAGTCCTGCTCGCGATTGACGTAGTCGAAGCCGCGCAGGGCGTTCTGGACGAACCACTGGTTGATCAGCTGCCCCAGGCCGTGCACGCCCGGCATGGCCTTCTCGAAGTGGCAGACGGCAACTCCCGGCGCCAGCGCTTCGCCGAGGGCGTACGCCTCGATCTTTCCGTTCACGCGGATGGCGCCGCCGGCGAGCTCCAGCGCATCGTAGTGGGCGAACGCTTCGCGTATGGCGTCGTACTCCCGGCAGAGCCCGGGATCGATCGCGCAGTTGCGGGCGTCGCACCAGCGCGCCTGCATATCGCGGCACTCGTCTCGATTTGCCGCCGTGATCGGCTCATAGTGGCACTCGTGCGCATCCAGGCACTGGCGGACCAGGTTTCGCTTCTTGTGGTATTTCTCGCCCTTGAGCTCGGCTAGGTCCTCCGCCCGGTACACGTAGTCCGCCTGATCGGGGTCCTCCCGGCAGGTCAGCCCGTCCGCCTGCAGGGCGGCCACGCGCGATTCGGGGAGGCGCACGAGTCCGCGCAGGTTCGGGACCGCGCGGCGGAGCTCGGGCCAAGCGGGCTGCGGGCCGATGGCCCCGCCCATCGCCCACCAGTCCTCACGCGAAGAGCCCGGCACCAGAAGAACCAGTGACTCCCCGAGGCACAGGTAGTGGACCGGCCGGGACTTGCGCCAGACGAAGAGATTGGTGAAGGTCAGCTCCGACACCTCGGGCGGGTGCTGGCGGAGCCTCTCGGCGATCAGGGGCCGGGCGGCCAGGTCGAGTTCTATGGGCGACGTCATGGGAGGGGATGATGCCAGATGGCGGGCGTATCCGCAAAGCGCGATCCGATCATGAGGGCCCACCCGAGTCCTCGGCGAAGGAGGTGCGCCAAGTGGGAGCCCGTCCGGGCCCGAATCGAGGCGCAGACACCTCAAGACGGGGGGTCATGCAGAGCCCGTGCCGGCTGATGAGTCTCGCAAGGCGGGCGCACGGCTCGCTCGGCTTCGGCTCATTCGGGCGCTGATCTGGTCCAGCACGACCGCGATCACAATGGCGCAGCCGATGATGATCCACTCGTAGTTCTGGTCGAAGCGCAGCGTGCGGATGGACTGCCGGATCAGCACGATAAGCATGGCGCCGAGCATGGCGCTGATGGCGCTGCCGCGTCCGCCGCTGAGGCTGGCGCCGCCCACGACGGCTGAAGCGATCACGTAGAGCTCGTATCCGGTTGCATCGGCGCAGGATGCGGAGCCATAGTAGCTGCTGCCCATGAAGGCGGAAGCGCCGGCGGTCAGTCCCGCGAGCATGTAGACGCCAATCAGTACGCGCCCGATGCGGAGCCCCGAGTACCGGCTGGCGTCCGCATTTCCACCGACCGCATAGACGTGCCGGCCCGGTACCGTCCGCGCCAGGTAGATCGCCCCGATGATCGTGACCGCCACCATGACCAGCATCGGAACCGGATGCAGTGTCAGCCCAGCCGGACCCGCCTTGGCTACCGCAGTCAGCGCGTCGGGCACCAGGACGCTCTGGGCCTTGCTCGCCACAAACGCGATGCCTCGGAAGACCCACATCGTTCCAAGCGTGATGATGAAAGGGTGTACGCGCAGGAATACAATGAGCAGCCCGTTGATCAATCCGCATACGAGCCCGATGCCCAGTGAGGTCCCGAGCGCGAGACCTACGGTTCCAGCGGGAGGAAGGTCCGGGGTCACGCGAAGCAGGAGCGCCGTCGTGACGCCGCAGAGCGCGTAGACCGATCCGACGGACAGGTCGATCCCGCCCGAGATGATCACGATCGTTGCGCCCACCGCCATGATGGCGAAGAAGCTCGCGTCCGTAGCGGTTTGGACGAGCGTGTGCGAGTTCAGGAAATTGTTCACTTGCCGGCCGGTCCGTCGGTCCTCGTGCGAACCGGCAAACAGGGTGAGCACGACGGATAGCGCGAGCATGATGGCTAGCAGTCCCGACTGCTGCGAGCCCAGGAAACGGCTTAGCACGCCTCGCACCGGAAACCTCCAGAAGCGACGGTCGCGCGGTCGACCGTCAGCTGTTCCGTAACTATTCGCCCTTGCTCCTTCCTGGTCAAGGCTGTTGTGGCGCGGCGTTCGTCGCTGTCGAGCGGTTGATTGAGTATCACCTCGGGTCCAAAGCGCTCCAATGTCCACCGACTGGCTAGGTTTCAATCGCGAACACATAGGCGTCGAGGTTGGTTTGCTGTAATCACGCGCGGCTTATTCATGTACAGAGTATTTTGAGCGACCATTCGTCCTTCGGGTTGCGTGCCTGTGTGGGTGTTCTAGTACATTGTATGGTTAGGCGTCGGAAGGTAGTGCTTG
>CAYSLU010000126.1:0-2907 GCA_964431965.1 uncultured Verrucomicrobiota bacterium
GCCGAACCGGCGCGGAAGCGCCGGATCGCGATCGAGGCGGCCTGACGGGGATCGCCGCCCGGGCGGGTGGACAACGTGACCGAGCGAGGAGGGATGAGGCACGTCCGGCCCAGCCAGCGCCCGTCGTCCGGGCAACCGGACGGCGGGCGCCTCACGCACGCTCCACCCCCCGCGCGTTGGTACCCTCCGCGATGGTTGCCCCACCCCGCTCTCATGGCGTACTATCCGGCGCGATCAGGCCGCAGAGGGTTCCCCATGCTGACACGGGCGCGCATCATCCGGATCGGAGTCGTCGCCTTCTGGGCGATCATGACGCTGTGGCTCCTCCGCTACGAAGCCTTTCCGGGAGCCTTCACTAATACGGCTGTCGGCTATCGCGCCCTGCTCCGCGACGGCCTGCTCGTCAAGGACTCCTGGATGAAGATCGTGTTCCGGGGGGCTCCCATTGGCTATAGCTACACGCGCGTCGATCTCCACGAGCGCGATCCCCTCGAGTACTGCACGGTCCACAACCGGACGCAGCTGAGCCTGAAGATCATGGGCCAGGGGCAGCGGGTGCAGGTGAGTGCTTCGGCCTCGCTCGATCGAACCTACCGGATGCAACGCTTCTCGTTCCTCATGGCTTCGCGCGGATACAGCCTGCGGCTGGAGGGCCGACGGACCGGAGGGAAGACGTTCGAGGTGCTCCTTCAGACCGCCGCCGGTCGGCAGAAGCTGAACGTGGAGGTTCCGGACGATGCCGTGCTCTACTCGCCGATGACCGAGATGGCCATGCGCGACCTCAAGCCGGGGGAAAGCATGACGGTCAAGACGCTCGACCCCACCACCCTCTCCATCGTCAACGTGGTCGTCACCGCACTCCGAGTCGAGCCCGTTCCGGAGATCCCTGAACCCCGGGATGCAACGGTCCTGTCGGTCAACTACCGGGGGATGGAGGTTCTATCCTGGATCGGGGCCGATGGCGACATGCTCCGCCAGGAGACCCCGTTCGGCTGGACGATGATCGCGTGCCCCGCCCAGGAGGCCCTGGACGCCGAGCGGGCGGCCGCCGGCGGACCCGAGGATATCCTGGCCGCCATGGCGGTTCCATCGACGGGCACCATCGCGGCGCCCCGCGTCTGCCGCCGGCTCCGCGCCCGCCTCTACGGCGCCCAGCTCGGAGCGTTCTCGCTCGCCACGGCCCGCCAGCACGTGGAGTCCAGGGCTCCGACCAATGTCGTCCTCGCGCTCGCGGGCGAGTCCTGGCCGGCCGCCGGCGAGTCCGACGACGCCACGCCCGCCGAGCTCGCGCCGTTCCTCCTCCCTTCAACCTACATCCAGGCCACCCACCCCGACATCGTCCGCCAGGCCCAGTTGATAGCGGGCGCGCTCACGAACCGAGCGGCGGCGGCTCGTGCGATCCACGACTGGGTGGAATCGAACGTCGAGAAGGATCCCGCGGTCAGCATCCCCTCCGCGCTCGATGTGCTCCGCCAGCGCCGCGGCGACTGCAACGAGCACACGTACCTGTTCGTCGCCCTCGCCCGCGCCGCCGGCATCCCCGCCCGCGTCACCGTGGGCCTGACCTACGCGCGCGGCGCGTTCTACTACCACGCCTGGCCGGCCGTCCATGTCGGACGCTGGGTGGAGATGGATCCCACGCTCGGCCAGCCGACGGTCGACGCCACGCACATCGCGCTGCTGACCGGAGAACTCTCAGACCAGCTCAAGCTCGCGCCCGTGTTCGGGCGCCTGCGCATCGACATACTGGAGCACGCACCGTGACACCCGAGCCCATGATCGAAGCCGTCCGCCTGAACCGCCGCTACGGAGACCTCTGGGCCGTCCGGGACCTCGACCTTTCGGTGCCGCGCGGCGAGCTCTTCTGCTTCCTCGGCCCGAACGGCGCCGGCAAGACGACGACGATCAAGATGATGACCGGCCTTCTGCGCCCCACCAGCGGCTCGGTCCGCATCGGCGGGATCGACATGGAGGCCGACCCGCTGGCCGCCAAGCGCCTGATCGGGTACATCCCCGACATGCCGTTCCTCTACGAGCGCCTGACCGCCGCCGAGTTCTTCCGGTTCACCGGCGACCTCTACGCCATCCCGCCCGAGCGCGTCGCCCGCGAGCTCGACGCATCCTTCGAGCTGTTCGGCCTCGAGCCGTACCGCAGCGCGCTGGTCAAGGAGCTGTCGCACGGCTACCGCCAGCGCCTCGCGTACGCCGCCTGCTTCCTGCACGAGCCACAGGTGCTGTTCATCGACGAGCCCCTGGTCGGCCTCGACCCCAAGACGATCCGGCTGATCAAGGACCTCCTGAAGGAGAAGGCGCGCGGCGGCATGACGATTCTGCTGACGACCCACATCCTCGCCATGGCCCAGGACGTGGCCGACCGGATCGGCATCATTTCGGAGGGGCGCCTCGTCGCGCTGGGCACCTTCGCCGAGCTTGGACAGCAAAGCGGCAACAGCGGATCGCTCGAAGACGTGTTTCTGGCCCTGACGTCCGGACCCGAATGAGCACCGGCCGGTCCATACTCGGTCCGGCTCGCGCACCGGCTGCGTTCCTGCCGCCGCTCGCCTACATGGCCCTCATCTTCTGGCTCTCCGGCCGGCCGGCTCCGAACGCGCTCCAGGACATGCCGATTCTGCTGGGGATCAAGGCGGTGCACATCGGCGAGTACGGCCTGCTCGGCCTGCTGTGGATCCGGGCGCTCAGCCGGGGCACGCGGCTGGATCCGCGCTGGGTCTACGGGCTCACCGTGGCCATCGCCATCCTGTGGGGCGCGTCGGACGAAATCCACCAGAGCTTTGTCCCGGATCGCACGGCCCGCGCAGCCGACGTCGTGGCCGACGGCATCGCCGCCATCCTCGCCGTCGCGTTTCACGCCCTGCTCCGCCGCTGGCGCGCGACGCGCGTCGCGTA
>CAYSLU010000126.1:3007-10541 GCA_964431965.1 uncultured Verrucomicrobiota bacterium
GTGGAGACGGCGGTCCCCGCCGTTCTCCGGTCGCACGCGCGCGAACGGCCAGCTCAAGACCCTAGTTGGTTCCAGCGGCAAGCCCGCCGATCCAGCCGCCGCCCTGCACGCGGTCACCGTCGTAGAACACCGCCGCCTGGCCCGGCGTCACCGCGAACTGAGGCTCGTCAAAAGCCACCTCGGCACGCCCTCCGTCGCGCAGCGTCACCATCGCGCCCGCACCGTCGTGTCGATACCGAATCTGCACGCGCGCCCGAAAATCGGCTCCGGCGGGCGCGCCTGACCACACGATGTGCTCCACGCGCATGTCCCGGCGCATCAGGCTGTCGCGCTCGCCCACGACCACCCGGTTTCGCTCGCCGTCCAGAGCCGAGACATACAGAGGCGTGCCGGCGGCCAACCCCAGCCCGCGCCGCTGTCCGATCGTATACCGGTGCACGCCGTCGTGCCGCGCCAGAGCGCGTCCGGACTGGTCGACGATGTCGCCCGGGCGCCGCGCGTCCGGGCAGTTCGCCTCGATGAATGCCGGATGCCCGTCTCCGTCCACAAAGCACAGCTCCTGGCTCTCCGGCTTGTCACGCAGCGGCAGACCGAGCGCCCGCGCCCGCGCGATGGTCTCCCGCTTGGTCATATCGCCGAGCGGGAAGAAACAGCGCTCCCGCTGCTCCCGCGTGAGGCTGAACAGGAAATAGGACTGGTCCTTGTCCGGATCCGCCCCGCGCCTCAGCACGGGCACCCCGTCCGGCCCGTCGGTCATCCGCGCGTAGTGCCCGGTGGCCAGATGCGACGCCCCCGCCTGCACCGCCCGGTCCAGCAGAACGCCGAACTTGATGCGCTGGTTGCACACGACGCAGGGCGACGGCGTCCGCGCCCGGGTGTATTCGGCCACGAAGTAGCACACCACGTCCCGCTGAAACGGCTGCCGCAGGTCCAGCACATAGTGCGGAATCCCCAGAAAAGCCGCCACGCGCTGCGCGTCGCGGATGTCCGCGTCCGAGCAGCACCGCGAGCCGCCGTGCCAGAGGTGGGCGGTGAACCCGATCGCGTCGTACCCCTGCTCCTTCAGCATCGCAGCCGCGACGGAGCTATCGAGCCCTCCGCTCATGGCGATCCCCACCCGCGCACCGGGCGGC
Organism: uncultured Verrucomicrobiota bacterium; assembly: GCA_964431965.1. Taxonomy (GTDB): domain Bacteria; phylum Verrucomicrobiota; class Kiritimatiellia; order CAIKKV01; family CAYSLU01; genus CAYSLU01. Next base: position 4,141 of record CAYSLU010000126.1, read on the forward strand.
GGCATGCGATTCGAGCCGGGGCCGGCAGAATCATCACTCATGCCGCAATTATAGCACCCGCCCGGTGGCTGGCCAGAGGCGACCGGCGCTCGACCCGCATGCCAGAGAGCGGCCGGCTTCCGGCTTGTATTCCGCACCCCCTTTCCGGCATGGTGGTGCCACGAAAACGCAACTGCCTCACCCGAAACCAGGCCGGATCCTGCCAGCGTTTGCCACGGCCGTGTGCCTCCTGTCGGCCCTCGAGCCGTCGACGCGAGCGGGCGCACTCATCCGCCTCGCCGGGCCCGCCGCATCTCCGACAGACAACCGGGTCCTGCTTCTGGACGCGATGGATGCGACCAACAGCTGGCTGGGCGTCGGCGTCTCGCTCTCGGTTTCGAACGACGCCGCGTCAGGCTCGAGCGCGCTCGCGCTGTCCGGCGTCGGCCACGCGCGGCTGAGCTACGACCGGCTGGCCGGCGTTCCGCTTCCGAACTACGACCGGCTGGTGATGGACGTGCGGCTGCCCGGCGGGCAGGTGGCGGACTTCGGCGTCGTGGCGAACGGCTTTCCGCTCACGCAGGGCATCGCCTATCCGCGCTGGGCGAAGTACGACGAGTCGACTCCGAGCGGTCCATGGATGGAGTATGCGTGCGACCTGCGGCTCTGCGAATGGGCCGGCGGCAGCGCCAGCATGGTCGACAGCAACGCCGCCGCCCTGTCGCTGGTCTACACCCCGGGCAAGGGATCCCCGGCCATCCTCGTGGACAATCTGCGGCTGGTCAGCGACCCCGTGCGCATCGCGTACGACTGGCTTCCGCCCACGGCGCCGCTGGGCGTCTTCACCAATCCGGATCACACCGTCTACTACGAGAAGGACGTCACGGTGTCGAACGCATCCGGCCGGCCGGTCCGCGTCACGCTCGGCTTTTCAACCAACAGCCTCCGCCTGTTCTCCGGCACGGTGACACCCCCCGCCGCGTGGCTGGCCGCAGGCACGTCGCTCATCTTCCGCGTCCGCATCGACGCGCCGACCAACCGGCCGCCCCTGGAACACGAGCTGCAGACGCTTGAGTTGATCCCCGGCGGCGACGCCCGGCTGACGCAGCGGCTGGACATATTGACGGCGGCTCCGTTTGCGCCCGTTCACAAGCCCTTCACCCTCGGCGGCGCGACGGTCACCAAGCCGAGCGGCGTAGACGCGGCCATGGCCGCCATGCCAAGCCCGATGCGCCTCCCCGCCAAGCCGTGCATCTGGATGAGCCAGACGCTCCAGAACTCCTATGGCACCTGGGTGCAGGGCGGCGTGCGCCCCCTGCCCGAGGAGTTCGACTGCCTGACGAACGTTCAAAGCGGCGCGATCGAGCGCGGCACCGCGCTGACCGGAGGCGTCTTCCACCGCTGGCTGATCAGCGTCGCCACCAAGCTGAGCCGCGCCTACGTGGCCACGGGCGACATCCAGTATGCCTGGAAGGCCCGCGAGATCTTCCTGGCCTATGCCGCCGGGTATCACACCTACGCGCTCGACCGGCCGCTCATCGAGGCCTCCAGCTTCCTGGCGCCGAACAACTCGACGTACGTGCTCGGCACGGTGATCATGACTCCGATGACGCGGTCGCTCGACCTGATCTGGGACTCGGGCGTCCTGAGCGACCCGGACAAGCGGACGATCATCGACGGGTTCCTGTACCCGGCCGCACTCGAGATGATGAAGATCAACCCAGGCATGTCGAACATGCAGGACGCCATGAACGAGGCCCTGTTCAACGCCGGACTGCTGGCCGACGACCCGAATCTCGTGGCCCTGGCGCTGTACGGATCCCATGGGCTGGAGGCCAAGATCAACATGGTGTTCGACGAGGACGGCGCCACGCCCGAGAGCATCGCGCTCAACTACCACGACGCGGCGCTCACGCCGGTGCTGTCGCAGGTTCAGTCCGTGACGAACTCCGGCCTCGACGTCGACCTCAACTTCGCCCGGCTCGAGAAGGCGAAGAAGCTGATGTCGCTGTTGCGCATGCCCGACGGCCGCGTGCCGAACCGCGGCGACTGCCCGTACCCGTCGGGCTCCCCGAACAGCGAGCTGTATACCTACGGCAGCACGTCGTTCGTGCATTTCGGCATGACGCTGCTCCGCGAGGGCCGGGACTCCAATGCCCTCTATGTGGCGCTGGACCACCGCCCGCCCGCCGTCAGCCACTCGCACCACGACAAGCTCAGCATCGCCCTCTACGGCAAGGGAGAGCTCCTGGGCGTGGACGACGGCAGCCTGTACAACATGGACGTCTCGCAGCAGCAGAGCCAGACCAACTGGAGCCGGCGCTCGGCGTGGGGGACGCACGCGCTGGTGCACAATACGATTACCGTGGACACCAACGACCAGCAGTTCGCCGGCGGCACGCTCCTCTACTACCACGGCGCCACCGGCGGCTATCAGGCGGTGGCGGCATCGACCGACAACGCCTACCTCGGCGTGACGCTGGAGCGAAGCATCGTCGTCCTGTCGGGGGTTGTCGTGATGGTGGACCGCTGCCTCTCCTCCATGCCCCACACGTACGACTGGACGCACCATTCCTTCGGCGTCCTGACAGCACCGACGGGGCTGACCGCGCGCGCGCAGCTCGGCGCGGCCTCCCCCTATTCGCTCCCCGAGAGCGTGCGGATGGGCGCGCCGGCCGAGCCGGCGGAGTTCACCTGGCAGCGTGCGAGCGCATCGCTGAGGCTGACCGTGCTGCCCGAGGCCGGCACCACCAGCGAGTACGCCACGGCCACCGGCTGGGCCAACCAGGCGTACCGCCTGGCGCGGCAGGACGCGCCGTTCGTGCTGGTGCGGCGACAGGGCGCCCAGCAGCGGTTCGTGACGGTCATGGAGCCGTTCAAGGGCGCGCAGCCATCCGTCACCGCGATCGCCCGGGTCCCGGTGACGGCCGCCGGGCAGGCCGTGCCGGATGCGGACGCCGTCGGGCTCAGAATCGACAGGGCGGCCTCGGCGCCGCTCTACTTCCTCGTGTCCTTCGCCCCGGGCCAAAAACAGTGCGGACCGATCGACTCAGCCGAGCGCTGCGTCGCGCTAAGCCAGTGAGATCACCATATGAACTTCTCCTTCGGTCACGCGAAGCAGCTGTACGCCAGGCGGATTCATCCGCGCGTGGTGCTGGGGCCGCGCGATGTTCCGATCCTCAGGCGGATTATCCGGAGCGGCGACGGGCGCGCCATCATGGAGGCAATCCGCTGCAAGACGCGGCCGATCATCGAGCGGGCGCTCGCGGCGGCTGACATTCGCGCCGTGCTGACCGACCCCGACCCGTCATGGACCTCGTTCCGCGTAGCGCTCACCTGGAACGTCCGCGACATCGCGATCGTGGCGGTGCTCGATGACTGCCCGGATGCCACGGAAACCGTGCGCCGCATCCTGCGCGGCCTTTCCACCATACCCCTGGACGAGCAGAATGTCGGCGGACACGTGTACGCCATGGGTGTCGGCGGGCATCCGCTGGCCTACGATCTGCTGCGCGACCGCCTGGCCCCGAAGGACGCGGCGGCCTACGCGGCCTGGGTTTCCCGGCAGTGCATCCCCCTCGCGATCCGCCAGGCCCGGTCCGCCGCCTACTACCGGAACGCCGCCGCAAACACCCCCATCGCGCTGACGCTCGGCGCCCTCCTCGGCGGGCTGGCCGTCGCGGGCGACCCCGGCGCGCGCAGCCTGTCCGCCGATCTCAAGCAGCTCATCGGACTCTTCGAGGCCAGCGTCAACGCCGCCATCCGGCCCGACGGCTACCCGGAGGAGGACATGGGCTACGGCTCGGCCGTCGCCGCGTTCCTGGGCGAAATCGGAGAGCCGCTCCGGCGGGCCGGGCTGTTCGACGTCTACGCCGCTTGCCCGCACTACGCCCGCTTCGGCAACGCACTCCTCCACTTCGTCCAGCCATGGGGCCGCCACCTGTCCAATACGGGAGATCACAGCGACGACATCGGCTGGCGCGAGATGATCCTCGCGCGCCTGGCGGACGAGACCCGGTCGCCTGAGCTGCTCTGGCTGCTGGGCACCCTGTCGTATGGCAGCACCTCGCCGGCCCCGGGGCCGGCGGACATCCCCGCGGCCTGTCTGGAGGCCCCGCTGCGCCCCGGCGTGCAGGTGCCCGCTACCGGGTTGTCGCTGCTCTTCGCCGACGCCTTCCGCAGAGCGGTTCACCCGTCCCGGACCCGAGCGCCCACGGCGTTCCGCGACCGCGGGCGCGGCATCGTATCCTTCCGCAGCTCATGGGAGGAGGACGCCACGTTCGTGGTCTTCGACGGCTCCCAGCGCTCGCCCGCCGGCCAGGGCCACGCGCACGCCAGCTGCGGGCACTTCTCGCTCTCCGCGCTCGGCGAGTACTTCAGCGTCGATACCGGCCGCTACAGCAACGAGCAGAGCAGCCACAGCCTCACCCTGATCAACGGCCGCAGCGGCCGCGACACGGGCGGACAGTGGTCGAGCTTCATCAAGCATCCCGGCCGGCTCACTCACTACGCGCCCGGCGCGTTCGTGGACGCGGCCGCCGTCGACAGCTCCATCCAGCACGACTGCTACTGGGCCTGGCGCCACCTCGCCCTCGTCAAGGGGCCCGGCGCGCCGGCCTACGTGTGGATCGTCGACGACATCAACAAGGCCGACGACTGGGCGGCTTACGAGTGGCAGATGCAGACCAGCCCGGAAAATGCCATCGACCTGGCCCCGGACGGCGCGACGGTGACCGGCTGGAGGCACGGCAACCGGATGGATGTGCACTTCGCGCTGCCCGCGCCGGACGAGTACCCGAAGCCGCACCGCCTGGTCGGGCTGCGCGTCGATGAGTCGACCCCCAGCTCCCACCAGTACATCCGCAACCCCCATGAGCGGGCGAAGGATGTGAAGCGCCCGTCCGACATGCTCCACTACGCCGTCTTTGTCCGGCCGAAGCTGGTCGCGCGGATCGAAGGCTATAACGGCCGGTTCATGTCCGTCCTCACGCCGCGCCGCGCGGGCGACCAGCCGGCGCGCGTCCGGCGCCTGAAGAGCCTGCCGGCCTCGCTGGCGGTGCGCGTGACCTTCCCCGACGTGGAGGACACGATCATCTTCGCCCACGAGCACAACATGCTGGAAGCGGCCGACGTGAGCGCCCGGGGCCAGTGGTGCGTGGTGCGCCGGGCGCGCCGAACGGGCCGGATCCTGGCGTGGGAGATGGGAGACGGCACGCGCCTGACGGTTGCCGGGAAGGCCGTCACCAAGCCCGCCGGGCCGTCCCTTCGGATGGCGAAAAGGCCGCCGGCCCGATAGCGCGCCCGACTCAGCACTCGTATCGCAGAGCCCCTGGCCATGCCTCGAAGCCGTCGAGCCACCCGTCGCTCTCGACCGGGTACTACCGCCCCATGGACTTCGACAGGCAGACCGACAGACCCGTCTTCAAAGGCGGAACCCCTTCCCCGGAACTCAGCCGGCGCCCGGCGGCTCACCACCCGACGGCCGCGAGCCAGGCGTGGGCGATCGCCATGTGGCCGGATCCGTACGGATGCACCGGCTCAGGGCAAAGCGTGTCGGCCGACTGATGCTTGAGCATTCGCTGGAACATGTCATGCGTCTTAATCTGCTTCGCCCGGTACTTCCGCGCCAACCCGTCGACGATCCGGATGTAGGTCTTGAGGTTCTTCAACACGCTCGCCCGAAACGTGCCCGTGCCGACGTCGGAGGAGATGTAGAACGGATCCACCAGCACCAGCCGGGCCGACGTCTCGGCCTTCGCTCGCGCCAGCAGGCGGTCGTAGATCTCCTCGTACTGCCCCGGACTGACCGACCGCTGCGGATCCCCGCGCAACCACGTGTGCAGGTCGTTGATCCCGATCTTCACCGACAGCCAGTCGGGCTGGAAATGGATGGCGTCATCCGTCCAGCGCTCCATCAGGTCGCGCACGGTGTTCCCGCTGATGCCGCGGTTGATCACCTTGACTTGGTGCGCCGGATACCGGGCGTCAATCATCTCGTGAACCAGCCGAACATACCCCTCCCCGTGCGGCGGGCTCGAGCTGAGACGCTTGCAGTCGGTGATCGAGTCGCCAATGAACAGCACGGTCTGACGGGGTTTGATCTCGAAGGGCATCCGAATCCTCCTGATGGTTACAGCGGTTCGCCGCCAGCGCGGCATTCAGCGGATGGTGCCGCGTCGCTCCGCCGGCGTCAAGGGCACGGTGCCGATCCTACAGGGCAGACGCATCTAATCCCAGGTTCGGCAGATGATGGCCGCAAAGACGCGCAAGAAGCGCAAGACAGATAGGTTCCGGAGGCTTCGGTCGGGACCAAGCAAGTGAAGCAAGAGCGATCCGCAAACAATTCGCCTCTTGCGCCTTCTGTGTCGCGCCTCTTTGCGGCTGCTCTGCTCTCTCTCTCGGTTTAGATGCGTCTGCCCTGG
>CAYSLU010000127.1:0-10415 GCA_964431965.1 uncultured Verrucomicrobiota bacterium
TGCTCGAGAGCTACCCCGGCGAGGTCTACCCCGTGGACAACTGCGCGGTCATCGCCTCGATCGCCCTGCACGCCCGGATAACCGGCAACCCCGGGAGCGCCGAAGCCGGCGACCGCGGCCTGCGCACCCTGCGCACGCGCGGCGTTGATCCCGCCACCCGGCTGCTCTACCAGGCCACCGACCCGGTCACGGGCGCGCCCGCCGACGAGGGCCGCGGCTCCGGCACCGCGCTCGGACTCTACTTCCTCTCGTTCGCGGATCCGGCGCTCTCCCGGGACCTCTATCGCGCGGCCGACCGCGAGCTCGCCCGGACCGTCCTCGGGTTCGGTGGCGTGCGCGAGTACGCGGCGAGCGCGCAGAGCCAGGGGCGTGACATCGACTCGGGGCCGGTGCTGTTCGGCTTCGGGCTGTCGCCGACCGGCTTCCTCATCGGCGGCGCGCGGATCCACGGCGACCGCAGCCGCTTCTCGCGCCTCTTCGCGACCGCCTACGCATGGGGCGCGCCGTTCGAAAAGGGCGACCGCCTGAACTTCGTGACGGGGGCCTCGCTCGGCGACGCCATCCTGTTCGCCATGCTCACCGCCCAGCTGGCGGAGCCCGGGCAGCCGACCGCCGGAGCACGGGAGGCGACCCCATGAAGACCACGCCACTCTGGAAAACCACGCTGGCCGTTTGCGCTGCCGAGCTGGCCGTCGTGCTCCTGCTGCACCGGATCCTCATCGAGACGCTCGCCGACGGAAACATCGTGTCGCGCATCTTCGCCGGTGGCCGGCATGTGCCGGTCACGGACATGATGCTCGCCCTGCTCTTCATCTCGGTCCGCCTGCTCGTCGCCCTCGGCCTGCCCGGCATGATCCTCAGCCGCATCGGCCTCGTCGTCTTCGACGCGCTGTGGCCGGAGCCGAGGGCCCAACATCCAACGCTCAGCGTCGAAGGCCGGACTGATCCCTGACCCACCGTTCCGAGTCCGCGATGGAACGGGGCGAAATGCGAGGCGGATTGGGTCGGGTGAGTCCGCGAACCCCCGAACACGGGCGCGTCAGCTTGGCCCAGATGCAAGGCGTCGCGGGTGGCGCTGTACTCCCGTACGCGCCGCCTGCGACAACGCCGCAGATGGGCCAAGATCACGCGCTCGCGTTCGGCCCAATCCGCCGAGCTGTCTGGCATCGCGCAGCCCGAGCGCCCCAGCCAGACAGAGATAAGAGGCGCAGGAGTCAGAGCAACAGAAACGTCCAACATCCAACGCTCAACACTCAACGTCGAAGGCCGGACTGATCCCTGACCCACCGTTCCGAGTCCGCGATGGAACGGGGCGAAATGCGAGGCGGATTGGGTCGGGTGAGTCCGCGAACCCCCGAACACGGGCGCGTCAGCTTGGCCCAGATGCAAGGCGTCGCGGGTGGCGCTGTACTCCCGTACGCGCCGCCCGCGACAACGCCGCAGGTGGGCCAAGATCACGCGCCCGCGTTCGGCCCAATCCGCCGAGCTGTCTGGCATCGCGCAGCCCGCGAACCCCATCTACCAGCGAAGCTGCGATTGACCGGCCATCACCCGGATAGGGCGCGCTCGCCGCGAGCGTCGCGGGTGACGTCAACCGCTTGCCGTCCATCGCGAAGTGGCAAGCGACGACAGGGCGAACTAGCCGCCCCGCCATCAGCCCCCCAGCCACGCCACCTGCGCGGCGGATAGGCGGACCTCGGCTGCACCCAGGCACTCCTGCAGATGCCCGGGATTCTGCGATCCCACGATGGGGAAGACGGGAAACGGTTGATTCAACAGCCACGCCAACGCGATCTGCCCCGGCTTGACGCCCAGCCCGCGCGCCAGGACATCCGCCCGCGCCAAACGCTCACGGCTGACCGGATTGTCAAACCGATCGGCGGCCCGGCGGCCCCCGGTCGCAAAATAGCCGCCGGCTGTCGCCGTGTACGGGATCATCGGCAGCCGCGAGCAGCGGTGCCACGCCGCATCGTCATCCTCAAGGAACAGCATGGCCGCCCCGTGCGCGTCGTCCGCCTTTGGATCCGGGTTCCGCGTGTTCTTCCAAGCCAGGCTCCACTCCGCCTGGCTGGCCACAAAGCCGCGCAAGCCGCGGGCGGCGGCATAGGCGTTCGCCTCGGCGATCCGCTCGACGCGCCAGTTGCTCGCGCCGATGTGCCGGATCCGGCCCCGCCGGATCTCGCGGTTGAGCGTCTCCACGACCTCGCCGGGCGGCAGACGGGTGTCGTCGCGATGGAGCCAGAAGAGGTCGATCGTGTCCAGCCCGAGACGGCCGAGGCTGTCGTCGATGTCCGCCTCGATCCGCCCCGGCGCCAGCCAGTGATCCGTGCGGCGATACCCCGGCGCGCCGGTGTGGCCGCCCTTCGTGCCGATCACCAGGTCGCCCTTCCCGTTGCGGCGCATGTAGTCGCCCAGCGCACACTCGCTGCAGCCCGCGCCGGAGGGAAGCCAGAAGGCGTAGCAGTGAGCGGTATCGAGGAAGTTTCCCCCCGCGTCCCGGAACTGGTTGATGCGGTCGTCGAGCTCCGCACCGCGCACGTCCGCGCCGAACGTGGCCGCACCATAGCAGAGCGGCGAGACCACCAGATCCGTTCCGCCCAGGCGTGTCCGGTTCATCGTCGGCTACAGAAGCACCGCCCGCTCGGGTGCGCTTACTTCCGCTTGCGGCGCTTGGGGGAGGGCTTCTCCGCGGCCATGCTCTCCAGATGGGCCCGGGCTTCGCGGGCGCCGAAGCCGCGGATGGCCAGAAGCGCCGTGCGCGTCGTCTCGCGAACGCGGAGCGCGCCGCTGCCGCGCTCCCACATGTAGACAGCCTGCTCGGAAACGCCCAGCAGCCGGCCGAACTCGCCCTGCGAAAGCCGCAGTTTCCGGCGCAGGCTCCGCATACCTTTCGCCGTCACCCGGATCTTCGATGTTGCTTCGGGAGCCGCCTTCGGTTGTGCCGCTTCGAGGCGGTTCACAACGGATAGAATCTGCTTCGCCTGCTTTTCCAGAACCGCGAGACGACGCTTAAGCGCGGCTTGAGCCTTCCGCGTCTTGGTCGTGGGCTTCGTAATCCGGGCGACGGCGGACTTGATCTCCTTGCGGGCGATCCGGGAAATCTCTTCTTTCAGGACTTTCGCAACATTAGGCATGTCTGTTCTCCTAGCAGCTGGGTTCGGCAAACGTTACACCAGATCACAGGCCGCACAAAGTGCTTTCTCGAGGGCGGAACGGCGTCGGGTCGCGAGCGGCGCCCCTGCGCGGGCGCGGAATGGCGGATGATCCGCCCATGTGGTACACTGGCAATTTCAAGGCAACGAGGAAGCTGCGTGAAACCGGAAACTGGATGCATATCGATGCGGCGGGCGGCCATGGCCTCGCTCGTCTGCGTGACCGTCGGGGCGTCGGCCTGCGCGGCGGCGGCCGCGGACTGGCCGATGTGGCGGGGCAACGCCGCGCGCACGGCCCAGACGAGCAACGCCCTTCCCGCATCGCTGCACCTTCGCTGGACGCTCCAGCTGCCCCGCCCCGCGCCCGCATGGCCGGCCTCCCAGCCCAAGCTCCGGTTCGACACTTCATACGAGCCGATCGTCGCCGGGGGTCGGCTGTTCGTCCCGTCCATGGTCGCCGACCGGCTGACGGCATACGACGCGCGCACCGGCGTGGAGCTCTGGCGCTTCTACGCCGACGGGCCGATCCGCTTCGCGCCGGTCGCGTGGAAGACGAACCTGTATACCGTCAGCGACGACGGCCATCTCTACTGCCTCGACGCCGCTACCGGGCGAGCCCGCTGGGCGGTGCGCGGCGCCCCCGACGGCCGCCTGACGCTCGGAAATGAGCGGCTGATCTCGACCTGGCCGGCCCGCGGGGCGCCGGTGATCTGGGGCGAGCCGGCGGACGGCCCGGCCACCGTCTACTTCGCCGCCAGCATCTGGCCGTTCATGGGCATCTTCATCCACGCCATCGACGCCGAGAGCGGCGCGATCCGCTGGAGCAACTCGGGCAGCGGCTCGGTCTACGTCCCGCAGCAGCACAACAGCCCCGCGTTCGCGGGAGTCGCCCCGCAGGGATATCTGTCGGCAACCGAGGACCGCCTGCTCGTCTCGGGAGGGCGAACCGTGCCGGCCGTATACGACCGCCGGACGGGCGAGTTCCTCTACTACAACGTTTCGGACCGAACGCTCGACAAATCAGCCGGCGGCTTCGGCGTGTGCGTCTCGGGCGACTACTTCATCAACCACGGCTTCATGCACAGCCTCTCGAACGGCCAGTCCGTCATGAAGGTGCCGGATCAAGTGATCGGATCCGTAGCGCTCGCGGCGACCGGCACATGCCTCGAGGCGTTCGGCTTGAAGCCGGACCGGACCGAGGAGACCGTCATCGACCGGCGCGGCAAGGAGGAAATCCGGGTCCGCTACAGCCTGCCACTCGTGCAGTCCATCCCGCTGTCCCTGCCGCTCAAGCGGTTTCACAGCCAGGCCGGCGGGCGGATCTACGCGAGCGCAAGCGGAGGGCTGGTCGGCGCGGTGACAGTCGCGGGCACGGATCACCCGGCCATCACGTGGACCGGTCGGGTCGATGGCGAGGTCTGGTCCATGATCCCCGCCGATGGCCGGCTGTACGTGGTCACCGAAGCCGGCGCCATCCACTGCTTCGGGGCCGACGCTCCCGGCCGGCCCGTCGTCCACGCCCCGCCGGCCACGCCCGGGCGCATCGACGTGCAGTCGCCGCCGCGCGCCGGCTACGCCATGGTGTGGGGCCTGGGCCCCGACGCCTTCGCGCGCGTGACCCGGCTCGCGGCGGACTACCACGTCGTCGCAATCGACCCCGATGCGGACGCGGTCGCGGCGCTCCGGCGGCGGCTCGACGACGCCGGCCTCTACGGCCGCCGCGTTCATGTGCTCGCCGGCCGCCCCGCCGCGATGCGACTCCCGCCCTATATGGCCAGCCTCATCGAGTTCGGCGATCTCGCGACGGCCGGCCTGGGCGGCGGAACGGCTTTCGTCCGCCGCGTTTTCCAGTGCCTGCGGCCCTACGGCGGCGCCGCTGTGTTCGCGGGGAGCGACCCCGAGCGCGCCGCCTTCGAGCATGCGTTCGCGGTGTCGGACCTGCCGAACGCCATCCTCACCCCTGCGCCGGACGGGGTCGCATGGGAGCTCCGCCGCGATGGCCCGCTTCCGGGGTCAGCCTCGTGGACGCACCAGTACGCGGACGCCGCCAACTCGGTCATGTCACGCGACCGCCTCGTGGAGCCGCCGCTGGGGCTCCTGTGGTTCGGCGGGCCGTCGCACGACGACGTGCTGCCCCGCCACGGGCACGGCCCGTCGCCACACGTGATCGGCGGCCGCCTCTTCATCGAAGGGGCGGACATGCTGCGCGCCATCGACGTCTACACCGGACGGCTCCTCTGGCAGCGCCCGTTCGAGGGGCTCGGCCAGTTCTACGACAACACCAGCCACCAGCCCGGGGCCGGCGAGATCGGCGGGAACTACGCGTCCGCCGAGGACGGCATCTATGTGGCGTACGGGAAGCAGTGCCTGCGCCTGGACCCGGCCACCGGCCGCACCCTGGACACGTTCACGCTGCCCCGCCAGCCCGGCCTCGGCACGCCGCACTGGGGCTACATCGGAATCTATGAGGACCTCCTGCTGGCCGGCGCCTCGCCGCTCGCCATCACCGAGATCAAGCCGGCGGTCCGGCAGCAGGATGACGACGATGGCGGGCGCACCGGGAAGAGCAGCCCCGCCGCCGCGACGAACGCGCTGCCGCTCGTCGAGCGCAACGCTCCCTACGCATCCTCGTCGCTCAGCCTCGTCGCGCTCGACCGTCACTCCGGCCGCGTCCTCTGGTCGCGCCCCGCCCGGCAGGCCTTCCGCCACAACGCGATCGCCGCCGGCGGCGGCATGGTCTTCTGCGTCGACGCCATCACCCCCACCAACCGCAGCCTGCTCCAGCGCCGGGGCGAGGAGCCCGCCACGCCGCCCGAGCTGCTGGCGCTGGACGCGCACTCCGGCGCCGTGGTGTGGCAGACGACCAACACCATCTCCGCCACGTGGCTCGGCTACTCGACCGAGCGCGACGTGCTGCTCGTGGGCGGCAGCCCGGCCCGCGACCGCGCGGCCGACGAGTCGCGAGCCGGCCTGAGCGCCTACCGCGGCCGCGACGGCCAGCTCATCTGGCACACGGACGCCGGCTACCGGGGCACCCCCATCCTCCACTCCGCGGCCATCTACACGGACGGGCTGGCGTTCGACTGGGACACCGGCCGGCGCGTGCAACGCCGGAACCCCATTACCGGCGCGACGACCAACTGGAGCTTCGCGCGCGGCTACGGATGCAATACCCCGATCGGCAGCGAGCACATGCTGCTGTTCCGCTCGGCCGCCGCCGGCTTCTACGACCTGCGGACCGACGGCGGAACCGCCAACTGGGGCGGGTTCAAGTCCGGCTGCACGCCCAACCTCATCGCGGCCGACGGCATCCTCACGGTTCCCGACTACACGCGGACGTGCCTGTGCAGCTACCAGGACCAGTGCTCGCTCGCTCTCGTGCCGATGCCGGACGTGGAGGTGTGGGCCGCTCAGGACTACGACCAGCTCACGGGCCGCGTGGCGCGCGTCGGCATCAACTTCGGCGCCCCGGGCGACTGGCGCGCGCCGGATGGCACCCTGTGGCTGGACTACCCGAGCGTGGGCGGCAAGAGCCCGCAGGTGCCGGTCGCGGTCGACGGCCCCGCCCGCTATTTCCGGCGGCACGCCATGGAGGTCGAGGGGCCGGCCGCCCAGGTGACCGCGTCCGGCGTGGAGGACGCCCGGACGATTCGCGTCGGCTTGAACGCGACGGACGAGCGGCGCTACACCGTCCGGCTGTATTTCGCCGAACCCGACTCAGCGGCCGCCGGCGAGCGCGTCTTCGACGTCACGATTCAAGACCGCCCCGCCCTGGCCAAGCTGGACGTGGCCGCCGAGGCCGGCGGGCGCCTCAAGGGCTTGGTCAAGGAGTTCCGCGGCGTGACCGCCGGCGACTCGATCGTGGTCGCGCTCCACCCCGCCGCAACCTCGCGCCGCCCGCCGCTCATCTGCGGCGTGGCCGTCGCCCTCGAGCCGACGGTCGAAGGCCAGCCCTAGCCCGGCAGGATCCGGTTGGGCCGCACGGCCGATGTCCGGCCGCGCCGAAGAGCCGGAACCTGAGCCGTTCCGGCCGGAACTGGGAGGGCTACCCCAGCCACTGCAACACCCGCCGGATCCAGTAGCCCAGAAGAGCCGTCACCGGCAGCGTCAGGATCCACGCCCACAGCATGCGGCCCACGATGCCCCACTTCACCGCGCTCAGGCGCTTTGTCGCGCCCACGCCCATGATCGACGTCGAGATCACGTGCGTCGTCGAAAGGGGGATGCCGAGGTGACTGGCGACCTGGATGATGGCGGCCGCGGTCGTCTCCGCCGCGAACCCGTGGATGGGTTGAAGGCGGACCATCTTGTGCCCCAGAGTGCGGATGATGCGCCACCCGCCCGCCGCCGTGCCCATGGCCATGGTCACCGCGCAGACCACCTTCACCCAGGCCGCGACCTCGAACGTCGGGGTCTTCAGGAAACACAGCCAGTCGGGCAATCCCTCGAAGGTCCCGGCTTGCGTGGCGGTGCACAGGGTGAGCGCGATGATCCCCATCGTCTTCTGCGCATCGTTGCTTCCGTGACTGAAGCCCATCCACGAGGCGCTGACCAGCTGCAGTTTCCCGAAGGTGAGGTTGATCCGCCGCGGCGTCAGGCGATGCAGCGCGATCAGGAGCAGGCACATGAACAGAAACCCGATCAGGATTCCCATGGCGGGAGAGGTGAACATCGGGATCACGACCTTGTGCCACAGCCCCTCCACCTTGCCCGAAGCGTGGTTCACGACGGACCACCGGATCACGGACCACTTCCCGTGGGCCGACGCCAGCGTCGCCCCGCAGAGGCCCCCGATCAGCGCATGGCTCGAGCTGGACGGCAGACCCAGCCACCATGTGAGCAGGTTCCAGACGATCGCCGCCGACAGGGCGCAGAGAATCGTGTGCGTCGTGACGTAGCTGGTGTCGACCAGCCCCTTGCCGATCGTCGTGGCGACGGACACCCCGGCCAGCGCGCCGACCAGGTTGAAGCATGCGGCCAGCGCCACAGCCTGCCGCGGGGTGAGCACCCGCGTGGAAACGGTGGTGGCGATCGAGTTGGCCGTGTCATGGAAGCCATTGATGTACTCAAACGCCAGCGCCACGATCAAGACGGTGAGGATTAAGAGCATGCCGGAATGATAGGAAACAAGCCGCGCCCGATGAACCAGAACAGTGTTAGATTTCGGTTAGGATCGGAGCCCCGCCAGGCACCACTACCCGGATCTCCGCCCTTCGACACTCTGCGGTTCCGTGTTCTGCGGTTCGATATTCGCTTATCAACCGCGCCGGTAACAACGGGTTGCGCCGTTCCGCCCGTCATCCCGAATCAGCCCATTTTCCGGAATCGGGTTACAGCTCAGGGTTACAACTTCTCCCCCACGTGGCCTCCGTCGGAGCCCGCACTTCGACCTTTACACCCTACCCTTGCCCAATAGACTACCGGTTCACGGTTGGCTGGGTCGTTCGGCCATGGGAAACAGACAGATGCGCACACTGCCGTTACTTGTCGTTCTCGCGGCGTTACTGGGATGCGCCCACGCTGAAGCACCGTCCAGAGCGACGAGTCCTGAAGAGATCGCGGGAACAGTAGGTAGCCTTCTGAACGACTGGGATCCCAACACATTCAGAGCGATTGACTGGCAACCGGAGATCCCCGGGCGAGCGGAGTTCTACGGGAATTGCGTATTCATCCCTGCGAAGGCGGTCGCCTCGGGCGGCTTGACGCTCCAAGTCACCAAGATTGAAGTGAACCCCCACGACAGCACGGAGGCACGAGTCTACTTTGACCTGCTTTTCAAGGGCAGCCTCAAACGCCGACCGCAGCAGGTTGATCCATCTCGGACCAATCTTTACGACCGCGGCGATCTACTGCTGATACAGACAAACGGGGCGTGGAAGCTAAAGCAGATCTTCTTCTGACCGACAATCGAGAGTCTGCCCGAACGGCGCCTCCGATATAGCGATGGCGATCCCGATACCGATCGCGAGCGAGCGATCCGCGCCTCGATCCGCCGGACGACGGAAGGAGGGTCCCGCCCGGCAGGCGGGACCTACCCGGATCTCCGCCCTTCGACATTCTGCGGTTCCGTGTTCTGCTGCTGCCATTTTCCGACATCGGGTTACAACTCAGGGTTACAACTCCTCCCCCGCGTGGCCCGTCAGCGCGCGCACTTCGGCCTTTACACCCTACCCTTGCCCAGCAGACTACCGCTCACATCCGCGTACGGGATCGAGCGAATCAACGGCCTGAGTCCGTTGACCGCTCATCCCTGTTCTAACGGGATACGAGGATCGGCATAGCAAGAAGTTCGGCTCCGGAGAATGAAGGACATTGCCACCACACATACGATTGTGTCACGCTATGTGTGGAGGTGGACAATGGCAACGAATCTTCAACTTGATGATAGACTGATCGCGGAGGCTGCCACACTTGGGAAACACCGCACCAAGAAGGAGGCTGTGACACAGGCGCTGACCGACTACATCCGGCGCCTGCGGCAGGAACGAGTCTTGGA
This sequence comes from uncultured Verrucomicrobiota bacterium, assembly GCA_964431965.1. Taxonomy (GTDB): domain Bacteria; phylum Verrucomicrobiota; class Kiritimatiellia; order CAIKKV01; family CAYSLU01; genus CAYSLU01. The sequence continues at coordinate 9,649 of CAYSLU010000127.1, forward strand.
TCTCTTCGGCAGGGTCGACTTCGATCCGGCTTACGACCACAAACGGCAGCGGGCAAAGGCATGAGGGTCCTCGTTGACACGAGTATCTGGTCTCTGGCCCTGCGGCGAAGCGAACACGCCCAAAATCCCGAGGCAGCCGAACTGCGGCGGCTAATCGCCGCCCATGTGGTCGAGATCATCGGTCCTATTCGTCAGGAGGTCCTGTCCGGTGTTCGGGACCAACCACAGTTCGAGCGCCTGGCGACGCACCTCGACGCCTTTATGGACCTGCCGTTGACTGCTGAAGACTACGTGACAGCGGCGAAGTTCTACAACCTGTGTCGAGCCAAAGGCATTCAGGGCTCCAACACCGACTTCCTCATCTGTGCGGTTGCCGTGCGGCACGATCTGTCTGTATTCACGACGGACGGGGACTTCCCCCACTTTGCGAAGCGCCTGCCCATCGTGTTGTACGGAATCGGAAGATCTGCCGAGCCAGCACCTGCACGTTATCGTCGGTCCGCTCCAAGACGTGAGGTGTGACCGTTCAACCCAACACCGCCAGTACTCGCGCGGCCTCGACCCTCAGGTCTGCCGGCAGTCGCTCCAGGTCGGCTATGCCCCGGGACGACGTGCCGGAACCGCGCCGGCTCCACGCCGTTGACCAGCGCTTCGCCAGTCTTCTGGATGCAGCCGCGCAGCCGATACGCCCACCTCGGCCCGAACAGCTTCCGCGCCCATAGCCGGAACTGCTCCAGGTTCTCGCAGCCGCAGCCTTGCGCCACCAG
>CAYSLU010000128.1:0-10343 GCA_964431965.1 uncultured Verrucomicrobiota bacterium
ATCTGTCTTGCGCTTCTTGCGCGTCTTTGCGGCCATCATCTGCCGAACCTGGGATCAGATGCGTCTGCCCTGCCCAACCGCCCCGTTCGCCTTGACGCGGGCTCCGGTTGTGCGGGAAGCTACCGGACGTTCCGGGGGGCCCGACCGCATGACCGATTCCGACAACGCCGCCAGTTCGCCTGCGCCGCACGCCCGAGCAAGCCGCACCCGCTTCGCGCTCCTCGCGCTGATCGTGGCATCGGCCGCCTGGATGCTCTTCACGTGGCCGCTCCCGCGGTATGCAGCCACCTGCATCCCGTTCACAACCCGCGGCACGGTTGCCACCCCTGTTCCGATGACCCCCGGCGACCACCTCCAGATGCTCTACCACTTCTGGCTCTTCAAGGACATGGTGACCGGGGGCACGCCCTGGTTCCACAACCTCTACGAGTTCAACACGGGCGACGACGCCGAGCGCTACGAGCCCAGCCCGTGCTACATGCCCTTCTCCATTGTGTGTGCGGCCGGGATCGCGATCGGCGGCCGGGCCTTCGGATGGAATCTGACCGGCTTGGTTGCCCTCTGGCTGGCCTACTGGCTGACCGTCCGCCTGGCCCGCCGCTACACCGACAGCCTCTGGGTGGCGGCGGTCGCCGCGCTCCCGACGCTCGTGATGCCGTTCCGCTGGGAGTCGCTGCTCGGGGGCAGCCCGATGGGCTTCGCCATGCTCTGGCCGTCCGCCGCCCTGCTGGGCTTGGACATCGCGGTCCGCGACCGCCGGCCGGCCGGCGGCGTGCTGGCCGGGCTGGCCGTCCTCTTCGCCAGCTTCACGGACACGCATGCGTTCTTCTTCACGACGCTTGTCACGCCGGCGTGGTGCCTCGTGGCCTTCGCCGCCCGCCGCGACTTCCGGTGGAGCCGGCCGGCGGAGTACCTGCGGCTCGCCCTCGCCCTGCTCCCCGCCGTGCTGCTCATCGTGATCGCGTTGTGGTTCCAGACGCACGGGCGGCGTGCGATCGGCGCATCGACCATGGCCGACGGCCGCAACCTCCGCGAAGTGCTCACCTTCTCGCCGTTCTGGCAGGGGCTCTTCGCCCGGCACGACGTGCCGATGTCGAACCTGATCTACATCGGATACCTGCTTCCCGGAATCCTGTTGCTGGGGTTCGGAGCCCGGCTGGCCATGCGCGCGTGGCGAAGCGACTGGCGGCGCTTGCTGCTGCTCGTCCTCTGCGCCGCCGGGTTGACGGGCATCATCCTGCTCGCCCTCGGCCCGCGCGGGCCCGACCACGGGATCGTCTTCACGGTAGCCCGGCGGCTGATCCACCCGTACGCCATGATCCGCCAGACCGCCAAGATCTTCTGCCTGTTCCCGGCGGTCTCCGCCGTCGCGCTCGCCCTGGCGCTGCCGCCCCTGCTGGCGCTCTGTCGGTCCCGAGCCTGGGCCCGCGCGGTACTCGGCTTGGTCGCCATCGTGCTCGTCGCGGAAAACCGGTCGCTCATCCGGCCCGGCATCTGCCGGCTCGATGCCGAGCAGGGCGCCTACGCAGCCGTGGCGGCGGACGCGGCCGCCCGGGCCGCCCCGCCGCGCGCGGTGGCGGTCACCCTCTGGCCCGGCGACACGCACTACGGCTCGCTCTACGAGCACTACGCCTCGCTCTACCGCGTGCGAATGGTCAATGGCTACAGCCCCGTCGTATCGTCGAACTACGTGGCCGGGGTTTTTCGGCGGTTCGAGAGTATCAACCAGGGGTGGCTGGCAGACGATCAAGCCGACGAGTTGCTGGGGCGCGGGATCGACTACGTGCTCGTTCACGAGGACGAGTTCCCGGAGAAGGTCAGCCCCTTCCCCATCACCTTCACGCTGTGGAACCTGCTGAACAATCCGCGGCTCCAACTCCTCGCGCAGGCCGGCCCGGTCTGGGCGTTCCGGATCGGCGCTGAAACCGGCAGCCGGCCGCCCGCGGCCGCGACCTGGAACGTCTTCTTCCCGGCGCGGCGCTGGGAGGCCGAAAAGATGCAGTCGCGCGGAGCGTCCGCTCTGGCTGAGGGCGCCGTCGGCGGTGGCCGGTTCACGCGTCTCGCGGACGGAGCCGCTCTGGAGGGCGCGCCCGTGACGGTCGCGCCGGGGCCGGCCCTGCGTTACATGCTGCGCGTCCGCGGGCCGGGCGAGTTGCTGGCCGAACCGTTCGCGAACGGCATCGCCTCACCGGAAGTCCGGCTCGCCGCCGGCGGCGCGGACTGGCGCTGGGTCGATGTCCCCGTTCCGGCCATTCCGACGTTCGGCCGCTACAGCCTCCGGCTCACGGCGCCGGGCCGATCCGTGGACGTCGACAGCGTGCTGTTCACGGGCGGCGCGTGGAAGACCGGGCTTCGTGCGGATGAAACGGTGACGATTCCCGCCGCCTGTTTCTTCCACGCCGGACACATCCGCCTGTCGGACAACTCGGTCGTGCTGCCGCCCGGCGGCCGGACCGGCGCCATGTTCTACGGCCCCAAGCTGCCGCTCGAAGCCGGCGATTACCGCGTCGATTTCGTCTGCGACAGCCCGGCCCCGGGCGGCACGAAGCTCGGCGAAGTGATGTTTAACCGCGGCGAGAACGAAGAGATCGGACGCATGACGGTCCTGTCCGGCACGCCCGCGACCCACCGGCTCCGCCTCGCCGACAACCGCCCTTTCCACCTCGTCTTCGTCTACTTCGGAACCGACGAGGTCGCGATCCGCGAGGTCCGCATCGCGCGGACAAGCGACCAGACACCTCCGCCTGCACCGGCTGGACGTTGACAGCCGACCCGCCGCCGCTCGGCGAGCCGAGCCGGCCAGCTCACACGCGCAAGCGCGTGGCTCGTGCGCGCCGACGGCGGGCACGGGCTTACGCCCGCGGATACGACCCCCGAAACTGACCCGCGGCGACGCTCAAATTGCGCTTTCCTTTGCCCCCGCGAGGCGGCAGGATTTGGCCCGGTGTGGGCTGACGGAGGATGAGGCGGCACGAGCGCACGAAAACAGATGGCATCCGCTCCACATGAAGATCCTGGTCGCGGGCGCCGCCGGATTCAGCGGGGTTCACCTGATGCAGTCGCTGTTCGAGGACGGCCGCGACGGCGTCAGCTACGACAACTCCAACGACGGCTACCCCGTGAAGCGTAAGGAGAACCGCCGCGCGATCCTCGCCGGCGGCCCGTGTTTGGTCCGGTGGTTCGGCGAGTACAACGGAGGGTGAACGCGCTATGAGTCGAAAGCTGAAGATCGTGTCTGTCGTCGGCGCCCGGCCGAACCTCATGAAGCTCGCGCCGCTGGCCCACGCCCTGGCCCGGCATCCGGCACGGATCGAGCACCAGATCGTCCACACCGGCCAGCACTACGACTTCAACATGTCGAAGACGTTCTTCGAATCGCTCGACATCCCCCGGCCCGACATCGATCTCGGCATCGGCTCCGGCACGCATGCCGAGCAGGTCGGCCGCACCATGATCGAGTTCGAGAAGGTGCTGCAGCGCGCCAAGCCCGACTGGGTCGTCGTGATCGGCGACGTCAACGCCACGTGCGCCTGCTCGATCACCGCCAAGAAGGAGCACGTGCGCTGCGCCCACGTCGAGGCCGGCCTCCGCTCCTTCGACCTCGACATGCCCGAGGAAATCAACCGGATGGTCACGGACCGGCTCTCCGACATCCTCTTCACCACCGACGCCATCGCCGACGCCAACCTGAAGGCCGAAGGAGTCGCGGACAGCCGGATCCGCCGCGTCGGCAACATCATGATCGACACGCTCGAAAAGCACCGCGCCCGGGCCGCCGCGCTCGACGCGGGCCGGATCGTCGCCGGCAATCTCTCGACTCCGGATGCCGGCGCCGCGCTGCCAGCGCTGCCCGACGACGGATTCGCCGTGCTCACGCTTCACCGCCCATCGAACGTCGACGATCCCGCCGTCCTGGGCCGGCTCATGGACTTTTTCCTCGCGGACCTCGCGCCCGAGATGCCCCTCATCTGGCCGATCCATCCGCGCACGCGCAAGCACCTCGAGCTGTTCGGGCTCCTGCCCCGCATCGTCGCGTGCCCCCGGATCGTCCTCACCAACCCGCTCGGCTACCACGAGATGCTGCGCCTCAATATGGGCGCCCGCGTGATGTTCACAGACAGCGGCGGGCTTCAGGAGGAATGCTGCGTCCTCGGCACCCCCTGCCTGACGCTCCGATGGAACACCGAGCGGCCCGTGACGACGGCCGAGCACGGCGGCGTCTCGCTGCTCGTCGGCAACGACATCTCGGCCATCCGCACGCAATACCACCGCGTCAAGATCCTGACCCGTACGGCGCACCGGCCGCCGCTCTGGGACGGTCACACCGCCGAGCGCATCGCCGACTACTTCGTCGGCCTCGACGCCCCGTGAGCGCCCGACGGCATGCGCGGGCCGCCGCCCTGCTCCTGGCGGCGGCGGGCGTGGCGTCCGCCGCGCCCGCTCCCTGGCACGCGCCCGACGCGCCCTATCGCCTCGTGCTCGAGCGCAGCCCGGACGCTCCGCCGCAGGCCGAGGCCGGACAGGCGGCGATCTCGCCCATCGTGACGCCGCCCCCCGCCGGCGGCATGCGCCTCTTCACGGATGCCGGCGCGCCCGTCGGCATCCGCGTCCTCTGGGCCGCCGAAGGCGAGCCCGTCCGCATCGTCTTTGACGCGTCTTCGCGCTCGCCCGTCTACTACCTCTATCCGGCCGGAACCCAGGCCGCCGGGACAGAGTGGGAACCGCGCGCCGGCGTGGTTCTCGAAACGCGCGTCCGCGCAGAACTCCCGCTGACCACCGTAGCCGAGATCCGCCGGCTGTGGGAGCGGTCCCGGACGGTCCTCGGCCGCTCCGTCGTGCCGTCCATCAACAGCGCGACCCACCTTCACGGCCCCGCCACCAATTTCGCCGCCCGATATACCGGCTGGTTCGCCGTCAGCAAGGCCGGGGAATACCGCTTCGCCACCGTGTCGGACGACGGCTCATTCCTGGAAATTGACGGCAAGCCGGTGGCCGCCTGGCCGGGCCAGCACACGGCTGGGCCGGGGAGGCACGGCAACCACGACGGCCGCGCGCAGCTCATCGCCGGCCGCCACCGGCTCGACTACTGGCACGTGCAGCTCACCGATGAGACCGTCGCCCTGGCCGCGTGGCAGCCGCCCGGCAGCCCGCGCCTCGAGCCCATGCCCGCTGCCGCATTCGTGCCCGTCGCCCGCTTCGAGGCCAGGCGGTTCGAGCGCGCCCCCGGCGCGCGAAGCGCCCGGGCTTGCTTTGAGTGGGCAACCGTCGAGCACAGCGCAGTCGATGACCTCGCGCTCGTCACCGTGGAGTTCCGCGCGCTGGCGGACGAGCGCGACAGCCGGTGCGCCTGGGCGTTCGACGACGGATCCTCGGCCACCGGCCTCGTGGTCCGACACACATTCCCGCGCCCGCGGCTCCGGACGGTTTCGCTCCGCGCGACGCGGCCCGACGGGTCTGTCGGCGCCGCTGAATCGCCCGTGCTGGTGCATCCGGCCTGGGGCCAGGCGTCGGAGTGGGATGACGGCCGCTTCGCCCGACAAAGAAGCGAACTGGCGGGGCGGGACCTGGGACGAATGCCCATGGGCGACCTCCTGTACCTGGTCGCCTTGGCCGAGCGCGTTCAGGAACGCGAGTGGCTGGCGCGGCTCGGCGCGGCCGCGATGGCCAGGCCGGACGAGCTGAAGCCGGCTCACGCCGACCTGCTCTACCGTCTGGCGTTCGACCTCCAGCATCCCTCCGTCCGAGAGCACGGCCTCGCCCGCCGGGTGTTCGAGCGCGTCGCGGAAACGGCGACCGATCCGGCCCTCCGAGACCGGGCCCGCCTGCACGAGGCCGGGCTCCTCATCCACGGGTCGGCCGACGCGGTGGCTGGCGCCGCCCTGCTCGACGCAATCGACGACAGTCGCCTCTCCGACACCGAGCGGCGGCTCCGCCGGATCTATGCAGGCGACGGGCTGCTGTGCCGGGGGCGCGTCCGGGAGGCCCGCGCCGCGTACGAAGCCGTCGGCGACATCGTCGATCGCGCGAACCTCCGCTACGCCGTCACCCGACGCGCCCGCATGCAGAGCGCCCGCGACTACCTCCGCTCCGGAGAGCTGGACGAGGCGGCCCGCATCGCCGGCGAGATCGAGTGGGAGACTCCGCTCGAGCGGCTGTCGCCGGAGACCGGCCGGATTCTGGTGGATGTGTACCGCCGCCGCGGCGAACTCGGCTTCGCCCTCGCGCGCTGCTCCGCCCTTCTGCAGCTCGACTTGCTCGAGCGGGACCGCGCGGATCTCCTTTTCACGCTGGTCGAGACGTGCCACGCTATGGGTGAGCTGAAGGACGCGGAAGACGCCCTCACCCGCCTGCTGCGCGACCACCCCTACAGCGAGGCCGCCGCGCGAGCCGCGGACCGCTGGGGACGGCCCGCCGCCGGCGCGGCTCCCGGGAGATAGACGCACAATGAATGCACTCCGGCGCATGCGGCGCAGCCTGGCGCTGCTGGCCCTGATCGGAACCGTGGCGGCGGCGGACGAGAACGAGTGGTTCGTGCCGCTGGGGCTGCCGCCCCGCGCCTCGCCCCAGCGCATCTCGGCCGGCGAGGCCGTACCCCCGCTGCCCCTGCCGGCCACCCCCCTGCGCCGGACCGAGCGCAAGCGCCAGCCCAGCCCGCCCAAGCTCGTCGGAAAGGTCGTATGGGGCGAGACGGCATCGTTCAAGTACGAGAGCGGCTTCTCCTGCACGGTGGCGGACTGGAACCTCTGCCCGGGCGACGCCCAGCAGATCCTGCAGAAGGCGAACCAGGCGCTCGGCGTGTCCTACGGCGGCGACTCCGTCAGCCTGGCCGCGTTCGACGGCGACCCCGAGAAGATGCCGGTCCTGCTCTTCAGCGGCGGGCGCACGGTGCGGTTCGACGACGCCCAGCTCGCCCTCCTGCGCTCCTACATCCTGCGCGGGGGCATGATCGTGTTCGACTCCATCGCCGGCTCACCCTACTTCTACGACGCGGCCAAGCGCGCCACGGCGGCCGCGCTCCCGGAGTACGGGCTGCGGCTCATCCCCGCCGACCACCCGATCTACCATATGGTGTTCGACGTCGAAACGGTCCGCTACCCCCGGAACCTCGCCTCCGACCGGCCCGTGCTCGAAGGCGTGTACGTCGGCTCGCGGATCGCCGTGCTGATCTCGAAGTACGGGCTCGGGTGCGGCTGGGACGACCACGAGGTGCCCCTGATCTCGAAGGCGATCTACTACGACGTCGAATCCGCCAACCGGCTGGGCGTGAACATCCTCTCCTACGCAATCGGCTACGCCGCGGCCGGCCGGGAGGAATCCAAGCCGGAGCTCTTCGGGTCGCTCGACGAAAAGGCGCCGACCGACGAGTTCGTCTTCGCGCAGATCCGCCACGCCGGCGCGTGGGATGTCCATCCGGGCGGCGCCGCGGCCCTGCTCCGGCGACTCCGCGCCGGAACCGCGCTCCGCGTCAGCCTCAAGCGCGTGGCCGTGACGCCCGGAGTGGATGAGCTCGCCTCGTTTCCGGTGCTCTACTTGGAGGGCCTGGACGACTTCCAGTTTGACGCGCGGGCCGTCGCGTCGCTCAAGGGATTCTTCGCGAACGCCGGTACGCTCGTGATCAACAACGGGCTGGGCCTCTCGACGTTCGACGCCGCGGTGCGCCGCGAGCTGCGCCGCGTCTTCCCCGACGCGCGCTTCGAGCCCATCCCGGCCACGCACCCGCTCTACAGCTCGGTCTTCAAGATCGGCGAGGTCCATTACTCACCCGCCGTCGCCGCCGCGTCGCCCGATCTGAAGGCGCCCGCGCTCGAAGGCATCATGATCAACGGCGACCTGCGCGTGATCTACAGCCCGTACGACCTCGAAGCCGGCTGGCTCGGCTGCGAGTATCCCCTCGCCAAGAGCCTCGACCCCCAGTCCGCCCTCCCCCTCGGCATGAACCTCGTCATGTACGCCATGACGCATTGAGGCGCGAACGGTCTCACGCGCGCTCCTTCCGCGACGCAGCTCTGGCCATGGCGGCCCGCTCCGCCGCACGCCCCAGGAATCCCCGGAGGGCAAGAAAATCGCGTGCTCGACGCACAACGATCTCGTCACCCCGCGTCTCAATGGCAACCCGACTGCCGGCCACCAGCCCCATGGCTCTTCTGACCGCAGCCGGCAACGTGATCCGTCCCTTGGATGACAACGCGGCAAAGTTCACAGCCAGATTCCCCCTCGCCTGACAACCAGCATGCAGCGCAGCTTCGCCGTTGCACAGCATAGCGCGCAACCCGGAGAGTCGTCCAATCTCTGCGCTCCAGTTCGCACCGCTGGAGGGACGGCCTCCGTGCCGTCCGTTGATCGGGCTCCACGGAAGCGAACGCCACGATCATGCTCGTGGTTTCAACTCACGCCCGCAGATCATCAAGAAACTCGGACGCCGGCGCGACGTTCGTGACCAGCAAATGATGCGGTGCGCGTGTGCAGGCGCAGAGCATCAGACGACTCGGCGTCTTGCGAACAATGAGCCGAATGTCGGCACTCACCCGCATTGGCCGGATTCATCTGCAGGTCAAAGGTCGTCGTCCTTGCTTGTCGAAGAGGCGGGAGGTGTCGCTGTTGAGGGTTGCCCGGGTTCCGGGTTGATCTCGGCTTTGAGGGTCGTCTTCAGGGCGCTGCAGGGGTCACTGGCGCCGAGGAAGAAGGCGTGGCGGGCGAAGGCGTTCTCCGTGTCGCAGTCCACGCCAACGAACCAGCAGGCGGTGCCGTCAGAGTCGTCGTCGCCGACTTCGCCGGCATGGGAACGGACGATGAGGTCGCTCCAGTCCGGCTCATCCTTCCCGAGCCAGACGAGCTGCGGGTCGAGATCCGTGTTGCGGGGATACTTCACCGCGCGGGGCGCCTCCTGCTCCTTCTGGAGCACGGACTGATGCTCGGCGGTGGGATATTCTTCCGCTTGTCGGCGTCGTGCTTGATCGTCTCGACGGTCTTGGGGGTGGTGGGTTTCTTGGCCATGGTCACTTCCTTGGCGGCCGTGCTTCGCGCAGGACGTCGGATAGCTGTTCCGCGCTGGGTAACCGGCCTCTCAACCGGGCCGGCAGCTTGCGCCGAAGCTGATATTCGGCGACGCCGATGGGGTTCGCCTTGGTGCGCAGGGCGTATTCGACTTCCACATCTTCCTTTTCGGCACAGAGGATGATGCCGATGGAGGGCTGGTCGCCGTCACCGCGTTCCTTGTCGTTGAGCAGGTTCAGGTAGAAATCCATCTTCCCCGCGTGCTCCGGCTCGAACGGCCCGACTTTCAGTTCGAAGGCCACCAGCGCCTTGAGGAAGCGGTGGTAGAAGAGCAGGTCAACGAAGTACTCCTTCTGGCCCAGCGTCAGCCGGTGCTGGCGGCCGACAAAGCAGAATCCATATCCGAGTTCGAGCAGGAACGCTTGCAGGCGGGAGACAAGCCGGTCCTCCAGTTCGCGCTCCTTCACGGCCCGGCGAATGCCCAGGAAGTCGAGGTTGTAGCTGCTCTTCATCGCCTCGTCGGCCTGTTCGGCCAGGTACCCAGGCATGGCGAGGGGGAAGTTGTGGGTCTTCTTCTCGGTCACGGCCCGTTCGTAGGCGCCTGCCTTGATCTGGTTGAGCAGGACGTTGCGGGACCAACCGAAGCGGGCGGTGGCACGAAGGTAATAGAGGCGGGCGGCGGGGTCGGTGAGCCTCGCCAGCACATTCGCGTGATGGCCCCACGGAATTGACGAGACCAATCCTCTCACAGCTTGTGAGAGTTTCTCCGGGTCAGCGCCTTCGACCCTCAATTCTCGCGCAGCCTTCGCGAGGAACTCTGGAGCGGTATGGGCCAGGTAAAGCTGCTTCATCCTCCAAAGGTTCGGCACGGAAAAACCCCGCGTGTCGGGGAACTCAGCCCGCAGGTCGGTGGCGAGACGTGCCACCACGGCATCTCCCCATCCTGCGATCTGCTGTTTCTCGGCGATGCCTCGCCCGATGTCCCAATAGAGCAGGACCAGTTCACTATCGATGGCGCGGGCGGCGGAGATTCGGGCGCGGAGAATGCGATCCTTCAGCGCCGCCAGGAAGGCCGGGTAATCAGGTTGTGACAGCGCCGTGGTCATGGTTGGCGGACTCTCGCGATTGGGATGGGCGTGATGAGATCGGCCCGCCGCCGCTGTTCGATGATTTGCTGCGTGGGCTGGCCGGAAGCATCCAGTTCCCAATGCCTCGCGGGACATTCGTAGGGGGAGTTCAGGATGGGGTGATCGAAGAAGGGATTCGATGCTGCAACCCTTTGCATGCGGGGAAACTAGCAGCCCGTGGTGAAAGTCGCTTTTCGTGTGGTTCGTGATTCAGTTGACACG
>CAYSLU010000129.1:0-10280 GCA_964431965.1 uncultured Verrucomicrobiota bacterium
TCGACACCATCACGGCCCGACGCGCGCTGAAGGCGATCGGCAACCGCAAGGCGTTCGGCTTCAACTTCGACCCCAGCCACCTGCACTGGCAGATGGTATGCCCCGTCAAGTTCCTCCGGACATTCCCGGACCGCATCTACCACGTCCACATGAAGGACGCGGCCGTGACGCTGGATGGTGAGACCGGCATCCTCGCCTCGCACCTCAACTTCGGCACCCCGGGCCGCGGATGGGACTTCCGCAGCCTCGGGCGGGGCCAGATCAAGTTCGAGGAAATCATCCGCGCCCTCAACGCGATGAACTACTCGGGCCCGCTCTCGGTGGAGTGGGAGGACGCGATGATGGACCGGGAGTTCGGCGCCGCCGAAGCTTGCCGGTTCGTCCGGAACGTCGACTTCCCGAAGTCCGACCGCGTGTTCGACGAGGCATTCGGAAAGTGATCGCCACGGGGAGCCCGGCCCGGCGCCGGGCTCCCCACCGCCCGTCCGCAGCCGCTACCGCGCCCATGTCCGCCGCCTCCGCCCTCTTGCTCAAGACGCGCTTTGCGCTGGTCAACACCGGGCGCATCTACCGCGAACAGTCCCGGTTCAAGATCGCCTTCCTGGCCGTGTTCGGCATCGTCTTTCTCGGCGGGCTCTGGGTCGCCTTCCTCGACGGCTTCCGCTTTCTCGACTCGCTGGGCGGCGCGAGCGTCCTGATCATCAACCGGCTCTTTTCCCTCTTCTTCCTCGGCCTGGGCGCCATGCTGGTCGTGTCGAGCGCCGTCACGTCCTACTCCGCGTTCTTCCGGTCCGAGGAGACGGAGTTCATGCTGGCCCGCCCCTTCTCCGTCTCCGAGGTGGTGCTCTACCAGTTCGCCCAGTCGTGCGGCCTGTCGTCCTGGGCCTTCTTCCTGGTGATCATCCCCTTCGTCGGCGCCTACGGGACGCACCAGCACCTGTCCCCGCTCTTCGCCGTCTGGACGCTCCTGTTTTCGGTGCCCTTCCTGGTCGTGTGCTGCGCGGTCGGAGCAGTCGTGGCGCTGGTCGCCGTCCGCTGGATCCCGCCGCGACGGTATCTGATCGGCCTCGGGTTCACCGTCGCGATCTCCGCCGTCGCCGCCCTGGTGTATGCGGTCAGCCGCACGCAGGAGCTGACCGAGGAGACCACCTTCGTGCTCAGCCGCATGGTGCCCGGCTTCACTCTCGCGGCCAACCCGCTGCAGCCGGGCTGGTGGACCGCGGAGGGGATCCTCGCCCTGAGCCGCGGCGAGTGGCTCCGCGGCGCGCGGCTCGGCGCCGTCCTCGTGTCCCATGCCCTCCTGGCCCTCCTCATCGTCGAAGCGGTCGGCCGCTGGACCTTCGTCCGTGCCTGGCAGCGCGCGACCGCCGACTCGGGCGCCCGCCGCCGCGCCGACGTGCTGCTGCCGGGGCTTGACCGGGCGCTCGGCTTCCTCGGGCCGGACATCCGGGCCGTTATCCTGAAGGATATCCGGACGTTTCTGCGCGACGCGGGGCAGTGGGCCCAGGCCCTGGTCTTCTTCGGCCTGCTGGCCCTCTATTTCCTCAACCTGCGCACCTTCCGATACCACGCCCTCCCCCCGGTGTGGCGCAACCTGATCGAGTTTCTCAACGTGTTCAGCGTCTCGGCCGTTCTGTGCTCGCTCAGCTCGCGCTTCCTCTACCCGCAGCTCAGCCTCGAGGGCCAGGGGTTCTGGCTGATCGGCCTCTCGCCGACGCCCATGCGCCGCGTGCTCGCGGCCAAGTTCATGCTGGCTCTCGTCGCCATGCTGGCGGTGAGCCTGCCGCTCATGGCCGTTTCGTCGGCCATGCTCCACGCATCCGTGCTCTCCACGGCCGTGGCGATCGCCCTCGCCACCTCCATCTCGCTGGCCGCCGGCGGGCTCTCCGTCGGACTCGGGGCCATCTTCATGGATCTCAGCCGCCGCAACCCCGCCGCCATCGTCTCGGGCTTCGGCGGCACCCTCAACCTCGCGATGAGCCTCGCCTTCATGGTGGCGGCCATCCTGCCGTTCGCCGCCAGCTTCCACCTGTACTACGCCGCGCACATCGGCTCCGCGGACATGCGGATCGGAGTCGCCGCGTCCGCTGTCTGGCTGGTGCTGCTGACGGCGGCCGCGACCGGCATCCCCCTCGCGCTCGGGATCCGTAGCCTCGGCCGGCGCGAATTCTGACCCGGCGGGCCAGGGTCTCTTGTTTTGACTCTTCTCAGGCCGGCCGGGACGGAGCCCGGCCCTTTCAAAGAGGCGAGAAGCCGCCTATTCCGGGCATGGAGGGACGACCTCCGTGTCGTCCGTTGACCGAAATCAGGCCAAGACAAGAGGCCCTGCCCGGCGGGCGCACCCCCCGAGTTTTCTGTGGTGCGCGCCATCCCCGACCTATATCATTCACGGGCGGGAGGCGAGTCCGGCACATGGGTAAAGCGCGAATACTCGTCGCGGAGAACGAGGGGCTGGTGGCGAAAGACATCGCGGCCACGCTCCAGTCCATGGGGTACGCCGTCGCCGGCACCGTGGCCACCGGCGAAGCCGCGCTTCAGAAGGCGGCCGAAACCCGGCCCGACATCGTCCTGATGGATGTCAGCCTCGGCGGCGGCATCGACGGAATCGAAACCGCCGAGCGGATTCGCCGGCTGTTCGGCATCCCCGTGGTCTTCCTCACCGCCTATGCGGACGCCCAGACGCTCCGGCGCGCCAGCGTCACCAACCCCTTCGGATTCGTCATCAAGCCCTACGGGGACAAGGAGCTGCAAGCCAGCATCGAGATCGCCATCTACCGCCGCGAGATGGAAGCCCAGCTGCGCGAGCGGCAGGAGTGGTTCGCCACCACCCTTCGATGCATCGGCGAGGGCGTCATTACGACCGATACGGCCGGCCACGTCTCGTTCCTCAACCCGATGGCCGAAACCCTGACCGGCTGGAAGCTCGAGGAGACCGCAGGCCATGCCCTGTCCGACGTCTTTGTCGTCCTCGACGAGGCCAGCCGAACCCCCGTGCCCCTCCCCGCCCCCCACCCGGCGGGACGCCGCGCCGCGGCGGCGCATGCCAGCCACCGGATCCTGCTCCGCTCGCGAACGGGCACCGAGACGCCGATCGAAAGCACGGCCTCGCCCATTCGCAGCGCCACGGGCGCCGACCTCGGGTCGGTCGTCGTGTTCCGGGACATGACCCTGCCCCGCGTCATGGAGCGGCAGATCCTGAACAAGCAGGAGATGGAGGCAATCGGAAAGCTCGCCGGATCGCTGGCGCACGAGTTCAGCACCTTCATCGGCATCATCTCCGGGCACGCATCGTCGGCTCTCGAGAACCTGCTGCCCAGCACACGGGCCCACGAGGACGTTTCGCGTATCATCGCCGCCGCGCGGCACGCGAACGAGCTGACCCGCCGCGTCCTCAGCGTAGCCCGGGCCAGCGCGCCGCAGATGGAGCTGAAGGTCGAGCCCGTCTCGGCCGCCGAGGTCATCCGTAACGCCGTCGCGCTCGTCCGCACCCCCTTCGTCGACCGCGGAATCGCGTTCCGCGTGCGCGAGCCCGAGCATCCCCTCTGGGTCATGGCCGACAGCGCCCAGATTCTCGATGTCCTCATGGACCTGTTCTTCAACGCGGCCGACGCCATGCCGTCCGGCGGCACCATCACGGTCGATGCGATTGAGACCACGGCCCGCCCCCCCGCCGATGCGCCGGCAGCCGAAGGCCGCACGCGGAAACACGTCATGATACGCGTGCGGGATACCGGGGCCGGCATGAGCCATGATGTGATCGAGCGCCTCTTCGAGCCGTTCTTTACGACCAAGTCCGGCCGCGGCAACATCGGCCTCGGGCTGTCCATGGCCCAGGCCGCCGTTCAGCGCTGCGGCGGATGGATCAAGGTGCTCAGCAAGCCCGGACACGGGACGAGCTTCCGCGTCTATCTTCCGCGCGCGCGCCCCGCCAGCCTGAAGGCCGGCCGCGCCACCGAGGCGGTCCTGCGCAGCGCCACCGTCCTCGTCGTCGATGACCGGGAGGAACTGCTGGCCGAAACCCGGCGCATGCTCGAGAAGGAGGGGTTCAGCGTCATCTCCGCTCACGGCGGCGAGGCCGCGGCCCCCACCTTCCGAACCCACGCCGACGAGATCGATGTCGCCGTCGTCGATATGGTCATGCCCGGGCGCAGCGGCCGCCAGGTCGTCGAAGACATCCTGAACACCGATCCGAACATCCGGGTGATCGTGACGTCCGGGTTCTCCCGCGACTACGCCCGCAGCGTCCTCGCTCCGGGGCCGTGGTCCTTCCTGCAAAAGCCCTACGATCACGATCAGCTGCTCGCCGCCATCCGCCGCGCGCTCAGCCCGAGGACGGCATGACGGAGCGGCTGGCGCTCGGGATCGATGGGCTGCTCCGACGGCACGCATCCTGGCTCCGGGGGAAGCGCGTCGGACTTGTGAGCCACGCGGCCGCCCTCGACGCGCGCGGCGCCAGCACCGCCGACCGGCTCCGCGAGGCGCTCGGACCGCGACTGGCAGCTCTTTTCGGCCCCGAGCACGGGTTCTTCGGCGCCGCCGCCGCCGGCGAGGCCACGGCCGACGCCGTGCACCCCGTCTACGGAATACCGGTGCACAGCCTCTACGGAAACACCCGCCGGCCCACGGCGGCCATGTTGCGCGGCATCGACGTCGTCGTCTACGACATGCAGGATCTGGGGGTCCGCCCCTACACCTACGTCTCGACGCTGCGCGGCGTGCTGGAGGCCGCCGCCGAGCACGGCCAGACGGTGATCGTGGCCGATCGCCCGATCCCGCTGCCCGGCGCGGTCGATGGACCCGTCCGGGATCCTGGTGTCGAAAGCTTCGTCGCCCACGTGCGAACCCCGATGGCCTACGGCATGACACCGGGCGAGGCGGCGCTCTGGATCCGGCGCGACCTCGGGCTGGAGGTCGATCTGCGCGTCGCGGCCATGACGGGATACGGCCGATCCGCGGAGCGGGGCGCCGGATGGCCACCCTGGGCATCGCCCTCCCCCGGCATCCGGACCTGGGAGTCGGCGTGCACCTATCTGGCCACCGTGTTCGCCGAGGCAACGCCGGCTGTGGACTTCGGCCGCATGACCAGCTTTCCGTTCCAGGTGCTCGGCAGCCCGTGGATGGAGAGCGTTCCGCTCTGCGCCAGGCTTCGGGACGCCGCACTCCCGGGCGTGGCCTTCCACCCGCACCCCTACGTCGCGCAGGCCGGCGCATTCGCCGGCCGGCTGATCGACGGCGTTCGCCTCACCGTCCTCGATCGCGCGCGCTTCCGCCCGGTCCGGACATCGGTGGCCCTCGTGGCCGCCCTGCAGGACGCAATCGGCGCGCGGCGGTTCTGGCAGGAGCCCGGCACCCGCCCCGAGTTCTTCGACACGCTCTTCGGCACCCCATCCGTCCGCCAGGCGCTGCTGGCCGGCCGGTCCCCGTCGGATATCGCCCGCGCCTGGGTGAAGCCGATCGCGGCCTTCCGCGTCAGCCGCAGCCGCTGCCTGCTCTACCCGGAGTCATGAGCATGCTCCGACCTCCCAGCAGGGCCGTCATTCTGGCCGCCGGCTACGGCACCCGAATGCTGCCGCTCAGCGCCCGCACGCCCAAGCCGGCGATGCCCTTCTGGAGCCGCCCGGTCATCGCCCACACGGTCGATCTCCTCCGGCGCTGGGGCGTGCGGGACATCCTCGTCAACCTCCACGCCCAGCCGGAGCCGATCATCCACGCGCTCGCTCCGCTCGCGCGGGACGTGCGGCTGGCATACTCCTTCGAACCCGGCATCCTGGGGACCGGCGGCGCGCTGCGCCGTGCCGAGTGGTTCCTGGGCGGCGAGCCGTTCTGGGTGCTGAACGGCGACGTCGTCTGCGAACTCGACCCCGAACCTCTGCTCCGCGCGTTCGGGCGAAGTGGCCTGGCCGCCCTATGGCTCGTCCCGGACTGCGGTCCCAGGACCGTGGAGTTCCGGAGCGGGCTCATCGGATCCTTCCGCAGTACGCGCCCCGGAACAGCGGGCACCGCCACATTCAGCGGCCTGCAACTGCTCCACCCCGCAATCCTGGACTTCCTGCCACCCGCCGGCTTCGCAACCGTGGTGGAGGCATACGAGCGAGCCATCCAAGACGGACGCCGGATTGCCGGCGTGACGGCGCCCGGATCCTTCTGGGCCGACATCGGCACACCCGAGTCCTACCTGCAGGCGCACGACGATGTCCGCAGGCTCAGACTCAAACGCCTGTGTCCCCGCCCCGGCCCCGCAGGCAAGCCCTTCTGCTCCGCCGAGCCGACGGCCCGCATGGCGCCGTCGGCTCGCGTCGGCGAGTCGGTCCTCTGGCCCGGCGCCTCCGTTAGCGCAGGTGCCGACGTCTACCGCGCCATTGTGGGCCCGGACACCGCCGTTTCGGGACGCGTGCGCCGGCTCGCGCTGCGCGCCGACCTCGCGGACGACGCGAACGTCACGCGCACGCTCAAGATGATCGGCTGGCCGGCCGAGCAGACGGTCCTCATGCCCCTTGCGCCCCGCGGGTCGGCACGCGAGTTCATCCGGCTGGAGCACCGGGGCCAGCGCCTGCTCTTCGTGCGATACTCGCTCGACCGGCCCGAGAACGCGCTGTATGTGGGACACGCGCGATTCCTGGCCCGCATTGGGATCCGGGTGCCTCGCATTGTGCTGGACCGCCCCGGGGACCGGATCTCGCTGCTGGAGGATCTGGGCGACGACTCGGTTCTCGACCTCATGCCCGGACGCTCGCCCCGCGAGACGGAGCGTCTGTACCGTCGCGTGCTCGAAGCCGTGGCCCGCTGGCACACGAGGGCCGGCACGGCCGCACGGCGGGCGCGGCGTCCGCTCTGTCCCGGCTTCACGCCGAAGCTCTACCGCTGGGAGCACGCCTTGTTCCGCGAGCACTACCTGGAGCACCGGCTGGGGCTCACCCCCGTCCGCGTGTCCGCCGTTGTAGCCGATCTCGAGCGGGTATCACGGATTCTGCTGCGCGTGCCGCAGGCATTGGTGCACCGCGACCTGCAGTCGACCAACGTCCTGATCTGCCGCGGCGAACCGGCCTTCATTGACTTTCAGGGCATGCGCCTGGGCCCGGCCGTCTACGACCTGGCCTCGCTGCTCTGCGATCCGTACGTCATGCTCGACGAGCCGCTGCAGGAGCGCCTGCTCGCCTACTACGCGCGGCAGGCCCCCGGGGTCCCGGCCGACGGACGTCTCTTCTGGGCGGCCGCTGTCCAACGCCTGGTGCAAGCCATTGGCGCGTATGCCCGCATGGGCCGCACCCCGGCCACGGCCCGGTTTGCCGCGCACATCGCACCCGCGCTGCACATGATCGACCGCGCCCTGCGCCGAACCGACCCCCTCCCTGCACTCTCCATCCTCATTCGGAAGCAACTGGCGGCGTCGGACGCGAGCTCCGGCCGGGGCGACTAGCACGGCCAGCGGCGTGAAGAGTCGGTAGCCGAGCCGGACGAGCATGCTCGGCGCGTCATCGAGGAGTGGCTGAACTGATGGCATGCTTGCCCGCATCGCCGTCCGTCGGCTATCGTCGTTCCACCGCATGAGGACTTCGCCAGGAGACTGCTTCAGATGCAGGGGTTCTGCGGGAAGATCCGAGTACGTCCCACGATTGACAGCAGACCAGCGTGCTGACTCTGCGATCCATGGCGGCGGGTTTGCAGGAGAGATGAAGAAGGCGGTAGTCATCCTGTGGCTCATGTGTCTTGCCGGCTTTGGGCAGGCTGACAGTTCAGTCATCCAAGGCTACTACCCGTTCGTGCTCGGTGCGGGCGGGCAGGACTACGGGAAGGCCATTGCGGTGGACTCCGACGACAACGTCCTCGTGGCGGCCTTGTACAACCAGGCAATAGACGCTGATCCCAGCATCGCAGGCACGAATCTTCTGACCAGTGCAGGTGGAACGGACACCCTCATCGCCAAGTACACGCCATACGGGTCGCTCGTATGGGCCATGAGCATGGGGGGAGGCGGAACGCCGCCCTCGATTGACGCTCCTCACGCCGTGGCCCCCGACAAGTCGAACAACGTCTATGTGGCCGGCTACTTCGGCTCTGCTGCAGCTAACGGCCGGTCATCAGACTTCGATCCCGGCTCCGGTGTGGGCAGTCTGACGGCGATCAGCGGGTATGACGCTTATCTTGCGAAGTACGACACGGGTGGCTCGTTCCTGTGGGCATTGAGCCTGGGCAATACGAACCTGACGTTCACAGAGGAACGGGCATGGGACCTGGCTGTGGATGCAGCGGGCAATGCCTACGTCGCAGGGGCATTCGGAGGCACCGTCAACTTCAACTCGCTGTTCGGCCCGCCCCGATGGGTGACGAATCCAGGCACCGGCAGCGGACTGTTCCTTGCGAAGTACGCTCCCGACGGCAGCAATCTGTGGGCTGTCGGCCTCGGAGCGAACATTTCGAGCGTCTTCAACGAAGGCTATACCACCGTGGCTTTGGATCAGAACAGTCGTTGCTGGCTGGCTGGCAACTTCCGCAGCACCTGCAACTTCGACACGGGATCGGGCGTGAGCAATCTGACCAGCCGGGGCAATACTGACATCTTCCTTGTCCGCTGCGGGACGGACGGAGCATTCGAGGCTGTCTGCCAGATCGGCGGACCGGGCCAAGACATCGTCTCGCCCGGCGCCATGCGTTCCGACGGGGCTAATCTCTACCTGACCGGACGGTTCAGCGGCACGGCAGACTTCGATCCGGGGCCAGCGACCAGCAATCTCACGGCTGTCGGCGGCAACAATATCTTCTTGGCGTCCTATGGTGGCACGGGCAACCTGCGCTGGGCCTTCAACATGCCCACGGCTGGCGAAACCACAGGGCAAGGCGGGCACCGAGTTGCTCTGGACGCCGGGACGAACTGCTTTGTGGCAGGCTGGTCAGGCGGGACAACCGACTTTGATCCGTCCCCGTCAGGGACGAGCAATCTCGTCGCCCACAGCACCAGTGCCGCAGACACGTTCCTGGCCAAGTACGATTCCGCTGGCGCATTGCTTTGGGCGCACGGTTTCGGATCGTCTAACCCCGGCACGAACGACAGCAACATCGCCGCCGGGCTGGCACTCGACTCGCACGCCAACGCATACATCACCGGCCAGTTCTTTGGCACTGACGCCGACTTCGACCCGTCCACGAATGTCGCCGACGTGACGAGTGCGGGTGCGAACGACTGCTTCGTGGCGAAGTTCACGGCGGCGGGGGACTACTCCAGGGGCAGTGCCCTTCGGTTGGAGGACATACGGATGCCGTCACAGGATCGGATCGCCTTCGGTTGGTTCGCCCTTCGTGATCTCCACTACGATGTCACGACGTCGAGCAATCTGCTTTCGACCAACTGGACGTTCCAGGCGACGCATGTTCCTTCGGGCGATGAGACAATGGCGCATACGAACTCAACGGAGTCGGTGCCCCGGCTCCTCCTGCGTGTCCATGGCCGCTGAGGCCACCGAGACCGATCGCCCGACGACGCTTTCAAACACCGCCTCCAGAACGTATCTGGACGCCCCCCCTATACACAGATCGCGGATTGAGGTTGAACGAAAGATCGTCTTCGATCCGGATCGACAGCCGCTACACGGGCGGCCGATCGTCAGCGCGCGGCCCTCCGCTCCGCCGCACCAGCGCGCGCAGGATAGCATCCAGAATGTGGTCGAGACGCTTGCCCACATCCTCGGCCAGGAATCGCAACACGAAGTAGCCGTGTTCCTGCAGCAGGGCGTCCTTGTGGCGGTCCCGGCGGTAGGCATCGGGATCGGACAGGTGCTGCGGGCCGTCCAGTTCCACGGCCACCCCCGCTCGGGCACAGAGCAAATCCACCTCCATTCGTCCCCCCGCGTCGAACGCGATCGGCAACACCGCATTGAGAACGAACTTCCCAGTCGTCTCGGGCAGCGTTTCCAGCCGATGGTAGAGAAACGCCTCCGTGGCACTGCGCGCACGGTGCACTCCTTGCGCATCGGATTGAAATCTCCGCGCTGCATGGACAAACAGGTTACCCAAGTGCGCATCCACGCCGTCGCGAATCAGCCGCTGAACGCTGGCCGCATAGTCGCGCTTCCACTCCGGATCGACCGGAAGCGGGACTTCGGCCGGCCAGCCCGGCACGGCGCTGGCCGGCAACAGTATGGAGTAACCGATCGCCTCGTAACCCTTGCAGCGCCGGTCGAACATGCGCGCCAGCATGGGGGCATTGAGGTCGGCGTAGTCGTATATGCGGACCTCCTTCTTGCGATCGTGCAGCCGGTGCAATCGGCCCGCGTATTGAGCGACGG
>CAYSLU010000130.1:0-10267 GCA_964431965.1 uncultured Verrucomicrobiota bacterium
TCGAAGGCGTTGCCGCCGGCGCCGGGATCTCCCCCGAGGAGGCCCTGTATCTGCGCTGTCATTGGGACATTGCGCCCGAGGCGCTGGGGATCTCCGGAGTCCGCGGCTGCACGTCCTTCGCGGTCGCCCCGGAACGAACCGCCCGTGGCCGACTGATCGCCGGCCAGAACAAAGACGTTCCCTGGTCCCGCATCCGCAGCGTCGTCATACTCGACCTGCATCCGACGGGAGGGGCTCCAGCCTCGCTGAACTACGCGTACGTCGGCATCTGCGAGGGCCCCGGTTTCAACAGCAGGGGGTTGGCGCGTCTCGAGCACTCTCTGCTGCTGAATGTGCCGCAACGGCGAGGTGTTCCTTCTCATCTCTTGAAGCGTCTCTTCAGCGAGTCATCATCCATCGATGAGTGCGTGGCTTGGGTGAAGCGCATCCGCGCCGATAGGCGTCTGGGGCTAGTCGGATGTATGGTGTTCGGGGAGTGTTCCGGCCGCGTCGCCGCCATTGAATTCGCGCGGGGCGACTTCCGCGTTGTCGAGGGGGCCGACGGCTTGCTCGCCCACGCGAACGACCCTTTGCATCCCGATCTCAGGCCGCTCGACCGTTCCGAGACGGATCCGCTTTGGGCGGATTCACGCCGCCGCACGGCGAGGATGATGGCCTTGCTTCTTGACGGAGGGAGCCGGCTCGACATTCCGTATCTCCAGCATTGCCTGGCGGACCACGAGGGCCGACCCAGCAGTATCTGCCGGCATCAGCGCTCCGCCGCCACGGTCGCCGGTCTGGTGTGTGCGCCGCAAGAGGGTGTGCTTTGGGTCTCCCGGGGCCATCCCTGCCGGAATCCGTTTGTGGCGTACCGCATGAAGCAGAGTCAGTGAAGAGACAAGACAGATAGCAGGACGTGAAGGAGAAGGATGACACGCACCCGCGTCAGAAGGCGGGACGATTGAGTCGAATCAACAGCGGAGAGGAGACGACCTGCGCCATGACAGATGCTGTCCATGCGCTACAGACGCTATCGGGCACGGCCTATGCCGCAATGCCACTCCAAGCGAACAGCCCCGCACCGACACTGCTGCTTGCCATGGCCGACCTGGATACATTGACCACCGAGCCGTACTGCCGGGTCGGTCGTCTGCTGCACGCGCAGGGGTGGAATGTCGTCTCGATGGATCTCCCCTGCCACGGCGGCGACCGCCGGCCTGGTGGCGCTGCGGCCCTCGTCTGTCCCCCGTCATCTATTCCCCTCATCTTCTCCCTTCGTCTTCTCCGCGGGGAGGGAGTGGATGAAGGGAATAGATGAGGGGATGAGATGAAGGCGAAGATGATCAATGGAGGAACTCACATGAGGAACTTGAAGTACTTGGCGGTCGTCGTCGGATCTCTCGCGGCCGCCTTGCCGGGGTTGGCGGAGGGGGCGCTGCCGACGAATCACGCGTATCAGGCGACCATCCGGAACTACCTCGCGAAGCTCGAGGAAAAGGATTTCGCCGTCACGCTGGAGCCGCTTGTCTACCAGCCGGAGTTTCTGACGGACGCCGAAGATGTCTACCGCGTGTGGATCTGGATGGCGAACCGCGGCTACGAGATAACGGAGACCAAGGGACTCCGTCTGCCAGCCTCGCGGTTCCTGCTCTCGGCGATCGAGGCGGACGGGAAGACCAACATGCGCCCGGCGCAGAACGGCTACTTCGATCCGCTCGCGGTGGCCTGGTGGTCGCAGTGGACCTACCCCGGCAATCCGTTCCGGCCCGGCACGGCGAACTCGCTGGCGGCCAAGAAGCGCGCGTTTGTCGGCGCCGCCGTCGACCTTGTGATGCTGAACGATCTTCACGAGAAGGGCGGCGCGGTGCGGTCCGACTTCATGGGCGGCAACCTGACTTGGCTCTCCTACACCTTCCTGGCCGTGAAGGACGCCCTGCCTCGGCCGGTCGCCGACGCATACCGCGAAGGGCTGCGCCGGATGTTCGACCGGATCGAGGGCCTGACCCCGTACGGCGCAGGCGGCGCCGACATCGAGACCTTCCAACTTGTCGGGCTCTGGTACGCCGCGCGGGCCATCGGGGATCCCGGGCTGCCCGAGCGGGCGCTCAAGCGGGCGCATGCGGTGCTCGGTCGGATCATCAAGCCCGCCGGCTACGAGCATCACGGCCATGCCTTCGACGTAGCCTACATGGGCATCGCGCTGCGCTTCGTCACGTGGGCGGCGCTGCTGCACGACGACCCGCGGATCGACCGGACGCTCGAGAGCATGATCCTGCTCAAGTCGCACCTCACCCTGCCGGAGCCCGAAGGCAAGGGGTTCCAGGGGGTGTACACCGGGCCCAGCCATTTCAGCACCGGGACCGCGTTCGGCGCGCCCGACGACCTCTGGGGCGCGCACTTCCGCGACGCGGCCGCTGCCATGAAGACCGACGCCGCCGCATACCTCATGTTCGGTGGACGGAGCCACGCCTTCGGCCCGGTCGGCATCAAGGACGAGGCGGCCATGCGGGCCGATGTCGCCCGCTGGATCGCGACGGTCAACAGCGAGCCGATGCTGAGTGCCGGCCTGACCTCGCCGCTGGACGCGGCATCGCCGGAGTGGGCGGAGATCCACTGGACCAGCGGCATCAACTACGCCGCGGACCTGTACCGCAAGGGGTTCTACCCGCGCATGGCCGAGCTGGGCCAGTCCGGCGGGCCCCTCACGCTGCCGCCGTACGCCCGGCCGGGGGATTTCATCCGCAGCTTCGCCGACGACTTCCTGTGCGCCAAGGTCGGCGGCTATGGCGCGATCGTCCACACCGACGTCGTGCGCGGCGAGTGGGCGGGGAACATCGCCGGACTGGGAGGAGGCGGCCTCTCGGCGTTCTGGACACCGCAGAGCGGCACGGTCATCCTGGGCCTCAACGGCGGCTCCCAGCTGCCGACGCACGAGACATGGGACAAGTGGCCCACGTGGGCGGTGCATGCCGTGTCCGGGGTGAATGCGGACGGCAAGCCCTTCAGCAGCGCGCGGAACCGCGAGCCGACCAACGTTGTGTACCGCGTGAACGGCGCCACCGATGCCACGGTCAGCTTCGAGGGGGCGATCGGGCCGCACGACGACGGCATGTCGGCGCCCGGCGGCGCCATCGCGGGGAGTGTTCGCTACGCCCGCGAGATCAAGCTCGACGGCAGCGGGGTGGCCTTGTGGACCACGGTTGCCAGTGACGGCCAGGACCGGGTCAAGGAGCTGTGGGAGATGCTCCCCCTCTATGTCAGGCACGATGCGCAAAAAGAGTCGGCCGTAATCGAATTCCAGTCGGGGAGCGCCTGGACCGCGGCCGGCGACGCCCCGGTCGAGAAGGTGACGGCTGTCCGGATCACGCGTTTCGGGCAGCCGGTCACGATCGCCTTCGATCGCGGCCGCCGGGTCCGGATGTCAGGAGAACCGGTGAAGCGCGGCAACGGCCTCACGCGGACCCTGATGATCGACCTGCTGGAGTCGGGCGGAAAGGCTGCGGCGATGCCGGCGTCGGCGAACGTATCGTACCGCATTTCGGGGAGTTGACGGTCGGCGCGAGTCGGCCGGTCTGAAGATTCACGGCGGGCGCCATCGAGCATATGGTGCGCGACCTCATCACGGTGGGGAAAGGTCAGGGGATGAAGCGAAGAGCGCTGACGGCGATGACGGGGCTGTGGCTCTCGGTTGGGGGGCCGGCTGCGGTGTGCGCGGCCGCCCCGGCCGCCGACGCCGAGCCCTGGCCGGCCGGGCTTCCGCGGTCGCTCGCGATCCGGTTCGGCGAACGCTGCACGGTCGAGCTGATCGGCGTGCCGGCCGGCGAATACCTCATGGGTTCGCTGGAGTCGGAGCCGCTGCGCGACAAGGATGAGGGCCCCCGCACGGTCCGGATCAGCCGCCCCTTCTACCTCGGGAGATGCGAGCTGACTCAGGCGCAGTGGCGCGCGGCCGGGATGGAGAACCTGTCGGTGACCGTCGGCGACAACCTCCCCGTAACGCGCTGCAGCTGGACCGACGCCACCAACTTCATGGGGGCGATCAATCGCCGACACGGCGCCGAGCTGCCAAAGGGGTTCGTGTTCCGCCTGCCAACGGAAGCCGAGTGGGAGTATGCGTGCCGCGCGGGCACGACGGGGCCCTACTACTTCGGGACAAACGGCGCCGCGGCCGACGCACACATGTGGCACCGCGGCAACAGCGGCGGCCGCATGCAGCCGGTGGGCGGCAGAATCCCCAACGCGTGGGGCTTCCATGACATGCTCGGCAATGTCTTCGAGTGGTGCTGGGACTTCGCGGCGCCCACCGAGGCCGTCGGCGCCGTGGTCGACCCGCTCGGCCCCGCGCCGGACCACCGCTGGCTGGCGCATGTGATCCGCGGCGGCTCCTACAACGATCCGGCGGAGAAGTGCCGCGCCGCCAACCGGGTCGGCAATGGCTACACGAACAAGCGCCGCGACCACATGGGGCTGCGGTTGGCCGCGGGCGCGCCTTTCCCGGAGTCGGCCATGCCGCTGCCGCCTGCGCCCGAACCAGCGCCCGCGCCGCGCGACGATAGCACGCTTCCCGGCCTGTCCGAGTCGTCCGATGCCGACACGCCGGGATTCTTGAAGACGGAGGGGGGACCGTGAGTAGTCCGCCGCGACGCGGGACACCATACATCGGACCGTCTGCTTGACATGAGGAGGTATGACATGCGCGAAACAATCAGTCCGGCGAAGATCAACGGCATCTGGCTGCCCCTGATGCTCCCCTGGGACTCGGAGTGGCGGCTCGACGAACGGACGTGCGACGCCAACCTCGACCGCCTGATCGCGTCGGGGGCGGACGGCCTGTACACCCTCGACACGTCCAGCGAGTTCTACACGCTGGAGTTCGACGACTGGCGCGCGATCGCCCGCCGCTTCGTCAAGCGATGCCGGGCCGCGAACGTCCGGTTTCCCATCGGCCTCGGCTGCACATGGACGAACCAGGAGGGGGCGCTGCGGCGCGTGCGCGAGGCGCGCGACCTGGGGGTGGAGGTGATTCACCTCTCGCCGCCCTACTGGCTGCCGCTGCCCCGCGAAGGCCTGATCCGGTTCTACTCCGAGGTCGATGCCTGCGCGGGGCACCTCGGCATCATCATCTACGCCCCCAACTGGGGGAAGATCGGCCTCACCGCCGAGTTCTACCGCGAGCTCGTCGCGGCCGCGCCCTGCATCATCGGGACGAAGAGCGACTCCGGCGCCGGCCTGCTGGACCTGCTCATCGGGGGGCAGCTGCACACCCACTTCGTCCACGAGCAGCAACTGTGCGCCGCCGCCCGGGCCGGCGCTTCGGGTTGCTATTCAGCGCTGGCCGGCGTGAGCGTGAAGTACATGCAGGAGTGGCTGGCCATGGTGCGTGAGGGGCGGTTGGCCGAGGCCGAGGCCCGTAACACGCAGGTCCAGAAGTTCTACGCCGAGGCGGTGCAGCCGCTGCGGGACCGGGGGATCATCGCCGGGGCCATCGACAAGGCCATGGCGCAGGTCGGGGGATTCGCCGGAAGCCGCCTCCTCCGCCCGCCCTACCTGTCCGCCCCCGACGATCTATATGAG
This sequence comes from uncultured Verrucomicrobiota bacterium, assembly GCA_964431965.1. GTDB lineage: Bacteria > Verrucomicrobiota > Kiritimatiellia > CAIKKV01 > CAYSLU01 > CAYSLU01. The sequence goes on from CAYSLU010000130.1 coordinate 5,554, forward strand.
GCGATGCGCTCCGCGGCGCGGAAGTATCTGTCCGGGCGATGTCTACCACCTTGAATATTCGCTTGTGATCTTCGAATAAACAAGGTAATCGTCGGGCATCATGAGAGATAGAAAGGATCATCTAGCCAGGCTCAAGTCCCTATTGGACCGGTACCCGGTTGTCGGCATCATTGGTGCGCGGCAGGTCGGCAAGTCGACGCTTGCCCGCATGTTTGCAGATGGCACATCGGAGATGGTGACCAGTTTCGACTTGGAGAGCAGCGAGGACCTTGCACGGTTGACGGATCCCCTGCTGGCTCTGAAGTCCTTGACGGGACTGGTCATTCTGGACGAGGTGCAGCGTCGGCCCGAGGTATTTCCTGCCTTGCGAGTGTTAGCTGACCGACCGGGGCCTCCATGCCGGTTTCTGGTGCTGGGAAGCGCCGCCCCGGAACTGCTACGGCAGTCCTCCGAGACATTGGCGGGTCGTGTTGCGTACCACTATCTTGAAGGTTTCTGTCTGGGGGAAGTGGGTGTATCTGATCCCGATAGACTGTGGCGGCGTGGTGGTTTCCCGAGGTCATTTCTCGCGCGCACGGAGGCCGAGAGCCTGGAATGGCGCCGTGAGTTCATCAGAACCTTCATTGAGCGGGACATTCCGCAGCTGGGGGTCAAGGTGGCATCGGCTACGATGCGGCGGTTCTGGACGATGCTGGCCCACTACCATGGTCAGACGTGGAATTCCTCCGAGTTTGCCAGGTCCTTTGGCGTTTCTGATCACTCCGTGCGGCACTACCTGGACATTCTGACTTCGGCGTTGGTGATCCGTCAGCTGTCGCCATGGCACGCCAATATTGCCAAACGTCAGGTCAAGGCCCCCAAGGCCTACATCACGGATAGCGGGCTGTTGCACAGCTTGCTGAACCTGCCAACCCAGCAGGATCTCGACGGGCATCCCAAGGTAGGTGCGTCGTGGGAGGGGTTTGTCATCGGGCAACTGGTAGCTCATCTGCGCGCGGAGCCAGAAGAGTGTCATTTTTGGGCCACACAGTCGGGGGCGGAACTGGATTTCCTTGTGGAGCGGGGTGGCCGTCGTTTCGGTTTCGAGGTCAAACGCACGACTGCCCCCAGCGTGACGCCTTCCATGCGCCACGCCCTGGATGATTTGAAGCTGACGTCACTGGACGTAATTCATGCCGGAGAGCACACCTTCCCCCTCAACGAGCGTATTCGGGCCGTTGGTATTTCCCGTCTATTGCAGGATATTCCGCCTCTTCAATGACGCTTCGTGGCCCTCTATCGGTTGAGTGCGAACACTGCAGAGGACGCGGCCCATCGAAACCCATGACCGATCATCCTTCCCGAACTGCGCCGGACTCGGGCATACCCATCGACGTCGGCCGTCAGCTGTTCCTCGACGACTTCCTGGTCGAGTCGACATCGCTCGTGCGGACGTTCCACCAGCCTGAGTACTTCCCGGGCAACCCGGTCCTGAAGCCCGACCGGCCCTGGGAGTCCGCAGGCACCGGTCCGTTTGCCGCGCCCTTCAGCGACGGCGTCTGGTACGACCCGCGCGACCGGCTGTTCAAGATGCGGGACTACGCCGGTTATCAGGGCGGCCTGACCTGCCTTGCGACCTCCCATGACGGCATCCACTGGGACAAGGCGGCTCATCGCGCCGTTCGACCTCGCTCATGCGCGGGCGGCACGCGGCAACCAGACACGCATTCGAGTGGGTTGGGACGGCGCGCCGGTCCTGGTCGCGCTCGCCGGCCGGCCGGTCCGCTTCCGCGTCCATCTGAAGCGCGGCCGGCTGTACGCATTCTGGGTCACGCCTGACCCGGCCGGAGCCAGCTTCGGCTACGTCGCGGGCGGTGGGCCGGGACTTGCCGGATCAATCGACGCGCCGGAGTAGGGACCGACAGGAAGGAGTACGCCATGAGAGTGAGCGCCGATCGCCGTGCGGCCCGTGAGCGACGCAGGCGGATCATCTTCAACAATGACGGATGCGACAGCTTCTGCAATGACGGCCGTATGACCGCCGAGAGCCTGCTCGAGGCGCGCACGAGCGCGCTGGCCGACTCACAGGTCGACTCGCTCTTCTACTGCACGAACAAGGGGGGGGTCGGGAGCTTCTGTCACGCGACGCGCGTCGGCGATCCGTGGATCCGCCGGGACGGCAACTACGCCCGAAACGTGACCCCGACGCTGATCGAACAGGGCCGCGATCCGCTGAGCGTCATGGCCGAATGGAGCCGCTCCAACGGGCGTGAGATCTTCTGGTCCCTGCGGATGAACGACACGCACGACGGCTGGGGGCCGGTTGGCGACTTCTCGAATGACCGGATCTCGACCGTGAAGCGGAAGAACCCCGGGTGGCTGCTGGGCGCGGACGGGCGGAAGCCGCTGTTCGGATGCTGGACCGCCCTGAACTACGCGCTGGAGCCGGTCCGCGACTGGGTGTTCCGGCTGATCGAGGACGTGTGCCGGCGGTACGACCTGGACGGCGTCGAGTGCGACTTCCTTAGGCACGAGACGTTCTTTCCATCCACGGCGGCAGGCGAGCCGTGCACGGACGCCGAGCGCGCGGCGATGACCGGCCTGGTCCGCCACCTGCGCGGCCTGCTCGATGAGGTGGCCTCGGCGCGAGGCAAGCCCTTCCTGCTGGCGATCCGGGTGCCGGACTCGGTGGAGCTGGCCCGGGACCTCGGCCTCGACGTCGAGGCGTGGCTTGCCGAGGGGCTTGTGGATCTGGTTAGTGCGAGCTGCTACTACCGGCTGACTCCCTGGTCCGATCTGGTGGACCTGGGGCGTCGGCACGGCGTGCCGGTGTACCCGTGCCTGAGCGAGTCGCGGCTCAAGCTCGCCTCGGGCCAGCTCGAGCCGCTGCGTAACACACTCGAGTCCCTGCGGGGCCGCGCCCTCAACGCCTGGCAGGCGGGTGCGGACGGAATCTGCGTGTTCAACCTGTTCGATCCACGCAGTCGATTCTGGCGTGAGGCAGGCGACCCGGCGGAACTGAGTCGCCGCAGCCGGATCCACTTCGCGTCGGTCCGCGGGATGGGCGGCGCACTCTGGCGCGTGCCGCGGGTCTACCGCTACCGGCGGCTGCCGCTCCTGGCTCCCGAGCGTGCGCCGGGCTCCGTCGTCCACGTGCGGGGCGAGATGACGGAGGTGGCGATCGACGCCGGCGGAGATCTGTCGGCGGCGCAGGCGATTGAGCTGCGCATGCGGGTGGCCGACCTCGACGATCCGGCCGGCGTGGCCGCGCGGTGGAACGGCCGCTGGCTTCCCGCCGGCGCGCTGCGTGACGGCTGCCTGTGCTGGCCGCTCGCCGCGGCCGAGGTGCGGCCCGTCGGCAACCGCGCCGGGCTGGTACTCGCGGGCGCGGCGGGTCCAGTCTGGGAGGACCTGCAGATCTGGGTCTCGACGGCCGGCACAGTCGGCTCGATGGAAGCATCCCTCACGTCGCTCGTCACGGGCTGACTCGTCGCGCTGGCAACGGCCGCCGCGCAGGCGTATCCTGCGCGGTCTGTTCTCGAGGAGGAGACGCCGGGACGGGCAATCCAAGGAGCGAGAGATGAGCGAGTCGAATCTGACGGGCTTTCCCCGATCGGACGGGCGGGTTGGATTCCGCAACCACGTAATCGTGATTCCCCTCACGGGCTGCCAGGTGGAGATTGCCCGGCGCATCGCGGCCGGCGTTCCCGGCGCCACGTGCCTGGGCCAAGTCAACGGCTGCGACCTGCAGGGCGACGATTTCAAGCTGCTCGCCGCCATGTTGGAACACTTCGCCACTCACCCGAATGTCGGCGGCGTCCTCTTCCTCGCCATGGGCTGCGCGGCCACCCTGTCGCTGAACCTCCAGCGCAAGACGCGTGACAGCGGACGCCTCGCCGAGACGCTGAACACGCAGGCCGCTGGAACCACCGCCACGGTCGAGGGCGGCATCCGCATCGCCCGCGACATGGCGGCCGAACTCGCCAGGACCGCACGCGTGCCGGTGCCCTTCAGCGCCCTCACGGTTGGCACCAAGTGCGGCGCCTCCGATCTCCGCTCGTTCTCGCACTGCCACCCGGTCGTCGGCCGCGCCTGCGATCTGCTGGTGGCCAGGGGCGCCACGGTGGTGCTTTCGGAGGACTGCGAGCTCGTGGCGTCGGCCCCGCTCCTGGCGGAGCGCGCGGAAACGCCAGCCGTAGCCGACCGGATCCGGTCGCTTCCCGACACCGTGAACGCCGGCTGGCAGAAGCGGTTCGGGTACACGCTCGAGGACTTTGCCTTGAAAGCCAACACGCGAGAGAAGTGGGCGGAGCGGTCGCTCGCGCACGCCGCCAAGGCGGGCACCACGCCATTCCGGGGCTTCTTCGAGATGGAGGAGCGCGTCTCCGGCCCGGGGCTCGTGATCCTCAACGCGCCGAACACCGACCTGGAGTGCGTCACCGCGCTCGCCGCCGCCGGCTGCAACGTGACGGTGTTCACGACCGGCCGCGGCACGCCGGTCGGGTCGCCCGCCAGCATCACCGTAAAGGTGACCGCCACCCGCGCCACGTTCGAGAAGATGGCCGAAAACATGGACGCCTGCGTGGCCGGCGTGGAGGAAGGACCCTCCACCCTGGAGGAGGCCGCACAGGCGCTCGTTCAATCCCTGGTCGATGCAGCCAACGGCAAGTGGACCGCAGCCGAGCGGCTTCAGCACTGGGAAGTGGCGATGCCGATTCGTGGAGTGACCTACTGA
>CAYSLU010000131.1:0-10160 GCA_964431965.1 uncultured Verrucomicrobiota bacterium
GGATGCCGTTGCCCTGGCACAGGATGGTGTGAAACGCGCGGCCGGGCACCGCCGTCACCGGCGAGTCGTCGCGGTGGATGTACGGCCGCCCCGGGGTCGCCCCCGGCTCGCGGAAATGGATGCCATCGTTGGACACCACCAACCCCAGGTCGCCGGAGATGTTGGCGAAGCCCTCGCCGAAGGCGGCGCTGTGCCAGAGCCCGTAGACGCCGACGCAGACGTTGCCCAGGCTCGCGGCACCGACGCCGAGGTGGACTTGATCGTAGGAGTTGTTGGCGCCGCGCTTCGACGGATCGGCCGGCTCGGGCAGCGCGAAGCTCCACTGCCACAGGTCCGGCCAGCGGTCGAAATCGTAGGTGGCGCGCGCCACGCCGGTCCGTCCGCCGCCCGCGTCCCCCTCCGTGCGGCTTCCGCTCCAGTCGGGGAAGGCCTGCGAGTGGACGATGTACTGGCCGCCGTGCCGGATGAACGAGCAGTGCTCGACGAACTGGTTGAGGAAGGGGATCGCCGTCACCGTCCACTTCAGGCCGTCGGGCGAGACCGCGCAGGCCATGCTGGGGTTCCAGCCGTACTCCGGGATCAGCGGCTCCGTCTGGTCCGGGAAGAACTGGTAGACCATCTTGTAGCGCCGGGCCGTATCGGGCTCCTCGTCGTCCCTGATCACCGCTGCGCCGCTGACGACCGTGTGCGGCAGTTCGAGCGCGTTGTTGTCGCGGCTGCCCTTGAAGAGCACCTGCCCGAGCGCGGGCTTGGTCCAGGCGATGCCGTCGTCGCTCTCGGCATAGCAGAGGGGCCCCTGGACGACTTCGTACCCGTCCTTGACGCCGATCAGCCAGCCCGGCTTCTTCGCCACCTGCTGCATCTTGCGCGGGGGCCAATCGGGGTTCAGGCCCCGGTGGAGGGCGTAGTACCACATGCGGAACCGGCCCGCTTCGCACAGCACCGTGCCATAGAACTGCGCCCCCATGTTGTCGGGCGCCATACTGTCGGCGGGGCTGGGCGCCAGCACCGGCTCGCGGCGCACCGCCGGTCTGCTCAGATGCAGGCAGACATTCCGGCGCAGAGGAAGCGATACATCGTCGATGGCCAATAGCGTGTGTTTCATGATCGGTCGCTTCATCTCCGTCCTGCGTCTCCCCTAATCTATTCCCCTCATCTGCTCCCTCCGTCTACTCCCTCACGCCCGCACCCCGCTCTCTTGCCAAACAGACGAAGGGAGTAGACGAGGGGAGTAGACAAAGGGGTTGGGGATCAACCGGTGCCGCCTTTCTCATCGTCTGCGAGGTACCCTTTCAAGCCCGCCAGCAATGCGGCTATCTCCCGCAGAAGTACCTTGGCGGGCTCGATGCCTTCAGAACACTCCGCGACGGCTAGATCCAGATACACCCCCAGCATGGCCGCAGCATCACCTGCAACCTGGACGAACTTGCCGTGATCCAACCGGGAGAACCGTCCGTTACCCTCTGCAATATTCAGCACCAAGCTGGTTGCCGTTTCGTCGATCCTCCTGGCGTGCCGTACCCGGCGTTCGCCCGCGAGAACGCCCGCCTCCAACTGCCGACAGAGCTGAAGGGAGCGCTGGTACACAACCAGCGACTCATGCGGGAAGTACTCGCCGGTCCCAGCCTCATACGGTTCCTCTGCTTCACGGACGGAGTCGCTCCACGATCTTCGCAGTCCGACTTCCATTCGTGCGATTCGCTGCAGTGATTCCTTCCCCGAGCGCAAGACGGAATCCCCGACCAGTCCCTTCACGAATGCGATGTCCAGACAAGCGGCGCACTCCAGAACCGATCCCAGCGAGCACTCGACGAAGTAGACCCCCTGATCGGTACGCCGCCGTCGTGCGCCCTTGGCCAGGTTGGCCAGGATGCTCTCGCCTGCACGTTGCATCTGATCGCAGACCGCATGCCGCCGCGGCCATGCGTCCACCAGCGGCGTGGTGGCCCTCAGGAACGTCAGCGCATCGGCGTAGACATGCAGCTTCTCGTGCGGTAGATACGCGTTCACCCCAAGATCTCCCTTCCCCTTCGCCTTCGTCCGTTCCCCCTCATCTGCCCCCTCATCTATTCCCTTCATCCACTCCCTCCCCGCGGAAAAGACGAAGGGAGAAGATGAGTGGAATAGATGACGGGTGACTAGAGGACAGATCAATGTGGATCCGACTGCCCTGTCCAGTGTCGTCCTCTTCCGTTAGCGCGTTCATGCAGGCGCGGAGTCCCTTTCGACCCCATTCCGCCATTCCTCCCCGAAGACGCTCTGCATCGTCCGGCAGCCCAGCCGGATCGCATCGGCGATGTCGCGGGTGTTCACGTCTCCCAGCCGGGTCACACGCCCCCCTTTCTCGCGCCGCGGGCTCACTCCAGCGAGTATATCCGGTTCCGCACGCCGTCGATCCGCGCCGGGGCGGAGAAGGCTGACCCGAGTTCAACCGCGTCGGCCGGCGTGAGGCGGCGACGCGCGAACTCGGCCCAGGTCCAGTCGTTGAAGACGACGTACCCGGGACGCATGCCGGAGAGCCCCGAGGCCGCGGGGTCCGCCAGGTCAGGGATCAACACAGGCCCGGCGTCGATCTGCCACCGCTCGGCGGCGTGCGAGACGTTGCACGTCTTGATGGGGTACTCGAGGACGACGCGCGAGCTCCCGTCGGGGGCCGTAAACTCCGTCTGGCCATTCAACCGGGTCGAGCCCAGAACCGCCGCCCGTATGTCGGCATACGCCGTCAGCTCCCGCACCCCGCGGGCCGGCGCCAGGCGGGCGGACATCTCCGCGAGCGGCGCGCCGCGGCCGTCGTGCGTGCTCATGGCCTCGCCCACCCGGTGCGACTCGATCACGTTCCGCGCGGGATCGGCGAAGGTCTTCGCGAACATGAACTCACCGGCGGGCGAGTAGATCATGACGAAATCATAGGGCGGCCTCTGGATCAGGTCGCGCGGCGCGTACATCGTCTCGCCGGCGCACGGTGCGCTGAGCAGGCACTCCCACGTCGTCCCGCCGGTGACGATGCGGCAAACGGCGTCGACCTGCATGCGCGGCGAGTGATGGATGCGGGTGGAGGTCCACCCGATGAAGCTGCGGCTGAAATCGTACATGGGGTGCTCCTGTCCTTCCGGTCGTCAGGGCCGCCGCAAGTCATAGCACGCCACGCCGTGGCCGTGGCGGACATACAGCAGGCCGTCGGAGATGGCCGGCGACGGAATCCAACCGGCTGAAATGCGTTGCCGGCCCAGCCGCTCGAACGTGTCGGTTCCCGCCCTGATCATGATCAGCGTCGCACCGGACTCGCAGGTGCCGATCAGCTTGCCGTCGGCCACGAGCGGCGAGGCGATCTCGCCGGGGAACTTCTCCTGCCACTTCAGATCGCCCTTCTCCAGACCGTAGCAGGCCGCGACGCCGTTGCAGACGACATAGACGCGGCCCTTGTGGATGACCGCCGTGCTGCCGCGGTCGGAGAACGGAGCCGACCACAGCTTCTCCGCCTTGGCCGGCGTCAGCTGGTAGGCGGCGAGGCCGTCCTCCTTGTTGTTGTTCAGGAACACCGCCACGTCGCCGCTGACAACCGGCGTGCTGTTGCCCTCGGCCTTGGTCGTCCACTGCACCTCGCCAGTCGCCAGCTTGACACAGGCCAGACCGGACCTGGTGCGGCACAGGACATACTTCGTCCCGCCCGATGTCCAGAGCACCGGCGAGCAGTTCCCGCCGCTGACGGTCGCGCTCCACCGCTTCTCGCCCGTATGGGCGTCGAACCCGGTCATCGGGCCGGCCAGGATCACAACGATGCCGTCCTCGACCAGCGGGCTGGAGGCGCTTTCAGCGCCGACCGGCGCCTGCCACAACGGTTTGCCGGTCGCGGCATCGCGGCAGTAGAGCGTCTTCGCGCCATTCACGTAGCAGCGGCCGTCCGCCACACACGGCGTGCTGTGGCTGCCCTTGCCGGGCCAGCCCTGGCGCCAGACCAGCTTGCCGTTGCTGTCGAGGCAAGCCGCGCCCTCCAGCGAGCCGCCGGCCTTGATGGCGGCCGTCCAGGAGGGCGGACGCCCGTCGGCGGAGGGCGGCGGCGGATTGGAGGGCCAGATGCCCGCGAAGTAGACGCGTCCGCCGGCGACGCACACGGAGCCCAGCGAATCGTTGCAGATCAAATCCTCGCTGACCCACAGCCGCGGCGGGCCGTTCGAACCCCACGAGTCCGCCAGCGCCGGGCTGTCTGAAGCCACGCCGTTCCGCTCCGGCCCGCGCCACTGGTTCCAGTCGGCGCAGGCCGTCGCCGCCATCTGGCAGACCACCAGCGCGCACGCATGCTCCACTCTCATCGTCATGTCCACCTCGTCTTCCTGGTCGGCCTTCCCGCCCCGTTACTCCCCCCACGGCGCCACAGGATATCCAACGGCCAGGCGCATGCCGACATTCGGGCGATGCTTGTCCGGCCAGATGTTTCCCCACTGGGACGCCGTCCGGATGGATCCGGGACCGTCCTGCCCGGCGTACGATCCACCGCGGACCGTGCGGGCGTAGTTCGAGACGGTGTTGAGCGGATCGATCGTGATCTCGTTGGTGGTCGTGGCGTCGGGCCGGAAGTAGTCGAGGCACAACTCCCAGACATTGCCGGTGATATCGAAAAAGCCCCACGAATTCGGCTTCTTCCGGCCGACGGGCATGGGCTCGGTCGCGTTTCCGCGGTGCCAGGCGTAGTCGTCGAGCAGGGCCGGATCGTTGCCGAAGTAGTACGCCGTGGTTGTTCCGGCTCGCGCGGCATATTCCCACTCCGCCTCGGTCGGAAGTCGGAACACCATCCCGGGCGGCAACTGGGAAGCGCAGCGCTGGTTCAGGATGGCCGTGAAGTTGGTGCACTCCTGCCAGGAGACCGCGTTGGCCGGATAATCCAGCTTCCCGGCATGCCGCGATTTCATTCCCATCACGGCACCCCACTGCCCGAGCGTGAGTTCATACTTCCCGAGGTAGAATGGCCGACTGATCCGAACGCGATGGGGGAACTCGCCCTTCGGGTCGTACCGCGGGGGGGCGTCTTCCGTCCGGGTGCCCATCATGAACTCCCCCGCCGACACGCCGATCAGTTCGACCACCACGGCCGGATTCGTCCCTTGCGCCTCCACCAGCGTGACGGCGAGCGTTTTCGAGACGGCGGGCGGCGTAACTTCGCCACCCAGAGCCGAGGCCACCGCCACCAGCAACGAGATCCCAGTCCATGCCCAGTCAATCCTGCTCTTCATCGTCTCTCCGCCTTTCCTGCTTTCGTGAGTTCCAGATTGGCCGTATTCGGGCTTGCGGCTGTGCCCCCCCTGATATTCACCGCGTGACAAACCGAAGCGCATAGATGTCCGCCTCGCGCATGACGAAACGCAGGCGGATCGGCTGCCCGGCCAGCTTGCTGACATCAGAGCCGCCTTTCCAAACGACGATGCACCCGCGGCTGTTCTGCCGGAGATCTTCCTTCATGTCCTCGGCCGAATACCCCGAGATGACCTGCCCGGCCGCGTCCTGGATCTCAACGCGCATGAATCCGCCCGCGCTGGTCTCGAAGTTCAGCATCAATTCCTTGCCGGAAAAAACGAGCGGTTTCGTGACCATTTCGCCCTGTTCAAACGGGGCGTTGATCGAGGCAAACCCGTCCACGGGCAGGTAGTAGAGGCGGTCGCGGACCATGATGCCCAAATGCTGGGGGTTCAGGTAGCGCCAGTGCTCGGACTGGACGCCGGGCGTGTCGTCGCGGAGAGGAAAGACATTCAACGCGGCATAGTTTCCCCGGTTGCCCCAGCTCTCGCGCAACGGAGCCGGCCGGATGAACGCCTCCTTCAACACACGATCGAAAGACCGGCCGTCGCGGGAGGATAGCAGCGCGATATCCGTGGACTCCCCCTGATTCGGAAAGAACCGCGTGGCCAGCCCGATGGTGATGTGCGGCGCGCGGAAATACGGGTGCGCCTGGCTGGTGTAGAGGTGTTCGTTCTCAAGGTTCGCCGGCACCTGTTCCAGGGCGGTCCACGTCACGAAGTCGGAGGATGTGGCGCGGTTGATGGAACGCAGGCCCTTGATGTGCTGCCGGCAGTAGGCGATGTACTGTGTCTCAACCGGCGACCAGAAGGCCACGTTCTGGGAATCGAACATCAGGCCGCCGGGCACGACCTTCAGCACGGGTTCGTCCTGCAGCTTGGTCCAGCGGATGCCGTCTGCCGACGCGAAGGCTACCAGCCCGCCTGACGCGCTGGTTCCGGCGAGCGCCTTGAAGCGCTGTTCAGGCGGACACCCCGGCCTCGTGTCGAGGAATGGGCTGAAGTTGTGGCTGAAGGGCGACATGTTCGCCAGCACGTAGTTGTTCGACCGCGAACCGTTCACCTCGAACAGGCCGAGAGTCGGCCGCGTCCAGTTGATGCCGTCCGTGCTTTCCTCGTAGGCGGTCACCTCGCCCGGATTGCCGTCCGCGTCCGACCCCGTGTAACCGGGAATCGTCTCCCGGCAATAGTGGCGGTACTTGCCCTTCTCGAAGATGACGGTTGCGTAGTAACCGTCCGAAGGGGGATGCGCGAGGTTCCGGATCTCGATCGGCTGCTTGAACCGGTGGGACACGCCTTTCATCTGATCGACCAGATACAAGTCGACAAACGGCTCCCATCGGCCGCCGATGGAGATCGGCCCGCCGCCGCCTGGCGCCGCCGCGCCCTCCGCGCTCGCAGACCCGCCCCATGCGCACATGCCCATCGCACCAACCAGCGCCAGCGCCATGCCAATCTTCCTGCAGTCCATCATTCCCCCTTCGGATTCGCCGTTCGTTTTACCGCACTGGCTTCGGCCGCCGCATCGGACGGCAGCGGATAGCCTGCCGCGAGGCGCATGCCCACGTGCGGCCTCCTCTTGCCGTGATACATGTTGCCCCACTGCGACGAGATGCGGATCGACTCGGGCCCGTCGGTGTGGACATACGACCCGCCTCGGACGACCCGGGCATAGTTCGAGACGACGTTGACAGGATCGATCGTAACCGCCTCCCGCGTGGTGTGGTCGGGCTGGAAGTAGTCGAGGCACCACTCCCAGACATTGCCGGTCATGTCATGGAAGCCCCAGGCGTTGGGCTTCTTCAGGCCCACGGGCATGGGGGCCTTGGCGTTGTCGCGCGTCCATGCATACTCGCCGAGCAAGGCCGGGTCGCTCCCGAAACAGTATGGCGTCGTCGTGCCCGCCCGGGCCGCATACTCCCACTCGGCTTCGGTCGGCAGCCGGAAGACCATGCCCGGCGGCAGCCGGTCGCCAGAGCGGGCGGTGAGAAGCGCCGCGAAGTTTGTCGCCTCGATCCACACGATCCCGGTGACGGGGCATTCATCCGTGTCGGTGGCCGATGCGCCCCGCTGGGGCATGACGGCGACCCACTGCCGGCGCGTGATCTCCGTCTTCCCCAGATAGAACGGGCGGGTGATGCGCACCCGATGATGGAACTCCTCCGTGGGCGACGCGCGCGGATCGTCCGGGCCAGCCCCCATCATGAACTCGCCCGCCGGCACTCTGATGAGTTCCACGACTGCCGCCGGATTCGTTCCGTCGGCCAGAGCCAGCACGATCGGCAGCGACTCCGGCTCACCCGCCGAAACGCCCTCCGGAATGCCCCCCAGGACCGCCATCGTGAATGCCACAAGCCGCGCCGCGCATGTCTTCCTCATCTGGTCTGCTCCTCTCATTTCAGCGCCGGCTCGATCCGATAGGCGAGGGTTCTCGCCGCCTTCAGCGCGACGGGCTTGTCTCCGCTCTCCAGCAGATCGATCATGATGTTCCGGGCGGAGGCGCCTTCGTTCAACCACTTGTCCGTCCATTCGGCGGGCGAAAGCTTCACACGGCGCGGCTGCTCGAAGCTCACGATCACGACGCCTCCGAAGCGCGTCAGGCGGACGGCCTGGACCTTGTCTGCGGACTGCTCGCTTGCCGCCACCCACTTGCCACCGATCTGGAATTCGATCCTCACGTTCGCGTTGCTCGCCTGGGTGGTACCCTTGCCAAGATAGACCGGGATGGTCTCGTAGAGTTCGGCCATCGTCTCCCGGCCGTCGCCGCCAACCGTGGTCTCGACGCGGATGCCCTTCCCGTCGACGGTGAAGATGCGGGCGTATCCGTTGGAGGCCGCCAGCGGCTCGTCGTACATCAGGTCCTTGGCCTTTGCCGCATCGGACGCGCCGGGTTCCTTGACGATCTTCATGGCCACGAGGGGGCCCTCGACCGTGATCCTGCCGCCGCCGTCCTTGGCGTCGCAGGCGACCTGCGGCGCGACGTTGCGGGCCGAGGTAAAGACCCGGCCGTCGGCCGTGACGCCGCTGACCGCGTGCATGGGCCAGGTGCGCCAGGCGTCGAGCACGTCAAAGGACTTGTCGTAGGACATGCCCATGCGCAGGCCGAGAATCACGGCGCCGGCCTGCGGCGTCCAGAACGCGGAAAGCTGGCCGCCGCCGAGCCCCATCGGTCCGCCGAACTGCGCCTTGCCGTCGTCGGGCCGTTGATCGGCGACCGGTCCGCTGTGCAGGATCGCCGCAAAGGCCGGCTGCCGGACGGCAACGAACTCGCGGTTGAAGTCGCGGAAGAAGCTCTCGCCCCTGAGGAACGGGGACTTGAGCAGTGGCGAGCCGGCCTTCTCCAGGGCCTGGCGATGGGCGAAGGTCCCCTTCCGGTAGAACTCGTAGGCCGGGTTCTGGCTGATCGGGAAGTTGTAGGTCATCCACATCCGGAGCGTCCACGGCCACATGGTGTTCTGGGTGGTCAGTTCGTCGTCCGTGTAGTAGTGGCCTTTCGCGTCGCGCAGGTTCTCGCGGATCTGCTCGACGAACATGTGTCCGCGGCGGGCCGGCGCCGTCTTGAGCGTCTCCGGATCCGGGAGCGCCACGAACTGGGCCGCCTCGTCCGTGATCATGGCCGCCGCGGCATCGCGCACGCCGTCCCATGCTTGCTGGTCGGCGTAGGACGGGCTGCCCAGCCGCGCGTTGAAGTGGCTCGGGCCGGCGAGGCGGCCGTCGGGCTCCGGAAGGATCAGGTGACCGCGGAGCCGGTAGACGCGCTCGATCGCCGACTGGACGAACGGCCAGTCCGTCATGAGCCCGATCCACGAGGCGTAGAGGTTGGCGGCGCCGCCGAAGCCGGTCTCGGGCCCGCCGCGCTCGACCCAGTAGCCGGCCGGGCTGATGTAGCGCGGATCGGTGAAGAGGGGCTTCGCGTACGCTTCAACCTTCCGGGCGAACTCGGGATCGCCGACGGCGCGGCTGATGTAGACGAGCCCGAGCGGCGCCAGCAGGTCGTTCTCGCAGGACTCGCCCCGGATACCCCACGAGAGGATCCGCTCGCCGGCCATCTTCATGCCCGTCTCAAAGGCTGTGCGGACGTCGGGCGGAAGCGCGTCCTTGAAGCCGGGGTAGGCCGCGGCCCAGAAGACCGGGTTGTAGCCATGCCAGTCCGGGCGGATGGGTGAGGGCGACTTGCCGTCGTTCGCTTCGGCGAAGTCGTGGAACATCATCAGCTGGACCGCGGCGCCCGCGAAGGCGCGCAGCTTGAGCGCCCGGCTGTTCCGGTAGGGATTGCCCGGGAAGTCCCACTGCACAAAGGACATCAGCGCTTCGGGCCACACCGGCGGAATGTAAACGGCATTGGTTCGCTCTATGTTGGAGAGGAGGAAGCTGGCCGGCGGCGCCTTGACGGCCGGGGTGCCGCGCTTTGTGCCCACGAGCGGCTGCTGCATGAGCGTGAGCAGGTAGTTCCGGTAGAGATAGTCGGGATCCGGGTCGACGGGCTTGCTCTCGTCGATCTCAGCGGTCACGCCATGGTCGAAGTCCTTCTCCTTCAGCGAGGCCATGTAGGCACGCAGCGTCTTCTGGTACTCGTGCTTCTGCGGCAGCCGGCCGGGCGCGGCTTCGCCCTCGGCCCGCAGGCCCGGACCTCCGGCGGCGGACAGCAGCGCGGCTGACAGGACCATGACGCTCAATTTCATGTCGAATTCCTCCCCTTCACATCGTTGGCGAATACTATATAATAATCGGCGTGGCGTACCAGTATCAAAAGATCGCGGACGACCTGCTGCGGCGGATCCGGGCGGGCGAGTGGGATAACGGCCGGCAGATCCCCCCGATCCGCGTGCTGGAGAAGGACTACCCGCAGAGCCAGATGACCCTCTACCGGGC
>CAYSLU010000132.1:0-10102 GCA_964431965.1 uncultured Verrucomicrobiota bacterium
GCACGTCCCCATGCGCCAGGCAAGCCAATTGACGAATGACGAGCCCTGACCCCCAGTGAGGCTGTCACCGGGCAACCGCTCGGGAGGGCGAAGCGGCGCGGGTCCGTGGCCGTCCGGCACCCTCGACGAGGGCGCCCTACCCCGGCCGGGCCACGGAGCCGCGGGGGCGCCGCCGCGTGTCAGTCCGCGCGGACGATGGCTCGGACGGCGGCCGGGAGGTCGGCGTCAAAGCGCTTCAGGAACTCGTCCCAGTCGGCGGCGTGGCGGTAGAGGGCCATGGCGGCGAGCTTCTTCGTGAGCAGGGCGTCGCGGTAGGCGCGCAGCTCGGGCGAGCCGAGCGCCCGCAGCACGCGGGGCATGCCCAGGTGATCCAGCAGCGCGTGCGGAACGTAGGCCCGCAGCACGGCCTCGACGACGGGGCGCTGGCGGAGAATGGCGTCGAGCCGCTCGTACAGCCGCGCCTGCAGCGCGAAGAGCTGCTCGCTCGTCCGCACGGACAGGGCGTACAGGGGGTCGCCGGTCTTGCGGTGCAGCGCCAGCAGCATCTTCGTCTCCGCCTCGGCGTTCGCCCGGATCAGGTCGAGCACGGCACGAATCAGGGCGGAGCGCGCCCGCGGGTTCCGTACCAGCATCCGCTCGTACCCGTCGCCCAGCAGGAACGCCGTCAGCACCTCGGCGATCGAGCTGCTCGTCACGCCGCCCTTGTTGGCGCTCGAGTCGCGGATCTGCAGGATGCCGGTCTTGCGCGCAATCGTCTCACGGGCCGTGTCGTCAAAGAACACGTTCGCGCCCTCGACGATCACGCGCAGCTCCCGGAACAGGTCCATGAACGCGCCCACGTTCTCGGCGTTGATCGTATCCTTGAACCCGCCGCACGGAACGAATGCCCGGATGTTGGCCTGCTGAATGTACGGCCGCATCTGCGGCGAAACGAGGAACCGCCGGTGCAGGAAGGCGCCGTCCTCGACCACCGTGCCGTCCGGCAGCGCGACGGGGCGCGCGACGCGCGGGATCCGGAAGCCGCGCGGCCCGAGGCGGGATTCCGGATAGGCCATGCTGTTCAGGCGCGGGCTCGTGTGGCGCGCGACCGCGATCCTCATCAGCTCCGTCCGGTCGAGGCCGTCGGGGTCGAACAGCACGGAGCCGCCGTCGACGATGAGGCAGATCCGGCCCCGGTACGACTGGACCTGATTGGCGCCCAAGTCGCCGTCCGGCCCGCCCGTCATCATCAGGTTGACGTCGGACTCGGCCAGCTCGAGCTGCGCGAGGATCGTCCGCAGGCAGGCCATGACGCCCATGGTCGTCATGCCGCTCGCGTCGATGCGGTCGCCGATCTCGGCCAGTATCCGGCCGGGGTCGGTCGTCAGGAGCTTCCGCACGCCGTCGATCTGCAGCTCGGTGCCCTCGTCGCCGCGCGACAGAAGGCCGAACACGCGGCGGTCCGACGTGAGCCCATACGCGTCGTGCGGTATGCCGATGCTCTTGCCGGTGGTGATCGTGCGCCAGTGCCGGTAGCCGCGGGCCTTGGCCCGCTCGGCCACGGCATCCATGAAGCCCGCGGTCCCCTCGTCGGGGCCGAAGAAGATCATCTCAGGCTGGCCCAGGCGGTCCACCACGTCCGGCGACGGCTGGATGAGGTCGAGAATGCCCTCGGTGACGTCGAACACGGCCTCGAGCCCGTCCCGCGCGTACTCGACCGCCGGCACAATGACGCCCTTGGCGCCGCTCTCGGCGATGTCCTTGTGCTTCAGCCGCTGGGCCACGGGGCCGAGCGCGTAGTTCAGGAGCGGGGCGTTGTCCAACTCGGTCTCATAGTTCCCCGCCGTGACGCGGATGAACCGCAGCCCGCCGCGCGCAATGTCCTCCGCCCGCATGTGCATGCCGATGGCGTAGAAGCCGACCACGAAGAAGACGCCGTGGACCGGTCCCGGAAACACGAGCGGATCGAGCACGTCGCGATCCAGCCGGAACGCGCACGAGCGCTTGCCGACCTTGTAGAAGTTCGTCTTCCGCACGTGCGTGACCATCCGCGCCATGAAGCTGAAGATGTCGAACCCCGTGCGGTCGTCGATGAACGCGATGGCGGCATCGCGGCGGAAGGCGTCCAGGTCGCGCCGGACGGCGGCCTCACCGACACCGCGACGCGCGCGCTTCGGGTTGAACCGGCGGTCGAACAGCTCGAACAGGCGCTTGAGCAGCTCCGGCCGCTGGCGGATCGTGTCCAGGATGCCCTTGCGGAAGTACTCGGCGCGATTCGAGTCGAACACCCGCTTGCACAGCGCGTCCCGCAGCTCCTTGCGGGTCAGGCCGTTCATCATGTCGCGGTCGGCGGCCAGGTCCTTGTAGATGAAGTTGTGCACGAAGGCGGAGGCCGCGATCGCGAAGATGTACTCGTCGAACGTGAGCGCGCCGCCCACGTAGAGATCATCAAGGTCGCCGGCCTGGATGGCCAGCAGCGCGTGGAGTCGCTCAAGCGCGGTCGCAAGCGCGGCCCGGCCCGGCCGCCCGTCGAGGTAGAGCGAGCAGATCGACTCCATGCGGCCGGACGACACGCGGTACGTCTCCCAGTAGCCGCGGTTCAGGGCAAGCCCGAGGTCGGACAGCATCCTCCGGATGGTCGGCAGGATCGAGCGCCCGAAATCGTCGCGGAACATCACGCGGGTCTCGCGCGTGGCGGGAGACCCGGACACCTCGACGAGCGGAATCACGCTCGCCGAGCACCGGCGAAGGAACGACTCGTACCGCACGCGCGTCTCGTCGGGCACCGGCGGCCCGGACACGATCTGGTTGAACGCGAACGGGGATTCACCCGGCGCCAGGTCCGCCGCCGCCTTGCAGGGCTCGGGCCGGATGATGTACGTGTAGTACTGGCCCGCGCGGCCGAAGTAGTACTCCACCCGCCGGCCGGCCATCACGGGGTTCAGCACGGCCTCCATGCGGTCGCGGTTCTCGGCGGTCGCGATGCGGGCCTGGACGCCGCCGTCGACGCTCAGCCGCGCCTCGGACACTTCGCTCCGCAGGACGAAGCGCCCCTCGCGCGGCTCGATGTTCATCGCGATCGACCAGAGGACGCGCTTCAGCGCCTCCTTGGAGATCGTGCCGAAGAAGTAGTTCGGCAGGCCGAGGTCGGTCAGCAGGATCCCGGCGGCCGCGTTCACCGCACCGGCCGTGAGCAGGCCTTCGCTGGCCAGCTCGATGACCGACTCGTACAGCAGGCTGGTGTCCAGCCCGCGGTCGCGGGCCTGGGCAATGATCGACCCGCTTTCGCCAACGGGAACGGGATTACTCATGACGCCTCCCGGGCGCGGCTCAGCCAAGACGCAGCAGGCGCACGGCATTTCCGCCCATGATCTTGTCGAACGCCGCCTGGGACATGCGGCCCTTCGCCAGCCCCTCGCGCAGGAACGTCAGGAGCGGCCCCTTGTCGTTCGTCGGATAGCAGCAGTCCAGCCCCATCAGGAGCTGGTCCTGGAACTCCTCGGCGAACTGGTAGCCCCAGTCCGGGTCGCGCGTGAGGGCGTTGCAGCCGCTGCCCGCGCTGAGGTCGCCCCAGAGGTTCTTGTGCTTCCGCATCAGCTCGGGGACGCGCCCGCCCGGACCGACCTTGCCCTTGGGATAGCCCTCGCGCTCGGTCGTGGTCGGATGCGGCGCCACCTCCGCCCAGAAGCCCATCGAATGGCCCAGCAGGTTGAGCTTGGGGAAGGTCTGGAGCGCGCGCTCGATCTCCGGCATGCCCGGCTGCGAGATCAGGCCATACACGTTGTAGTCGCGGCCGGCGACGTGGAAGATGATCGGGAACCCGACCGCCTCGCAGCCCGCCAGCAGGCGCTGGACGCGCGGGTCATGCCACCAGAGGTTCGCCGTGATCTCGCCGAGCCCCACCGCGCCCAGCCCCTTGTAGTAGCTCAGCAGCGGCACGAAATCGGCCTGCAGGCTGTTGCCCAGGCGGGGGTCGATGTTGCAGAACTTAATGAACCGGCCCGGGAACTGGTCGCACGCCTCGAACGTCTCCTCGACGGTCTGAACCAGCGGCCCGCTCTCGGGCGAGACCAGCGGCAGCGCGACCGACTGGTCGATGCCGAGCTTGTCCATGATGGCCACCATCTCGGCGGCCGTGGTGAACGTGTGCCCCGAATGCGGGTTGATGAAGCCCTTGCGCGGGATGATGTGCTCGTGAATGTCGATGACCGGCATGGTGTGCTCCCTGCTACCGCTTGAGGTACGCGGCTTCAACCTTCTTCAGCGCCTTGACGATCTCCCGGACGTTCGCCGCACGAACGCGCTCGTGCCACGCGATGTTGAACGTGCCGGCATCCGCCGTGTCCAGATTCGGCAGCGGATAGTCCTGGTCCGGGTTTCCTTTGTAGAGCGGGCTGGTCCACGGGTAGCCCGTACCCGGGAACACCGCCCGGTTCCGATACCAGTCCTGCTCGGTGAACACGTGGCGGTAGGACACGCCGCACGACACGCCCTCGGCCTGAAGCGCCTTCACGAAGCCGGCCTTGTCCACGGCGAGCCGCGCGAGGTCCAGCCGGCCGAACAGGAACCAGTACGAGGCCTCCGCGCGCGCCGGCGCCTCGGCGATGCGCACGGCCTTCAGCTCCTGCTTGCAGGCGGCCGTCAGCGCCAGGGCGGCCTTGCGGCGCGCCGCGACGATGCGCGGCAGCTTCTTGAGCTGCACGCGGCCGATGCACGCGGCGAGGTCGTTCAGGTTGTAGTTGAGCGAGCAGGCGACGTTTCCCCGGCTCCCCGTCACGCCGAAGGGCTTCCCGCGATCGGAGTAGCGCCGGGCGCGCCAGTAGAGATCCTCGCGCTTCGTGAAGACGACGCCGCCCTGCGCGCCCGTGGCGTGGTGCTTGCCGGACATCGTCGAGAAGGCGCCGATGTCGCCGAACGTTCCGACCATCCGCCCGCGGTAGGTGGCGCCGTGCGCCTGCGCGCAGTCCTCGATCACCGGGATGCCCCGCGCCTTCGCGATCTCCATGATGGGCCCCATGTCGGCCGGGATGCCGGCGATGTGGGCCACGATGATCGCGCTGGTGCGCGGCGTGATCCGCGCCTCGATCTGCTCCGGGCCGGCGTTGAACGAGCCCGGGGCCGCATCGGCCGGCACCGGCACGCAGGCGCACAGGGGAACCGGCATCACGCCCCCGGGGTCGGTGATCGGCGGAACGATCACCTCGGTGAAGGCCTTGGGCTCGAGGGCGCGCAGGGCCACGTAGACGGCCGTGGTGCCCGAGTTGACCGCGTCCGCGAAGCCGCCGCCGAGCCAGGCGGCGAACTCGGAGCAGTACGCCTCCTCCTCCGGCCCGTTGTAGCCGAACACGTTGCCGGTCTCGATGCATCGGTCGAAGAGAGCCGCGACGGCCTGCTTCTCCTCGACCCCGAACAGCGCACGCGGCTGCCAAGGCGTCTTGCACGCCTTGGGACCGCCGTCGAGCGCCAACCGCTCCGCCCGCGATGCCCCCATGATGGAATCTCCCTGCGGCCGGGAACGCGGCATGTTGCCGCTCACCCCGGACCGCGAAGAGGTTCTTATAGCACAACTCCGCCGCGACAATCCACCCGACGGTCGGCCGGTCGGCCGGCACGGCGGCCTCGGCGAGGGCGCCCTGCCGGGGCGCACGGTCAGCCCTTGTGCTCCCACACCCGCAGGCCGTAGCGGCTGAGGTAGATGGGGATGTTCTTGAAGAGCGGGTTCGCCTCTTCGATCTCGCGGATCATGGAGCGCTTCTCGTGCGACATGGCGCCGCACAGGATGGTGACCGACCCGCCTTCGCCGCCGGCGCCGTTCACCTTCCACCCGAGCGCCTGGTACTTGCGGGCGATCTCGATGACCTGCCACGCATCCTTGCTGATCAGGTCGGCGTGGAGCCGGCCCTGGGCGTCCGTGTTGTCGATCATGGCGCGGCCGAGCGCCCCGAAATCGCCGGCGTAGACCGCGTCACGCGACCGGGGCGCGGTCTGCCGAAGGTCTTCGATCTTCGGGCAGGCGGGGCCCGCGTTCTCGAGCTCGCGGATCACCATCTCGTGCACCCGGGACGAGCTGTGCGACTTGCCCAGGTAGATCAGAACCAGACGCCGCTCCAGCTCCCACCAGATCGAGTTCGGAACCCAGAGCTGGGACACGGAAGCGTTCGGGTACTGGTGCATCTCGATGTAGTTGATGCCGCCGTACGCCGAGCACAGCTGATCCTGTATGCCGCACTGCTGCTTCAGCTTCTCGGTCTCGATCAGCTGCGCCGTGCGCGCCACCTCGTGCGGCGTCATCCGCCCGCGCGTCAGGCAGTCCAGGGCTCCGATCAGCGCCACGGTGATCGACGCCGACGTTCCCATCGACCCTCCCGCCGGCGCCTCGGAGAAGATGGTCACCTCGACGGACAGGTCCTGCGGCACCTTCATGTGATCGATCGCGGCCTCCAGCAGGGGGTGCCGGTCGTACTTCTCCTCCGGCCGCACGACGTAGCGCTGGCCGAAGTTCTCGGCGTGCAGCACGATGCGATCCTCGGACCCGTCGTGCTCGTACACCTCGATCTGAACCTCGGCGTAGGGATAGACGCCGATGTTGAAGATCTTGCCGTGCTCCGCGAACCAGGTGTCGGTCCACCCGCCGTTGTCACAGATCCGGATGGGGGCCAGGCTGTTGATGACCCGTAGCTTCCGACGGTTCCGGCCGACGCTCATGGCTGCCTCCGCAGTGGGGTATCGAAACGACCCGCCGCTTCTATCACCGCGCCCCGCCGCCTGTCACCAAAATCTGCCGCCGGCCTCGCCGCCGGTCGCCGGGCGGCGGCGGATCTCCGCCGGCAGGCGCTCCGACACGCGCGCCTTGAGCGCGTCCAGCCCCGTGCCGCCCGTGGCGGACACGGCGATCGCATCCGGGTGCTTCGCCAGCAGAACGGGCACGGCCGCCCGGGCCTCGGGCAGGTCCGCCTTGTTGAAGACCAGCAGCGCCGGCACATCCTGGGCGCCGATCTCGCGGAGCGTTTCGTCGACCACGACGCCGTGCTCCTCGACGTACGGGTGGCTCGCCTCCGCCACGTGGAGCAGCAGGTCCGCCTCGCGCACCTCCTCCAGGGTCGACTGGAACGAGGCGATCAGGCCGTGCGGAAGGTGGCGGATGAAGCCGACCGTGTCGGTGAACATGACCTTCCGGCCGTCGGGCAGCCGCACGAGCCGGGTCTTGGTGTCGAGGGTGGCGAACAGCCGGTCGTCCACATAGGCGTCCGCCCCGGCAAATGCGTTGAGCAGCGTGGACTTCCCGGCGTTGGTGTAGCCGACGAGGCAGACGAGCGGCCACGGGCGCCGCTGGCGGGTGCGCTCGCGCCGCTTCTGGATCGCATCGAGCTTCCGCTGCAGGTCCCGGATGCGGCGGCGCATCGGCTCGTTGCGGAGCTGAAGCGGGCTCTCGCCCGGGCCGCGCATCCCGATGCCGCCCGTGAACCGCGGCTGCTTGGCCGAGACCGGGATCCGGGTGATGAGATAGCGGAGCTGGGCGAGCTCGACCTGGATCTGCGCCTCGGCCGAGCGGGCGCGGCGCGCGAAGATCTGAAGGATCAGCTCCGTCCGATCGATCACCCGGACCCCCAGCGACTGGTCGAGGTTGTTGACTTGGACCGACGACAGCTCGTTGTCGAAGATCACGACATCCGCGCCCGACTCGCGGCAGGCGAGCTGGACCTCGGCCAGCTTGCCTTCGCCGACAAAGAAGTTCGCCGTTGGCCGCTCGCGGTGCTGCGTGATGCTGCCGATGACGACGGCGCCGGCCGTATCGGTCAGGCGCTCCAGCTCGGCCAGCGAGTCCCGGGCCTGCTCGCGGCTCTGGCGGCCGATCGAGACCTGGACGAGAACCGCCTTCTCGCGGAATCGGCTCTGCTTCGGATCCGGTGATGGGCTCATGCGGCAACGCGACCGCGAAGTCGATTCCTCATGGACGCGCGAGGAGCGGCTCGGCGGGCGATTCCTCCAGATAAGGGATGGGCGGCGACGGTCGGCGGCGGAAGGCGTCCTGCCTCAGCTCGCGGCAGGACCGGACGGACGATTGCTTCTTCCAGTCGTCAAAGAGGCTGTAGGCCGCGGCGTTCTCGAAGGCCGGGCACACCCGGCGCCGATCCCACTGCTCGCGGGGACAGGCGTATCCCCAGCAGTGGTCGCCGAGATTCAGCCGGCACGTATAGCAGGCGTGTATCGGTTTGCGGCTGCGCAGCATAGGCGCCAAGCGAGTTGGCGGGAACCCCTCCTGATGGCCGCCATATTGTCCCAAACCGTCGGCCGGGATGCAATCAAGAGAGAATCGGCGTGATGCGTCGCGAACGCTCGGACCCCGTCAGGATGCTACACCGCCGCGCGGGCCTTGCGCCAACCCTGGTCGCTCAGCCGGGCCACCCGGTCCTTCGCCCAACTGGTGAACGCCTTCACGTACGCCTTGGGATCCACCTTCATCAGCTTGACGATTTCCGCCTTCTCGTCGGCCGATCGCGCCATGTCGCCGGGGCAGTACCCCACCCATGTGCAGTACCCCTGGTCGAACAGGAACTCGGGCGTCAGCGCCCGGGCGCCGCGCGGCATCATGTTCGCGCGGCTCGCGGCGACATCCATGTCAAACACGATCACCCACCCGTTGTCGGCCAGCATGGTCGCGGGGTCGATCTGCCCGTCGCGCGGACAGCGGGGGCAGTACAGCGCACGGACGATCTCGGGCCCCACGACTCCATCCCGCATGGTCAGATCCGCCGACATCGCTCCGCAGTTGCAGGTCAGTTTGTGGGACATGCACATACGCTTGCCTCCTCGGCGCCAGCCGCACCCCCCGGAAAATTAATGCCTCTAATTGGGTATCCTTACAGCAAACTGCCCGTCCTGTCCACACAATACGGGCCGTCGTCGGGGCTGGCGGAGAGAGAGCCGGCGTCGGCGGCTCAGCGTGGCGAGGCCCGTGCGCCCCCGGCTTCCGGCCGCGCGGCGGAGCCCGGCAGCCGGCCCGTCCCACGGGGTCGCGGAGCCCGTCATCGCAAGAGCGGGGTCCGACCGATCTCCCCCGAAGGAGAAGCGGCCGGTGCGCGCATCCCCGAGGGGACCGCTACACCGGCCGTGCCATCCGCATGGCGGCGCGCCGGATCAGTCGATCGCTTCGCCCATCTGGTACCGAACGTACCGCCGGACCGCGATCGAGTCGCCCAGCTTCTTCGCCACCACGTCGATCACCTGCGTGACCGACTGGTTCGGATCCTTGACGAACGGCTGCTCCGTCAGCGTGTTCTGCTGATAGAACTTGTTCATCTTGCCGTCCACGATCTTCTCGAGGATCTGGGCCGGCTTGCCCTGCACCTGCTTGGCGTAGATCTCGCGCTCCGCCGCGACGATCGCGGCCGGGATCGACGCCCGGTCCAAACCCCGCGGGCTGCACGCCGCGATGTGCAGTGTCAAATCCTTCACGAGCTCGCGGAAGTCCGGGCTCTGGACCGTCTCCGCCTTGCCGCAGCCGACTTCGATCAGGACGCCGACCTTGCCGCCCAGATGGATGTACGACGCGACGAGGCCCGTGCCCTGCACGGCGAACTTCACGCCGCGGCGGACGACGATGTTCTCGCCGATCTCGGTGATCTTCTTGAGCAGCACGTCCTTCATCGACTCCGAGAGGTCCGCGTCGGTCGTGACGGCCTTCTGCGCCACCTCGGCCACGAACGCCTTGAACGACTCGTTGCGCGCGACGAAGTCCGTCTCGCAGTTGACTTCCACGAGCGTGCCGACCTTGCCGCCATCGAGGATGACGGAGCCGACGAGGCCCTGGTTCGCGGCCCGGCTGGCCTTCTTCGCCGCGATCGCGAGGCCGCGCTCGCGCAGCAGGCGGATGGCCTTGTCCTTGTCGCCGCCCGCCTCCACCAGCGCGCGCTTGCACTCCATCATACCCACGTTCGTGGCTTCGCGCAGCTCCTGCACCAACTTCGCACTGATCTCTACCATGGCAATGCTCCGATCTGAATGAGGCGGGCCCGGCCGCGGGGCGGCCGGGCCCGTCGGGGTTAGGCTTCCGGCTTGGCTTCGGGCGCGGCGGCCGCGGGCTTCGCCTCGGCCGCCGGCTTCGATTCGTCCTTGCGCGGGC
>CAYSLU010000133.1:0-10062 GCA_964431965.1 uncultured Verrucomicrobiota bacterium
GACGGCGATATCTGGTGGGAGGAGATGAACGTCGCATGCAAGCACGGCATCGACTGGAAGGGCCAGGACTGGACGCCGGACAAGAAGGACGCGGACGGCAAGCCGGTCAAGGGCGCCCATCCCAACGCGCGCTTCACCGCCCCGGCGCGGCAGTGCCCGGTCATCTGCCCGGACTGGGAAGACCCGAACGGCGTGCCGATCGACATTTTCGTATTCGGTGGCCGACGGTCGAAGCTGGTGCCGCTGGTGAGCCAGGCGTTCGACTGGGACCACGGCGTGTACATGGGCGCCACGGCCGCATCCGAAGCCACCGCCGCCGCGCTGGACGTGAAGGGAAACATCCGGCGTGATCCGATGGCCATGCTGCCGTTCTGCGGCTACAACATCGGCGACTACTGGCAGCACTGGTTCAATATGGGCGACAAGCTCGGCGCCAAGGCGCCGAAGATCTTCTACGCCAACTGGTTTCGCAAGTCCCCGGACGGCAAGTGGCTGTGGCCGGGCTTTGGCGAGAACGCCCGCGTCCTGAAATGGATGTGCGAGCGCGTGGAAGGCAAGGTCGGCGCGGTCGAGACCCCGATCGGTCATGTTCCCAAGGCAGGCGACCTCGACGTCAGTGGTCTGAAGATCAGTGAAGCCGAAGTTGCGGAACTGCTTCGCATCGACGTGGAGGGCTGGAAGAGCGAGGTCCCGGAGATCGAGACCTATCTCAATACAGCCGGCGCCAGGCTGCCGGCCCGTATGATGACGCAACTCGCCGGATTGAAGAAGCGCGTCGGCTTGTGATGGCAGGCCTAGCCCATATACGAACAAGCAAGGAGCGGCAGGGAAAATGACCACGGCACTGGCAAACGACCTGAATCGCGCGATCCAGAACGATGCGCCCGATGTTTTCGAGATGCTCTCGGGCCTGGGGCGGGAACTCTACTTCCCCAAAGGCATTCTCACGCAGTCGGCGGAGGCGAAGCAGAAGGCGAGTCGCTATAACGTCACGATAGGGATTGCAAAGGAAGGCAACGCGGCGATGCATCTGCCAAGCGTGATGCGGCAGTTCGCCTGCCTTTCGCCGGACGATGCGCTGCCCTATGCGCCTTCCTTCGGCCTTCCGGCGCTTCGCGCGAAGTGGCGGGAGCATATCCAGGCCGCGAACCCGTCCCTGGCCGGGCAGACGATCAGCCTGCCGGTGGTGACCTGCGGGGTGACGCACGGCTTGAGCCTTGTGTCGGACTTGTTCGCCAACGCGGGCGACACCGTGCTGATTCCGGACCAGGTCTGGGGAAACTACAACATGGTCTTCAAGGTCCGCCGCGAGGCAAGGATGGTGAAATACCCCTTCTTTTCCGCATCCGGCGGGCTCGATACCGCGGGGTTCGCGGCCACTGTGGCCAGGGAATCCACGGGCGGCAAGCTGATCGTGTTGCTCAACTTCCCCAACAACCCCACCGGCTATTCCCCGACCGGGGCCGAGGCCAAAGCGCTGGGCGATGCTCTGGTCGCGGCGGCGGAGCGGGGATGCCGCGTGGTGGCCGTGTGCGACGACGCCTACTTCGGACTCTTCTACGAGCCCGAAGTCGCGCGCGAGTCCGTATTCGCGACGCTCGCGGGCAGGCACCCGCGCCTGCTCCCGATCAAACTCGACGGCGCGACAAAGGAGGATTTCGTGTGGGGGCTGCGCGTAGCCTTTATCACGTTCGGCGCGTCCGGCGGAGCTGCGGTGCATGACGCGCTGGAGAAGAAGGCGGCGGGGTGCATCCGCGGCACGGTGTCGAACGGCTCGCAGGCGTCCCAGGCCATCCTGGTCCGCGCCATGAGCGATCCGTCCTACGCGGCGGAGAAGCAGGCCAAGTTCCAGGTGCTGCGCGCAAGAGCCGCCCGGGTGAAGCAGGTGTTGGCCGACGGCCGCTACTCGGCGGCCTGGACTCCCTATCCCTTCAACTCGGGGTACTTCATGTGCCTGCGCATGAAGACGCTCAATGCGGAGGCATATCGGCTGCGGCTGCTGGCCCGTTGCGGCATCGGCGTCATCGCCACCGCTCCCACCGACATCCGGGTGGCATTCTCGTGCATTGAAGAGCAAGACATCGCCGATCTGTTCGAGCGGATGTTCCAGTGCGCGGAAGAGATGGCCGCCGAACCGGGCGGCGGGCCGACCGTGCCGGATTCAGCTTTCGAGGAGTAAAGGCTGGACCATGCCCAATTCCAACGTATTGTCCGAACGCTACGCGACTGCGGCCATCAACGAGATCTTCTCCGAGCGCGGCAAGACGATTGCCGAACGCGAGCTCTGGATCGCGGTGATGAAGGCCCAGCGCGAACTCGGCGTTGCCATCCCGGCGGAAGAGATCGCGAAATTCGAAGCGGCGAAGGAATCCGTTGATCTGGATCGGATCCGGTCCATCGAACGGAAGACCAGGCACGACGTCAAGGCCAAGATCGAGGCGTTCGTCCATGCGGCGGGTGCGGCGGAGCACATCCACAAGGGGATGACGTCAAGGGACCTGACCGACAACGTGGAGCAGATGCAGATCCGGCAGGCTGCGCGGATTGTCTTCGGAAAGGGAGTCTCCATCCTGCGGCATTTCACCGGGCGGGCGCGGGAGTACCAGGGCATCGTCTTGACTGCCCGCACGCATCACCAGCCGGCGCAGCCTACCCTGCTGGGCCGGCGGTTCGCCATGTGGGCCGAGGAACTGCTTGCGCACCTCGCGGACCTTGAGCAGTTCATCGCCGGATACCCCCTGCGCGGACTGAAGGGCCCGGTGGGCACGCAGTTCGATCTGCTCGTGCTCCTGGGAAGCCCGGAGAAGGTCGAGGAACTGGAGCGGCGTGTGGCCCGGGAGCTCGGGTTTGCAGCGGTTCTCGACGCGCCCGGCCAGGTCTATCCGCGATCCCTGGACTATGAACTGGTCTCGCGCCTCGCATGCCTCGCATCGGCCTGCGAGAATTTCGCCAAGGGGATGCGGCTGATGTCGGGGTACGAGCTCGTCACCGAGGGCTTCAAGGAAGGCCAGGTCGGATCGAGCGCCATGCCGCATAAGATGAACACCCGGAGTTCGGAGCGCATCTGCGGCTTCGCCGAGCTTCTGAAGATGTACGCGGACGGCGCCTCCCGCCTCGCCGGCGACCAATGGGAGGAGGGCGACGTGTCGTGCTCGGTCCTGCGCCGCGTCATCATCCCGGACGCCTTCTATGCCATGGACGGGCTGTGCGAAACCGTTCTGACGGTTCTCAACGACATGGGCGCCTATCCCGCCGTGATCCGTCACGAAATCGAACGGTATCTGCCGTTCCTAGCCACCACGGAAATGCTGATGGTGGCGGTCAAGGCGGGCGTGGGAAGGGAAGCGGCGCACGGGGTCATCAAGAAGCACGCGGTGGCCGAGGCGTTGCGCCTGCGGCGGACCGGCGAGACCCACAATCGCTTGGCGGACCTCGTGGCCGCGGACCCCGCTTTTCAGGCGGCCGGTCTCCACGAAGAGTCCCTCAAATCGATCCTTTCCGATATGACCCATTTCGTGGGCCGGGCGAAGTCGCAGATCGCGGCCGTCTGTTCAAAGGCGGACGAGTTGGTCCGGAAGCACCCGGCGGAATCCGCCTATGAGCCGGGGGGAATCCTCTGAGGCAGGGCACCGTATGCATGACCGCGACGATCCCCCTGCCGTCCTGAGGGCGGGAATGGCACCAGCGATATTCCTGGATCGCGACGGCACGATCATCGAGGATCGCGGCCATCTGCGATCGCCGTCGGAAGTCGTCTTCTTCCCCGAGACCGTCCCTGCCCTGAAGCGGTTGCAGGAGCATTTCCGGCTGTTCGTGGTCACCCACCAGCGCGGAATCGCGGATGGGATTGTGAGCGCCAGCGATGTCGCGCGCGTCAATGCGCATGTTGTCGCGGAGCTGCGCCGCCATGGCGTGGCGATCACCGAGGTCTACTGCTGTCCGCACCGCCGGGAGGATGGATGCGACTGCATCAAGCCGAAGCCGTATCACCTCCAGTACGCCGCGCGGAACTACGGCCTGGACCTGCCCCGCTCGTTCGTCGTGGGCGATCATCCCCACGATGTCGTTCTGGCGGACAACGCGGGAGCATACGGGGTGTATGTCCGCACGGGGCACGGATCCAAACACCTTGCCGAGATTCGCGGGCGTCAGGCGATCGTGCCCGGCATCCGCGAGGCCACCGACTGGATCCTGGCCTGCCGCGAGGTGCAGCGGCAGCAGGCCCTGCACCCGGCATGGCTGGACGAGGCGGCGAGCCTCCTGCGCGGCGGCGGGCTGGTGGCCTTCCCCACCGAGACCGTGTACGGATTGGGCGCGGCGGCCTTCGATCAAGAGGCTGTGGCCAGAATCTTCGAAGCCAAGGGACGGCCCCGCTTCGATCCGCTCATCGTCCATGTTTCCGGCCCGGACCAGGTCTTGCGGCTGACCGACGCTATCCCCGCGGCGGCTCAGGCCTTGATGGATCGCTTCTGGCCCGGGCCCTTGACGCTGGTTCTGCCCAAGGCTGCCGCGGTGCCGGACCTGGTTACCTCCGGACTTCCCACGGTGGCGATCCGCATGCCCCGGCATCCGCTGGCACTGGCCCTGATCGAGCGCGCCGGGGGCCCTGTCGCCGCGCCAAGCGCGAATCCGTTCGGCTGCATCAGCCCGACGACGGCCCAGCATGTCCTCCAGCATCTGGGCGGACGGGTTGACATGGTGTTGGACGGCGGCCCCTGCACGGTCGGCGTGGAATCCACGGTCCTGTCGTTGGCCGGACCGCGGCCCGTCCTGCTCCGGTCCGGCGGTGCCGGGCGAGAGGAGATCGAGCATGTGCTTGGCGCGGCGGTTGACCAAGGCGTCGGGTCCGACCGTCCGGCCGCGCCGGGACAGTTGCCCAGGCACTATGCGCCGCGCACACGGCTTGTCGTGGGACCGCCGGAGGGCGGCATCCCGGCCGGCGCGCGGGTGGGGCGGCTCTGCTTCCGGACGCCCGATTCCGGGGAGGGCGCCGCGGCCGTGGAAGTGCTGTCCGGCGACGGCGACGCGCGCGAAGCCGCGATCCATCTGTTCGCGGCCCTGCACCGGCTGGATGCCCTGGGGCTGGATCTGATTGTGGCGGATGCGGTTCCGGAAACGGGACTTGGCGCGGCCGTGATGGACCGGCTTCGCCGGGCGAGCCGGCCAGCCGCTCCCTAAGCCCCACATCGCCTGCGAGACGGACGGGAAGAGGAGGGGAGATCTTAATGCACAAGTCGTACACGGTGAACCACCTGGAGCACCTCGAGTCGGAGGCTGTCTATGTGCTCCGTGAGGTGGCCGCGAAATTCCAGAACCCGGTCCTCCTCTTCTCCGGCGGCAAGGATTCGATCTGCGTGGCGCACCTGGCCCGGAAGGCCTTCTGGCCGGCGAAGATGCCGTTTCCCCTCATGCACGTGGATACGGGGCACAATTTTCCGGAGACCCTTGTCTACCGGGACGAGTTCGCGGCTGAGATGGGCGCCCGGCTCGTGGTGGCCTCGGTCCAGGACTCGATCGACCGCGGCCGCGTGAAGGAGGAGCCCGGGCCGAATGCCTCGCGCAACAGCCTTCAGACCGTCACGCTGCTGGACGCCTTGGCGGAGCACCGCTTCGACGCAGCGATCGGGGGCGCCCGGCGCGACGAGGAGAAGGCGCGGGCCAAGGAGCGGTTCTTCTCTCACCGCGACGATTTCGGCCAGTGGGACCCGAAGAACCAGCGCCCGGAGCTGTGGCACCTGTTCAACGGCCGGATGAATCCCGGCGAGCATTTCCGGGTGTTCCCCCTCTCCAACTGGACGGAGATGGATGTCTGGCAGTACATCCATCGCGAACGCATCCGGATTCCGAGCCTCTACTTCTCGCATTCCCGGGCGGTGGTTGAGCGCCGCGGGACGCTGCTGGCCGTGACCGAGTTCATCACTCTCCTGGACGGCGAAGTCCCGCGCGAGGAGGAGATCCGATTCCGCACGGTCGGCGATGCGACCTGCACCGGCTGCACGCGCTCGCTCGCGCGAACAGTTGAGGACATCATCGCCGAAGTGGCCGCCGCGCGGCAGACGGAGCGCGGAACGCGCGCCGACGACCGCCGGTCGGAGACCTCGATGGAAGACCGCAAGCGGCAGGGATACTTCTGAGGGCAAGACAAGGAGCCGGCGCCATGACATCGTCCGGGGACGGCATTCACAGCAACATGGAACTCCTGCGGTTCACGACGGCGGGATCCGTCGACGACGGCAAGTCGACGCTGATCGGCCGCCTGATGTACGACACGAAGACCATATTCGAGGACCAGCTGGAGGCGATCGAGCGCGTGTCCCGGCAGCGCGGGGACGAGAATGTCGACCTGGCGCTGTTGACGGACGGGCTCCGGGCAGAACGCGAGCAGGGGATCACGATCGACGTTGCCTACCGCTACTTCGCCACGCCCAGGCGCAAGTTCATCATCGCGGACACGCCGGGACACATCCAGTACACGCGCAACATGGTAACCGGCGCTTCCACCGCCAGCCTGGCCATTGTTCTCGTGGATGCCCGCAACGGCGTCATCGAGCAGACGTGCCGTCATTCCTTCATCGCGTCGCTGCTCCGTATCGCGCACGTGGTGGTGGCGGTGAACAAGATGGATCTGGTGGACTGGTCGGAGGACCGGTTCAACCAGGTCGTGGCGGACTACAAGGACTTCGTGTCCCGGCTGGACATCCCGGAGATCACCTTCATCCCGATCTCCGCGCTCCGCGGTGACAATGTCGTCCACAAGTCCGGGAACATGCCGTGGTACCAGGGGAGCTCCCTCCTCTATCATCTGGAAACGGTCTACGTCGGCTCCGACGCCAACCACGTCGATCCGCGCTTCCCGGTGCAGTGGGTGATCCGCCCGCAGTCGGACCGGTGGCACGACTTCCGGGGCTATGCCGGGCGCGTCGCTGGCGGCGTCTTCAAGCCGGGCGACGAGGTGCTCGCCCTGCCGTCTGGATTCACGTCGCGGATCCGGGCGATCTACCGCGGGGAGGAGGAACTCGCCGAGACGTTCCATCCCCACAGCTGCGTCATGACGATGGAAGACGACATCGACATCTCCCGCGGGGACATGCTGGTCAAATCCCACAACAAGCCGAGGGTTGCGCAGGAGATCGACGCCATGATCTGCTGGTTTTCCCCGAAGCGGACGCTGAGCGCGGGCGACCGGCTGCTGCTGATGCACACGACCCGCGAGGTCACGGCGATCGTGAAGGCCATTCCGTACAAGGTGAACGTCAACACGCTTCACAAGATTGAGGGCGGCGGACCGGTGGCCCTGAACGAGATTGCCCGGATCCACGTGCGGGTCTCCAGTCCGCTCTTCTTCGACGACTACGCCAGGAACCGCGTCACCGGATCGATGGTCCTGGTTGATCCGTTTACGCACGAGACGGTTGCCGGCGGCATGATTCGCTCCACGGAGTAGGCCGGACTGCCGGGGCGTTGATTTGGAGCGCGCAACAAGGAAAGGACTCAGGAGATGAAGAAAGGGCCGCCGGTCTCGATCGTCATGGGAAGTCATTCGGATCTCGAAACGTTGAAGGAAGCCTCGGAGGTGCTGAAGGAGTTCGCGGTGCCGCACGAGATGCGCGTGATTTCCGCGCATCGGACCCCGGATGCCGCGCGGGAGTTCGGTCTTTCGGCGCAGGACCGGGGAGTCAAGCTCATCATCGCCGGCGCGGGTAAGGCGGCCCACTTGGCCGGGGTGATGGCATCGTTGACGCTGGTGCCCGTCATCGGCGTCCCGATGGCCACCAGCGACCTCGGCGGGCTCGATTCGCTGCTCTCCACCGTGCAGATGCCCGGGGGAATCCCGGTAGCGACCGTGGCCATCGGCAAGGCTGGCGCCAGGAACGCGGGCTTGCTGGCTATCGCCATCCTGGCCTTGGAGAACCCGTCTTTGCGCGCCCGCCTGGCGGAGTACCGCGCTGCGATGACGCGGGAGGTCCAGGACGCGGACCGCAAGCTCCAAGCCGAGGATGGCGGAGATGCCAACCGGTGATGCGCCCCGTTCCCGCCCGGACGGCCTGAACGCCAGCGCCAGGCGGGAGGGGCCTTCGGCCAACCCCGCGCCGCGATTCAAGCGGCTGTGGGTGCTTCCGGCGGCGGTGGCCATCCAGTCCTGCCTTGGGGGCGTGTACGCCTGGAGCGTGTTCGCGGCGGCTCTGCGCGCGGATTTTGCGCTGTCCGCCGCGCAGACCCAATCCGTCTTCGGCCTGGCCATCGGCACCTTCACCCTTGCGATGGTCTTCGGCGGACGGTGGATCGGCCGGCTCGGAGCCCGGCGCCTGGCGATGTGCGGGGGCCTCCTGTTCGGGATCGGGCATCTGGTTTCGGCCTCTTCCGGCGGGTCTTCCGCGCGGATCATGGCGGGATCCGGACTGCTGGTCGGCATCAGCATCGGGTTCGGCTACGTTTCGGCGCTATCGACTGTGACGCAGTGGTATCCCCGGCACAAGGGCCTGGCGATCGGCGTGACGGTTGCCGGGTTCGGCGCGGGGGCCATTCTCCTTTCGGCGCTGGCGTCCCGTCTGCTGCAGGGGGGCATGACGGTTCTTGAGGTCCTCAGGGCGGTCGGAGTGGCGTACGCGGCGGTCATCGTGCTGGCTGGCGCGCTGCTGTTTCGCGCGCCCCCGTTGACGGTGGACTCCGCTGAAGACCCTACGGGGACGAAACCGCGTCTGGACCGGGACTGCCTCCCGCTCATCGTGGGGATTTTCGGCGGCACCTTCGGCGGTCTGCTGGTGATCGGCCATCTGGCCTCCCTGGCGATGGAAGGCGGATTATCCCTCCGGACGGCTGCGTGGGCCATCGGCGGGTTTGCCGTCGGCAACACCGCGGGCCGCATCGCATGGGGCTGGCTGGCGGACCGCGTCGGCTATCGCGCCATCCCGGTTTCCCTGGTCTTTCTGGCCATCGCTCTGGTCGCCCTCCATGCGGCGCAGGGCCGGGCCGGCCTGTTCCTGCCCGCCGCCATCATCGCCGGGCTCGGATTCGGCGCGAATTTCGTGCTCTACGCGGCCCAGGTGGCGGCGCGCCATGGCAGCCGGGGCCTTCCCACCCTCTATCCGCAGATCTTCCTGGCCTACGGCCTCGCGGGCCTCATCGGCCCGCCCATGGGGGGCTATCTGCACGACGTGACCGGCGCCTATGGCCTGGCCATCGCGGTCGCCGTGGCGCTCCTGCTCGTAGCCGCCGGAATCACCGCCGCGATCGCCCCGGCTCACTCCTCCTGAATCCCGTTCGCCCAGCCCCGCGGGGTGGTCCCTTTTCACGTCGCTTCGGACGGGGACCAGAGGTATCTTCCTAAAACCGCCGATGAAAAAGCACATCCTGAAGACCAAGGGGCAGCTCGAGGCCGAGATCAGCGAGGCCATCGTCAAGTTCGAGCGCGAGTACATGGGGCGCGGGCCGGAAGAGGTTCGCACGTATCTGCTGGATGACATCGTCATCGTGCGGTTGCGCGGGGTTCTGACGCCGGCCGAGCGCCAGCTGGCACGGAGCGGCACGGAGGGGCAGGGGCGCGCGCTCATCAAGCAGGTCCGAATGGAGTTGCTCGAGAAGGCGCGCCCTCTGCTCGACGCCATCATCCGGGATGCCACCGGGCAGTCAACGAAGAGCCTTCATACCGATATCAGTACGCTGACGGGCGAGCGGATCATCGTCTTCTCTCTCTCCGGCTCGATCGTGCTTCCGGATGCGAAGGGCTGACGGCCGCCCTTGGCCCCGCAGGCTTTTCTGGGCGGGCCTCCGGCAGGACTGCCCGGGCGCCGATGGAGCGGCGACAATCGGCGGGTGGCGGCATCGGCCGCGGCTGGCAAGCCCGGCGGCGCAGGGGGAGA
Source organism: uncultured Verrucomicrobiota bacterium (assembly GCA_964431965.1). GTDB lineage: Bacteria > Verrucomicrobiota > Kiritimatiellia > CAIKKV01 > CAYSLU01 > CAYSLU01. Next base: position 9,861 of record CAYSLU010000133.1, read on the forward strand.
GCCCAATCGTGGCGATCGAAGGAGTGACCATGGAGCGCACGCTGTCCCCGTCCGTCCAGATGCAGTTCATGCGCCCCCGCCAGCTGGAGGGGGCGCTGCGCCGGTTTCCCGTTGTCTACGTGCCGTTCGGCCTCATCGAGTGGCACAGCCAGCACCTGCCGCTGGGCAATGACGCGATGAAGGCGCACGGCATCCTGGTGAA
>CAYSLU010000134.1:0-7604 GCA_964431965.1 uncultured Verrucomicrobiota bacterium
CTGCGCGACGGGGACGCTTGGTGTTGCCCGGGCCGGCTGCTAAACTGCTCGGCGTTGGCGTGAGGCGCGATCCGGATGCCGCCAGGACGGAAGGCGGCGGTCGCCCGCGCCGGCTGTCGAAAGGGCATGCATCATGGCTGAGACGATTTCCGAACGCGGTCGGAACCTGGAGGATGCGTTCTTCCTGAAGCGGGACGCGGAGTTGCTCGCGCGGAAGCGGGAGCTGGCGCGGATGCAGCACACGCAGAAAGCGCTGTCCGAGGTGTCCGGGATCAAGAATGCCACCGTGCTGAAGCGTCTGGCCGATCTGGATGTGGAGCCCCAAGTTCTGGCCTCTCTGGCGGTCATTCCGCTCGTGGAGGTTGCCTGGGCCGATGGCGCCATCCAGGAAGCGGAGCGGCGTGCCATCCTGGAGGCGGCCCGGGAGCTGAGATCGGGGTGCGGAGAAGTCAACGTGTCGCTCCTCGAGTCCTGGCTCCGGCACAAGCCGCCGAAGAAGCTGCTCGACGCGTGGGTTCACTACGTGGAGGGGCTGGCGGAGGTGCTGACGGCGCATCAGCGGGAGCAGCTTCGCGCCAGCCTGGTGGACCGGGCCCAGAAGGTGGCTGCCGCGGCCGGGGGGTTCCTGGGGATGGGCGCGATATCGGCCGACGAACAGTCCGTTCTGGATCGGATGACTCGGCCGTTTGCGTGTACGGGCGACGGGGCGTCCTCCGGAAGACCGGCATCGTGATTCCAACCCTGGCCATCGTCGCCGCCGGCGTTCTGCTGGTGAACCTGCCGTTCGGGTATTGGCGCGCCCACACCCGGCGGTTCTCGCCTTCGTGGTGGCTTTCGGTGCATCTGCCGATCCCGTTCGTGGTCGGGATGCGCCTGGCATCCGGCCTGGGGTGGCGCCTGTGGACGTTCCCGTTCCTGGCTGGCGCATATTTTGCGGGGCAGTTCCTCGGCGGGCGCATGGGCCGGCGGCGGCTGGCCGCCGCGCCGTGAATCGGGGTTGCGGGCTATGAACTTCGTTCGACTCCTTCCGGTGATCGTGAGCGCGATCCTGATGGCGGCCCATCTTCTGTGGCACGGCATGATCCCGCTGGTCGTCCTTTCCCTGGCGTTTCCTGCGATCCTGCTGATCCGGCGGCCGTGGGTCGTGCGGGTGGTCCAGGTCGCTCTGTGCCTGGTCGCCTGCGAGTGGATCCGGACGGCCATCTGGCTGGCCCACCGCAGGCTCGCCTCCGGGGCACCGTGGACGCGCATGGCCGTTATCCTGGGCGTGGTGGCGATCGTCACCGGAGCATCGGCGTTGGTCTTCCGGTCGCCGTCGCTCAGGCGGAGGTATCGGCTCGGCTCGCCCTAGCCGTCGTCTGCCCGCCGCCGTTGTGTTTCGGGGGCGGGTTGCTAGAATGCTGACCATGCCTCACCGGATGCTCAGCTTGGAGGAGGCGGCGGCCTACCTTCACATCGGCGCCGACGATCTCGATCAGATGGTGCGCGGCGGGACGATTCCGTTCGAGCGCAAGGGGGACCGGGTGTGCTTTGTGCGCCGCGAACTGGACGCCTGGGCATCGCACCGGATCCTCGGCCTGCCCGACAAGAAGCTGCAGGACTACCACCGGGGCTCGTCGCATCGCACGGCGACGCTGTCCGCAGAAGGCGCCATCATGCCCGGGCTGATCCGTGCGGCCTACATTCATCCGGAGGTCTCGTCGCGCACGAAGCACTCGGTCTTGCGCGACATGACGGCTTTGGCCGACGGAACGGGGCTGGTTCTGGATGCGCGCGGGCTGATCGACAGCCTCGTCGAGCGGGAGCGGATGTGTTCGACGGGCTTGCCTGGTGGGCTCGCGCTGCTGCATCCCCGGCACCATGAGCCGTACATGTTCGAGTCGTCCTTCCTGGTGTTCGGACGAACCGTGCAGGCCGTCCCGTTCGGAGCGATCGACGGCACGGCGACGGACCTGTTCTTCCTGCTGTGCTGCCAGGACGACCGCATGCACTTGCACGCGCTCGCCCGGATCTGTCTGATGGTTCATACGAAGGGCTTTCTGGCCGGGCTGAGGGACGGCTCGGACGCAGCGGCGATCTACGCGCACATCGTGGGGACGGAGCGCTCGGTGATCCCGGGGGGCGGCGCGAGGCGAGGCGGCTGACGCCGTGCGCCGGAACGAAGAGAAGACACGAGAACAGTCGAACGAGCAGGAGGTCGGATGAAGTCGACGAATCGGACGGTGTGTGCGGCGGCGATCCTGGCCGTGTCGGCCTGGGCGGCGCAGGCCGGCTGGGAGTATACGTCGGTGACGACGGGTGATGACACGAATTCGCCCGTGATGGTGGTGAAGGGCTGCTCCGACGGCGATCGGGCGCGCGTGGAGTTCACCGGGGGGACCGGGATGGGGCCGATGATGGAGCCCGGGTCGTATCTGGTCACCAAGGACGGCGGCAAGATCGTTCACCTGGTGAATCCGAAAGAGCGCCGGTACTCCGTCTGGGACATGCAGGCCATGATGGGGATGGCTGGCGGGATGATGCAGATGACGGGTATGAAGATCAGTAACCCGAAGGTCGAGAAATTGCTGGAGGAGAACGGAGGGACGGTCGCGGGCTACCCCACGACGCACTACCGGTTCCGCACGAGCTACGGCATGGAGATGAACATGTTCGGCATGATGCAGAACTCCAGCACGATCGTACGGGATGAGGATGTCTGGGCCACGACGAAGATCGCCGACATGGGCATGGGCGTGTGGCTCAAGAAGCAGCCCATCAAGACCGGGAGCGATGACTTGGATGCGCTGATCAAGGCGCAGGCCGGGAAGATGCAAGGCATTCCGCTGCGCATGGTCTCCGTCAACACCACCCGCGACTCTTCCGGCCGCGAGCGGGTCTCGCGGAGCGTCATGGAAGTCAAGTCACTCCGATCGGCGTCGCCCGCGGCGACGCTATTCGAGATTCCGGCCGGCTTCCAGGAGACGCCGCTCATGGGCGGTGAGGCCGGGGGAGACGAGGACGCCACGGGCGGCAGCGCGCCGGCGCGCACCGGCAAGCCGGGTCGGGCGGCTCCCCAGGGTGGTCCAGGCGCCGGAATGACGCCCGAGCAGATCATGAAGATGATGCAGGAGCGGATGAAGCAGGCGAAGTAGGGCAAGTCGGCTCAGCGCGAGGATCGCGAGCCGGTGGGCTTGCGATCCTTGTCCTCGACCACGCCGACGCCCAGCTTCAGGATGCCCATCTTCTTGGCCGCGCTCATCACGGTGACCACGTGCTGGAAGGGCACCTCGCGATCGGCCTCGATCACCACCGGCTGGTTCTCGGGATCGGACACGCGGCTGCGGAGCGCGCTCTCGATCTGGTCTGCCGGGATGGGCTGGCCATCGACGAAGATGGCGCCTGTCTTCTGGACTTGGATCGTCACCAGCTGATCCTTCTTGTCCTGCAGGACATCGGTCTGCTTGGACTTCGGGAGATCGACCTTGATCTGAGACTTCACGAGAAAGGGCGTCATGACCATGAAGATGATGAGGAGCACGAGCGCCACATCGATGAACGGGATCATGTTGATCTCCGCCATGATCTCGCCCCTGTTTCCGCTCGTGGCTTTCATCGCAGGGGAGGGGAATCGGTGTTGGACAGGCGCTCGATGACGTCGTAGACGGCGAGGTCGATCTCGTCGACGGCCTTCTGGGCGCTGTGGACGAAATAGTTGTACGCCATGACCGCGGGGATTGCCACGAACAGGCCGAACGCCGTGGTGATCAGCGCTTCCGCGATGCCCGCCGAGACCACTTCCGGGCCGCCGCCAACGTTCCGCGCGATGTCCTGGAAGGCGCGGATGATCCCGACCACGGTGCCGAACAGGCCCACGAACGGCGCGGTGCCGGCGATCGTTCCGAGGATGGGCAGGAACGTGCGCAGCGCGTGGAACTGCGCCTGAAGGCCGTGCGCGCAGGCCCGCTCGCGGCCCTCGCGCCCTCCGCCCGCCATCAGCACCTCGGCCGTCACCGAAGCGACCGGCTTGGAGAACTTGTTGCAGTATTCCAGCGCCCGCCGCGCGCCGTGCTCGTCGACCACCCGGATGACGTTCGCCACGAAGGCGCGGGCGTCCATGCGGCCGCGTCGGAAAACGTTGATCCGGTCCCAGATGACGGTGACCGAAAGGATCGACATCGCGAGCAGCACGGTCAGTACCGGCCACCCGTTGATGATCATGTCCCGAAGCGTAAACCCACTCATGCGACGGTCTCCTCAGCACGGCGATACGAGAAAAAAACGCGATACTATCTCACGTTTGCTGCGTGGCCTCAAGCGGCTCCTCCGCCGGGTTCAGAACGCGGTAGGCCCTGCCCCGCGTTTGGCCTTCAGCAACTGGTGAAGCGCCGCGGCCGGGTACACGAGCTTCGCGGAGACAACGGAGCCGGCGGTGCTGACGGTGATGGCGTTGGCCATGTCCGCGGCGGCGGGGCTTTGCTGGGACAGCGTCATGAGCGCCGTCATGGCGTGGAACGCCTGCTCCACCCGCGCGGCGTCTTCGGGCGTGCCGACCCCAAGGGTCAGCGCCATGGCGACGTTGCCCGCGGCCTCGTCAGCCGTCAGCGTCAGCCAGTCGGCGTTCTGGAGCAGCGCGGAGGTTGCGGCGTTTCCGACTTGGCCGTTGATCCGGTCCGCGGCGACCACGACCGCCGATGACAGGCCGGGAAGCCGCATCCTCTTTGTGTTCAGCGCGGGCGCCGTCCGGTCGAGCACGCGGAGCGCGCTCTTCACCTTGTCCGGCGAACTGCTGACTACGGCAATGCCGGGGGCGGGGATGCACAGCGCCCACGCCCGGGCCTTGGCGGCGTCGGTCCAGAAGTGGATCTTTCGGCTCCCGAACGCGACGGACTGGCGGCCGGGATTACGGCTGAGGTACGGCTGGACAGCCGCCGCGGTGATGCGGCCGCGCAGGATGGCGACTCCCTCTCCCTGCGTGTAGTCGGAGTCGTACATCGTGACCGAGTCGAGATCCTTCGCGGGATCGACACCGAACGCGCTCTGGAATGCGGCGAGGTTGCGCACGACGGACATGCCGTTGCTCTCGGCGCGTGACAGCGACCACATGCGCGTCGCGGTGACCCGGGGCATGTCGAGGTGGACGACCCATGATGCGGAGTCGGCCACGTCGGCCGTCCGGAGCGGTGCCGCGAGCGCCGGGGAGGCGGCCAGCCCGGCCGCGAGGAGCCTGCCCATCAACCGTCTCATGCGCGTCTTCTCCTGGATGTCGTCGACCCGGGCAGCGGGCACGCTGCCGACCGTGACGTCGTTCAGCCGGGCGGCCGAGCTGAGATGCTGGACTATCGCTGGCCGGGACGCAAGCGCGGTCGGCTCCGGCCGGGAGCCGCCATGGGCCGCCCTGCATTTGTGATGGGATGGGCGGGGGAGGTTTGGTAGCATCTCGCCCGTCTCTATCCGAAGGATTGGCGCAACGCCGACCGACACGTCCGGAGGCCACCGTGGGTGACGATCTTCATGAGGAATGCGGGGTTGTGGCGCTGTATTGGCTGGACGAACGGCATGGCCCGGACGGACCGGCCAGCCGGCTGGTGACGGACGGGAACGTGACGCCGCTGATCCCGGCCATGCTGCTGGACGTCCAGAACCGCGGGCAGCTGGCGGCCGGCATGAGCACGTACAGCCCGGATCGCCCTCAGCTGCTCGACACGTACAAGGACGTGGGGGCGGTGACGGAGGCATTCCGGATGTCGCACGTCGCGAAGTACGGCGCGATCCTGAAGGAGTACGCGGGGCGGGCCGGCATCGGGCACACGCGCTACGCCACCTGCGGCCAGGATGACTCCCGGTACGCCCAGCCCTTCGAGCGACACCACGGCCGCCTCTGGAAGTGGTTCACCTTCGCGTTCAACGGCAACCTGGCCAACTACCCGGACCTGCGTGAGCAGCTGCTCAAGCGCCGCCACTACCACTTCTCGCTCGATACCGACACCGAGATGATCATGCACGCCCTGTCGTACCACCTGCGGGGCGACCAGCCGGCGCCGCTCAAGCGGGTGGTCTCTGCCATGGCCCGGACGTTCGACGGCGCGTACAACATCGTGTTCGTGGATGGCCTGGGCCGCATGTTCGTCTCCCGCGACCCGCTCGGGTTCCGGCCGCTGTCGTGGGCGGTGCAGGGACGGCTGTTCGCGGCGGCGAGCGAGTCCGTGGCCCTGCTGAACATGGGCTTCACGGACATTCGGCACATGGAGCCCGGCGAGATGGCCGTGATCGAGAACGGGCGGCTGCGGTTCGAGCGCTACGCCCGGGCCGGGCGCCACGCGCACTGCTTCTTCGAGTGGATCTATTTCTCCAACGTGGCGTCCACGAGCGACGGGGTGGGCGTCTACCTCGCGCGCTTCCGGACGGGCGAGATGCTGGCGAGCATGGAGGACCAGCCGATCGACGAGTCGTGCATCGTCGTGCCGGTGCCGGACACGGCCAAGGCGGCGGCTGACGCCTACGCCTACCGGATGAAGATTCCCTGCGTGGAGGGCCTGATCCGCAACCGGTACGTGGGCCGGACATTCATCCAGCCGGCCAACGCCCGCGCCAGCAGCGCCAGCCGCAAGTACACGCCGCTCCCGTCCGTCCTCAAGGGCAAGCGTGTGTTCCTGGTCGAGGATTCGATCGTGCGGTCGACGACGCTGAAGGCCCTGGCGGGCAACCTGCGGGAGCGGGGCGGCGCCCGGGAGGTGCACGTCCGCGTGGCCTGTCCGCCGATCGTTTCGCCCTGCTTTTACGGCATCGACATGTCCACGCTGGGCGAGCTGTTCGCCCCGCGTTTCCTGGGGAAGCGCTATGCGGGCCGACCGACGGATGCCGAATGCGCGGCCATGGCGAAGAGCCTCGGGATCGACAGCCTGCGCTACCTGGGCGTACCCGATCTCTCCGAGTGCCTGGGCATCCGCGACAGCCATCTGTGCATGGGCTGCGTGACCGGCCGCTATCCGACATCGTGCGGCACGACGCTCATGTGCCGGGCGCAGCGGAACTTCGCGAAGGGGCGCGTTGGCCGAACCTACGAGCAGGAGACGTTCAGCGAGATCATCCGCTCGGTCGAGGCCTAGCACTGCCACGCCGCCGGTCGGTCGGTTGGAGTCGCCCGGATCGCCATGGGACCCCGATCCGGCCCGGGGGGGCGAAGAGGACATATGCCGCTCAGAGACCGGGCGATGCGCGTCAGAGGCATCGCCTGCGTGCCCGCGGCTCCACGGCTGCGAGGGCGAACCGCTCCGCGTGCGCGTGGGCTTGGCGGCTGCCGAACAGGGTGCGGTGCTCGTACGGGGCGTCCGGCGCGGGGGCCGACGTCAGCTGGACCTCGAAGCGGAACTGCTTCTGTCCGGGCGCGAGACGGAGGCGGTCGAGGGGGATCAAGGCGCGCAGACTGTAGCCTTGGCGGCCAGCTGAGGATGCGATTTGGATGGCGCTGTCCGCCGGCCCGCTTTCGTTGGTGAACGCTGCGGCAGGCTGCGCTCCGGCCGCCGGCATGAGGAACACCTGCCCGATCCGGGCGTCGGGCTTCCGGGCGCCGAAGAGCTCGATGCACGAGGCCTCCCATGCCCGCGCCCCCCGGCGAACGCGGG
>CAYSLU010000134.1:7704-9876 GCA_964431965.1 uncultured Verrucomicrobiota bacterium
CGACATCCGCGGTCAGCCGGACCAGCTGCCCCGGCTTGAGTCGGTACGCGGGGCCGCTGATCCAGCGGACCGCAGCGGGCGCGGCCGCGCCCGGAAGGAGCCGGATGGCGCCGGTTTCGCTGGCATCGCCCCGATTCTCCACGGTGACGACGACACGGCCGGCGCGGCGGGCGCCATCGCGTGCCACGAAGGGCTCGCGCGACACGGCGGCATCGACGTGCACGAGGCGGCGCGGCGGCACGACCGGACGCGCGGCATCGCGCGCGAGGCCGATCTGGTCCATGGGGATGGGCTCGAAGCCGATGCGCCCGAGCCGCGGGTCCGGCCCGGTCCGGAAGTCGAGCCGCCGCTCGTTGTGGAACGGCGGCGCGCGGCGCGTGATGAGGTTGTCGTGCGGCTGGTAGTACGGCTTCGCCCCGTCGTCGAGGTGGATCCACGTTCCGCCGACGGATACGTTACGCTCGATCGCGCAGTGCTCGGGCGGAACGCCGGGCTTCGCGGGGTCGTCGATGAACGGGCGGACATCCGTGATCTCGGGGTAACGGGTGCTGTAGGGCGGGCTCCACGCGCGCCGCTGTTCGAGCCGCTCCTTCATCGTGGTGTAGACCATGGCCCGCCAGTTGGCGTGGGGGCTGATGCCCCGGCTGTCGAAGCTGATGGCGGGCTCGCAGGCGATGAACAGGTTGTTCTCGACCCGGAAGTCGCGGCCGCCGCCCAGCATGGCCCCGCGCGTCACGCGGTAGAACACGTTGCCGATCATGGCCGTGCCGCTGACGCAGTCGTCGTTGTACACGCCCATCGTGCCCATGCCGACGCCGCCCATGTGGTGGATGAAGTTGTGGCGAACCACGTTGCCGCGGAAGGTGTAGTCGCGCCCCGTGTAGATGGCTCCGGCGTCCCCGGTTTCCATGCACACGGCATAGATGTCGTTGTGCTCGATCGTGAAGTCGTTTCCGGTGAAGAGGATGGCCGTGTGGGGCGCGTCGTGCAGCCGGTTGCGGGCGAAGCGCATCCCGACGCCGTGTGCGAGGATGGCGGGGCAGTAGCACTTGGACCACCGGCTGAAGTGATGGACGTGGCAGTTCTCCACCCGGTGGTTGCAGGGAGTCAGCGTCCGTCGGTCGCCGCCCTTCAGCCTCACGCCGCCGTCGCCCGTGTGGGCGATGTCGCACGCGAGCACGGCATGGTCGAACCCTCCCTCGATGCGAACCGCATAGGTGCCCAGGTTGCGGAGCGCGCAGCCGGAGAGCGTGACGCTTCGCCCGCCTGAGACATCGACGCCGTAGCCGCGGCCGCACTCGATCGCGAGCCCGTCGAACGTGACGTAGGACGCATGGCGCGTGCGGATTAGCGGCGCCTCCGCGAGCGACACGATGGCCTCGCCGCGCGAGACGTCCGTCGGCGGCCAGAAAAAGAGGATGCCGGATTCGCGGTCGAGAAACCACTCGCCCGGCTGGTCCAACTCCTCCAGGACGTTCAGGAAGAAGAACCTCTGGCCGGTCTTGAACCCGTAGCCGTTGCGGGGTTTGTCCGCGCGAATCAGGCCGGTCTTCGCGTCGTAGCTGGCGATGCGCTCGTAGGTGTTCGCCCAGTCCCACACCCAGTAGCCATGCATCCATGCATCGCGGGCGGACTGCCATCGCCGGGGCCGGTCGCCCGAGTAGATGAAGCCGGCCTTCGGGGACGCGATCTTCGTGCCCCATCCGTCGTTCTGAGCGCCGGATTCCGGGATGCCGCTGATCGTGGTGAAGCCGACGTTCGGCCAGCGGGCCAGAGTCATGGGCCGGCCGTTGAAGAAGAGCTCGAGCGCCGCCGGACGGGTCCGGCACGCGAACCCGCGCGGAGCCATCCGGCCGAACTCGCGGATGCCGGCGGCGCGCAGATCCAACTCCGCGACATGCGGCTGTGCCTCGGGGGCCAGCCGGGCGAGAACGTCCGGACGGGTGACCGGCTGGAACCCGGAGACGCGGCGGCCGCCGAGGATGCGGGCGGCATGCGGGCGGGGCGAGCGGTAGGTGACGGGGGCGTAGGGGGCACCGGAGTCCTCGGGGCCGAGCTCGAGAGCCTCCGTCCGCTCGTACAGCCCGGGAGCGATATCCACCACGATGCCGCCGGCCGGGATCCCGTGCTGGCGCTTGTGGCGGCGCACGGCATCGCGGGCCGCCTCCAGCG
>CAYSLU010000135.1:0-9633 GCA_964431965.1 uncultured Verrucomicrobiota bacterium
GCTGCGGGTTCACGTGGAAGGAGGGCGTCTTCTCCTTGTGGAACGGGCACAGGGCCTTGAAGTTCTGCCCGTTGCGCTGCAGGCGGAAGTACGTGCCGATGATGTCGGCGATGTCGCACCGGGCCCGTATGTCCTCTATCACCCGCTTGGAAATGACTCCCGCCATATCGTGTGCGCTCTCAGATCCCGCCAGCCCCGCCCTCGCCCCGCCCGAATGCCTCGCCCGACAGCATGCGCCCGACGTTCGGGTGCAGCTTCGGAAGCTCCCGGAGGATCGCCTGCCCCACCAGGGACCGCTTCCCGAACAGCTCCCGGATGCGCGGGCTCGGGACCATGTTCAGCAGCAGAAACACCAGCACCACCATGACGAGCCAGAACGCCAGCCCGGCCACTCCGCCCGTCACCCGCGCCAGATTCTGATCGAAGGTGAGGTGAAACATCCGGCTGATCACGTACCGAATGCTCGTCAGAACGACGAACGAGACGACCGCAATCGACACGAACGCCAGAATCCAAGCCCACCGGCCGGGCGCCGCCCCGCTCACGTACGGCGCCCAGGAGTCGCAGAACACGATCCCCAGCAACGCCGAAACCAGCACGTTGAGCAAGCGCACCAGCTCGCCGGTGAGTCCGTGGCGAAGCCCCTGCACCAGCCCCAGCACCAGGAGCATCACGGCCAGGAGGTCGACGACTAGGGCCACCGTTGTGGGATGCATGGATGCTGCCCGGCTGCGCCCGTGGCGCCGCGCGGCTGCGCCCACGGCGCATGTCACCGCGCGCGATTGTACTCCAGCCACCGCCGCGCGTCCTTGGCCGCCTGCCCGTTGGGAGCCAGCTCAAGGTAGCGCGAGAAGTGTCGCCGCGTGTCCGTTAGCTTATCAGGGTGGCTCTGGTAAATCACGCCCAACACCAGGTGCGCGTCGGCGTAGTTCGGGTCAATCTGCAGCGCGGCGCTGAGCTCGTCGACCGCCGCCCGCTCCTGGCCCATATCCCTCAGGACCAGCGCCAGGTTGTACCGCGTGTTCACCATGTCGGGCTTCAGCCGCAGCGCGTAGACGAAGCAGTCCCGCGCCTGCTCCCGCGCCTTCGTCGCCTGGTAGACCAACCCCAGGTTGTAGTACGCGTTCAGGTAGGTGTCGTCCGATTCGATGGCTCGCGTGTAGTGGTAGATCGCCCGGTTCCAGTCGGATGCGCGCTGATACCCCGCGCCGCGCTCGAATGCGTCCACCGCCATCCGCGTGTCCGGCTTCGCCGGCTTCCGGAATACCAGCTTGGGCATGATGGCCGGCACCGGCGGCGTCTTGCCCCCCGCGGATCCGGTGCCCGCAGCCGCCCGCCCCGCCTCGGGTGACTCCGGGCTCCCCGCTCGCGCCTTGCCGACGGCGTCGCCGGGCGGCGCCGCCGCCAGCTCCTTGAGCGAACGGCGCGCCTCCTTCACGTACTCCGGGGAACCGCCCACCTCCAGGAACCGCTGGAAGTAGCGCGTCGCCTCCGCCGCGTCGTGATACGCGTCGCGGTTCAGCACCGCCATGTTGTACAGGGCCGGCCCGTAGAGCGGCTCGCGCCCCAAGGCGAACAGGAAGTACTCCCGCGCCGCATCGGGCCCGCTCGCCTTCATCTGCACGAGCCCCCACTGCGTGTAGATGCGGGCCAGCTTCGGCGCGCGGCGGCTCGCCCCGTCGAGGGCCTCGCCCGCCTCAACCCAGCGCTCCATGCGCATGTAGACGCAGCCCAGATACTCCAGCGGCTGCGGGTCGGTCGGCGCGAGGGAGGCCGCCCGCTTGAACGATTCGGCGGCCAGTTCGAGCCGGCCCTGCTTCCAGTAGGCGATGCCCAGGTGACAGTTCGCCGATGCGTGATCCGGCCGGTCCTTCACCACGTCCTCGAACGCCTTCGCGGCGGCCGCCCAGTCGCCCTTCTGCATGGCGGCAATCCCCGCCTGGAACGGCGGGACGCTGGCCCGCCGGCCGCAGCCCGCTCCGCCCACACTCCCGGCGGCCAGCACGGCCACAGTCAGCACGATGGGGAAAAGCCTCATGGTTGCCCTCAAATCCGACGTCCGCGGCGGCGGCCGGAATGGCCACCCGCGTAACGCCCCGAACAATACAGGAACAGCCGGAACGATGGCAACGCCGGATTGGCCGGAGCGGCGCACCGCAGCCGTCCCGCCCGGGGTGAAGTGATGCCGGGACCGCCTGCCCCCCTCGCCGGGCCCCGCTTCTCGCTGGCGGAGGACACCGCACATCGTGTAGCTTCTGGCGTGCGCCGGTCAGGCGCCGGAAGGAGCGTGCCGTGCTGACACCCCGCGAAAACCTGTTCCGCGTGCTCCGCCACGAGATGCCCGAGTGGATCCCCCTCTGCGGCCACGTCGATCCGTACAACCAGCCGAACCGCGAAGGCATGGATCCGGCGCTGGCCGAGGCGCTGCGCCACGTGCAGTGGAACGACGGAACCACCGTCACCTTCTCGCGGCACCTCGGGCTGGACGTCACGGACTACATGCCCATGCCGGTGCGAACCGCCTACCGGACGGTGACATCCGAGACCCGCACGGACGGCGAGGACACGATCCAGGTCTGGCACACGCCGGCCGGCGATATCCGGCAGGTCGTGCGCCAGTGCCGCGAGGACGGCACGTCCTACACGGTCGAGCACATGGTCAAGACTCCGAAGGACCTCGCCCCGCTCGCCTGCCTGTTCGAGGACGCCACCCACTCGCCCAATCCGAGCGAGCGCGACCGGATTGCCGCCCGGCGCACCCTCATCGGTGACGACGGCGTGATCATGTGCTTCATGGCCGGCACGCCGCTCGGCATGATGTACCGCCAGTACAGCGGCGTCGAGGCGCTGGCCTATCTCCATGCCGACGCGCCCGACGCGCTGCGCGACCTGTTCCGGGTCATGGAGCAGTCGTACCAGGCCCAGCTGAGGATCGCCCTCGACTCCGGACACGACATCTTCGTGGGCATGGACGACACGTCCACCAACACGATCTCCCCCGCGATGTTTGCGGAGTATAATCTTGCGCTCACCGACGAGCGCGCGGACCTCTGCCATGCCGCCGGCAAGATCTACTTCCACCACTCGTGCGGCCTCATCCACGACCTGCTTCCGATCTACCGCCGCACGCGCATGGACGCCGTCCACGCCTTCACCGAGCCGCCCATCGGAAACGTAACCCTCGCGGACGGACGGCGGATGCTCGGGGACCGGATCGCCATCATCGCCGGCATCGGCCCCATGGCCGACCCGGGCTGGGATATCGCCAAGATGAAGGAGGACGTGCGCCGGTCGTTCGCGCAGGTCATGCCGGGCGACAACACCGTCTTCAGCATCGCCGCCTACCCGCACCGCACGATGGCCGAGACCCGGCAGCTGGTCGACGAGTGCCGCCGCTACCAGCAGATCGAGCCCGCGCGCGCCGCGCCCGCGGCTCGGTAGAGGCCGGGCCGGGCCGGAGCGGGCTCAGTTGTTCAGCGAGTGCAGCGGGGCTGGGATGCGCCCGCCGTGGCGCACGAACTCGGAGGAAGACCCCGGGCAGCGCACCGGCAGGATGGCGCTCTCGCCGAAGAGACCGCCGAACACCGCCCGCTCGCCCGCCTTCTTGCCCGGCACCGGGATGATCCGCACGGCCGTGGTCTTGCTGTTCACGACACCGATCGCCATCTCGTCGGCGATGATCGCCGCAATCGTATCGGCATCCGTGTCCCCCGGCACCGCAATCATGTCCAGCCCGACCGAGCAGACGCTGGTCATGGCCTCCAGCTTCTCGAGCCCGAGGTGCCCGGCCTCCACCGCCTCCGCGAGCGCGCGATCCTCGCACACCGGGATGAACGCGCCGGAGAGGCCGCCCACCGAGGACGATGCGAACATGCCGCCCTTCTTGACCGCGTCGTTCAGCATGGCCAGCGCGGCCGTGGACCCCGGGCCGCCGATGTGGCGCACGCCCATCGTCTGCAGGATCTCGCCCACGCTGTCGCCCACCACCGGGGTCGGGGCGAGCGACAGGTCCACAATCCCGAAGCTCACGCCCAGCACGGACGCCACTTCGCGACCGATCAGCTCGCCGACGCGCGTGACCCGGAAGGACGTCGTCTTGATCTCCTCGGCCAGGGCGCCGAGGTTGATCCTGCCCCCGCCCGCCAGGAGCCGCTCGAGAGCCGACTTCACGACGCCGGGGCCGCTGACGCCGATGTTGATCACGCACTCCGGCTCGCCGTAGCCCAGGTACGCGCCCGCCATGAACGGGTTGTCCTCCGGGACGTTCGCAAAGACCACCAGCTTCGCGCAGCCGAACCCGTCGCGGGCCGCCGTCCGCCGCGCGGTCTCGACGATCATCTCGGACACGCTCAGGATCGCATCCATGTTGATCCCGGCCTTCGTCGATGCCACGTTGACCGAGCTGCACACGTGCTCCGTGCCCGAGAGCACGTCCGGCAGCGACTCGATCAGCGCGCGCTCGCCCGCCGTGAAGCCCTTCTGCACCAGCGCCGTGTAGCCGCCGATGAAGTTGATCCGGACCTCCTTCGCGGCCTCGTCCAGCGCGCGCGCGATCTGGAGAAACCCCGCCGGCCCCTGCGACGCCGCCACCGCGCTGATCGGCGAAACGGCCAGGCGACGGTTCACGACCGGGATGCCGTACTTCGCCGACACCTCGTCGCAGACGGCCACCAGCCGGCCCGCCCGGTCCGCGATCTTCCGGCGGATCTTCCGGCAGACCTGCTCGACGTCCGGGCTCGCGCAGTCCAGCAGGTTCAGCCCCATCGTCACCGCGCGCACGTCCAGGTGCTCCCGCTGGAACATCCCGATCGTCGCCATGATGTCTTCACAGCGCAGCATGGTTCACCTCGCCCGAATCCCCTTCTGCCGGAAATCGATCTCGTTCGTCGCCACAAAGATGTCCTCGTGCTGCAGGCGGATCAGCAGGTCGCTCCCCAGCGGCAGCGACTCCAGGTCGATCTGCAGCTGCCGGACGTCCATCGCGCGCGGGATGAGCACCTGGCTCACCATCACGAAGCTGTCGCCCTCCGTGTACGCATACAGGTCGACGATGTTGATGCTCCGGCTCGACAGGTACGAGCTGATGCGCGCGATCACGCCCGGGCGGTCCTTGCCCATGATCGTGATCACGAACTGGTCGCCGTCCACCGCGGACGCCTTCGCCGCCGCGTCCTCCCGGACCTTCACCGAGACCGACAGCTCGCCGGCCGCGCCCGACCCCTCCACGGCGCCCCGGACCTCGTCGATGCCGCGCGGCTCCGGAAAGCGGACCGTGAGGATGAACGTGAAGTAGCCGCGCAGCACCGTCTGGCTGAGCGCCTCCACGTTCCCGCGCAGGTCCAGGATCGCGCGGGTAACCCCCGCCACGATCCCCACCCGGTCGCGCGACATGACCGAAATCACGAACCCCGTCGACTGCTGCATCGTCTCCCCCTCGCCGCATCACCGGAACATGCAGCGCGCGTAGTGCCGCGTCACCCGGTAGCTGCTGTCCGCCCCGCTCGTGTTCATGCGCGAAACGGTGCCCGCGCCCCGCTCCACATCCCGGTCGTTGATCTGGACCTCCAGGTTGATCGTCGCGCCCGCCACCGCCGGCGCGCCGCGCAGCTCGTCCAGCGGAACCGACATCTCGCACACGTATCCGCCGTCGCACCGGGCCACCGCCGCCACCAGGTTCGACGGAGCCGGCCGGCCGCCCATCTCCCACTGAAGCGTCGGCGTGACGCCCTGCTTCGGAACCGGGACGATCACCTGCCCGGTCCCCGGGCCATGCAGGCCGTTCTGGGCCGACGCCGGCCGCGCGTCCCAGTAGAGCTCCACCGCATCATTGTTCCACGTCTCCGCCGCATCGGTGCACACCAGGTCATCGGTCACCTGAACGCAGACGTAGAGCCGGTTCGTATCGTGGGCCGCCATGAACCGCGCCGAGAAATCCTTCGCGCCCTTCCAGCTCGCGGCGCCGTCCCACACGTAGCGGGGCTCCGCCAGCGCCAGCCCGCGCACCACCCCCCACTCGTCCGCGCGGCCGTCCACCCGGATCCCCGAAATGGCCGGGATGTCCATGCTCTCGTACAGCGCGACGGGCTGCGAGCGGGTCACCGACACCTCGCGCCCCGCCGGGTTCGTCGCCGTGACCGTCACCGACGCCACCGCCCGGCCGCCGCCCGATCCGTCCGGCCGCACGTCGAACGGCAGGCTCACGGCCTCGCCCGGCCTGAGCGATACGGCCGCGGCCGGCGGCGTGACCCGCCACGCCCGGTTCGTCCACTCCACGCGGACGCTCATCGGCCACGCGAGCCGGTTCGACCATGACAGCGAAACGACTCCGCCCGACGCCGGGATCGACGTCGGCGCGCCGCCCTGCACGGCGACCTTGAACGCATCGACGAACTCGCGCCGGATGAAGTCGCCCGGCAGCACCTCGTGGAGCGGCAGCACCGCCACGGTCGGCTGGCCGCGGTCGACGGCCACGTGCGCCAGCATCCGAAGCTCCCCCAGCTCGCGCTGACCGCCGCCCACGCCCGCGGCCGACGCCGACAGCACATAGACGGGGATGCCCGCGGAAACCGTGTAGCTCAGCGCGTGCCAGTGCCCGTTGAAGACGGTCGTCCGGCCCGCGTTGAGCATCCCGGCCAGCTTCACCCACGCCTCTCCGCCATCGGGCTGCGGGTGGTGGTAGAAGATGAAGACGTGCTCAGCCCCGGCCGCCGCCTCGAGATCCGATTTCAGCCACTCCAGCTGGCCCGCCATGAAGTCCGGCGAGAACAAGGCGGTCGGCGTGTCCAGCACCACAAAGTGGCAGTTCCGGAAATCAAAGCTGTAGTAGCTGCGCCCGTCGACTCCGTAGCGCCGCAGCCACTCGCGCCGCATGACCTCGTTGCCGATGTCGTGGTTGCCCGCCACCATGTAGAACGGCGCGTCCAGCTTCGCTGTCAGCGAGTCGAACTCATCCCACATGCGGTTGAGGGCCACGACGTTGGTCGAGTAGCCCTCGATCAGATCGCCGACGCACAGCACGAGGTCGGGCTTCAGCAGGTTCGCCTCCGCGACCGCGGCCTCCCACTCGCCCGGGATGTGGCCGCCCGTGCGATCCCCCAGCACAACGAACCGGAACGCGCCGGCCTGGCTGGGCGCCGCGCCCTTCCACTGCGGAGCCGTGCCCGTTCCGCCCAGCAGCGGAGCCGGCCGCACTTCCTCCCGCTTCTCCGCGGACACCTTCGGCGTATCGCGCTGGACCGAGCACGACGAAGCCAGAGCCCCGCAAACCGCCAAGAATAGTATCACTCGGAACATGCGCATCGCATCGCCTCCTCCCCGGCGGCCGGCCGCCGGAATTGCGCGGAACTATCGGGCATTCTCCATCCCCGAGGCAAGCGTTTTGCCGGGACGTCTTGGTCAAAGGCCGGACCGGCCACTGAACGGGCCGAACCGGATTCGCGCCATCGCCCGGCCCGCGAGGCCGCGGGCCCTCCCGAAAAGCAGTCGCCACGGCCGGGCGAGGTTGCCCCGATCCACTGTTCCGAGTCCGCGATGGAACGGGACATACCGCGAGGCGGATGGGGCCCAGTCCGCCCAGCCGGCGCGTATGCTCAGCGCGCGTTCTTCGTATCGCTGACGGCACAGGAACGGGAGTTAGCCCCGCCGTCCTCGCCTTCCGGCGCCAGCGGCAGGCGAACTACCAGCCGCGCGCCGCGCCCGCGGGGCTCCTCGGCCGTGACGCGACCGCCGCACCCTTCGATCGCCGTCCGCGCCAGGCTCAACCCCAAGCCGGTTCCGCCCGGCCGGCCCGACACGAACATGTCGAACACCCGGCCCCTCAGATGACGCGGTATCCCCGGCCCCTCGTCCGCGACCTCGATCACCCCGGCGTCCGGCTCCACCCGCACCTCAACCCGGATCGTCCCGCCCGGGGCCGACGCCTGCTCGGCGTTGGTCAGGATGTTCAGCAGCGCCCGCTTCAGCCCGGCGGGGTGGGCCTCCACGACGGCGCCCCCCTCCGGCAACTTCGCCGCGATGGCCACGCCCAGGCGCTCGAAGCGCGGCGTCAGCAGGTCCAGGCAGTCGCGGACGCAGGCGACCAGGTCGACCGGCTCGCGCGCGGCCGCGTCCGGCCGCCCGACGAACAGGAACTCCTTGAGGAGCGCGTCGATGCGGTCGATCGTGCGGGCCGCCCGGCCGCCCAGCTCCCCCAGGCGCTCCGGCCGGGCCTCCGCGCCCCGCGCCGCCTCCCGCTGGATCATCTGCACGTCGAGCTTCAGCGCGGAGAGCGGGTTGCGGAAATCGTGGATGATGCCGTCGGCCATGGCGCCGGCAAAGGCCAGATGCTCGTCCTGGCGGCGCCGGCGCTCGCGGCGCAGCTCCCGCCCGACCAGCCAGCCAATCACCACCGCCGTCAGCGCGAACGACACCGCGATCGCCCCCAGCGCGGTTCGGAACATGGCGGCCAGCGCCGCCAGGGCCGCGGCCTCCCGCTGCTCCACCGCGTCCCGGCGGATGGCCACCTGGACGGATCGGCGCGCATCGCCACCCACAACCGGCAGCGTGAAGGTCAGGACCGGCACGTCACCGTCCGCGGCCTTCAGCACCGTCCGGCCGATCCGGGCCGCCCCGCCGGGCTCCGTCGCGGCCCGCCCGGCGGCCAGCTCCTCGTGGTACAGGACCACGCCGTCCTCGGCCACCGAAACGTAGCGCAGCCCCGGCTCGACCAGGCCCAGTGAGTAGGCCATGCGGGAGAACTCGGACCAGGCCGCGTCCGAAGCGCGGGGCGCAGAGGCCGCCGGGTGCCGCGCGAACTGCCCGGCCAGGCGGTTCCCAACCTCCAGGACCGCCCGAGCCGCCTCCGCGTGCTCGGCCTGCCGGTACATCCGCTGAAGGATCCACAGGCCGGCGCCGGCAAGCGCCGCCAGGCCCGCGATCGACAGGACGGCGAAGGCCAGAACGGGCGCGGGAACGCGGCGGACGGACGGCGCGCTCATGGGGCCGCACCGGCGCCCGCCCCGCCCAGGCCGAGCAGGCGCATGAACCGCTTGAGCAGGCGGTTCGCTTCAACCGGCGACCCGGCGTCCGCCCCGCGCGCCGCCTTGAGCCGGTCAACGGCTTCCGCGTTCGCGGCCGCTCGCTCCGCCACGATGCGGGACAGGCGCTCCGGGATCTCCGGGCGCAGGCCGAGCAGCCGCACGAACACCTCGGCCCCCATCTCCAGTACCTCGACCTCCGTGACCGCCGTCACCGTGGCCGCGCGGGGCACGCCCGCCACCAGGCTCATTTCGCCTACGACCGCGCCAGGGCCAAGCTCAAACCGGTTGGCCGTGCCCGAGTCCGACGCCACCGCGCCGGCGACCCGCCCCTTCGCAATCACATAGCACGAGTCGCCCTCGTCGCCCTGCCGGAACAGCGTCTCGCAGCGCGTGAAGTGGACGCGCCGCATCCCCCCGGCCAGGCTGCGAATCTCGTCGTCAGTCAGCAGCGGCCGCCCCTCCGCATCGGTCAGGAGCCGCACGGCCAGGTCGGATTGCCGCAGGTCGCGCTCGGCACGCTCCACGTCTTCCCGCTCCGGAGCCAGCCGGCGCTGGTGGTACACGACCTCCATGAAGTCGTTCAGCAGCTTGTCGCTCATCGGGAACGGGATCTCGA
>CAYSLU010000136.1:0-9007 GCA_964431965.1 uncultured Verrucomicrobiota bacterium
ATGCGGCGCGTGGCGCGACCTACGACGATCCGGCCGGTCCGGCGCTGGCGGGCAGCGGGGGTGGCCACGCGATGCTCGGTGGGGCCGGGGGAGGGGTGATCGCGATCGAAGCCGCGACCGGGACGGTGACCATCGCCGGCACGCTCACGGCGAACGCGGAGTCCGCGCTGTCCACGCACGGCGGCGGTGGCTCGGGCGGCGGAATCCGGGTCGTGTGCTCCCGCTATGACGGCGGTGCGAGCGGCCTGGTTCGCGCCGGTGGCGGCAGCGGAATCAGCGGTGGCGGCGGCGGTGGAGGCGGGCGAGTCGCGATGCTGTATGACCCGTCCGCACAGGCAGGGGTGAACCCGGGCGTGCGCTTTTCGGCCGCTCGCTCGGGCGGCGGGTACCCGGGCGCTTCGTGGCGGGTGTCGGAGGATGGGTCGGTCTATTTTCCGGATGCGTCGTTGCTCTCGACGAATCCACCCAGCGGCTTCGTTCAGGCCGCGTTCCTTCACATCGGGGGGCTGACGGAGTGGGCTCCCGAAAGCCTCACGCTGAACAACTGCTCTCTGGTGTTTGCCTACACGGGGCTCGTGCTGGCGGTGACGAACGACGTGGAGCTTCAGAACGGCGGAACGCTGGGCGTGTCGGGAAACTCCCGGCTGGCGTGCCGGAGCCTGCGCGTGATGTCGGGAGGGGTCCTCGCACTGTATGCGGGAGCGACGAACGCCGCCCTGCCGAACTACGGGTCACTGGTTGACGTGCGGGAGGATATGGCCGTCATGGGCGGGGGTGTGGTCTACCCGAACTCCGAGTACTTCAGCGGGGGGAGCCCCCTGTTTCGCGTGCGGGATTTCACGGTGGCGTTCGGCGGCACCGTGAATGCCGACGCGCGCGGCTTCGGGCTGGGGCAGGGGAACGGCCGGGGCGTGTCGTACGGCGGCGGCGGCTACGGCGGGAGAGGGGGAAACGGCTCGGGCGCGAGCCCGGGTGGCGCGGCGTATGGATCGACGTTCGCGCCCGTGCATCCGGGTAGCTCGGCTGGCACCAACACGGGCACGAGCGGCTCGGGCGGCGGTCTGATCCGGGTTGAGGCCGGGCGCAACGTGGCGCTCGACGGCGTGCTGTCGGCGGACGGTGAGCCGGGGTTCCAGACCCACGGCCCGGGGGGCGCCGGCGGCGGGGTCTTCGTGAAGTGCGGCGCATTCTCCAACGGCGTCACCGGCCGAATCTCGGCGAAAGGCGGAACCGGCAACGGAAACGGGGCGGGCGGCGGCGGAGGGCGCATCGCGATCTGGCGCTTCTCGGATATCTCCTCCGTGCCGCCGAGCAACAATGTGAACGGGGCGGCCGGCTATGCGAACGGCGCGACCGGGACGGTCTTCGTGGTGATCACGGCGCCGGCCGTGACGAACGAGTATGTGACGAACGTCACCGATTCGGCGGGGGCGGCGGTCGGTTCGCTGACGGCAACGGGCTTCTCGCCGACGGCTGTGTGCTGCTTCTGGGGGGAGGGCGACGGGCTCTCGAATCGCGATGCCTGGGCCAATACCAACTGGTTCGGGACGAACGCGCCAGCCGTGTTCACGAATGAGTTGATCGGGCTTTCGCCCGGGACCGTCTATCACGCGCGGTTCTACGCGACGAACGACGCGGGCGAAGCCTGGGCGGCGCCCTCGCTTCGGTTCTCGACGGTCGGTGGGGCCGTGACGGTCGATAACGGCGCCGGGGTCGGGAGTCTGAGTCCGACATCGGCCGTCCTGAGGGGCCGGGTGCTGGCCGGAAATCCGACGCCGACCGCGTACGTGTGCTGGGGCGACGTCGACGGCGGGTCGGACACCGGAGCGTGGCTCCATGCGGTCTCCATTGGCGAGGCTCTGGGCGCGTTCGAACTGCCCGTGGGCGGGCTGCTGGCGAACAAGGCGTACGCCTATCGGTGCTTTGCCGCGAGCGCGATGACATCAGACTGGGCCGATGCGAGCGTGACGTTCACGACACCCGGGCCGGAGGTCTCCATTGCGGACTGCTCGGTCCTTGAGGGCAACGCCGGAACGACGTCCGCCGTCTTTGTCGTCTCGCTGTCAGCCACGAGCGTGGTGGATGTGACCGTGGCATACGCCAGCTCCAACGGGATGGCGCAGGCTGAGGGCGACTACACATCGACGTCCGGAGTGCTGGCGATACCGGCGGGGCAGGTGTCGGGCACGGTTGCCGTGCCGGTCAATGGCGACGCGGAGGACGAGTATCCGTGGGAGACCTTCTCGGTCGGACTGTCGGACCCGGTCTCGGGCGTGCTGGCGCGGGCTGCCGCCACATGTCGGATTGACGACGATGACGGCGTGATCACGATTCGAACGTGGTCCGGAATCGGCGACTGGTCGAGCGCGACGAACTGGCTGCCCGCCGGCGTGCCGCGGGCGATCGACGACGCGGTAATCGGCTCGGGCCTGGTGCGGATCAGCAGCGCGAAGACTGCGGCGGCCGTGCGCGTGAGCAGCGGCGCGACCGTCGTCTTCACCAACTGGTACTCGCTGTTGGCGGCGAGCAATCTCGTCGTCCAGAGCGGAGGGACAATCGGTCTTCCATCCGCGTTTCGGACCAATCAAACGGCCAGCCGGATATGGATCGCCTGTGGCGAGCTCTTGATCGCGACGGGGGGGCTGATTACGGCCGACGCCCGCGGCTACGCGGCGGGCAACGGGCCTTTTGGTGGACTGGCGGATAGTCTGGGCGGAGGAGGACACGGAGGGGCGGGGGGACTGGGCGGATCCGGGACACGGCCGGGCGCCCCGTACGACTCACTATCGGAGCCCGGCGAGCCCGGCAGCGGCGGCGGCGCGCTGGGCGGAGGAGCCGGCAGCGGCGGCGGGGTGGTCCGGATCGAGGTGTCGGGCACGGCCTCCGTGTTCGGCACGGTTTCGGCCGACGGCCAGGATGCGCCGAGCGCGAATACGGCCGGCGGCGCCGGCGGGGCGATCTACATGGCGTGCCGCGCTCTGGCGGGCGACACGAACGGCCTGATCCGTGCCGGCGGCGGCGGTGGAAGCGGCACGGGCAGCGGCGGCGGCGGCGGGCGGCTCTCGGTCCTCTACGATCCGGGTGCGCAGGCGTCTGTGGGCATGCCGGGGGTGCGATTCCTGACCTCGGCGGGGGCCGCGGGCTTCCGACCGGGTGAGGACGGGACGCTGCACCTGCCCGACGCGGGGTTCCTGTCCACCGTGCTGGACCGGCAGTTTCTGCGGGGGGTGCGGCTGTTCATCCCAGGGTTCACGAACTGGTGGGTGTCCAGCCTGACGATCCGGGACTGCAGCGTGACGTTCGGTCCGACCGGCTTCGTGCTGGCGGTGGACTCCGACCTGTTGATCGAGCGGGGCGGGCTGGGGCTGGCCGGTGATTTCAGGCTGACGTGCGGCGGCGGGGTGACGCTCACGAGCGGGTCGTCGCTCTGGCTTTACAGCGGGCAGACGAACGGCGGGCCGCCTGGCTTCAGCGGGCTGGCCGAGATTGCCGGCGCGCTGACCGTCGGCAGCAACTGCTGGGTGTATCCGCAGTCGGACGAGAGGAACGGCGGGTCTCCGCGGCTGCGGGCCGGGAGTATGGTCGTCATGGCCGGAGGCGGGTTCAACGCGGATCGGCGGGGCTATGCGCGGACGCTGGGGCCGGGCGCGGGCGCGAACGTCGGCGTGGGCGGATACGGCGGCGGCGGCGGGTATGGCGGTGCAGGCGCCGCGCTCAGCGAGACAACCAATCGGGGCTCGACCTATGGCGCTCCGGCCTCGGTATCCGACTGCGGCAGCGGTGGCGGGCATCTGCTGTTTGGCGGTTACGGCGGCGGTCTGATCCGGATTGAGGCACCGTCCGGGACCGTGCGGATCGATGGCACGTTGACGGCAAATGGGGGTGGTCCGCTGGATCTGCACGGCGGCGGCGGATCGGGCGGTGGGATCTACGTGGTCTGCCGCCGTTTCGAAGGGAGCGTGGGTGGCGTGCTTCGCGCGAACGGCGCGGCCGGAACCGGCAGCGGGAGCCCGGGTGGTGGCGGACGGATCGCGGTCGTGTATGAGCCCGAGGCCCAGGGGGGGTACAACCCCGGCGTGCGCTTCTCTGCGTCGCGCGGGGTGGGCGGGTACGAGCCGGCGCTGGGACGGGGGAGCGAGCACGGGACGCTGTATGTGGCGGACGCATCATTTCTCTCGACGAACGTGACCGGGGGCCTCTTTCGCGACGTTGTGCTCTTCGTTCCGGGCTTCACGAACTGGGTTCTGGGCCGCCTGACCATGGACGACTGCCGCCTGACGCTCGGGGGTACGGGGATGGTGGTGAGCGTCACGGACGGCATCGAGCTGAGGAATGGCTCGTTTCTCGGGCTGCCCGGCCGGTCGCAACTCGCGTGCCGGAGCCTCGTGGTGACGGGCGGATCGAGTTTCGCGGTTGCGGCGGGCCCGACGAACGGCAGCGCCGGGGAGTACGGCGCGCTGGTCGAGGTGCGCGGCCCGGTGAGCGTGGCGACCGGGTGCTGGGTGTATGCGGCGGCCGATCCGATGACCGGCGGGGCGCCCTTGTTCCGGGTGTTGGGCGATGTGGGGATCGACTCGGGAGGCGGGTTCAGCGCGGAGGGGCGTGGGTATATGAGCCCGGATGGGCCGGGGCGCGGCGGCCTGAACCACGGCGGCGGCGGGCACGGCGGAAAGGGCGGCAGCGGATCGTCGGGCGCCGGAGGCGTGGCGTATGGCCTGACGAACGCTCCGATGCGGGCCGGGAGCAGTGGAAACTATCCGGGGTTCGGCGGGAACGGCGGCGGCGTGGTGTGGATCGAGACGCCGGGGACGCTCCGGCTGGACGGGACGATCAGCGCCAACGGCGACAGCACGTTTGGCCTGCATGGCGGGGGCGGCGCGGGCGGCAGCATCCTGGTGGTGTGCGGGCGGCTGCTTTCCTCGGCCGGCAGCCGGCTGGCGGCGAATGGCGGGACCGGCACGGGCAATGGCGGCGGGGGCGGGGGCGGCCGGATCGCCGTGTGGTATCGGGCCGTTCAGCCGAAGCATCGAGATCTGCTGCTTGCGGGGCAGGATGCCGCCGTGCCGGCGCTGGCGGTCAGCAACGCGTATGCGGGTTTCGTGGGCACCGTCTCGGTGACGAACGGGCTGGGCAACGTGAATCCCCCCAGTCCGCTGGCCGCGCAGCCGGGGTCAGCCGTATTCCTGCAGGTCCGCTACCCGTCGCCCGGGATCCTGACGACCATCCGGTAGGCTGGCCGGCGGGTCAGTTTCCGAAGATGGCGAGTATGACGCCGGCGGCCACGACCGATCCGATCTGGCCGGCCACGTTTGCGCCCAGCGCGTGCATGAGCAGGAAGTTGTGGGGGTCGTACTGGAGCCCGAGCTTGTTCGACACGCGGGCGGCCATGGGGAACGCGGACACGCCGGCCGAACCGATCAGCGGGTTGATCGGGTTGTTCGGAGAGAAGAGGTTCATGATCTTCGCGAAGATCACCCCGCCCGCGGTTCCGAGTGAGAACGCGAGCAGGCCGAGCACGATGATGCCGAGGGTCTGCACCTGCACGAACTGGCTCGCCTCCATCTGCATGCCGACTCCGAGCCCGAGCAGGATCGTCGCGATGTTCATCACCTCGTTTTGAAGCGCCTTGGAGAGGCGCTCGACCACGCCGGTCTCCTTGATGAAGTTGCCGAAGGCGAAGCAGCCCATGAGCGGCATGGCCGACGGGAGCAGGAGCGTGCAGAGGGCCACGACCAGCAGCGGGAAGACGATCTTTTCCGTCCGGCTGACCGGGCGCACCTGCTGCATCCGGATCAGGCGCTCCTTCTTGGTGGTGAGCAGCCGCATTATCGGCGGCTGGATCAGCGGGACGAGCGCCATGTACGAGTAGGCGGCCACGGCGATCGAGCCCATGAGATGAGGCGCGTACTTCGACGCGACGTAGATCGAGGTGGGGCCGTCGGCGCCGCCGATAATGGCGATCGAGCATGCCTCCCGGATGTTGAAGTCGATGAACGGCAGGCCGTTGAGGGCCACGACGCCCATCAGCGTGCCGAACACGCCGAACTGCGCGGCCGCGCCCAGGATCGCGGTGCGCGGGCTGGCGAGCAGGGGGCCGAAGTCCGACAGCGCGCCGATGCCCATGAAGACGATGAGCGGCAGCAGCTCATTCTGGATGCCGGCCTTGAAGATGATGCCGAGCAGCCCGTGCTCGGAGCCCATGCCCGCGAACGGCACGTTGACGAAGATGGTGCCGAAGCCGATCGGCACGAGCAGGAGCGGCTCGAAGTCCTTCTTGACGCCGAGGTAGAGCAGGACGAACCCGACGACGATCATCAGGAGCTGCTTCCATCCGGCGCCGACGGCGAAGGCGTGGATGCCCGTCGTGCGCCCGATGTTCTCGATGGCCCCGGCGAACGAGATGCTATCGGGCTGGGCCGCGGCCGCCGCGGCCACAGCCGGGCCGGAGTCGAGCGAGCCGGGCGCGACAACGGTGCCCCACACGTGGCCGGCGAGGCAGATCAGGGCCGCGAGGGCGACGGTGCAGGTCAGGATCGCGCGCTTCGACTGGAGCAGGGGGGGGCGGTTCACGACACCTCCGCGAGGACGGCCTTCGCCTTCACCGCGTCGTTCGGCCGCACGCAGTAGCGGATGCGGCCCGCCGCTGTGCTGCGGATCTCCATCTGCATCTTCAGCGCCTCAAGGATGAGGACGGTCTGGTCCTTCTGGACGGTCGCGCCATCGGCGCAGGCCAGCTTGATGACCGTCCCGGGCATCGGCGCCAGCACGGGCGCTCCCTGGCCGGCCGCCTGCGGCGGCGGCTCCGCGGCCGCCGCGGTCGGCTCTCCGACCGCAATCGCGTACGAGTGGCCGTCGACCGTGACCACGAATCGCCCGTCGCGCTCCGGCGTGGCCGTAACGGCGAAGGAATCCTCGTCCACGCGGATCACATAGCGCGACGGCTCCTCGGGGCTCTGCGCGGGGGCGCCCGCGGGCGGCGCTGCCGGCTTCTCGGCGGCCGGCGCGGGGGGTGCCTTATCGGCAGGCGCCTCGATGCGGACCGGGCCCTTCGAACGAGTTTGGAAGAACGCCAGCGCAACCTGGGGGAACATGGCGTACGTGAGCACATCCTCCGCGTTGACGTTTTCGAGGCCGGTCTTCTCCCGGATCTCCTTTCCCAGCCTTTCCATCTCCGCCGGCAGGTGGTCGGCCGGGCGGCTCTCGACCGGCTTGGGCATCTTCAGCTCGTGGAGGGCCTGCTTCACGAGGGTCGGGCTGGGCGCGACCGGCGTGGCGCCGTAGTGGCCGACCAGCAGATTCCGGCTCTCGTTGGTGAGCCGCTGGTAGCGGCCGAAGAGGACGTTCATGACCGCCTGCGTGCCGACGATCTGCGAGGTCGGCGTGACGAGCGGCGGATAGCCGAAGTCCTTCTGCACGACGGCGATCTCGGCCAGGACGTCGTCGATCTTGTCCGCCGCATCCTGTTCGCGGAGCTGGCTCTCCAAGTTGGAGAGCATGCCGCCGGGGACCTGCGAAACGAGAATGCGGGTGTCCGCGCCGACGAACGCGGACTCGTAGGACTTGTACTTGCGGCGCACGTCGCGGAAGTAGGCGGCGATCTCGGCCAGCAGCTCGATGTCCATGCCGGTATCGTACGGGGTGCCCTTGAATATCTCCGCCATGGTCTCCGTCGGCGGGTGGCTAGTGCCCATGGCCATCGAGGAGATGGCGACGTCCAGCAGATCGGCCCCGGCCTCGGCGGCCTTGAGCAGGGCGGCTACGGCCATGCCGGTGGTGGCGTGCGAGTGGATCGAGAGCGGAATCGGAATCTTCTTCTTGATCGCCCGGGCGAGCTCGGCCGCCTCGAAGGGCTTGAGGAGGCCGGCCATATCCTTGATGCACAGCGAGTCCGCGCCCATCTTGTGGAGCGCGATCGCCAGGTCGACGTACTTCTCGACGGTGTGAACGGGGGAGACCGCGTAGCTGATGGCGGCCTGGGCATGCTTGCCCGCCTTGCGCACAGCGCGGAGCGACACCTCCAGGTTGCGCGGGTCGTTGAGGGCGTCGAAGACGCGGAAGATGTCCACGCCCCGGCGGGCGGCGAGCTGGACGAACGCCTCGACCACGTCGTCCGCGTAGTGCCGATACCCAAGCAGGTTCTGGCCGCGCAGGAGCATCTGCAGCGGCGTCTTGGGCATGGCGGCCTTCAGCTCGCGCAGGCGCTCCCAGGGGTCTTCGTTCAGGAATCGGATGCAGGTGTCGAAGGTGGCTCCACCCCAGACCTCGAGCGACCAGAATCCGGCGCGGTCGAGCTGCGGGGCGATCGGGAGCATGTCCGCGGTGAGCATCCGCGTGGCAAACAAGGACTGGTGGGCGTCGCGCAGCGTCACATCGGTCAGTCGGATCCTGGGCATTCGAGGCTCCCTTGTCGTTACGGTTGCTGGCGGCGGACGAGGCGTACCGCGGCCGCTATGGCCGCGGCAATCCGAAGCCGGTGGCGCTCGTCCTCGGGCGCCGGAGCCGCAGCCTCCTCAACCGGTTCCCCTTCGATGCGGTGAATGATCCGGGCCGCAGCGGTGACTCCCTGAATGACCAGGGCGAGAAAGGCGAACACCACCACCATGCCCAGCACCATGACAATGAACGCTTGCTGAAAGAGTGCCATGTCCGTCCCGCCCTTTCCGGAAGAGGCGTGGATTTTTTCACAGTGAGCCGGCACGAGGCAATTCGAATCGGCCGACATTCGAATCGGCCGACGGCAACGGGTAGCGCAACGGGGAGATGACACGGCCGCAGAGGCCACACGCTCACGCGTGCGGCTACGTCTGGCGCTGAGAGCGATGGGCAGCCAGCCCCTGCCCGGCGCGGGCTTGCATGCAGCCGCGGGCGTGCGCCCGTGGCATCCGGGGCGTCCCCGCGCCACGCGCCGACGCGCGCGGCTACGGAGTCCACCCGCGGTCGTCTCGCCGATTCACCCAAATCAGTCCATAAGGAAGAGGGAGTGAAGGGGATGGGGGGAGGCTGGCGA
>CAYSLU010000137.1:0-8452 GCA_964431965.1 uncultured Verrucomicrobiota bacterium
GGCGGCTCCGAATCGCCCCACCCCACGCTTCTGCCTCTTCGTTGGCCCTGTCAGCCCTCCGTCAGCGCCACCGAAGGCCTTCTCGTCTGTCCCTATTCTGTCGCTGGAAGGACGTTTCGTCTGTCCCCATTCCGTCTTGTCTGTCTGCAGTCTGTGGCGAGATGTCTTTCCCATAGCCCGAAGGCCGACACACCCCTGATCCACCGTTCCGGCGTCCGTCGAGCGGTCTCGTAGCGCTCAGCCCTCCTGATCCCGGACCAAGCCGGCCGAACAAAGCGCGCGAATGAGCACGGCCATCCTCGTCTTGCGGACTTGTCTTTGGGAGGGCGATGGCGACAATCTCACCCGTGCGCACTGTGCTTCGAAACCTGTGGATCGCATGATCATCTTCGACGACCTCGCCCGCACGCTGCGGCTCAACGTGCATGACCTCGTCGAGGGGCCGGCCGTCTCGGGAGAGCCGGCCGCCCCAGCCTCGATCCGCCGGGCCCAGGACGGCACACGGATTCACTCCGAACACCTGGCCCAGCACGCGGGGACCGACTACCGGAAGGAGGTCGTCGTTTCGTTCGAGCTGGATCGCTCCGGGTACCGGGTGACGATCGACGGCCGGATCGACGGGCTCCGCCAGACGCCCGCGGGCGTCGTGGTCGAGGAGATCAAGAGCTACGCCGGGCCGGCCGGCGCCGTTCCAACCGGCGACGCCCACCGCCCGCACGCGGAGCAGTGCGCGTTCTACTGCCTCCTGCTCGCCATGGGCGGCACGCCCGTCAGCCGCGGAATCGTTCGCTACATCGCCCTCGCCGACTCACGGTCGCACGACGTCGATATCGGCTTCGCCCCCGCGGACTGGCGGCGCCGGCTGGACGAGCGGCTGGGCCGGATCATGGACGACCACGTCACGGGCTGTCGCCGCGCCCGGGCCCGCGCCGACTACGCCCGGATGCTCCCGTTCCCGTTCTCGGATATCCGCGAAAGCCAGGGCACGATGATGCACGACGTATCGGCCGCGGCGGACGACGGGCGGACGATGATTTGCTGCGCCCCGACCGGGGTGGGCAAGACCGCCGCCTCGCTGCACCCGATGCTGCGCCACGCGCTGATGGCCGACGGCCGCCTGGTCTTTCTCACGGCCAAGGTATCCCAGCAGGAACTCGCGCTCGACACGCTCCGGAAGATGATCCGGCCGGGCGCCGAGATATCCGCCGTGCAGATCACGGCCAAGGAGCGGACCTGCCCGTTCCGCGAGATGCGCTGCGTGGCTGGAGTCTGCCCGAGCCTGACGAACTTCGCGGCCCGACTCGAGCATAGCGGCCTGGTCCCGGAGCTGCTCGGCCTCGGCGTGGCCGACGGCGAGACCATCCGCCAGGCGGCCGTCGGGCAACGGCTCTGCCCGCTCGAGGTTTCCCTCGCGCTGGCCGACCGGGCCACCGCGGTTGTGTGCGACTACAACTACGTATTCGAGCCGAACGTCTCGTTCAAGAGGCTGTTCGAGGGCGCCGCGGAGCGCGGATTCCTGATCGTGGACGAGGCGCACAACCTGCCAGGCCGAGTGTCCGGATACAACTCACCGGAGCTCCGGGCCGACGACATGCGGGCGCTCTCCGCCACATGCCGGCACATGGGCACGGCCGTCCACACCGCCGCGGCCGCCGTACTCGACGCCGTGGCCGGCCGCCTGGCCGACGGCCTGTCCGCGCTCGCGGCAGAGCGCGAGCCGGCCGCCGAGTACGAGTCCGAGCCCGACCGCCAGTTCTTCGAACACGTGTACGCGGATCTCGACGAGCTGATCGCGGAGTACGTGCTCCACACCGGAGCCGGCGGACCACCGACGAGCTTCGCGCCGACCGGCCGAAGGCGGACGCGCGCGCACGAGGACCCGCTGCTGACCGAGCTGTTCGTCCTTCGCACCTTCTGCCAGTGCTGCGGACACGACCCCGCGCTCTTCGCGACCATCTGGCGGACCGACGGGCGAGTCCGCATGCTCTGCCTCGATCCCGCGCCGTTCATCCGGGACTGCGTCGGGCGGTTCCGCTCCGCGCTCTTCATGAGCGCCACGCTCACGCCATTCGACTTCTACGCCCGCATGCTCGGCGCGGACAGCCCCGCGACCGTCGCCCTCGATCTGCCGTCTCCATTCCCGCCGGAGAACCGGCTGCTGCTCGCCGTCGACAGCGTCGATACCACCTTCCGACTCCGCTCGCGCGACGCCCAGGCCATCGCCGACATCATCTCGGCCACCGTGCGGCTCCGCGCCGGCAACTACCTCGCCTTCTTCCCGAGCTTCGCTTTCCGCGACGAGGTGGTGGAGCGGATGGACGCCGCCGGCGTCCGGCTGATCATCCAGCAGCCGGCCATGAAGACGGATGCCGTGCTTCAGGACCTGACGGGCAATGTGACGGAGACGATCCTGCTGTGCGCCGTGCAGGGGGGCGTGTTCGCGGAGGGCGTGGACTACCCCGGCCACCTGGCGATCGGGGCGTTCATCATCGGGCCGGGCCTGCCCGCGGTCAGCCCCGAGCAGGAGCTGGTCCGCCGGTATTTCGAAGCGCACACGGGCTCCGGCTTCGCCTACGCCTACGTCGGCCCCGGCATCAACCGGGCCGTCCAGTCCGGCGGGCGCGTCATTCGCTCGCCGACCGACCGGGGCTTCGTCATGCTGCTCTGCCGCCGCTTCACGCAGTCCCTCTACAGGTCCCGCCTGCCCGCGTACTGGCAGGACGAGCTGATCGTGTCCGCCGATCCCGTGGAGGAGGTGCGACGCTTCTGGGAGCGCGCCGCGCCGCCGTCCTCATGATCGTCAGCGCCAGCCGCCGCACGGATATCCCGGCCTTCTACGCCGAATGGTTCATGAACCGGGTCCGCGCCGGATTCTGCCGGGTGGTCAACCCCATCAATCCCCGGATCGTTTCTGAAGTGTCGCTGCGGCCCGAAGACGTCGATGCGATCGCCTTCTGGTCCAAGAACCCGGCTCCGCTCCTGCCGCACCTCGACGAACTTACGAGCCGCGGGCTGCGCTTCTTCTTCCTCTTCACGCTGAACGGCTACCCGCCTGCCGTGGAGCCATTCATGCCGCCGCTCGAGCGACGCCTGGGGGTGTTTCTGGAGTTGGCGCAACTCATCGGCCCGGAGCGGGTGGTTTGGCGCTACGACCCGATAATCCTCTCCGATCGGATGAACGCCGGCCATCACCTGACATCCTTCGACCGTATCGCCGACGCCTTGGAGGGGGCCACGGGCCGCGTGATCGTCAGCGCGGTCGACTTCTATCGGAAGACCACGCGGCGGCTTGCGGACGTGGAGCGGGAGACAGGAGAGCGATTCTGTCGGACGCCCGAAGACGATGCGGACTTCCCGGCTCTGCTCTCGGGCCTGCGGGACGCGGCCGCGGCGCACGGCATGGACATCCGGAGCTGCGCGGAGTCGGACGCATTCGCGCGGGCCGGCATCGCGCCCGGCTCCTGCATCGACGGCGACTACATCCGCCGGACGTTCGGGATCGCCGTCACCGGACGCACGGATCCCGGCCAGCGGCCGCTCTGCCGGTGCGCCATCTCGCGCGACATCGGCGCGCCGGACTCCTGCCTGCACGGCTGCGCCTACTGCTATTCCACGCGTTCGCATGACGCAGGCCTACGCCGGCACGATCTTCACGATCCGCGAACGGCGTCGCTCATTGGCGACGGTACAACAGAGACGCTCCAGGCTTGAACGGACTGCGTGCTGTCGCGCAGATGACGATGCAAGACGCGCAAGGGCTTGTCATTCCGAGCGGAGCGAGGAATCTCGGGCCTGGCCGCACGGCAAGAGATCCTTCGCTTTGCTCAGGATGACCTTCGCTTTGTACGCCTGTGCAGGACAGCACACTAGCGGCGCGGATTCACCACGCGAACGTCGACGCCTTCCACTCGTCCCGTGGATGCCCCGGCATCGTCCGGGGTCGGCGCCAGCACGTCGTCGACCGTTCCGGCGGCGGCATCGGGTCCGGGTGACAGCAGCACCAGCCGCCCGCCGTCCCACTGATAGGCGTAAGGCCGACGCCACGGATCCGGCAGCAGGGCAATGATGTACGGACCGCGCCAGCCGGGGAGGCCGACCGCGTTCGTCAGGGCGGGCAGCCCCTCGGCCGTGGTCGGGTATCGGCCGCAGTCCACGCGAAAGCTGTCCAGCGCCGTCCGCAGGACGCCCAGGTTGTGGCGGGCGGACTGCGCCCGCTCCGCGTCGGTCGGCTCGGGGGTGGGAGGGACCCGGATCGAGAAGATCGCGCATACGAAGACCAACCCGCCGACGATCAGCAGCACGCCCCCGGGGCGCCGCGCCGCCAGAAGCGACGCCATGCGATTCAGCCGGTCCGAGGCGCTGGCCTCGCGGCGGCGCTCCGTCGCCGGAGCGGACGCAGGGCGGGCGGGGCGGGTGCCCGGCGGGGGCAGGGCAATGGCCCCGCAGTGCGGACACTGGGAGCCGCCCGGCTCGAACGCGCCGCGGCAATATCGACACCGATACTTCATAGCCGGAATCGAAGGGCCGCAGCGGCCGCGCAGTCTGAAGCCAATCGGTCGAGGAAAGTGGTGGAGGATATGGGAGTCGAACCCACGACCTCTTGAATGCCATTCAAGCGCTCTACCAAACTGAGCTAATCCCCCACGAATCCGAAAGGTTGTCGGCCGGAAATGATGCCGACCGCCTCCCGGGGTGTCAAGCGAGCATTCCCGCGGCAGCGGCGGCGACGGAATCCGGCACGATGGAGTCGAGTGCCGATCGGGCGGCGGTGGAGTCGCGGGCGATGTCGCGCGCCCCGGCCGCCCCATCGGGCCGGAAGATCACATGGCCCGGCCCCAGCGGTCCGGTGCGGCGCGGATCCGTCAGCCCGAACACCGCCACGACCCGTGCGCCCGCAGCCGCGGCGAGGTGCATGCCGCCGCTGTCGTTCGCAACGGCCACGCGGCACAGAGACAGCACGACGGCCAGATCGGGCAACGACGTCTCGCCGGCCAAGCAGCGCGCCCCGCTCCCGGCCCCATCCGCCACCGCGCGGCCGAGTTCGCGCTCATCGGGTCCGCCCAGCACCAGCACGCGGGCGCCGGCGGCCGCCAGCCGGCGGCCCACCTCGGCGAAATGCTCCGGCGGCCAGCGTTTCGATGGCCCGCGGGCGGCGCCCGGGATCAGTGCGGCCAACGGAGTCCGATCCCCCACGACGCCCAACCGCTCGGCCCAGCGCTCCGCGGCTTCCTTCGGAATCGTCAGCCGGGCCGGCTCCGGCGCGTCCGGCATCGGAAGGCCCAGTATCCGGTAGTACTCCAGGGCCTGGTGCCGCATCGCGGCCTCGTGATGCACCACGCGCGTCAGCATCCATGCTCGCGCATGCCCGGCAGCGCCCACCCGGTCGGGAACGCGGGCCAGGAACGGGGCCAGCGCAGACCGAAAGGAATTCGGCAGGACATACGCGGCTTCAAACCGCCGGGCGGCCATCGCCCGCACGGCTCGCCCCATGCCCGCCAGGCCCGGCTCGAGCGCGATGCACGACGGCGCGGCCCCGCAGAGGCTCCAGAGCGGGATCAGGGACGGCTTGGCCAGCAACGTCAGCCGCACGTCGGGGTGACGCACGCAGAACGCCTGAAGCGCCGGCATGGTCATCACGCTGTCGCCCAGCCAGTTGACGGCGCAGGCCAGCACCGGCCGGGGTCGGCCGCTATCGGAAGCAGATACGGGCGATGCACTCATCGAAGCTCTCCGTGCCGCTGAGCAGTTCGATATCCACGCGCAGGAAGTACAGCGGCACGTCGCGGCGGTCGATCTTCGGGAACCGGACCGCGTCCTTCTCCGTGGTCACGATGGCATCGACGCCCGCTTCACGGGCTCTGTTGATGATGTCCAGGATCTGCTGCTGCGTGTACCGATGGTGGTCCGCGTAGCGCTCGCGAAGCGCCAGCACGGCGCCCCGGCGCTCAAGCTCCTCCTCGAACCCCTCGGGGGCAGCGATCCCCGAGAGCGCGGCCACGCTCAGCCCGCGCAGGAACTCGAGGTCCCGGCGCTCCCCGGAGAACACGTCCTGCAGGTAGCGCGCCCGGTGCGCGCACTCGATCATCTCGGCCCGGGGGTTCAGCTCCCGGAGCTGCGCCTTCAGCTTCTCGCTCCCCCCGCCGTTGCACTTGGTGATGAAGATGACGTTGGCCCGGCGGATGTTCCGGATCGGCTCACGCAGGATGCCGCGGGGCAGCACATGGCCGTTGCCGAACGGGTTCTGGCGGTCGACCAGCACGATCTCCTGCCGGTGCTTCAGCGCGAGGTACTGGAACCCGTCGTCCAGGATCAGCGTGTCGCATCCCAGCTTGTTGATCGCGTACAGCCCGCTCTTCACCCGGTTCTTGTCCACCAGCACGCAGACCTCGGGCAGATGCGTGGCCAGCATGTAGGGCTCGTCCCCGCTCTGCTCCGAGTCCAGGTACAGGCGCTTGCCGTCCGAAACGATCCGCGGCGGCATCAGCCGGTCGCGGAGGAGCACCTTGTCGCGGATCCGATCGAGCAGCGGCGGCTTGGCGCTCTTGTACCCGCGGCTGAGGATGGCCACCTTCCGGCCGGCGCGCTGCAGGTCGCGCGCGAACACTTCCACCACGGGCGTCTTGCCGGTTCCGCCCACGGTCAGGTTGCCGACGCTGATCACCTGGCACCCCAAGGCGTGGTGCCGGAAGATCCCCTTCATGTAGAGGAAGAGGCGGATCTGGATCACGCAGAGATACAGCCGCGACAGCTGCTTCAGCATCCACAGCATGGCCCGGATGCGGCCGTTGGCCGGCCGCAGGCGCCCGTCGCCGGTGATCAGCTCGACGAAGTACGCCTCGAACCGCTCGCGGGGATTGTTCTTCTTTGGATTCATTCAGGTTGGCCGCGCCGAAAGCGCGAGCATGCTGCCACGCGATCGCCGGAGCGTCAAGGCGAGCGCTCCGACTCCACAAGCGACAGGGGGCGGCGCTGCCGCCGCCCCCTGCGCACACCTGCTGCCGCCGGGCCCGATCAGGCGTACTTCGCTTTCATCGCGACGCCCTTGGCCGCGCTCCGGCAGGCCAGGTCGAGGATGTGGATGGGCCGGCGCGCCCACTCCGGCGTGATCACGAGCTTCTCGCCCTTCACCAGGTGATCCGCGATGTTCTGGTAGAACCGCCAGCCCTCGGACGCCGGCTGCGGACCCTTGGTCACCACCGTGTGTCCGTCCGCGTTATGCGTCGTCACTTCCCAGCTGCCGAAGTCCAGCCAGTACGTCCCCTTCGTGCCCGTGATCACCATGCTGCCGGGCTTCGGACGCGAGTCGATGCTGCTGATGCTGAGCGTCGACCACGCGCCATTCGCATAGCGGATGACGGCAAACCCCTCGTCCTCGTTGGTGTCTCGCTTCCACGGCGTCTGAGGAGCCCAGTACCCGTTCTTCGCGTAGCCCGACACCTCCACGATGTCGGCCGTGACGATCTGCAGCGTGTACTCCAGAAGGTGCACGCCCCAGTCGTACAGGATGCCGCCGGAGATGGACTTGCTGCTGCGCCACCAGTCCCGGGGCTTGCCCCAGCCGCCCATGTGGACCTCGACGCGAACCACGTCGCCGATCACGCCGGCCCGGATCTGCTCGGACGCCCGCATGATCCAGCCGTCCCAGTGCCGGTTGTGATAGGTCGACAGAACGACCTTCCGCTTCTTCGCGGCCGCAATCATCGCGTCACACTCAGCCGTCGTGATCGCCATCGGCTTCTCGCACATCACGTGGCGGCCGGCGTTCAGGCACTGCAGCGCGATCTTCGCGTGCGTGTTGTGCGGCGTGATGATCGCCAGCAGGTCGACCGACGACTTCTGGAGCATGGCCGCGGTCGAGCTGTAGGTCTCGATGCCTGGGAAATCCTTCTTCGCCTGCTCCAACCGGGCCGGATCGATCTCGACGACCGCGCAGGGCGTCATTCCCGCGCGCTTCATCTCGTTCAGGTGGGCCATCCCCATGTTGAACGAGCCGCCGTACCCGATCACGCCGACCTTGATGTCCGATGCCTGCTTGTACTTCATGCGCCGCATCCTTTCGCTGAAACCGCTCCGCCTTTTGACCGGCAAAGACCGCTCCCTTATACGCCCCCCGCCCGCGCCTTCAAGCGATAAGTGCGGCCGCAGATCTACGGATGACGTCCTTTGGGCTCGACGGCGACATTCCGCGGGCTCGTTGTGGGCGCGGACGACACGGCGTGCCCGCCGCGGCTTCTGGGCGAAGGCGGGAGATCGTCCCGCCAGGAACATCGCCAAGGAACGCCTGCACGTGGAGCTGGAGGGTCCGCCTCCATGCGGACCGTTGCCCTCAGGCCCAGCGCGGGACCCTCGTTAGCCGTGGATCTGAGCCGCCCACGCGCCCATCGCCGTTCGGTGACGGATGGAAGCCGGGGTTCAGAACGATCACTCCAGCCTCACCCGGCATCGGCATCGG
>CAYSLU010000138.1:0-8222 GCA_964431965.1 uncultured Verrucomicrobiota bacterium
GCCATAGAGGAGACCGCACATGCCCGTCCCGATGCCCGACGCCCTCGCCGATGCCCGGCGTCAGGCCGACGTCATGAAGAACGCCGGCTACGACATGGTCGAACGCTCCGTCGAGCGCGTCCTGCTGGATGCCCCCTGGCTGGACCGCGCCGCCCTTCTGGAGGGTGCCGAGGCGTTCCACCGCGAGCGCATGGCGAAGGTCCCCGCTCCCGCCCGCTACCCCGAGTCCCCGGCCTGGGTCGCCTACGTCACCGCCTTCGATTCCGAGCTGCAGCGCATCCTCGGCCTCTCGGGCCGGCAGATCGCCGTCCTCCGCAGCCTCTCGGACTACCTCACCTTCCGCGCCGGCGGCCGAGCCCGGGCGCAGTCCGCGGAGAAGTGCCGCGTGCTGTGGGTGCCCGAGACCGACCGCGGCGCGCTGCATATCAAGAACGTCGACGATCCCGCGCCGCCACACTGGGCGCCGGACCGCGCGCGCCCCGCCACGCTCCCGTGCTCGCAGGGCCTGATCTGGGACGGCGTCGGCAGCGGCCTGCACATCGACGACGAGCCGGACGAGACCTTTCCCCTCCCCATCATGCGCATGTACCGCCACCACGCGGACGACGTGCCCGGAGCGATCCAGTTCCTGACCCGGTATTCCCCCTTCTTCGGCGGCATGAACTTCGTGCTGCACGACGACCAGCGCCGCAGCGTGGCGATCGAGAAGTGCAGCCGCACCTTCATCGAGGTGTTTCCGCCCGATCCGCTCGGTGGATTCACGCACGTGAGCGGCATGGCCTGCCGCGATCCGAACTCCCCTCAGGGGCGGCACCAGAAGGCGAAGCGCGACGCGTACCGCGCGCGCCACGGGCTCCCGGCCGACGGCACCGACGCCACCTTCTGGGCGGCCTGCGACCGGGCCGAACGGATGCTCGCGGACGGCATCCGCCGCATGGCGCCCCGCCCGAGCTGTGATGCCATCTTCTCCCTCTTCACGACCCCGTGGCCGAAGGGCCTCTGCAAGACCGGCGCCAAGATGCACCCGCAGCAGGGGCTCGGCGAGTACACGCTCATGACCCACGGGTCGCTGCTCGACGAGCGCGCCTACTACCGCTGGGCCCGCGACGAGAACCTTCGGTTCCCGGATCAACCCCTTGTGTTCACGTACTGAACAACCGCACGGAGGACAGCCCATGCCCGCCATCCAGCCCCCCTACTTCGGCGCCGCCTACTACCCCGAGGACTGGCCGCTCGAGCAGATCGACCGGGACATCGCCCTCATGAAGCAGGCCGGCATGAACTGCATGCGCATCGGCGAGTTTGCGTGGAGCCGGATGGAGCCGCAGGAGGAGCAGTACGACTTCGACTGGCTGCACCTCACGGTCGATAAGCTTGGCCGGGCCGGGATCGCGACCATCCTGGGCACGCCCACCTGCACGCCGCCCGCCTGGCTCTCGGAGCGGTATCCCGAGATCCTCGCCGTCGATGACCGCGGCTCACGCGCCCAGCACGGCGCCCGCCGTCACGCCTGCCCCAACAGCCCCGTCTATCGCGACCACTGCGCGCGCATCGCGGCCCGGATGGCCGCCGAGTTCGCCCGCGATCCGAACGTGGTCGGCTGGCAGATCGACAACGAGGTGTATCCGTGGGCCCGCGGCTGCTGCTGCCCGGTCTGCCTGCGCGCGTTCCAGGACCACCTCCGCGCCCGCTTCGGGACCATCGCCGCGCTGAACGCCGCGTGGCGCACCGACCTCTGGAGCCAGACGTACCAGTCGTTCGCCCAGATCCCCGTCCCCGCCTCGTGGACCTGGCACCACCCCTCGCTGATCACGGCGTGGATGGCGTTCCAGGGCGACTCGTACGTCGCGTTCTGCCGCCATCAGGCGGATGTCCTGCATCGCCTGGCGCGGCAGCCGGTCGGGACCGACATGATGCCCTTCGCCGGGCTGAACTACCACCGCATGCACCGCCCGCTCGACGTGGTCCAGTTCAACCACTACAACAACGCCGACAACCTCTGGTCCGCCAGCTTCTGGATGGATCACTGCCGGCCGCTCAAGCCGGCTCCCTTCTGGAACACCGAGACGGCCACATGCTGGAACGGAAGCACGGCGGCCAACGGCTACCGCGAGCCCGGCTTCTGCCGCGCCAACTCATGGCTGCCGTTCGCGCTCGGCGGCGAGGCGAACCTCTACTGGCTCTGGCGGGCCCATCCGGCCGGACAGGAACTGATGCATGGTTCGGTCGTGTCGAGCTGCGGCCGGCCGCTGCACGTCTGGGACGAGGTCCGCGAGATCGCGGCCGGGCTCCAGTCCGCCGGCCCGTTCCTGAGGGGCACCCGGCCGGACCGGCCCGCCGTCGCGCTGCACCTCTCCACCCACGCGTGGTGGACGTTCGAGTTCCAGCCGATGGTCAACAAGTTCAACTACATCCAGGCACTGCTGAACGGCGTGTACCGCCCGGTCCTGGAGTCGCACGTGCGCACGGACGTGATCGATCCCGCCGCGGACCTGGCGCCGTACCGGGTGGTGCTCTCGCCGTTTCTGCCGTGGCTCGGCGAGGAGGGGCTGCAGCCCCGGCTCGAAAAGTGGATCCGCGCGGGCGGCACCTGGATCGCCGGGCCGCTCACCGACGGCCGCACCGGAGATTCGGCCAAGTACACGCACGCTCCGTACGGGGTGCTCGAGGACTGGGCCGGCGTGCGGTGCCGCTACGAGATCCCCGGCGATCCGCGCCAGTTCCGCCTCGACGGCGCCACCGGCCCCTGCACGGGCTCGTACTGGTACGACTCCTTCGCGCCGCGCGGTGCCGAAACGCTGGCAACCTACTCGGAGGGGCCCATGGCCGGGCTCGCGGCGGTTACCAGCCGCCGGCTGGGCAAGGGACGGATCGTCCTGCTCGGCACGCTGCCCGAGCCGGCGGCCCTCGCCCGCCTGCTCGCGGTGATCCTCGCGGACGCCGGCGTCACGCCGGCCGCGGATGCCTCCGCGAACGTCCTCGTCGTCCCCCGCTCGGGCCGCGCCGGAAATGGCCTCGTCGTGGTCGAACTGCACAACCAGGCCGGATGGATCCGCCTGCCCGGCCCCGCGACGGACCTGATCAGCGGGCAGACGTTGGAGGGGGAAGTCCAGGTTTCTCCCTACGGCGTCATGGTGTTACGTTCGGCGCGCTCGCGCCGGCGGTGACGATGGCGCGCGGCAGAGTTGAAGCGCAGCGAGGTCGGCCGTAGAATTTGGGATTTCAACGCCCACCACCGGAGAGGAATCTCGCCATGAATCAGAAAGCAATCGGTCGGCAGCGGGGACTGCAGGCCGCCGTAGGTGTGAACGCGAGGGACTTCATGACCGACATGACCATGGCCTTCGAGGGAGCCCGCCGGCTTCACCCCACGGCGGGCGACCTCGATTACGCCGCGGCCATTCGCGCCTACGACGCTGAGCGGCTCGCGAGCCAGCCGGATCTGGCGGCATTTCCCGAACTGAAGGGCCACATCGATCTGCTGACCGCCGAGCGCCAGGCATTCCGCGAGGCGACCGGCCTCGACGAGACCGCAACCGCATACCGGTATTCCTGGGGGTTCCTGATCAGCCGCCGGATCGGCAGCCGCCACCTCGCCCGCTACGACCTGCTACCGCCGCCCGACTACGTCCCGCCGCGGCAGTGTACCAACGTCTTCTTCCCCCACGGGGCGGACGGCGTCACCATGAGCGACAATCGCGATGACGTCCTCCGGCAGTCGTACGTGGATCGGATTCCGGCCTTCTGCGTGCGGTCCGGACCCGAGCGGCCGGTCCACTGGTGCCAGGGCGGAGCGTCGGCTTCGGTTCTGCTCGACGACGACCCGTCCTGCGCGTTCCCCGCCAGCCCGTTCGAATACGACCTGATGCCCGACGCGTGCCACGAGCGGATCGACGACATGATCGCGTTCCTGACGCGCTACCGGGAGTTCTGGGGCCCCGGGAACAAGATCATCGTCGACCGGCATCTGAATGCCGCCGCAGTGGACAAGTCCAACTGCCTCGTCGCCTTCCGCAAGCCGACGGTCAACGGCGCGGTGGCCATCACGGCCTGCGCCTATCTGGACGAAGCGCTCCACGCCCGGCAGATGGAGGGCGACCGGCGCGCCATGGAAATCAAGGGTGAGACCGAGCAGGACTGCCCGGACCTGCACTATCACCTTGGATCGCGCGAGCGCTATCGCCGGCTCGTGGACTTGACGAATCGTGAGGCTGCGCGGCCGGGCGGCGCCACGCTGTGGGGCGCGCTGGAGGTCGTGGCCGACCATGCCGTGCCCTTCCCGGACCGCGTATGCCTGGCCGGCGAAAAGACCTTTCCCGAGAAGGAGCCCGTGGCCAACTGGACCATCACGCAGCACGCCGTCGTCGCGACCGGACCGAAGCGTCGGGCTCTCTCACGCTCCGTCCAGGATCTCTACCGGCCGAAGCCCGTCTACACGTACACGCCCAAGCTGGCGCTGGCGCCAGACGTCCCGATGGAGCCGGCGTGGCAGTCAGACGTCGATGCGGGACGTTGCACGCTCGTCCCGGCGGCCAGGTAGCCGACGCCGACAGGATCGTTCTGACAGGATGGACACGATCTCACAGGATTTTTGTGGGATAGGTGGAGTGAGTCGACGAGAGTGGCGGGTCTCCTGCCGTCTGCGGCAGTAGAAGATCCTGTTCAGTCCCGTCAATCCTGTCACGAAAGAGCCCTTTCCAAGTCGCCTTCAAAGCGCACATGACAGGACCGACGGAACTGCAATGCGCCGCGCGGTCTCCTTCTTTTTGATATTCCGCTCGTCCGCCCCACGACCTACTATGCACGAGTTTCTTGCGTGCCGGAGGCGCGACGGCGCCGATGGCTGATCGCAGTGCAATGACCGGAGGTTAATCATGCGTGTACAGAAGTCATCCTCGCTGGCCGTACTCGGCGGCACACCCGCCGTCTCCCGTCGCGCCCCGCGCTGGCCGGTCGTCGGCGACCTGGAGGCGTCATGGATGGACGGCGTGGTCCGAAGCGGACAGTGGAGCTGGCTGGGCCCGCACGAGACGGCGTTCTGCAACGAGTTCAAGGGATTCATCGGCAGCCGCTACGCGGTCGGACTCGCGAACGGAACGGTCACCCTCCAGTGCGCACTCCAGGCGGTGGGCGTGGAGCCGGGGCACGAGGTGATCGTCCCGGGCCTCACGTGGTGCGCGACGGCCCAGGCGGCGTTCGACGTGGGCGCGAACGTGGTCTTCGTGGACATCGATCCCGAGACGCTGTGCATCGATCCGAAGGCGATCGAGAAGGCGATCACCCCACGCACGAAGGCGATCATTCCGGTCCACCTGTACGGGTGCATGTGCGACATGGACGCAATCATGGCGATCGCGCGCAAGCACAAGCTGAAGGTCGTCGAGGACGTCGCCCACCAGCACGGCAGCCGGTGGAAGAACGTCGGCGCGGGCGCCATCGGCGATGCCGGAAGCTATTCGTTCCAGCAGAGCAAGGTGCTGACGTGCGGCGAGGGCGGAGCGGTGACGTGCAATGACGAAGAGGTCTACCGGACGGTCTTCGCCCTGAAGCAGGTCGGCTGGAGCCCCGACATGCAGCCCGCCAACCGCTACGGGCACAACTACCGGATGAACGAGATGCAGGCCGTGCTGCTGCGCGGCGGGCTGACCCGCATCGAGGATCAGACACGCATCCGCGACGAGAACGCGCAGTACATCGCCGAGCGCCTCCGCCGGATGGGCGGCCCCCTGCGCGCCGCCCGCCGCGATTCGCGCGTCACGCGGCAGGCCTACTACGCGATGACCTTCGTGTATGACGCGAAGGCCGCCGGCGGCTTGCCGAAGAGCGGCTACGCGCACACGCTTATCGCCGAGGGGTTCATGCTGGGCAGCACCTACTGGCCCGTATACTCGGCCCCCCTCATGAACCTGTACGACCGCACGAGTCCGGTGCCGTACCGCGACCAGAAGAAGCTGCAGGACTACCGGAGCCTCAAGCTCCCCAACACGGAGCGCGCGGTGAACGAGACCGCCGGCCTGCTGTCGCACGTCCACCTGCTCGGCGACCGGGCGTACATCGACCAGTTGCTGGCGGCCGTGGACAAGGTGAACCACGCCCTTCCGGCGGCCCGGCGCGCCTGGGCGGACAAGCAGAAGCAGGACGCCGCCGCGAAGTCGAAACCCAAGGCGTAGGAACGGACCGGGAGTCCATTCCGCGGAGGCAGCCGCCGCATGTAGCCGCGCGCGGCAGCGCGTGGCTCTTGAGCGACATGAGCGGCCACGCCCTCACGGGCGCGGCTGCATCCGGAGCCTTCACTCCTCGCCATCGTCGCGGCGCAGCAGGCGCGCGGCGCCGACATAGACGGCAAGCGAGATCAGGCCGGACAACGTCCCGGCCAGGAAGGTTCTCAGCATGGCGCCGGGCGTCCGCCACTCGGCCATCGCCTCCGGAAACAGCTCCGGCGCCACGCCGATCACAACGGCCGCCACGCCGATGATCGGAATGGGCAGGACGAACGACAGGATGTCCTTCGCATAGTCCTCAAGCGGCAGGATTCGGATGATGCCCACGAGACCGGCGGACGAGCCGATCCCGAGGGCGAACATGGCCAGGACCCGGACGGTCCCTTCGCTGATCATGGTCCTGCCCCTCCGCATGGCGAACGCCGCAGGTAAAACGGGGCGGCCGTCAGTTGCACTCGGCCACGAGCGGCCCCTCCAACTCCTTCAGGTAGAAGAGCCGGCCGGCCAGCGTGGGCATGAAGCTCGACGGAATCCACGGGGACGGCTCATGGTGCAGCGTGAGCCAGAAGGACATCCCCTGCCACATCATGCCGCGGCCGAGCGTGCCGTCGCAGCCGCCGATAATGAAGTCGGACTGCAGGAACAGACCGGGCCCAACCGTGTTGGCGAACGCCGGCACCAGCGTGGTCCGGCTCTTGAAGCTCGTGATCGCGTTCTGCTCGATCGTCAGCGGATGCAGCTTGGCTCCGACGCGAAACGGCTGACGCTTCCACTCCGCCGCGCTCCGGAACTCGGCGGCGAAATGCGGCTCCCAGAACGCGATGTGACACACCCGCCCCACCCCGAACACGGTCACCAGGCGCGCCCCCTTGCGGCGCAGCGCGGCGATCTTGGCCGGATACGTGGGCAGGTTCCGGCGCGTGGCGAAGTTGCGCTGGGCGGGCGGCACGGTCAGCTTTCCGAGCGGCCCGTAGAAGGCCTGCTCCATCGCGTTCTGGAACGCGCCGGTGTCGCTCGC
The DNA here is from genome assembly GCA_964431965.1 of uncultured Verrucomicrobiota bacterium. Taxonomy (GTDB): domain Bacteria; phylum Verrucomicrobiota; class Kiritimatiellia; order CAIKKV01; family CAYSLU01; genus CAYSLU01. The sequence goes on from CAYSLU010000138.1 coordinate 7,240, forward strand.
GGGCAGGGTGTTGCCCTTGGCGTCGGCCCACTCGTCCATGTTGAACCCGTGCACGTGGCGGCAGGAAACGTTCCACGCCTTGAGGAAGTAGACGGCCCAGCGGTACATGCCCATCGGGCCGACCGGCAGGATAAACGCGAGGGGGCGGCCGGCATCGCGCGCCTTCTTGATCTCCCACGCGATCTCGTGCCCCATCATGGCGTCGAAGTCGCCCAGCGACTGGCACGCCACCGGCTCGAACTTCGGGTTCCACCATGTCTCGCGCTTCGCGACGGCGGCCGGCGGGCGGCTGCAGATGCGGTCGAACTTCTCGAGGTCCCAGCCGGCCGGGAAGAACCCCTCCAGCAGCGACCCTTTGATCGTAGTCATCAGATTCATGAGTTCAGCCTCGCTCCCGTTGGTTCGCCGCCCGGGCCCGTGCCAGCCGCCAGCACGCCCCGATTGGACCGATAGTCTAGGAGACGCACCCGGGCTTTCAAGGAGTTTCCCATTACGCTATACTGTAGACATGCATGAGCGCGTTACCAGGCATGCCGCGGGCTACACGCTGGTCGAGATCATGATCGTGGTCATCATACTCGGCCTGCTGGCGGCGATCGCCCTTCCGTCCATCGCCAAGGCCCGGCAGCGGTCGCAGATCAACCGGGCGAAGGCAGACCTGCGCGCGATTGCCGGCGCCGTGCACCTGCTGGTGATGGACACCGCGCGATGGCCCGGAGGCATAGTCCTACCGAACAGCGCCGAGACGTGGGACCTGTCCGGCGGCAACGCCGGTATCGTAACCAACAACGGAACGTTCAGCCGGTGGAACGGGCCGTACATCCGGGCCGTTCCCCTGGACCCGTGGGGCGTGCCCTACTTCTTCGATCCGGACTACACGACTGAAGCCGGCGTCGAAGCCGTCGTCGGCTCGTCCGGGCCCAACCGCTCCGGGCACAACGTCTACGACTCCGACAACATCTACGAGATCGTCGGACGCTAGC
>CAYSLU010000139.1:0-5570 GCA_964431965.1 uncultured Verrucomicrobiota bacterium
GGGCGGTTTGCGGTAGACGGTCGGGGTGGCGCGGGTGTAGGCAGTTCCGACGAAGGAGGGCGGTCATGACCAATGTGCGGCACATCCGCTGGCTGAACGAAGAGTTGCCAAAATGGGTGGGGGCGGGGCTTGTTCCGGAGGAATCGGCGGCGCGGCTTCGGGAGCATTACGGCCCGGGCCGGAGCAGCCGGCCATGGGCCATGCTCGTGTGCAGCCTGCTCGGCGCCACGCTGATCGGGCTGGGGGTGATCCTGCTGCTGGCGTACAACTGGGACGACCTGAGCCGGCCGGCTCGGGCGGCGCTTTCATTCGCGCCGCTGGTGGTCGGGCAGGCGCTGGCGTTCTGGGCGGTGTCGACCGGCCGGCGAAGCGCCGCGTGGCGCGAGGGGACGGGCATCGGCGTGACGCTGGCGATCGGCGCGGCGATCGCGCTGGTGTCGCAGACCTACAACCTGGGCGGGACATTTGGGCGCTTCATGCTGGTGTGGTCGCTGCTGGCGCTCCCGATGGCCTATCTGCTGGAGGCGGAAGGGCCCGCGCTGCTCTATCTGGCCGGGATCACCGTTTGGGTGGGCGACGCCCAGTTCCATGGCGGCCTGACGCCTCTGTTCTGGGCGTTGCTCGCGCTGTCGTTGCCGGTCGTCCGGCGCGAGGTTCGGACCGGCGGGCGCTACGCGCCGCGAGTGGTCCTGCTGCTGTGGGGGATGGCGGCGTGCGTGTGTACGGCGACGGCTTTCACGCTGGAGCGCGCGCTGCCCGGGCTCTGGATCCCGGTCTACTCGGGGCTGGTCGCCGCGCTCTATCTGGCCGGCGGGTTCTGGACGAGCGGCGGGGCAACGGGCTGGCAGCGGCCGCTGCACACGGTCGGCGCCGCCGGGGTGGCGGTCATGGCCTTCCTGCTGACGTTCGAGTGGCCGTGGCGGGAGATCGGGTGGAACTGGTACCGCCACAACCAGCACATCCGCGGACTGGCGCTGGCGGGCGACTACGTGCTGGCGCTGGCGCTGCCCGCCCTTGCGGTGGCGCTCGCCGCCACCGCCGTGCGCCGCCGCAAGACGGCGTACCTGACCTTCGGCGCGCTTCCGGTCGTGGCCGTGGCGGGCTACGCGCTCGCCGCTTCATGCCGGACGCCGCTTGCGGCAGGCCTGCTGTTCAACGCCTATTTCGCGGCGATCGCGCTCGATACCTTGATCGATGGCGTGCGGTCGATGCGCCTCGGACAGACCAACGCCGGCATGCTGATGCTGGCGGCGCTCATCCTGGCGCGCTTCCTCAACACGGACATCAGCATCCTGGTTCGCGGGTTCGCCTTCATCGGGTGCGGCGTGGCGTTCCTGATGGTGAATCTGTTTCTGGCCCGCCGGAAAGGAGGCCGCTCATGAAGCGCGTCTGGCTGCTGGTGTTGTTCTCGGTGCAACTGGCTGTTCCGGCCAGTCTGATCGCCAGGCACGAACTGGTACTCCAGCGCGGGGTCGCGTACCGGTTCCGGACCCAGCCGGTCGATCCGTACGACGCGATGCGCGGACGGTACGTGGCGCTGCGATTCGATCAGCAGCGGGTGCCCGTCGAGGCCGCCGGCGGGTGCGAGCGGGGCGATCGCGCCTACGCGGTGCTGGCGGTCGGAACGGACGGGTTCGCGCGGGTGGAGGGCCTGACTCGGGACCGGCCGCGGGGCCGGGACTACGTATCGGTGGACGCGGGGTACGCATCGCAGGGCGGAGTGAATGTGACCTTTCCGTTCGACCGGTTCTACATGAACGAGAAGCTGGCCCCGGAAGCCGAGCGCGCCTACGCCGAGCGGCCACGGGCTGGGAGCACGAACTCGTATGCCGCCGTCCGCGTTCTGGGCGGCACCGCCGTGATCGAGCAGGTGATCGTGGGCGGCATCCCGATCGGCGCGGCGGCACGGGCGCGAGCCCGAAAGTGACGGCGGACTTCTCTTGGAATCTCTGGCGCCACCTGATTGAGGACGATGCGTGAGTTGCAAGAGGTGCCGCTGATCCAGAGCCGGGTTCAGCGCTCTATCGGCGACCCGGCCGGAACGGTCGGATCAGCTTCTTGAGCCAGTGCTTGAGGTCGTAATAGGCGAACGGGATGCGCATCCAGGGGCTCCACGCGATGCCCATGCCGGCGCAGTATGCGCTCAGGAACTCCGTGCGTCCCGCGGCGTGCAGCGGATGGCAGATGCGCATCAGGTCCTTGAGGCGCTGCCAGAGCGTGACGGGGTGGTTCCAGAATCGGGCGCGGGCTGTGTCGATCAGCGCGAACGCGACCGGCTTTCCCGGGTGGATACGCATCATCACGTTGCCCGCCGACAGATCGCGGAAGAAGACGCCCCGCTCGTGCACCCGCACCAGGAACCCGGCGAGCTGCGCGTAGAAGTCCGTCGCGGCCACGCCGCCATGGCGGTCGCCGCCCTTGGCAAACTCGGTGAAGGCGTCTCGGACCGAGCCCGTCGCGTCGAACGCTTCGTAGAGGAAATAGTTGATGTTCAGAACCGCCCGCCCCGGATGCTGGAAATAGGCCACGGGCACGGGCGTGACGATGCCGCGGCGCAGCAGCTCGTGCGTGCCGTTCCAGCTCCGCTGGCCGCGGCTGGGCTTCCAGCGCTGCAGCAGGCGGCGGATGCCGCGCGGGGGGTTGAACCGCTTCACGATCAGCTTCCGCCCGCCGCCGCGGGGGTCGGCCATGGACCATACGCTGTTCCGCTTGTCCCGGAGCACCTGGCGGCCATCCTCCTGCTCGAGGGCGTCCGGCCGCAGGCCCGGGGGGATCCCCTCCGATCGCGCCGCTGCCTCGGTGACCAGGAGCCCCTCCCACCCGCTCTCGCGGATCGGCACGATCCGCCAGGGGCGCGTGGCGCACACGCGCACGCGGCGCAGCGGCCCGGCGTGGGGGGGGGTGGCGGGCGCGCCATCCGCGGGCCAGAGCAGGTAGACCGGCCGCTCGGTGATCAGGTCCGGAGCGGACGGAAGGGGTGCGCCGTCGCGATCTATGGCCGAGGGCGAAGCGGCGGCTGCCAGGGGATAGGCATCCGCCAGCCGGGCGACTCGGGCATTGACGGTCCATGCGGCGTGAAGGCGCCCCGCCGGCGTGTCGAACTCCAGGATGGTGAGCCCGTCGCGCGTGGGGATCTGGCGGACGAACGTCGCGCCGACGAGCCGGGCAGCGGCGGTGCGGAGCGCCGCGAGAGCCGGGCGGACGCGATAGCCGGAGACCGGCCCGTTGGCCTGTCCGTAGAAGGTCACGTGCGGGATCTCCGGATACTCGGACGTGCCGTCGTCGATGAGCCCCTCGCGCTGCCCGATGAGCGGGCCCCAGTAGACTCGGGCCAGGGAGCCTCCGGCCGCGGCGAGCGCCAGATAGCGCGCCGTGTAGTCGGCCTGCTTCTCCTCTACGTCCTCGAGGATGCGCGCGATGCGGCGGCCGCTCCAGGCCACGTGCGTGCACATGGTGGAGGGGACTCCGGCGCTTGCGGCGATGCGGCGCAGGAGCGCCGCCTTCTTGAGCAGGTTGTACTTGAGGAGCGGGGCGAGGATCCGGCCGGCGATCTTGTGGTCGTAGGCTTCCGGCTCCGTGGCCCGCTCGACGAACAGGTTGTCCGTGTGGACGGCGGGGAGGCAGCCGCGCGCGCGCATCAGGCCGAGCAGCGCGACGTTGTAGACCGGCTCGAAGTCGGTGACGTTGGGGCCGGCGAGGCGGACGCCGGCCCGGGCGATCTCCTCGCGGGCGATCTGCCAGGCGGCAAGGAAGCCGGGCATGCGGTAGCCGCACCAGCGCCGCCGGTTCACGGTGGCGCCCACTTCGATCATCTCCACGTCGCGGCCGAAGCGGGCGACCGCCCGGCTGACGAACGCCCGCCAGCGCTCCCGGGCTTCGGGCGTCGACATGGCGGCGGCCTCGGGCTCGGGCTGGACGAGGTGCAGGCAGACGCGGGCGCCGTCCGCAATCAGCCGCTCGAGGAACCGCTCGGGGAAGGACTGGGCCGAGGCGTACGAGAAGTCCATCCGGACGTGTCGAACGCCCATGTCCCGGAGGCGCTCCAGGACGTAGCGGTCGCCCGCGGGATCGGGATTGGCGGCCACGCAGACGCCGAAGAAGTCCGCCGGGACGGCGGAGCCGGGCACGGGGCGGTGGGCTCCGGGCAGGCGGTATCCGCCTGCGAGCAGGAACTTCACGTTGTGCCAGATGAAGGCGGACCGGACTCCGCCCGCTCCTGCATGTCCGTTCATCCGCGGGAGTATGGCGAGCGGCCGGCGCGAAGAAAAGGCGAATCAGGAACCCTGGCGGGTTAGCACCAGGATGATGTGGTCGCCGTGCCACTTCAGGAAGGGGCGGCTCGAGCATCTCTGGAACGAGAGGTCCGTGCCGCTCGCGGCGCCATGGGCGCACAGGTAGAAGGCCCTCAGGCGGTCGGCCCAAACCTCGCGCGACACGCGAGCAGGCCACCACTTGCGAAGCATGTCGCTCATGGATGCTCGGAGCTATTCGAGTTTGCGGAACGAACAGCGGTGAACGGTCGCCCCCTGCCCGACAAACAGGATCTCGAAGTCGGTGCGCTGGTCGAGCGGCGGGACGAACGGCGGAATCTCCGCGAACCGTCCGTCGGCATCCAGGAGCTCGCGGATCTCGGCGAGGTAGCCGGCGTGGTCCGTGGCGGCGTGGATCAGGCCGCCGGGCGCGAGGGCGCGGTGCAGCGACGCGACAAAGAGGGTGCTCCACAGGCGGCGCAGGTGATGGCGGCGCTTGGGCCAGGGGTCCGAGAAGAACGAGTAGAACGTCCCGACCGACTCCGGCGGGAGGAAGTGCTCGACCGCGTGGGCGGCGTCGAGGCACACCACGCGTACGTTGCCGAGACCGGCGCGCGCCGCCCGGACTCCCACCTTGTCCACGCGGGTGGGGAGGCGGTCGATGCCGAGGAAGTTCGCGCTGGGGTTCGCCGCCGCGCGGGCCAGGAGGAACCGGCCTTTGCCGCAGCCGATGTCGACCTCGAGCGGGGCGGGCGCGGGGAAGAGCGACCGGAGCTCGAACCGTCCGGTCAGATCAGCGTCCGGTATGCGTCGTGAGGGCGACGACCGGCCCTCGCGCTGTTTGTCCAGGATTCGTCGAACCATGGGAGTCTAGCCCTGCCCGAACAGCCGGGCAAAGAAGCCGGCGGGCTTGTCGACGGCATCCATGCTTTTCTCGATCAGGCCGATGGCGAGAAACAGGAACTTGTCGGAGTTGCCGGTGGCCTTGTACTTGTGGGTGGCACTTACGATGGCCGCCTTGCCCGCATCGACGTAGGCGTTGATGGCCGTAGGGTCGCTGGATCGCTGCCGGGCGAGGGTAAGCAGGAGGGGCATCAGTGCCTTGACCAGCCTCGCCTTGGCCTCCCAGTCGTCGGCCTTGCAGCCGAGGATGTCGGACTCGGGGATTTTGCCGTCATCCTGGGCCCGACTTCCGCCCGAGTTCCCTATGTTCAGCGGGATCTTCACTTCCGGCGTTCCTGTCTGGTTCGACGGGGCTCCGAGCGGACCGTCGGATGGAATGTACCAGAGGCCGGAGCGGGCGGGCCAGAGGGAAGTGGA
>CAYSLU010000139.1:5670-8178 GCA_964431965.1 uncultured Verrucomicrobiota bacterium
CGGTCTGGCGGAGAATGCGGGGCGCGAGGGTTGCGTTGCACCCGGAACGGAGGCGTCATGGCGGAACTGATCAATACCTTTTCGTGGTCCATCAGCGCGGCGGAGGATTTCGAGGAGTGCCGGCGCAAGCGGTTTTGGGCGAAGTACGCCATGTGGGGCGGGTGGAAGGAATCGGCCAGCCCGCTGCAGCGGACCGCGTACCGGCTGACCAAGATGGACAATCGGTTCTCGGTCATGGGCGAAGCGGTCGAGCTGGCCGTGATGTGGGCGCTGCGGCAGAAGCAGGGCGGCTCCGACGTCACGGCGGAGCAGGCCTACGAGGCGGCGGCCCGGCCGTTCCTGAACGCCGCGTGGAAGGACTCGAAGTCGGGCGCCTGGCAGCAGAGCCCCAAGCGGCACCGATGCCTGTGGGAGCACTACTACGGCAAGCTGGACGAAGACGGACAGAAGCGGTGCGTGACCTACATCGTCGAGCAGTCCAAGGCCTGCATCGGGCACTTCCTCGACGGCGTGCTGCCGTCCCTCGCGGCGATCCGGCCCGACCAGGAGCTTCCGATCCGCAAGATGGACGCCGGCGACCCCGAGTCGTTCGAGCACGACGGGATCAAGGTCTATGCGATCCCGGACTATGCGTACCGCGTCGGCGACGACCTGCACATCCACGACTGGAAGGCGGGCAAGCCGAAGGAGCGGCACCGCGACCAGCTGGCGATCTACGGGCTCTGGGCCAACCTGAAGCATGGCGTTCCGCCCGAGCGGATCAGCGTCCACATTCAGTATCTGGCCGACGGCGTGGTGGAAAGCAAGCGCTTGGCCGCCGAGGATCTGGAGGACGTGAAGGCCCTGATCGGCGAGTCCGTCGCCGATATGGCCGACTACCTGGTGGACGGTGACATCAAGCGCAATGCGCCGCTGCCGCAGGACGTGTGGGACCTGGCCCCCACGCGGGACCCGTGCCGGCTGTGCAGCTTCTACGAGCTCTGCAAGCCGGAGTTCGAGTAGGCGCGGCGCACGCCCCTCTCTCCAGTGTCGGGGTATCGGAGTGTGGGCGTGACGGGGTGCGGCGACAGAGTTCGCCCGCTCGCTCCTCCCTGTCATCGACAATGCCTGTTTGATAATCCGCCGCAGCGTGGTGTATTTTCCACCGGTGATCCCCCGCTCTGGCGCGTCGGTTCCACCCGCCTCGCATCCGGCCCTTCAGCCGCAAATTACATGTTGCCCTTGCCCGGGAACTGCCTTACATTCAAAACGTATTGAACGTTCGCCTCGCATAATCGACGGGGCGGAAGCCTGTTCGGAGGGCGGGGGGATGAAGGCGGAGGGAGGAAAGGCGGACGCCAGAGCGCCGAAAAAGCGGTGAAGGGAAGCGGGCGGACCTGAATCGTGGGCAGGCAGCAATCAGAGGGGGTGAGGGATGAATGCTGAGGGGGGAGATGGCGGCCGGCTGGCGTGGTCTGAGCGAGGACGGTCGACAGCGCGCGGGGCGAGTTCCTCCCATGTCCCCGCCAAGCCCCGGGACGATCTGCGTGATCGCACGAAGCGATACGCATCTGCGGTCGTTCGCCTGTACGTCGCCTTGCCGAAGCGGCGTGATGAAGTGCAGATTCTGGGGCGGCAGATGGTCCGATCCGGAACGTCCGTGGCGGCCAACTTCCGCGAGGCCTCTCGCGCACGCAGTGATGCCGAATTCGTGTCGAAGGTGGAGGTCTGCGTTCAGGAGGCCGACGAGACCAGCCTCTGGATCGAGCTCCTTCACGAGGACTGCGGTGTCTCCTCCGACTCAGTCGGCTCCCTGCTACAAGAGACCGACGAGTTGATCTCGATCTTTGTGACAATGGCCAAGAAGGTGAAAGCGCGGCGATACTGACCGCCGCCATACCTGCAGCGGTCTGATTCTTCCTTTCAGGTTTCATCCGTCATCCCTCATCCCTTCTGCCCATGCCTCACTCCACCCATCCGATTGTCCGGCGGTTCATCGAGGATGCCGGGAGCGCGACGCAGTCGCTCGGCCTGGGCCGCGTGCTCGGGCAGGTCTACGCCTACCTGTATTTCAGCTCCGTGCCGCGTACGCTGGACGATCTGAAGGAGGCGCTGGGCATCAGCAAGGGCAGCGCGAGCATGACGGTGCGCCAGCTCGCGCAGTGGGGCGCGGTGCAGCAGGTGTGGGTCAAGGGCGACCGCAAGGACTACTACGCCGCGAACGACTACTTCGGCCGGATCATCCGCAGCGCGATCCAGGACGGGTTCGGGAAGCGGATGGAGTCGCTGGCCGGCCTGCTAGACGAAGCCGACGCCGCCCTGAACGGCAACGGCGATGCGGACCAGCGCTTCGTCCGCCAGCGCGTGCAGCGCCTGCGCGACTTCCAGCAGAAAGCCAGCGGCCTCTGGAACAACCCGCTCGTGAAGATGATGATGAGGTGAGGGAGACCGGAGAACGGAGACCTTAGACCTTAGACCTTGGACCTTGGACCTTGGACCTTGGACCTTGGACCTTGGACCTTGGACCTT
>CAYSLU010000140.1:0-8096 GCA_964431965.1 uncultured Verrucomicrobiota bacterium
TCGGAGTCGCGTAGTATCCCACGGGGCGGTGCCGTATCAAGCGGAAGTCGCTGCGCCGGACGTTGACGCGGGCGGGCCGGTGCCCGTAGGCTGAACGGCACATGAACATCACATCCGACTGGCATTTGCACTCCCGCAACTCCTGCGACTCGGCGGCTCTGGCGCTCGATGACCTGGTGGCGCAGGCGCCGGGCCTGGGGATTCTCGACTTCGGCGTGACGGATCACATCCACACGCCGTTCAACCTGCCGGATCTCGTGGCGTCGCGGGCGGAGTTCGATTCCGCCCCCCGGTCGCCGCGGTTCCACTTCGGAGTCGAGGTCAGCTGCGTTTCGCAGTGGGAGCTGGATGAGATCGCCCGGGGGTCCGTGAAGGACGCGGTGTATGGCATCCGGAGCGGCGGCCCGGCGGGCGCCGCACCAGCCATCGGCATCTCGGAGGCGGACATCGATCGGCTGGGGGTGGAGTACGTGGTGGCCGGCACGCACTGGCCGCTCTACGTTCCGGTCGAGCGCGAGTCGATCATCCGAAACTACCACCGCCAGAACATGTTCCTCGCCACTCATCCGCTCGTGGATATCGTCGCGCATCCCTGGTGGTGGCACGGCGCGTGGAAGGATGAGCAGGGGAACTACCCGGGCGATCCGTGGTTCGACGATTTCCGGAGGATCCCGGCGAGCATGCACGCGGAGTTCGCGGCCGCCGCGGCTGAGCACGGGACGAAGGTCGAGATCAACATCGACGCCATCCTGCTGAACCCGCACTACCCGGAGCGATTCAAGCGCCAGTACATGGACTACATCGCCTCGCTGCGCGCGGCCGGCGTTGCCCTGTCCGTCGGATCGGACTGTCACGCCGCGACCTACGAGGGCGTCTTCGCGGCCGCGGCTGCGATGCTGGACGACGCCGGCATCCGGGAGGCCGACCTCTGGGTCCTGCCGCCGCGGGCCGGGTGATGTCATGATCGACCGCAGCACACTGATCCACTTGCGCTTCCCGTTCTCCTTCTTCCTGGCGCCCATCGCGATGTTCGGGCTGTCGGAGTCGGGCGGGTCGCTCGATCCGCTTCGCGCCTCGCTGATCTTCGTCGTGCTGCACGGCCTGCTGTACCCGGCGAGCAACGGGTTCAACTCCTTCTACGACCGCGACGAGGGGAGCATCGGCGGGATCGAGCGGCCGCCGCCTGTCACGCGCGGCCTGCTCGTCTGGTCGCTGATTCTCGATCTCGCGGCGGTCGCGCTGGCCGCTCTGGTCAGCGTGCGATTCGCCGTTGTGGTCTGTACCTTCGGAATGCTCTCGAAGGCGTACAGCTGGCCGCCCATCCGACTCAAGCGGCGGCCCATCTTCTCCTGGCTCGGCATCGGGCTCGTGCAGGGCGGGCTTGTGTTTCTGGCGGCGGCGAGCGACGGCGGGGCGGCCGGACATGCGCCGGCCCCGGCCGCTCTGCTCAGCGGCGCGGTGGCGGTCAGCCTGTTCTATCTCGCGGGCTACCCGCTGACGCAGATATACCAGCACGCGGAGGACCGACGGCGGGGGGATCGGACGATCAGCATGGTGTGCGGGGTTCGGGGCACGTTCGGGCTGTCCGGGTTTCTGTTCTCGGCCGCGGCCGTCGCATTTGGGCTCCACTACGCGGTCGTGCGCGGCGAGCCGTGGCGGGCCGCGGCGTTTGTCGCCTGCCAGGTTCCGCTCGTGGTCTACTTCCTGAACTGGGCGCGCCTGGCTTGGATGAACCCGGCGGCGGCCGACTTTCGGCATGCCATGGGCATGAATCTGCTGTCGGCCTTCGTCATGAACGGTTTTTTTGTGGGCATGATGTGGCGCTAGCCCCCATAATGGGGGTTTTCCGCGGCAATCATTTCGGACCAGGTGCTTCATGAACGTACTCGTTCGCTGCAAGATGTGCGGTTACGTGATGGCGGAGGGCGCGCTCAAGGACGTGTGCCCGGCGTGCGGCGTGTCGCGCAAGCTGTTCGAGCCCTTCGTCGATCCCGTCGAGCCGGCACGCCGCCGCTTCCTGGCGCTCGACCTGCACCCCGTGGTGGTGCACGCGCCGCAGGCGCTGACGTTCCTGCCCCTGCTGCTCGAACTGGCCCGCCCGTTCCTTCCGGCGGCGTGGCTCGACTACGACGACAAGACGGTCGTCGTCATGGCCCTGATGCTGCCGGTCACGGCGGCCGGCGCGTTCGCCACGGGGCTGATCGACGCGCAGGTCCGGTTCCGGCGGTTCCGGACGCCGATGCTCCGGCAGAAGATGGTCGTGGGCGTGGCGTTCTTCGTTCTGGCTCTCGCCATGGCGTGGCTGGCGCTTCACCCGGGGTGCTGCGGCGCCGGGGCAAGCCGGCTCCCGCTGCTGGCCGTGAACATCCTGGCGTTCGCGTGCTGCTCCTGGCTCGGCATCATCGGGGCCAAGCTGGTCCCGGCTGTCTTCATCAAGGTCGGGCCGGTGCGCAAGCCCGACCCGGCCGCCGGCTCGCCCGGCCCGGTTGGCTGATCCTCATGGAGCCAACGGACATCGTGGTGGAGGGCGGAGGCCCGACCGGTTCGATGCCCGAGAGTCCCGTGGCCCGACACGGGCTGTCGATGGTCGTGCGGCCATGAGCCCGGGCGTCTTCATCCATGCGATCGCCACCGGTGTGCCGGCCCTGACCGTCTCCCAGGCGGACGCCGAGTCGTTCATGCTGCGACACCTCGCGCTCAGCCCCGAGGAGCGCGCGTTCCTGCGGCGCGTATACGCGGGCTCGGGGATCGAGCGGCGCCATACGGTGGTCGATGACTTCGCGCGCGAGACGGCGGAGTTCACCTTTTTCGGCCGGACCGGGGCGCTCGAGCCCCAGCCCTCCACGGCGGAGCGCAACGCGCGCTATGCCGCCTTCGCGAATGTGCTGGCGGCGCAGACGGTGAGCCGGCTGCTCGAGCGCGTCCGCGTTCCCGCGCGGGGCATCACGCACCTGGTGACCGCGAGCTGCACGGGTTTCGCGGCTCCGGGCTTCGACTGCCACCTGGTCTCCGCGCTCGGCCTGGATCCGGCGGTCCAGCGGTTCCACCTCGGATTCATGGGCTGCTTCGCCGCCTTCCCGGCGCTGCGGCTGGCGGATCACATCTGCCGGTCCAGCCCGGATGCCCGCGTCGCGATCGTGAACCTGGAGCTGTGCACGCTGCACTTCACGACCGCCACGGATCCGTCGACCATCGTGACGCAATGCCTGTTCTCCGACGGCGCGGCGGCGATGCTGGTCTCGGCCGGGCGGGGCGACAGCGAGCGCCCGCTCTACGCCCTGCGGCACTTCGCCTCGCGCATTCTTCCGGCCAGCGCGGGCGATATGACCTGGATCGTCGGCGACCACGGCTTCGAGATGGGGCTCACCGCGGCGGTGCCGCGGCTGATCGAGCAGCACGTTCGGAGCGTGCTGGAAGATCAGTGCCGGGCCGCGGGCATGACGCCCGGCGACGTGCGGCACTGGGCCATGCACCCGGGGGGGCGCGCCATTCTGGACAAGGCGGCCGATGCCCTGGGGCTGTCGCGCGAGCGGTTTGCGGCCTCCTACCGCATGCTGCGCGAGCATGGGAACATGAGCTCGGCGACGGTCGGGTTCGTGCTGGACGAAGTCGCCCGCGACAGCGCGCCGGGGCCTGTGTTCAGCGCCGCGTTCGGCCCGGGGCTGACCGTCGAGTCCGCGCTGCTGGAGCGCCTATGAGCGGCCGACCGAGCGGCCGACCGAGCGGCTTCGGCTGCCGGCTGGAGCAGGCGGAGACCATGGACCGTCCGGACTGCGATCCGGCGATGCTGCGCCGCACGCTCCGGCAGTTCGAGCTGATCAACCGGCTCTTTTCTTCGAGTCGCCACCTGATCCGGCGCTGTATCTTCCCCGTGGTGGCCGCCGAGCCCGGCCGGGAATACACGCTTCTCGACGTGGGGGCCGGGGGAGGGGATGTCGCGCGGTGGGTGGTTCGCGTCGCGCGGCGGCGCGGCTGGCGCGTCCGGGTCACGGCGCTGGATGCGGATGCGCGGCTGATTCCGTGGCTGACCGAGTGGATGAGCGGCTACCCGGAGATACAGGTGCGGTCTGGGCGGCTCGAAGATCTGGGTGAAGTGTCCTTCGACTTCGTCTTTTCGAATCACGTCCTGCACCACGTCCCCGCCGGGGAGCTGTCGGACTTCATCGGCCGGTGTCACCGCGCCGCCCGCTGCGCCCTCGTGCTGAACGATCTTCGACGTTCGTCCGTTGCCTGGGCCGGCTTTGCGGTGTTCGGTGCGCTCTTCCTTCGTCGGAGTTACGCGACCGCCGATGGCCTCACGTCGATTCGTCGCGCCTACCGGCGGGCGGAGTTGGAGACGTTGCTTCCGCCCGGAAGCGCCAGTGCCGGCTGCCGCGTCGTCGAACTCCCGCCCGCGCGTCTCGCCGTGATTCGGGGCGGGAAGGCGACGGGTGCGCGCCCTCCGGCATCCCGCTCCGCCTGATCGGTTCAAGTGTCGAGGTGGCCCGCGACCTCCGGGCGCGCGCCGGCGCATGCTTGGCTCAGATCGGCTTCTGGTTCTTGCTCATCCGTTCCGTGGTTCAGCCCAAGTCCACGGTTACACCCAACGGCGCCAGCGTGACTCTGGCGTTCGAGGGACGTCCCGTCCGTCCGGCGTGCCACTGGAGCCGGGCCGTACCCGAGCCGAGGCCGTCGGCCCACTGGATGGATCGAGACGTGCGCACCCCATCCCCGGAAAGTTCGCCGGTCCCGAACACGGTCAGCGCCAGAAATACCCGTCCGCCTGACGCGGCTGAAAGCCGCGGATGGTCGATCCATTCATCGACCGTTACGCTCACGGGCTGTATCGCCATGTGCAGGAACCGCAGACTTCGGCCGCCACGCCCGCCCAGAATATCCCAGTGACCAGCCGGTCCGAGTCGACGCAAGGTGTTCTTCGGGTCTGTTTGGAGCAGCCACTCGAACCGATGCTCCTCTCCGCGCGAGGGGATGAGCCAGTCGGCCACGACCACACAGGGCGCCGCCGCCGAGCGGCGCACCGCGAGCAGGCGCCTGGCGAGCCGGATGTGCTCGTACGCCCCGGCCGCATCGCCCAACGCCCACACCCAGTCGGCTTTCCGTCCCCATGTGACCAGACGGCCTGCGTTCGCCGCCGTGCTTTGAACCTGGCCGGCGCCGTCGATGAGCACCTGGTTGTGGGACGGCGCGAGGGCGCCCAGTCGTTGCACTTCGCTGCTGCCCGGGATCTGCTTCATCCCGTATCCGCTGTCGATGACAAAGCGCTCGCCGAGCGCGTACATGGTGAAGTTCAGCCGATCGCACTGACTGTGTCCGCCCGGCCGGCCGCGGGTGCACTGGAAGGACACGTGCAGGTCGGCCGCCTGCCAGCCGGTGCGGACCACAAGATGCTGCTGATCGGGGAACTTGTGTACCGGCGAGACGCTGAAGTCTCTCGGATCGAGCGCGTCGCTCCGGGGGTGCCGTCCCAGCAGAACAAGCGGGAGTTCGCACAGGGAAGCGTTTGGCGTGAGCCGCAGATCGGAGCCGCCGGGCCCTTGGTGATGCCACCAGACCCAGTCGGCGGCGGGATCGTCCGTGCGTCGGGCCACGAGGGGCCAGAATCCGGCGTGCGTCTCGTAATGGTTGTCGTTGAAATTGTTGAACGCGCCGCCACCGGGCAGCGTTTCCATCACCAGATAGCGGGGGAAGCGACGCCACGTCGCATGCGAGAAGAGATCTCTTCCGCATCGCCGGCGCAGGCCCTCGGCGAACAAGGTCAGGTAGTACATCGAGGCGGAGCCGTATGCGGAGCCCTCGAGCGGAGCGCCGTCGGATCCGGCGATGGTATCGAGCGTGAAGACGGCATAGGCCTCGGCCCAGGCCAGCACCTCCGACAGAACGCCGCGGCGTGACGCCGGCACGTCATCGCTGAGCGCCAGCGCCAGCAAGCCGGCGCCGCTGAACCCGATCGGGGCGAAATTGTGACCCGGCTTATCGGCCCCGTAATAGCGATGGTTCAGCACCCGCCAGAGGAATGGCTCGAAGTAGGCGGCGACATCCGCCCGTTCCGCCGGCCGCAGTCGGGCGCGCAAGAGATCGTATGCAATGGCAAAACCGAGCGTGGCGTGGCCAAGATCGAGCAGATTGTCATTGAGCCAGCCATGGTAGGGCGTCCCATAGTTGCAGCCCAGCGGGCGCCAGCCTTGCCGGATACCCGCAACGGTCAGGAGAATGCCCTCGGCATGGGCGGCATACGGCTGCTCGCCGGAGAACGCCCATGCCCATGCCAGATCCTGCACGGCGCGGCCGAGTCGCCAGTGGCCCATGCGGCGCTGCCAGAGATCGGGGTTGTCCCGCTGCTGCCAGTCGATGTGACCGGGGAGGCCGGGGCGCATGTAGGTGCGGCACTGCGTGGAAAGGGCTTGCCAGGCGGCGGCGCTGACGGGATCGCGCTCGATCCGTCGGCGGACGGCGCGAATCTCGGCGGCGGATGCGATGAGGCCGCCATGCGCCGCGCGGCGCGGCCGGGGAGCCGGCGCCGGTAGATAGCGAGTGACAAAATCCACCAGGAGGGCCGCCTGCGCCTTGCCCGCGTGAATCATGTCGTCGAGAATCGCCGCCTCGGATCCGGGCAAGCTCCCCGCCCGACGACTCGCTGCGACTCGTTTCAGCAGACTGATTGTCTTCGGATCAGGCATCGCAAGCCCCTCTGGCGATTATCTAGGATCGAACGCTGGGGACGGTAACCGACGGGCGGGATCAAGGCTAGGCAATACGGACCACGTGGCCGTCGTTGCTCCTGTGTCCTTCTATGCGAACGCGCTCGGCCAGGGCGCGACTTTCAGTATTGAATCCACCGCGACCAGCCACTCCAATACTCAAATGGCGAATGGCGAGCCCTTGGCACTAGCTTTCGCCTCAACTCCTTCTCAGACGGCTTTCATGCTGGAAAAGTGAGCGTGACGCGTTCGGACTTCAAGCCAGGTGAAAGCACTGGCGGACTGGACTTCTCCGCAGCGGGCAAGCTCATCCGCCGGCTTGAGCTGCAGGCCGCCGTCGATGCGGTTTCTTGAGCATTGTCCGGCAGCGCTTGAGGCGTCTGGGCTCCCGTGTCACAATGCGGGGCGGTCAGCGGGCTGGCGAGGGGGCCACGGGGGTGGCGCCGGGGCTGGCCGTCACGGGGAGCATGATCTCTATGGATGCCACTCTGGATCTCGCGCTGGAGCTGTCCTGCCTCATGGGGGTGTACCTTCTGGCTCTGGCGCTGAGCGCGCCGCTGCGCCGCGTGCCCCACGGCACAACCGAAGCGTCCTGGAGGCTTCTGTTCTCGTGCATCTCGGCTCCGCTGTCCGTCCTGCTCCTGACCGGGGCGGCGGCCTGGGCGGCGGGAGCAGTCGCGGGGCTCGAGACCGCGGGGCGCGTCGTTCCCGCGGCGCATCTGAAGGCGTGGCGCTCGTTCTGGATCCTGGCGCTGCTGGCGCGCCTGTTCGAAGCGCTGGCCCGGGAGTGGTATGCCCGGCGCGGGCGCGCGTTTCCGGTGCCCGAGCTTATCGTGTCGATTCTTCGGGCCGTGGTGTACGGGGTGGTGGCGTTCTGGATTCTGCGATACCAGCTGGCGATCAACATCGGGCCGCTCCTGGCGTCCACCGCGCTGCTCACCGCGGTGATCGGCTTTGCGCTGCAGGGCGTTCTCGGGAACCTGCTGTCCGGGATCTCGCTGCACATCGTGCGATCGGTGATGCCGGGCGACTGGATTGCGGCGGACGCGGTCGAGGGGCAGGTGGTGGAGACGAACTGGCGCGAGACCCGGCTCCGGACGACCGGCGGGCACATGCTGGTGGTGCCGAACACAACGATGGCCTCGGCCGTGGTCCACAACATGACGCGCCCGACGCCGCTGCGCCGCCACTCCATCCCGGTCGGCGCGAGCTATTCCGATGCGCCCGCCGAAGTGATTGACGCCCTTGTGGCCGCCGCGCTGGATGTGCCGGACGTGGAGCGCGAGCCGGCCCCCACGGCGTGGCTCACGGAGTTCAAGGACTTCGGCATCAACTACGAGCTGCGGTTCTGGACCAAGCGCTACCAGGACCGCACGCCGATCAACGGCGAGGTGGGCC
>CAYSLU010000141.1:0-8052 GCA_964431965.1 uncultured Verrucomicrobiota bacterium
ACGGTGCGCAACGCATAGACATCGGCGTCGCGGAGAACAAAGCGGAAGCGGATGGGCTTGCCAGTCAGGGCCGAGAGGTCGGGGCCGTGCTTCCAGGCGACGGTCGCGTCGAGGTGGTCGCCCACCAGCGGCGGCATGTCCGCGGCGGCGAAGCCGTCGAGCGGCCGGCCGTCGGCGTCCTGGATCTCGATCTGGATCGAGCCCGCAGCCGAGCTGGCGTAGTTGAGTCGCAGGGAGCAGCCGGCGAAGACGAGCGGGCGGGTCACCATCTCGCCGCCCGCGTAGCCGGCGGCAATCGAGGCGAAGCCCCACGGGCGGATCGAGAGCCGCCGGAACCGACACGGCACGCGGTCCTCCTGCATGTAGTGCTCGCTGATCAGCATGCTCCACTCGGTATCGGATGTGCGGATCAGGCCCCAGGACGGGTAGTTGTTTCGGTGCGTCCAGTTGCGGGGGTCGAGCCCCGGCCGCACCCACGCCTCGCGGTAGCGGGTCCAGCAGACGCCGTCGCGGCTGCACATGAACAGCGAATCGTTGCACCCGTTCCCGCACGCGCCCTGCACGTTGACCCGGTTCTGCACGAAGCGGTTGGGGAACCCGAGATAGATGTGCTCGGCGCCGGGACACGGAACGATGTCGTTCGTGTACATCTGGGTCTCGAGGTCACCATCGCGGTACTGCAGCGGCTGCACCGGCGACCAGTTGAGGAAGTCGGGCGACGTGGCGGTCTGGATGGCGCGCACCCCGATGGCCCAGTTGATGGCGTTGGCCGGGTACGGCTGGCCCGTCGCCGGATCGGCGAACATGCGCGTGTAGGAGCGGTAGCACTTCGCCTCGGTGTCCCAGAAGGCCGTGTTGATCGTGTCGAACGATCCCTCCATCCGCATCGGGCCCGGCTCCAGCCGCCGCCAGCGCAGCCCGTCGGCGGACGCCATCGCGCCGGCCTTGGCCCACTCCAGGATCGAGATCCCCTTGAACCGGGCGTCGGGCGGACACGCGGGGTTGGTGTCCTCAAACGCCGGCGGCACCAGCACGTCGGGGCCGAACCACAGGATGTTGTTCCGCTTGGAGCCCTGGAACTCGACAAGTCCCAGGTCGGGACGCTGGAACGACCGCCCACCGTCGGTGCTCTCCGCCATCGCGACGATGCAGACGTTCTCCTTCTTCAGGTCGGGGATGGCCGAGCGGTAGTAGAACCGCACGCGATCCGGAAGCTGCACGAGGCTGTACGCGCCGGCCGTGTAGTCCTCCCACGGCGCATCCGCCACGAACGCGACCTCGCGCCGCTCCGGATGCGAAAGCCGCAGCTCGGCCCCGGCCAGGCGATCGACCAGGAAATCGTCCACGAACAGCTCGCGCCGGGTGCCGATCGGGATGGGACACGGGTTCATGCGTCAGATGCCCTCTACGGTTTGACCTTCAGCGTCGCAAACGCCCTGTCCAGAGCTTCGCGGTCCCGGTTCACGTCCTCCGTCCGGCCCCAGCACTCGATCGTGTAGATCCGCTCGCGCGTGACTACGACAATAAGACGGTATGCGTGGGGCTTGCCGCCGAACGTCCGCGTTGCATCGATGGCGAATCCCTTCGCCCGCGTCTCCAGAGTCACGTCGCGTGCAGCCGTGATCGACATGACGCGCCCAGCCGTCAGCCACCGCCGGACAATCGGCCCCCAGAATCCGGCCGTCCCCCCCTCGAAGTTTGGCTCGCGTCGGATCAGCAGCATGACTCCATCGCCGGACATCGCCCGGACGCTCGACGCATCCTCGTGTACCCTCACGTAGGACTCGGGCAGCTCCATGGGAAGCCATGACCGCCGGCGCCGCTCAGGCGTAAAGCTCGCCTCGGAGTCCAGCACGACCGCCCCTCCGAGCGACTGGACCCACGGGAACGGGATGGCTTCCTGCAGTTCGCGCTGGGGCACCGGGGAGTTCAGGTGGACGCTGATGGTCGAGTAGCCCACGCAATGCGTCAGGTACTTGATGCGGCCCTTGATCTGCTCGAGTTGCTCGGTCACGCGGCCCAGCTCAGTCTCGACCTTCAGCAGATCCTCGACCTTGTCGCCTTTCTCAAGCAGCTTGAGCAAACGATCGCGCAAGTCCTGCGTGTTTCGCAGCCGAATGTCCAGGTCCAGCATCTCCTCCGTCACATCCTGGCCCTGGATCTCGCGCGCCGTGACTTCGCCCAGCTTCTCGACCGAACTGATCGCCTCGTGAAACTGGCCCGATGGGATGCGAAGCACGATGGAGTCCTGCGTCATGCCCTGCATGTAGCCCTTCAGGCGGCCCGCCATGGCCGTCAGGGCATCCAGCGATCCGGCCACGTCCTGCACCACCACGCGCAGCGTGGCGTTGTAGACGATCAGGCGATCGGGCGAAGCGGGCACGCTGGCCGTCTGTTCGACTCCGGCCGTCTCCGCCGGTTGCTCGGCCACCGACGCCGCCGACGCGCCGTCCAGCGCAACCACCTCGGGCGGGAGCATGGCGTCGCCCGGCACACGCTTCTTCAGGTTCCGACAGCCGGCCAGAAGCAGCGCATAGCACGATAGCGCGAGTACGCAAGCCCACACAGCCGCCCGAGCCCGACTCATGCGGAACCCTCCCTACCCTACCGCTGCACGCGGGCGTTGCCCTTCCAGATGCTCCACACCTGGTCTTCGTCAGCGGGCTGGCCGTAGTCGGTCAGCAGCGTCGTGGCCAGGGCGCCGCTGGCCCAGCCGAACTGGATCCACTTCTCGGGCTCCCAGCCCTTCAGGATCGCGTAGAGCATGCCGCCGACAAAGCCGTCGCCGCCGCCGATCCGGTCGAGTACGGTGATATCGCGCGGCTCGACGACGAACCATTCGTCCCCGGCTGCCATGATCGCGCCCCACAGGTGATGGTTCGTGTCCACGACCTCGCGCAGCGTCGTGGCGTACGTCGAGGCGTTCGGATACGCCTTCTTCACGCGCCGGATCATCTCCTTGAAGCTCTCGATCTCCGCCTTGAGCCCCTTGCCGCCCGCCTCCGGGCCCTTGACGCCGAGGCAGAGCTGGAAGTCCTCCTCGTTGCCGACCAGCACGTCCGAAACGCCGGCAATCTCGGCGAAGATGGCGGACAGCTCCTTCTCGCGGCCCTTCCAGAACGACGCCCGGTAGTTCAGGTCGAACGAAATGCGCGTGCCGTGCTTCTTCGCCGCGCGGGCCAGCTCGAGGCAGAACTGCCCCGTCTCCGGCGACAGCGCCCCGACCAGCCCGGACAGGTGGACGATCTGGACGCCCTCCGTGCCGAAGATCCGGTCGAGGTCGAAGTCCTTCACGTTGAGCGTGCGCCCCACTTCGCCGGCGCGGTCGTTCCAGACGCGCGGCCCGCGCGAGCCGTAGCCGCTGTCGGCTATGTTGAACTGGTGCCGGTACCCCCACGGGCCGCCCTGCGGCACCTCGGCGCCCTCGTAGTCCATGTGCCGGCTGCGCAGGTTGTCCTTGATCATCTGCGCAATCGGGCTGCCCTTGACGAAGGTCGTCAGGATCTTGACCGGCAGGCCGAGGAACGAGGCGACGCTGGCGACATTCGACTCCGCGCTGGTGACCTGCATCATGAACGTCCCGCCGCCGTGCACCGGCTGGCCGCTCGGGGGCGTGATCCGGATTCCCATGCTCGTGGGCACGACCAGCGCGTACTTGCAGTTCTTCTTCAGTTCGATCTTCATACGGCACTCCCTTCAATTGATGCGCGGAACGTTATCCGCCGCGGGCGGACGGGTCAAGCGCTCGCACCGGACATCCTTGCCCACCCACGGCAACACTGGCATTGTAGGCCGCGCGTCGGAACGCGGAGACCGGAGGTGGAGCCATGCCAGTCGTACGTTCGCTCATCGAGCAGCTACAGGAGTTCGAATCGGCCCTCATCACGGAGGCCATGGGCGCAATGGGCTGTGCGAACCCGGAATCGCACTATCTCGGGCGCGACGTCAAGCTGCTGACCACCATGAACGAGCCGCTCGCCGGCGCCGCGCTCACGATGACGTGCGACACCAGCACGCCGGGGCTCACGGCAGACGGATCGGCGCTGTGGGAGAGCTACGCGATGATGCAGAAGTCGCCGGTTCCGACGGTCGTGATCATGAAGGCGGTCGGCTCGCGCCCCTTGCATGAAGCCGTCCTCGGCGACGGCATGGCGAAGATGATGAAGTCCAGCGGCGCCTGCGGCATGGTGTCGGACGGAGGGGCGCGGGACATCGAGCGGATCAACCGCGTGGGGTTCACCGTCTTCGCCGCCGGAACGGTCAGCAACCACGTGCCGCCCATCTACCGGGTTTCCCGCGAGCCCGTCGAGCTGTCGGGCGTCTCGTTCCGGACCGGCGACCTGGTCTTCGGGGACCGCGACGGAGTCATCGTGGTGCCCGAGCGGTACCACACGGGAATCGTGGAGGCCTGCATCCTGTCCCGCGACGCCGAAACCCGCGTCCACACCTTCTGGCGGCGGTCCGACAAGACGCTGGCCGAGAAGCGCCAGTTCGTGACCGAGTACTACGCGGCCCACTACGCCCGCTGCCGGGCCTTGATGACCAGTGACCAGTGATCGGTGGAAGATGCGACTGAGCCGGCTCTTCGGCATCAGACCAGCGATCACTGGTCACGGATCACTGATCACTCGTTACCTGCCCCGCGCTGCCGCCGCACCTCGAAGAGCGCCAGCGCGCACGCGACGGACGCGTTGAGCGAGTTCACATGCCCGTGCATCGGCACCTGCACGTGAAAGTCACACGTCTCGCGAACCAGCCGCCCCAGCCCGCGCCCCTCGCTGCCAATCACCAGTCCGAGCGGCCCCTTCAGGTCCGCCTCCGTGTAGGGCTTGGACTCGGGCATCAGTTCGACGCCGGTGATCCACACGCCGGCGTCCTTCAGCTTCCGCATGGCCTGGACGAGGTTGGTCACGCGCGCCACGCGCACGTGCTCGGCCGCGCCCGCCGATGCGCGCACGGCGGCCGGAGTCACGGCCACTGCCCGGTCCTTGGGAATCATCACGCCATGGACGCCGGCCGCATCCGCGCTCCGCAGCATCGCGCCGAGGTTCTGCGGATCCTCGATGTGATCGAGCAGCAGCAGGAACGTCGGGTCGCCGGCACCCGCCCCCTCGCCGGCCGGCAGCAGGTCGTCCTCGTCCACGTAGGGGTATTCCCCGGCTTCGACCGCGATGCCCTGGTGATTCCCGTCGCCGCAAAGCCGATCCAGATCGAACCGCTCGATCTGCCGAACCGGAATCCCGCGCGACTTGGCCGCCTCCGCCGCATCCGCGACGACCGGCGCATCCCCGCCGCCCGAAACCAGCAGGCGGAACACCTCGCGCCGCCCGGCGCGAAGCGCCTCCCGAACCGGCTGCCGTCCGTAGATGACTTCTTTCACAGAATGGCCCCCTGCCTGACGTCGAAAATCGAACACCCCGCCTGCCCCATCACCCGGGCGTCATGGTAATCCCTCCTGCCGTCCGCCTGCCAGCCATCCTGTCAGAGAATCCGTCGCTCTCAAGACGAAACCGGTTCGCCGAGCAGATTCGGACAGGATGAACCGGATTCGACAGGATTACCATCTGGCTGCGGCAACGGAGCAACGGGCGTGATCCCTCTGTGGTCCGGCTCCGGCCGGCCGCACCAGCAATCCTGTCGAATCCCGTTCATCCTGTCAGAGAATCCGTCCCTCCAAAGACGAAGCCGGTCTGCCGCGCAGATTCCGACAGGATGAACCGGATTCGACAGGATTACCGTCTGGCTGCGGCAACGGAGCAACGAGAGTGAGCCTTCTGTGGGCCGGCTCCGGCCAGCCGCCCCACCAATCCTGTCCATGGCAGGGAATGGGTGAGTCGCTCAGCCGTAGCGCGCCAGTTCCAGCCCGCGGTCTCGGAAGTAGAGGAAGGTGTCGTAGTTGACGTCCGGCGGCGTCGAGTGGTCCGAGGCCAGGATGTAGGGCGTCTTCGACTTCATCAGCGGGAGGATCTTCTTCCGCAGCTCCGCATCGATCCGCACGCGATCATTTGAGATGATCTCCCGGATATCGATGTTGCCGAAGAACCCGATCCGGTCGCCGTAGAGCTGGTTCAGGCGCAGCACGTCCATGCCCGCCTTCACCTCCATCGCCTGCAGCATGTCGATGCCCGCCTCGATCATGCCCGGCACGAGCGCCTCGACCATGCCGCAGGAGTGCATGATTACGCGCAGGCCCCGCTCGTGGGCCCAGCCGATCGTTCGCTCGTGCGCCGGCTGGATGATCTCGCGGTACATCGCGGGCGACATGAAGGGCTTCTCCTTGAAGCCCATGTCCTCGTAGAAGAAGATCCCGTCGGGCATCCCGCCCTCGGCGAACAGGATCTCCCACATCGCGATGATGTAATCGGCGTAGGTCCGGGTCATGTCCTTCACCCAGTCGGGGTCGTCCGCCATCCCGAGCAGCATGTACTCGTGCCCGCACACGGGGTGCATCAGCTCGAAGACATTCACGCCGGCCCAGCAGAAGAAGTTGCCGCGCTCGGCAGCCCCGGCGCGAACCTTGCGGTAGCCCTCGATATCCACCCGCCGCCGCTCCGGCTTCAGGTGCGGGACGATGTGCTCCGCCCAGCCGTGCCGGTCCTTCACCAGGAAGTCCACGTGCTCCGGCGTGCCGGCCTTGTTCTTCCACCATCGAAGCAGCGCGCCGTTGCCGTTGCGGACCAGCTTGGTCTCGGCGTCTTCCTCGACGGTCACGCTGCCGACCGCGAGGTTCGCCTCCGAGTTGAACCAGCCCGCGGACTCGATCTCCATCTTGAAGTGCAGGTTCAGGGGCTCGTCGGGCTTGACGTGCCCTTCGGTCTGCCAGCGGCGGGCCGTCTCGCCCCAGATGCTCTCGGTGAACGAAGCCCGGTCGACCGGCTTTCGCTCGAGCAGGTTGCGCACGCGTTCGCGGGGGGTCATGGCGTCCATGGGATTCCTCTCTTCAGCGGGCGATCGTCGGGGCTCACGCCTCGCCGAGCATGGCGACCAGCCGCCGGATCTTGTCCTGCTTCTCCGTCAGTTCCGCCTGCCGCGCCCGCTGGATCTCGACCACCTCGGGCTTGGCCTTCCCGACGAACCCGGGGTTGCTGAGCTTGCCGTTCACGCGGGCCAGATCGGCCTCGATCTCGGCGAGCTGCGCCGTCAGGCGCGCCTTTTCGGCCGCCGCGTCCACGAGCCCCTGCAGCGGCATGTAGATCGTGCCGAAGCCGCCGATCGCCGAGGGCATGGCCTTCGTCGGCGCCAGATCGGCGTCCACCGTAAGCTGTCCCGCCTTGAGCAGGGGCCGGATGGAGGCCGACTCGGCGGCCAGGCGCTCCGCCACGGCGGCCGAGTTGGGCTTCACGAGGAAGTCGGCCGCCTGGCCCGGCTGGATGCCGTAGTCGGCGCGCAGCATGCGGCCCGACCGAATCATCTCGTGCTTCGCGTCCACATACGCCACGACCTCGGCCGTGACGCCGAGCCGCGCCGACTCCGCTGCGCCCAGCGGCTTCGGCCACGAGGCGTTCATGATTGAGTCGTCCGCCCCGCCGAACCCGAGGCCGTGCCACAGCTCCTCGGTGATGAACGGCATGAACGGGTGCAGCAGGCGCAGCGCGTTCGAGAACGCGTACCGCATGACCGACAGCACCTGGCTCCGCCGTGCGGCGTCCTGCCCGTAGAGGATCTCCTTCGAGTACTCCACGTACCAGTCGCAGAACTGGTGCCACACGAACTCGTACAGCGCGAGCGCGGCCTCGTTGAACCGGAACCCGTCGAGGTGCGCGTTCACGAGCCCGATCGTCTCGTCGAGCTTGGCCAGCAGGTGCCGGTCGTCGGACCCCAGCAGCGCCGGGTCGAAGCCCGCCGCGTCGGCCGACGGCGCCGGCGCCTCGCCCACCTGCATCAGCAGGAAGCGCGCGGCGTTCCAGATCTTGGTTCCGAAGTTGCGGCCGATCTCGAACTTGTCGTTCGAGAGGAACACGTCCTGCCCGGTCGCCGTGATCATCATCAGGCTGAAGCGCAGCGCGTCCGCGCTGTACTGGTCGATGATCGTCAGCGGATCGATCGAGTTCC
>CAYSLU010000142.1:0-877 GCA_964431965.1 uncultured Verrucomicrobiota bacterium
AGCTGCGCTGCCCCGTGAACTAATCTGAACCATCCTGAGCACTCCGTCTACGGCTGCGTTGTGGTTGATCGCAAACGTGGGGTTGTCTTCGTGCCAGCAGCGCTGTATCTGTCCCGCTGCGGAGTCAAATATGTCCATCGGGACCAGATCAAAGGAGTCAACCTTCTGGATCAGAAGCTGGGGGCTGATTGGAGTGTGAGCTTTATGCGCGACAAGGTAGCGTTCTCCAATGCAACCATGGCAGTGACAATGAAAGCACCAGCCGGTTGAAGTGGGACAGTAACCGGACGGCACTCCGGGAACTGAGCAGAGACTGAAGCGGACTCCGATCCGATAGCAGTCGCGCGCGAACTCGCAATAAGGCTCGTCTTGAGCAAGGCAGACCCACCCCGCCCTACGGGCACCCCTCCGAGGAGGGGATCATTCCGGTCCGCCTCTACACCGTTACTCGTACCACTTCCCCGGCGCGAATGGGGCCCGGGGTGCGCAGGGGCGATTCGCCGACGCCGGAGATGGCGAACCGACTCAGGTCGACCGTGCCGTGGAGGACGCGCAGCGTGACCGTCACGCGCTTGCCGCGCGGTTTCAGTTCGACAGTTCCCCATGCGTCGCCGGTGGACCAGAAGAACCGGCCTTTGCGCACGCCGAAGGTCATCTTGCGCGCCGGGCCGTCGTACTGGAATCCGGTCAGGGCCGGCACGGCGGCCCAGCTGGCCATGGCGCGTGCGTAGTGATGCCCGCACTCGGCCTCGTTGAACGGGCTGCGCTTGCGGCCGTCGTAGCGTTCGCGCACGGCCTGGATGCAGCCCAAGCCCTCGGGCTTGAGTCCCTCGTAGATCATGCCGACCGCGGCGGTGTACTCAAAGCCGGTCATGAC
>CAYSLU010000142.1:887-7860 GCA_964431965.1 uncultured Verrucomicrobiota bacterium
GCCCTTCGGGTACGTGGCCATCAGCAGGGCGGACTCGTCGCCCATCACGAAGCTCCGCAGGTGGTTGAAGTGGTCGGTGAACCCCGTGCGCCGGTTGTGCTTCAGGATGCTGCGGAGCGTCTGCCGGGCGTGGGCGGGATCGATCACGTGGCCGAGCCCGCAGATGTGGGCCATGTACTGGCCAACGAGCTGATCGACCAGGCAACCGGCGCCGAGCTGGAGCGCCGGGTCGGACAGCTCGGAGGCGCCCATGCCGATCCGCAGGCCGGGGGCGATGCGGTCCGGATTGGGGATCGGCCGGACTTCGTGCTCGTAGTATTCGCCGTTGAACAGGTGCGAGTCGATCCACGCCCGGCCGCGCGCCGCAAGCTCGGCGCAGGTCTGTGCAAACGCCGGCTCGCCCACGGCCGAGGCCATCTCGGACACGGCCCGCAGAGCGCCGAGGTACCAGATGCCCATCTGCGGGTTCGGCCCGAAATACTCGACGTCCATCGTGTTGTGCTGGCAGCCCTCCATCACCCCGTCCCGGTCGGCGTCCCAGCCGCCGGGAATCCAGCAGAACTCCATCGCCTTCCGCGCCTTCGGCCACAGGCCGCGCAGCCAAGCGGTGTCGCCTGAAAGCCTCCAGTCGAGGTGGAGCCGCATGAGCGAGCCCAGCTGGCCGTCGGCGGCCGCGAGTTTCCACTCGCTGCCGCGGCCAATCGGCAGGTTCGTCCGGAAGCTCATCAGCCCGCGGTCATCGGTCGCGCGCGCGAAGGACACCTCGCGCATCGAGCGGGAGAGCGAGCCGAACAGGAAGGGCAGGGCGACCTCGTAGTTCCACACGTGCGTGCAGGAGCCGTGGCAGCAACCGGAGTTGTCCCCGCAACCCTCCCACCCGTAGAAGCGGCCGTCCGGCGTCCGGAAGCACGTCTGACTCCGCAGCGTACTCAGGTTGAACAGCGCCGCCTCGCGCACGGGCTTCGGAAGATCGCTTTCGCAGAACGCGCGCACGAAGCCGACCGTCTGTGCT
Source organism: uncultured Verrucomicrobiota bacterium (assembly GCA_964431965.1). Classification (GTDB taxonomy): domain Bacteria; phylum Verrucomicrobiota; class Kiritimatiellia; order CAIKKV01; family CAYSLU01; genus CAYSLU01. Next base: position 1,900 of record CAYSLU010000142.1, read on the forward strand.
TCGAGCTCAGCGAGCCGCGGAGCGGTTTGCTCGGCGACATCCCACGCATCCGCGTACTGCTTCGTGTAGTAGTTGCCGATCCGGTCGGCCGCGCATGGCGTGTTGCTGGCGCAGGCGCCCTCCGGCTTCTTCGCGGGGGTCCACGTGTAGCGATTTGGGAAGTGCCAGGTGACCAGAAACGTCACGGTCACCTCGGACCGCGGCGGGAGGGCGAGCGGAACGCAGAGCGATGCCATCGCGTCCGGCTTTCCGGCGAGCGCGCGGTCTTCGAGTCGTCCGTCAGCCGTGAAGTCGTCCCAGAAATCGAGCAAGGAGTCGCCCCAGCTCAGGTGGGCCCAGGCGCGGCGGAACGTGAGTCCGGACGCGGGCGCCGTCGTGGCCAGCGCGAGCGTGCCCCACGACTCCGACTTCGCGTCGAGCCGTCCGGCGGACAGCACGAGCCCGCGTGTGGCGTGGCCGTCCCGGTATTCGGCGCGGAGCCCGGATGCCTCGGGATTGGATGCGGGCGCTTCGCGCGTGGCCCCGACCGGGTTGACGAGCGTGCCGCAGAGGGCGGCTTGCAGCGGGCGCGACGTCGGGTTGCGGACCGCGAACCGCAGGATCGCCGCGGGGATGCCGCTCGTATCGGGGTCGCCCGGGATGAGCGGGTTGAACGCTTCGAGGCGAACGGTGACGGGCAGGGCCCTGTCAGAGAGGTGGACTTGGCCCAGCGGATACGCCGTGCTGAACGAGCACGCCGGGAAGCGCGGCAGCCCGTGGTTCGGGACGGCGCAGCCGAAGGCGCCCTCGTAGTCCTCGGGCGGAATCGCCCCTTCCAGCGCGCGCGACCACGACTTCCCTGACTTGGGGTCGGCCACGCGGATCGCAAAGAACGGCGCGAGGCTGCGCTGGCCGTAGTGGGGCGTGAAGCCCTTGGCCGGGCGGTTCATGATCTCCCAGTCGAGGAGGTTGCCCCGGCCGCCGAGGCTTACCGTGCCGGTTCCGATGCCGCCAAGCGGCAGTGCGATGCGGCGGAGATGAGTGGCGTCATAGTGCCTCAGAATCGGCCAGTCGGTCTTCGGGCGGCGGCCAGGCGAAGTCATCGCTCGTTTCCTCCGGTTCATGAAATTCTTTACTTTGCTCGGAATGACGCTCCATTCCTGTACGCCCACTCCGGGTGCACACACTAGAGCCAGGGGCGGTACCGGATTGTTACGACGCGGCTCCCGTTCGGCTCGATCCGGATCCTCGTCGGCCAGCCCGGGCGGGCGAACGGGCTGATGGTCGCGGGCGGATCCGCGGCGAGGCCGTCCGCCCAGCGATAGAGGATGACGGCGGGCCTGGCCGGGTCATCGAGTGTGACCGTGATCCGGTTCGGAGCCGACGATATCGTCCCGCAGTTGGCCGTGAACAGCGAGGGCCGCACCCGGGCGTGGAACGCATGGATGTCCTTTCCGCCGATCGTCCCGGCGTAGGTCCAGTGCCCCGAATCGGCGTTCAGGAAGCGGATCCAGTCCTCGTCCATCGTGACCACGTGCGACACGCCGAGCAGGTCGGCGACGCGTCGGAACTCGGCGGCCGAACCCGGGGGGCGGTGCGGCGGCGAGCCGGCGCGGATGTCGGGGTCCTGCTCGTGGCGGTACTCCGACGAGACCATTTCGCGGCCCAGCATGACGGGCAGGAAGGCGACGTGTCCGCCGCCGTAGTCGTGCCCCGTGGAGCCGGCGATCATGATCCGCTCGCCGGGGGCTGTCTCCTTCCGGGCCCACTGAGCCAAGGCCTGGACATTGGGCTGGAGCACATCATAGCCCTCGTCCGGCATGTCGGCGTAGATGCGGACGACGCTCCAGCCGCCGAGCAGGAGGATGGCGAGGAGCGCGGCGCGGAGGATGGCCGTTCCGCGGCCGCGTGTCTCGAGCAGGAGTGCGGTCACAAAGGCCGCGGGCGGAACCGCGGCGAAGAAGAGCGGGACGGCCATTCGCTCGAGAGGCAGGCGCGGGATGATGGCGGCGCCCCACGCGGTCAGCGCCACGAAGCCGGCGAGTACGGCAGCCGACCAGCGGCGCATCTCGGGCGTTGCGGCGCAGATGGCTCCGCCGACGCCCAGGAAGATGAGCAGCGGGTGCGCGTGCCGGAAGTGGTCGTGCAGCTGATGCGCGCCGTGGACCAGCAGGGCAACCCAGTCCCGGCCGGCTCCGGCGGCGACCGGGGCTACCCAGGTTTGGCTGGCCACGTGCGCGTGCCGGAGAAGGACGGCCAGGGGATAGGCGAAGAGGGCGGCCGCCAGGGCGCCGCCGATCGCGAGGGCGGCGAGCGAGCGGGCGCGCAGGCGGCGGGCGTGCAGCGCCACGGCGAGCGCGAACGGGGCCATCATGAACAGGCCGAGCGGCCACAGGAGCATCAGGAAGACCGAGAACCCGAGCGTGGCGATCGTGAGCGGCTCGCGGCGGTCGAGGACGGCGATGCGGTATAGCGCGGCGCCGACGAGCATGACGAGCGCGGACGAGCAGTTGGCGCCCAAGGTGCCATAGTGGAACAGCCAGAGCAGGTGGTAGCGGCTGACGCCGATCGAGAGGAGGGCGGCGGCCCAGGCGGCGGTCCAGCGGCCGCCCATCATGCGGATCGCGAGCACGGCCGACGCCGGGATGAAGGCGAGCGTCAGCAGCAGGACGGCTTGGTTGTAGGCCGCCATCGCGGGCGCCCACTTCCAGAGGGGCCAGAGCAGGAGCGCCGGAATGGCGGCGCCGGTGCTCAGCCCCACGCTGTCCAGGATGCCGCCGTTCCAGAGCGGCGAATAGGAGACCAGCCGCGGGAAGGTCTGGCCGTAGAGCCAGAGCCGCCCGATGAACGACGGGTGATCGTCGTTGTACAGCGGCAGCCCGAGCGAGGTGCGGCCGAACCAGAAGGCGGCGGCGCCGACGATGAACGCGAGCGCGGTGGCGAGCAGCCACGGCGTGTGCCGCCCGGGCCGCCACGCCAGCGGCCAGACGAGCGCGGTGAGCAAGACGAGCCAAGCCGGGCCCGGAGGGCCGAATGGAGAGGGCGCAGACCGCGCGGCCAGCCAGCCGTCGAAATAGAACCACTTGAACTTGGCGGCGCTCGAGACGACGAACAGCAGCGCGAAGCCGAGCAGGACGAATCCGGCCGCGGTCGCGCGATCGGGCTCGGCCGGGCTGTCCCCCGGCAGCCGGCGGCGCATCCATTCGACCAGCGCGAGCGGCCCCGCCAGCCAAAGCAGAGGCATCATCCACTCGGAGTGGATGACATGCCCGTGCCCGCTCAGGGCCAGCAGCAGGGCCAGCCCGACAGCGCCCGCAACGACCGTCCGCCACGGCGCCGCCGGGCGGCCTTCCTTCGGATCCGCACCCGGCATGTGAAGCTACTCCCCGTCGGCCCCTACTTGATGCAGCTCGGCGTCTTCATGCGCGCGTGGTTGATGGAAACAACCGAGCCTTTGACGTGTGCCCACGGATCCAGGATCTTGGCCGCCAGCTCCGGGATCTCGTCGATCGTCCCGTCCAGATAGTCGTCGAGGCGCTGCCGCACGGTTTCCAGCCGGGCCTTCAGCCCGCCGTAGCGGTGCTCGAGCACCTCCCAGCCGAACGGCTTGTTCATCCCCAGCCAGAGCGCGCGGTGGTGCTTCCAGAGCGCGTCCACGGCGCGGGCTGTTTCGCGCAGCTCGGTGTCGCGGATCCGGCGGAGCGCCTTGCGGTCGCGCGACTGGTAGGCGGCGGCGAGGTGGCGGCGGAGGTTGACCTTCCAGGCCAGCACCTCGGCGATGCCGGCGGCGTAGAGGAGCCGGTCGGCCAGCCCGCCCGCGCGCGCGGCGGCGGCGGCCTGGTCGGCCATCTTCCGGTAGTGCGGCGCGAGGTCGCACTTCTTGGCGTGCACGTCGAAGATCGCCAGCAGCGGGTCCTCCCAGAGCAGGCCCTTGGCGGTGTTCGCGTAGCTCATCTCCGGCTTCTCGATCGTCGGAATGGTGTTGATGTCCGCGGCCCCGACCCACGGATCCATGTCGCAGCCGCATGTGGCGCGGAACCCGCGGCGGGTCGTGTCGCGGTCGGCCTCAGGGTTGAATGCGAGCTCGCAGAAATGCTGGATTCCGGGCAGGGCGCTGAAGTAGTCGCACTCCGTGCCCTCGTCGCCCCACATCGTCATGAAGACCTCCTTCAGGCCCTCCTGGCGGCAGGCGGTCATGCAGGCGCTCACGGCGGTGAAGGCCCAGTGCAGGGCACACCACTGGATGCCCCAGGTCCAGATGCCGCCGCCCATGAGAGGCTCGGAGCCGAGGGAGCGGTGGAAGGCGATCATCTTCCGGTAGAATTCGGGGTCGGCGTGGTAGTAGTCCCAGTAGACGAGCTGGACGTCCTTGGGGATGTCCTTCACGACGTCGCCCGGGATCTTCCACTTCAGGTCGTAGTAGTCGTGGGTCTTGGAGCCGAGCCGGAAGTACATGTCGCTCCAGATCATCGGCTTCAGGCCCTCGTCCTCGCAGATGTTGCGCACCTGCTTGAGGTGCTCGTTCATGATGTCGAACGTGCGGCGCTTGCCGAACTTCTTGAGGTACTGGCCGGTGCCGAGGCCGTGGGCCTCGTCCATGCCCACGTGGATGCGGCGGGAGCGGACGGGGGCGCTGGCGGCGCGGATGGTCTTGCGGATGAAGTCGTAGGTCTTCTTCTCGCCGGAGAGCAGGATGTGGTGGGTGTCGCGCAGCGGGAAGCAGGGGTCCCACTGGAGCAGCTGCTCCATGTGGCCGAGCGTCTGGATGCAGGGGATCATCTCGATGCCGAGCGTGACGGCGTAGTCGTCGATCGCCTTGAGTTCGCGCTGCGTGTAGGGGCCGCGCAGGTAGCCGAAGAACGGCTCGCCGGGCACCTCGTAGGTGTCCTCGGTGTAGAGCATGATCATGTTCACGCCCATGAGCGCGACCCGCCGCATGAACCCCTGGAGCGCGTCGGGGCGCATGACCGCGTTGCGGCTGCAGTCGATCATGAGGCCGCGCATGGAGAAGGGCGAGGACTCCGTGATGGCGAGTCCCGCGAGGGCGGCGGCCGGCTCGGCCATGAGGCGCCCGAGCGCGCGGAAGGCGGAGGACACGCGGCCGTAGCGGATGCTGATGCCGCGGGCGTCGGCCGCGATGGTGTAGCCGTCAGAGCCGGCGGCGGGGTCGCGGCGGAAGGTGACGGGCTTGGCGCCGGAGGCGCGGAAGCGGGCGGGGTGGTCGGCCCGGATCGCGTCGAGCCCCTTCCGGAGTTCGGCCGGGGCGGAGGCGATGCGGAGTACGGACTGTGCGGCGGGTCGGGCGGCGCGGCTCATGGCGATCATCCTTTCGTTCCCGGGACCTGTGTATCCCGGTAAGGTGACGGGATGATACCGGTTCCCGCCGTTCGCGCAAGCGGCGAGGCAGGCAGGTGGGGAGCGGGAGGGCCCGCGGCCTTGCGGGTCGCCAGCCGGTGCGATCCGGCTTGTTGTCGTCCTCGTCCTTGATCGATCGGTCGGCTGGCTGGCTGGCGTTGAAGCAGCGACGCGGCTTGGGCCAAAGGCGGGCGCGTGATCTTGGCCCAGCTGCGGCGTTGTCGCGGTCGGCGCGTACAGGAGTACAGCGCCGACCGCGACGCCTTGCATCTGGGCCAAGCTGACGCGTCCGCCTTTGGGCCCCCTCGCGGACTCGGGGGCAACCCAAGCCGCGTCACGGTTCGCCCCGTTCCGTCGCGGACTCGGAACGGTGGGGGAGGGATCGGTCGAGCCGATCGCTGTGACCCGTCTTGGTAGGGACGCCTCGCCGAGGGGCCCGCGGTTGGCATTGCTCGGTCGTGGTGAGCCGCGTCGCGGGAGGGCCCGCGGCCTTGCGGGCCGCCGGTCGGTGCGACCCGGCTCGTGTCTCCGCGTCCTCGGTCGGTCGGGCGGCTGGCGGTGGAGCAGCGTCGCGGCTTGGGCCAAAGGCGGGCGCGTGATCTTGGCCCATCTGCGGCGTTGTCGCGG
>CAYSLU010000143.1:0-3975 GCA_964431965.1 uncultured Verrucomicrobiota bacterium
GCCAGGGAACCGCTGGAGGTTGACCTGGCCATCAACCGCGACGGACGGTACGTGAAGGTGGTGGGGTCCTCCATACGGATCACGCCGCCGGCCGGCACGTTCATGGTAATCGTGACGAACGTGACGGACTCCAGCATCGAGATGCGGCAGCAGGCCATGGCGGGCGCCGATGCGGCGGTCCGGATCGAGATGCAGGACTCCACCGGCCAGACGTACGTCGTCAGCCGGAAGCCGCAGGACCTGACGGCCAGCGTCACCATCATGAACCATCTCCCGGCGCGCGGGTGTCGACAGATTGAAGTCGGCATTGACCCCGACTCGTGGCAGGGGCTTCCGCCGGACCCGGGGTTCGGCGAGTTTCGCTACAAGCTGCGCGTTGTGTTCGTCAACGGGGGGAAATCGTACTACTCGCGGTGGTACGACGTGCTCATCGACCGGTAGTCGGCGGCGGTGCGGAGGATGGGGCGGTTTTCGGCTGTGCAAGGGTGAGAGTCACAGAGGAGGGCGGCATGAAGCGGTCTATCATTATGGCGGCGGCGGTGGCGGCGTGGGCGGCGACGGGATGGGCGGCGGCGCCAACGACCAAGGGGGCGGCTGCCGCGCCGGGCGACGACTCGGGCATTCTGGCGGTGGGCGCGAAAGTGGGAACTCTGGGCGGCACCTTGGAAGGCCATCTCGGAATTGTCGACCGGCTGAACGTCCGGGTGGGCGAGAATTACCTGCGGTGGGGATTCGACGCCTCGGTGGACGAGGTCGACTACGACTGCGACCTGGACTTCCTTTCGACGCTCGTCGCTCTCGATTGGTTCCCGTTCGGCAACAACTTCAAGCTGAGCGGCGGCGTGATCTTCAACCAGAACGAGATCACCCTGGACGGCGAGCCGTCCGGAACCATCGATATCGGCGACTCGACCTATCCAGCGGCTGCCGTCGGCACGCTGCACGGGAAGCTGGAGTTCGAGCCGGTGGCGCCATACATCGGGCTGGGGTACGGGAACCCGATGCTGGGCGGCCGGCTGACGTTCCTGTTCAACCTGGGCGTGGTGTACCAGCCGTATGACGTGACGCTGACGGCCGACGGGCCGATCTCGATGATCCCCCAGTTCCGAGGCGACCTGGCTCAGGAAGAGGAGGACATCGAGGACGAGTTCAACCAGTTCCAGATCTACCCGGTCCTCGACTTCGGCATTGCGTACCGGTTCTAGATTGCTGTCCCGTAAATGACTATGCAAAACGCGTAAGTGGTTGTCATTCCGAGCGGAGCGAGGAATCTCGGGCGTGATCGCGCAGCACGAGATCCTTCGCTTTGCTCAGGATGACCTTCATTTAGTACGCCTATTTCCGGGACAACACACTAGGCCGAACCGTGCCGACGTCAGAGCACAGTCGGGCGATCCGGCAACTCGTTGGGATTGGCGCCTCCGGTGGCGGGGTATTCGCGGGACAGAATCTCGCCGATGGCGCGAATCCCATCGATGACGCCGGCCTCGAAGCGGCCTTCGCGGAAGGCGGCCTCCATGCTCCTGCAGATGGCCTCCCAGCCCGCGCCGCCGACCCGCGCGTCGATGCCGCGGTCCGCGACGATCTCCACGTCGCGGTCCGCGAGCAGCAGGTAGACGAGCACGCCGTTGTTTTCCGCCGTGTCCCAGACCCGCAGGCTGGCGAAGACCTCCCGCGCGCGTTCGCATGGGGTTTCGTCGCGGAGCAGCGGGCGCAGGTCCAAGGTCGCCTCGACGGCGAACCGGATCTCGCCCCGGTGCCGCGTCTCGTTCTTCCGGATCGCGTCCTCGATGGCCGCCAGCGTGCGAGTGGGGAACGACCGGCGGACCGCCCACGGCGGCAGGCTCAAGTGGCGCAGTATGCGTATGATGTCCATCGCCCGGTTCCCTCCGTCACCATCGGCCCGATGCTCCGCCGCCCCCGAAGCTGCCGCCTCCGCCGCTGAACCCGCCGCCCGAGTGGCCCCCGCTGCTCCAGCCGCCCGATCCGAAGCCTCCGGAGCTGCTGTGCCCCCGCCGGCTTCCGCCGTTGCTCAGGAGCATGAGGAAGACGATCACGGCGAGGACGCCGATGAGCAGGCCGGGGGCGCCCACATAAGCCAGGATGGCGGCGGTGGCGCCGCCGCCGAGCACGGCCGCCACGAGCCGGCCGAGGACCAGGCGCAGGATGCCGCCCACGATGATGGCGCCAGCCAGTGCCGCCACCGGCAGCGAGCCGGCGGGGGAGCGCGAGGCCGGCCGCGCGGCGGGCGGCGGCAGCGGTTCGCCGTCGATCACGCTGATGATCCGGCGCACGCCCGCCTCGATCCCGGCCGCGAAGTCGCCGCGGCGGAACTCGGGCACGATGGTCTCGTTGATGATGCGGCTCGCGATGGCGTCCGGGAGCGCGCCCTCGAGGCCGTAGCCGACTTCGATGCGGAGCGTCCGGTCGTCGCGCGCCACCAGCAGGAGCGCCCCGTCATCGACGCCCTTCCGGCCGAGCTTCCACTGCTCGACGACGCGGATGCCGTACTGCTCGATTGTTTCCGGCGCCGTCGTGGGCACCACGAGGACGGCCACCTGCACGCCCTTCCGCGCCTCGATGTCGCTCAGCAGTGCCTCCAGGCGCTGTACCTGCGGCGCGGCCAGCGCGCCGGTCAGGTCGGTGACCCGGGCGCTCAGCGCCGGCACCGGCACGAGCGCCGCCGCGGCGGTGACGGTGGCGCCGAGTGCCAGTCCGAGGATCATGGGGCGAAGGGCGCGCATGGGGGAGCGGCTACTGGAAATCGACCTTCGGCGGCTTGGCGAGCTCCTTCTCGTTCTCCACGGTGAAGGTGGGCTTCGTTGCGTAGTTGAACATCCGGGCCGTCATGTTGTTCGGGAAGGACCGGACGGTCACGTTGTACGCGCGGACCGAGTCAATATACCGATTGCGCGCGACGGCGATCCGGTTCTCCGTGCCCTCGAGCTGCGCCTGGAGGTCGCGGAAGGCGCCATCCGCCTTGAGCTGCGGGTAGTTTTCCGAGACCATCAGCAGTCGCGAAAGCGCGCCGGATAGCTCGCGCTGGGCCGATACGAACCGGTTGAATGCCTGCTCGTCCTTGAGCAGTTCGGGAGTAGCCTGGATCGATCCGACCTTGGCGCGGGCCTCCGTCAGGCTCGTCAGGACTTCCTTCTCGTGCGAGGCGTAGCCCTTCACGACTCCGACGAGATTGGGCACGAGGTCGGCCCGCCGCTGATACTGGTTGAGCACCTCGGCCCACGAGGCACTCACCTGCTCGTCGGTTGACTGGATGCGGTTGTAGCCGCATCCGCTGAGTCCGAGTGCCAGTCCGACCAGCGACGCCAGTGCTGCGATCTTCCTCATGGTGCGATTTCCTCCCGCTCGCTGTGTTTTCACCCGTACAATCGCCATGCTCTGAACCCGAGGCGTTCCTGTCAACTCTCCAGATGGCGCTTTACAGGCGGCGACCGACTCCGGAAGATCCGGGCCACGTGCATTCGGCGGCGGCTGGTTCGCGGACGTGATGCATCGGGAGGAAACGCGATATGAGCGGAACGCAGCAGAGTGGTGCGCTGCCGCCGGCCGTGGGGCCGTACCGGCATGCGGTCGAGGCGGGCGGGCTGGTGTTCGTGTCGGGGCAGATCCCGCTGAACCCGGCGACGGGCGAGATCGTGAACGACGACATCCGCCGCGCCACGGAGCAGGTGCTGGCCAACCTGCGGGCGGTGCTGGCGTCGGTGAAACTGGGGCTGGGCGACGTGGTGAAGACCACGGTCTACCTGGCCGACATGAAGGACTTCCCGGCGGTGAACGAGGTGTATGGCGCTCACTTCAAGGAGCCATACCCGGCGCGAGCCTGCGTGCAGGTGGCGGCTCTGCCCAAGGGGGCGCGGGTCGAGATTGATGCCGTGGCCGCGCGCCCGTCGGCGGGGTAGACCGCCCCGGGGCGTCTGGCGGCGGCGTATGTGGTTTCGTCTTCAGCCGGTCCGGCGG
>CAYSLU010000143.1:4075-7847 GCA_964431965.1 uncultured Verrucomicrobiota bacterium
ACGCTGAAGCGTGCGCTACGAACGCTGGCGCATGTAGTTCCGCCTTCAGGCGGTCCGGGGGAGCGACGGCCGGCGCGGGATGTGCGCCCGAATGTCATTGAACGCCGGTCCCGGCTATCCTAGCATGATTACCAAGTCATGAGGGAAACACTGATGAAGCGAATCATTCTGGCAGTGGGGATGGCGGCGGGTGTGGGCGCGGCGGCTTTCACGTGCGGGTGCAGCATGTTCCGCGGGCGCGTGACCGAATCCGACGTCAACAAGCCGGTTCGGATGGGCGCCGAGTACGACTACGAGGATCTCCGGACGCTGGGGCAGACGGTGTCGGATGCCGTGCTGATCAGCGAGTTCCTGAAGGGCATCCCGGCCAAGCCGACGTTCGTCATCATGGGGATTCAGAACCGTACCACGGAGCACATCGATACCAAGGCGCTGACGGACACAATGCGTACGCACTTGCTCCAGTCGGGCAAGATGAACTTCGTCAATGAGGCGCGCCGCGAGGATCTGATGAAGGAGCAGGGGTTCCAGATGGCCAACGCCACGGCGGAATCCCGCGTAGGGATCGGTAAGCAGCTGGGCGCGAGCTTCATGCTCACGGGCTCGTTGACCGAGATCAAGAAGAAGTCGCCCAAGCAGGTTCGGGTGTCCAAGCAGGAAGAGCGGTACTATCAGTTGACGATGGAGATCACGGACCTGGAGTCCGGGCTCATCGTCTGGACCACGCAGAAGGAGCGCGCGCGCACCGAGAGCAAGCCGCTCATTGGGTGGTAGCATGATCCGTAGGCGAGGGCACGGCGGCCGAGGAGGACTTCTGGTCCTCCTCGGCTTTTTTCTGGCCGGCTGCGGCACCCCGAGCTTGGACTCCGCCCGCTCGAACTACTACATGGGACAGTACGACCGGGCCGATGCGAACCTCGAGAAGGTGACCGGCACTGGCCTGGAGAAGGCTCTGGTGCTGATGGAGCGCGGCATGATTCGCCAGGCGAAGCGCGACTACGCGGGAAGCGTGCGCGACTGGCTGGCGGCCCTTGACGAGCTGAAGCAGCTGGAGACCCGCAGCGCGTCGAAGCAGGCGGCCAGCATGGTCGTGAACGACTCGGTGATCGATTTCCGGGGCGCGCCCTACGAGCAGACGCTGCTGCACACGTTCCTCGCCCAGAGCTATCTGGCGATGACGATGTGGGACGATGCGGCCGTCGAAGGCCGGCGGGCCGTGCTTCGGCTGCAGGACTTGAACGGCTACCCGGACGATGCCTTCAGTCGGTACGCGGCCGGCTTCACGATGGAGCTGATCGGCGACGCCGACAACGCGGCGGTCCAGTATCGCGTCGCGAACGGCCTGCTGAAGGGCGTCGAGATCGACGAGCGCAGCGGGCAGATGCGGCTGTCGGTTACGAATGCGCCGCCGGGCGCGAGGCCCTTTCCGGCTCCGGCGAGCGGGCCCGAGCTCGTGTGCTTCGTGTTCATCGGGCAGGCGCCCGGCCAGCCTGGCGCGCACGGATCGGGGGCCTCCGCGGCGCGGGCGCCCTACGCGGAGATCTTTGCGGACGGCCGCCTGCTGGGGCGGAGCTATCCGCTGGCGAACACGGCGGAGCTGCTGGCCGCAACCGAGCGGCGGACGGCCACCATGAAGACGGTCAAGACCGCCGCCCGCGTTGGGTTGAAGATCGCGGTGGCGGAAGCGATCCACCAGAGCAACTCGGCTCTGGGCGACCTGGCGCTCCTGGCCCTGATGGCAATGGAGCAGCCGGACGCCCGGCGATGGGAGACGCTCCCGCTCTGGCTCGAAGTGGCCCGGGTGCCGTGTCCGGCTGGCCTGACGAGCTACGACGTGGTGTTTCGGGACGGCGGCGGGTTCACGCGGCGCCGGATTCGCATCCAGGAGCCGATCATGGCGCATCGCCAGACGTACGTGTCTTTCTGCCGCGATCTGCCGCTCTACCAGCCGGCGCCTCCACCCAAGACTACGGCAGAGGGGAGTCGTTGATCGAGGAGGTCGGGGGCAGGTCTCCGGTCGCGGAGCGGTCGCGCATGGCGCTGCAGGAGTAGACAACCCAGACCAGCACGATCAGCACCACCACGATCATCAGGATGGCCCGGTTGCGCTGCACGCTCCGCTCGTGGCGAAGCGGGCGGATGCCGTCCACGTTTCCCGCGACAATGTAGTTGGCGAATCGGTGGTCGCCTTCGAGCTTCGAGCGCTCGCGCTCCGCGAGGTTCGGCTCCGGATCCGATGGCGTCGCACCCGGGCGGGAGCGCAGCGAGGAGCCGCCGGGCGTCTGTGGCCGCTGCGCATCCGGGAAGAGCTCATCGGCGGACGGCGCGGCGGCCGTCTCCTGGCGGGCGGGCGCAGGCTCGGCCTCCGTGAGTTCCTGCCCGCCGGCTGGGCGACGCGGATCCTGATAGGTCCCGGGTTTCTTGATCGCCTTGTTGAGGAGCCGCAGGTCGCGCTCGATGGTCTTGCGCTCCCGCTCGATTTCGCGAATCCGGCGGGTCAGCGCGCTCTCTTCTTGCTTGCGAAACAACGCCATGACCGCATGTCCTTGCGCGCGCCGTTGTCGGTTGGCTACTGCCTGGCGACCACGACAATAGCCAGCACCGCGATGAGCACCATGAGCGGCAGGGTGACCGCGAACCCCACCTTCAGCCAGTATCCGAAGCCTTGGGGCTGTCCGGAGGCGGCGGCCGGCTCAAACAGGGGGGCGGATGCATCCGGCGAACCGTCGCCCCCGCCGCCTGCGGCGTCGATCTTCGCGACGGCCTTGCTGTATTCCTTGCGCGCCTCCTCGATCTGAACAAGCGCCCGGTTCAGCTCCTCGCGGATGCCGTCTTCCGGCCAAGCCGTATCGTTGATGGCGTGCAGGCTTTGCAGCAGCTCCTGGAACCGGACCTGCGTCCCGGCGTAGATCTCGGTCAGCCGGACGCACTGGACTTCCTTCTTCTGGAGGAGCGCGAGGCTCTGCTCGAGGCTGTCGATCATCTCCCGCTTGCCGCGCTCGTACTGATCCTGCTTGCGGCCCATCTCCTCGAGGTTCTGGCGTTCGCGCTCCAGGTCCTCCTGGCGGCGCCGGAGCTGCTCGATTTCCTTCATCGCGCCCGCCACCTGGCCGTTCACCGCTTCGCGGTGCTTGGCCATGCGCGTCAGGTTGAGGTCGGCCACGGGATGGCCGGACAGCTCGTCGCGCGGCACGGCCTTGTCGATGGTCGTCTCTCCGCCGATCGAGGATCCGCCCTGAACCGCCCGCTCGCGCCGCCGCACCAAGTCCTGATCGAAGAAGTCGGTTGTGCTCATTTGGTGGATCTCCGTCCTCGCTCTCCGCCTGCCGCCTCCGCGCCCGCGACAGCCGCATAATCACCGCGCCACGGTACGGCGAACGGCCGGCCGGTTCAAGTCCAAGTTCGGCCGCCCGTTCGTTGGGGGCGGCGTCCAGCACGCTAGCGCGGAATGACGATTACCTGCCCGTACCGGACGTCCTGTGGCGTCTTCATGGCCGCTCGATTGGCCTCGAAGATATCCTTCCATCGCTTGGTGTCACCGTACAGCTTTCCGGCGATCCGGGTCAGGGAATCTCCCGGTTGCACCCGGTAGGTGCGGGGGCGCGCCGCGCCGGCTGGCGCGGCCGGGGACGATCGGTTGCCGACGCCAGTCGCGCCGGGCGGCAGATCCGATGGGGGGGCGGCCGCTGTGAGGGCCGGCGCGGGCTGCGGATCGGGAGCGGCCCGGGGGGGCGGCGCCACAGCTGCCGCGGCGGCTGGCGCCGGCGCCGCG
>CAYSLU010000144.1:0-7767 GCA_964431965.1 uncultured Verrucomicrobiota bacterium
TTCCGCCGACGGCCAACCTGGACAATCCGGCTCCGGAGTGCGATCTGGACTACGTGCCGAAGACGCCTCGGGAGGGACGCATTCGGACCGCCCTGCTGAATGTGCACGGCCTGGGCGGAAGCAACGGCTCGCTGCTCGTCGAGAGGGTTGAGATTCCGTGACGCTGTTCGACATATCGATCTACACGGCACTCGCGATCAAGCTCCTGCTCGGCTTTCTCGTCTTCTTCCGCAACATGCGGCGGACGGCCAACCAGCAGTTCCTGACGCTCTCGCTCTCGGCGGCCGTCTGGCTCGCCTGCCTGGGAGCCGGATCAGCCGTCGTCCATAGCGAAGCCGTCGTCATCTGGATGCGCGCCTGCTCGATGTGCGCCCCCATGGTCGTAACCACGTTCATCGCGCTTCGCGTGGCGATCGTCCACCCGAGCGAGAGCTGGATTCGCATCATGCTCCGGACCCGCTGGTGGATCGTTCTCAACGTCCTGATCGCCATTCTGTGCGCGACGGATTTCTTCATCTCCGGCGCCAAGCCGCTTCGGCCGGATCAGGTCCTCCCCGAGCCCGTCTATGGCCCCGGCGTCTACCCGTACATCGCGTACTGGGTCGCCCTGTTCGTCCTGCTGGTGCGCGGAGCGGTCACGGACGCCAAGACCGTGACCGGGATACAGCGCGTGGAGCTGCAGTTCACCATGCTGGGCTGCGGCGTCGCCATCTTCTTCGGCGTCAGCTTCATGCTCATCATTCCGCTCCTCACCGGCGACATGTACAGCTCGCAACTGGGGCCGTTCTCCGTCACCTTTCTCGACGGGATGGTGGCGTACGGCGTAGCGACCCGACGGATCATGGGCGCCGCCGACCTGCTGATCCGAGTACTCGGGCTCCTGATCCTGGTCGTGTATCTCTCCCTGCTCTACGCCGCCGTCTGGTGGGCCGGCGAGTGGGGGGCGACCATGCTTCGCATCGCTGGAACCGGGGCGCCGCACATGCTCGCGGCGGTGGCCGTCGTGCTGGCCGTGGTGCCGGCGAACGGGCTCGTCCAGCGCTTCGCCAACCGGACATTCGCCGGCGGCCTCACGCTTGACGTGGGCCGCACGATGCAACAGGCGTATCAGATCCTGCGCTCCATCGACACGCTGGACGGCCTCCTCACCCGCCTGTCCGAGCTGGTCTCCAACTCGCTGGGCGTCGAGCGAATTGTCGTCCTGCTGCGAGACGGAGACGCCTATGTCCAGCGATATCCGCCGCCGCCGGCCCCCGCTGCGCGACTCGAGCCCGGCGACGCGATTCCGGCAGAGCTCGAGCAGGCCAGTGACTCGCTGGTGCTCGACGCGCTCCAGCGCATCCGCCCGTCTCCTCGCCTCGCAGAGGCCCAGGTGCGGATGGGCGCGCTCGGAGCCCAGGCCGCCGTCGGCATCCGCTACCGCGGCCGGATCGAGGGCATCGTCCTGCTGGGCCCCCGGCGCTTCGGTCGGATCTACGGCGCAACGGAGCAGGACGCCCTCCAGCTGCTCTGCGACCAGATCGGCGTCTCCCTCGAGAACGCCCGCCTGTACACCGCCCTGCAGGAAGGCAAGATCTACAACGACATCCTGCTGGATCAGCTGGCAAGCGGCATCGTCGCCGCCAACGCGATGCGCATCGTTACCGTCTTCAACCGCGAAGCGTGCCGAATCACCGGCCTCGCCCCGGCCGCCGTGCTCAATCAGCCCGTCGACGTCTTGCCCGCTCCGCTCGCGGCGGCGTTGCACCGAACATTCGCGGCGGGAGCCGGACTGCGCGACCTCGAGGCGGATCTGCCCCGCTCATCGGAGGAGACCGTGCCGGTCCGGATGAGTACCGCCACCTTCGGCCCCGGAGGCGACGTGATCGGCGCCCTCCTCCTATTCAGCGATCTCTCCGCGCTTCGGCGCCTGGAAGCGCAGCTCCGGCGAAGCGATCGCCTGGCCAGCCTCGGCACCCTGTCGGCCGGAATGGCCCACGAGATCAAGAACCCGCTCGTCGCGCTCAAGACCTTCGCCCAGTTGCTGCCGGAGCGCTACGACGATGCGGACTTCCGGGAAACGTTCACCTCCATCGTCGGCCAGGAGGTCCAGCGCATCGACCGAATCGTCAACCAGCTCCTCAACTTTGCCCGCCCAGCCCGGCCGGTGCTCCGCCCCCTGCACCTGCACGAAGCGGTTGAAGCCCCGCTCCGGCTCATCGAGCAACCGCTCCGCCAGAAGCAGATCGCGCTCGTTCGCGCGTTCGCCGCGCCCCAGGACACCGTCCGCGGCGACGGCGATCTCATGGGGCAGGTGTTCCTCAACATCCTCCTCAACGCGATCGAGTCGATGGATGTGAACGGCCAGCTCCAGGTGGCCTCGCGCATCATCGACGACAGCTCGCTGGCCACCGCCGGCATCCGCGGGAGCGCCTCCGACGGCCAGTACATACAGGTGAGCATTCGCGACACCGGCTGCGGGATTTCTGCCGACAATCTGCCCCACGTCTTCGACCCGTTCTTCACGACGCGCAGCGAAGGCACCGGCCTCGGCTTGTCGATCGCGCACGGCATCGTGCGGGAGCACGGGGGGACCATCGACGTGGAAAGCGAGGTCGGCCGAGGGACCACGTTTCACGTCATCGTGCCGCTCTGCGGCGAGGGGGTCGCCTCATGAGCACATCGGTGCCCGCCTGCTTGCTCTATACGCGGGACGATGCGCTCGCCCGGCGCCTGGCGGCCTACCTCCACGCGCTCGATATGCCGGTCCAGGCTGAGCCCGATGCGGCGACCGTCGAGCGCCGGGCGCGGGCGGAGCGCGAGGCCCTCGTGTTTGTGGACCTGCGGACCGATGGAGCAACCCCGCTCCTGACCCGCCTGCGGGAGGACTCCCCCTCGGTCCTCGCCGTCGCGCTCGGCCACCCGCGATCCGATCCCATGCTGGAAGCCGAGGCATTCGGCGTTCATGCCGTCGAGGATCTCCAGTCTGACGACCACCGGATCCAGGCGCTGACCCGCCAGGCCGTCACCCACCTGCGCCTGCTCCGGGACAACCGCATGCTGCGCGAGCGCGCCGCGTCCGCCCCTGCCCCCGCTGCGCCCCGGCCGGAGCCGGAGGCGGCCGCCCAACGGCTCGCCGGTCTCACGCGCGCGTTCCGGCACTTCACCGACGTGGACACACTCCTCGACCATGTCGTCGAAGGTATAGCCGCCACCGCGCTCGTCGGGAGGGTTGGCCTCTTCGCCCGCGGCGCCGACGCGCGCGCGTTCACGCTTCGTGCCGGGCTCCGGTGTCTGCCGGAGACCCGGGAGTGGCGGGTTCCGGAGCGTGACCGCTTCGCCCAGTGGCTCGAGGCGCACGCTCATCTCGTCGCCGGCGGAACCCTCGAGCACGTCCAGGATCTGGCTGACCGCGACATGCTGCGACGCGCGCTGGTGCGGCTCGGCGCCGAGGTCGTCATCCCGCTGCATGCCCGGGGTCGGCTCGCCGGCTGGCTCTTCGTCGGCGGACGCGCCACCGGCGTGCCCTTCACCCACGCGGACCTCGAGGACCTGGCCGCCATGGCCGACCAGGTGTCCACCGTCATCGACAACGCGCTTCTGCACAACGAGGTTGTCGTCCAGAAGACGCTCGCGGAGACGCTCCTCCACACGATCCCGACGGGCATCGTGGCCGTGGACACCGAGGGCGTCATCCGCGGGTTCAACGAGGCGGCAGAGGCCATCCTTGAAACGGCGGCGGCGAGCGTCATCGGCCGGCCAGCCGAAACACTCGGCACGCGGCTCTCGGACGCGCTGCGCCGAGCCCTGCTCGCCGATCCGCCCCCCGCCGCCGCCGAGTGGCAGGACGCCACCACGCGGCGCCACCTCTCGGTCCAGACCCGCCGCCTCGGGGGAGCCCGAACGCTCGGCGCGGTGGCGCTCGTTCACGACCTGTCGGCGGAGCGCGAGATTCGCCGCCAGCAGGAGAAGGTGGAGCGCGACGCCTTCTGGACCCAGCTCGCCGCCTCCATGTCGCACGAGATCCGCAATCCGCTCGTCGCCATCAGCACGTTCGCGCAACTCCTGCCTGAGCGATACGCGGACCCGGATTTCCGCGACGAGTTCAGCCGGATCGTGAAGCACGAGGTGGATCGGCTGAACACGATCATCGAGCAGATCAACTCCTTCGCGCACCCGCCGCGGCTGCATTTCCGCGGGATCGACGCACGGCGGATCGCCCGGAAGGCCGTCCAGCTTGCGACAGCTCGCCTGGGCTCCGACTCGGCCATCCAGTTCGTCGTGGACATCCCCGACGACACTCCGGCCGTGAGGGGCGACGAACATGCCCTGACCGACGGCCTCGGGCACCTGCTCGCCAACGCGATCGATGCCGTGTCCGGCGCGGCCGCGCCACGGATCGCGATCGCCGCCCGCCCCCAGGCCGCGCGGGAGGGCGATGGTCCCACCCGCATCGCCCTGTCTGTCTCGGACAACGGCAGCGGCATCCCGGATCCGATTCGCGACAGCATATTCTCGCCGTTCTGCACGACGAAGATGAAGGGGATGGGGCTCGGCCTCCCCATCGTCCAGCGGACGGTCACCGACCACGGCGGCGAGATCCAGGTCCAGACAGGCGCAGGCGGCACCACGATCACCATGGTCCTGCCCGCCGCGCCGGAGGAGGCACCCGATGAAGCACATGCTGATCGTGGATGACGAGAAGGGCAGCCGCGAGTCGCTGCGGCTCATCTTCGGCGGACACTACCAGGTGACCCTCGCCACGAATGCCGCCGAGGCGCTGCAGGCCATTTCAGGAAAGCCTATCGACGTGGTCCTCCTCGACGTGATCATGCCCGAGAAGGATGGAGTCTCGTTCCTCAAGGAACTGCACGGGCTTCACCCGGACCTGCCCGTGATCATGGTCAGCGCCTCCACGTCGGTTCGGCCGGTCGTCGAAGCGATCCGCGTGGGTGCCTACGACTTTGTGACCAAGCCGTTCGATGTGCCGGAGATCCGTCGCATCGTCGAGCGCGCGCTCCAGAGCAGCGCGCTCCAGCGACGCGTCGAGGTTCTCGAAACCGAGGTGGGCCGCGAGTTTCCCGTTCACAATATCATCGGCGACTCGCCGGCGTTCCGGAAAGCGCTCGAGAACGTCCGGATGGCGGCGGAGAGCGACGCGACCGTGCTCATCTACGGGGAGAGCGGCACCGGCAAGGAGCTCATCGCCCGGGCCATCCACGCCATGAGCAACCGGAGGGACGAGCCCTTCGTGGCCGTCCACTGCGCCGCCCTGCCCGAGACTCTCATGGAGAGCGAGCTGTTCGGTCACGAGAAGGGCGCGTTCACCAACGCGGACAAGCGCAAGCCCGGGCGTTTCGATCTGGCGGGCTCGGGCACGCTGTTCTTCGACGAGGTCGGCGAGATGTCCCCCGCCACCCAGGTCAAACTCCTGCGCGTCATCCAGGAGCGCGAGTTCATGCGGGTGGGCGGCACTCAGCTCATCAAGACCAACGCGCGCATCGTGGGCGCCACGGCGCGCGACCTGCGCCTGGAGGTAGCGGAGAAGCGATTCCGGGACGATCTCTATTACCGCCTGAGCGTGGTGCCCATCCAGATCCCCCCCCTGCGCGACCGTCAGGCGGACATCCCCGTGCTCTGCCGCTACTTCATGGATCGGTTCCGGGAGAGCATGGGCCTGCCGGCGACCGAGTTCACGCCCGAGGCCATGGAACTGCTGACCCGGTATCCCTGGCCCGGAAACGTTCGCGAGCTGCGGAATATCATTGAGCGCATGCTCGTGCTGCACGGCCGCGGCGGCGGCATCGGGCCGGACTGCCTGCCGGACGAGTTCCGGCAGGCGCCCCAGGCCGCCGCCGCGGCTGCATCCGCCGGGGCCCCCGGGGCCGACGGCGCCTCGCTCGAAGACAGCGTGAACACCTACGAGCGCCGGCTGATCGAGGATGCGCTGCGTCAGGCGGGTGGCGTGCAGATCCGGGCCGCCGCCATCCTCGGCACCACGCGCCGCATCTTGAAGTACAAGATGGAGAAGCTGCAGATCGCGGGCCCGGCGCGTGACGGTGAACCGGCGGGCTGATCGGCGCGTCTGGCCCGTCGACACGTCAGCCCCCGGGGCGGTATACTTTTGGGTATGAGCATCCGGGCACTCGCGGCCGGGATTCTGATGACGGCGGCATACGCCTGCGCTGCGGCACAGGCCGGCCAGCCGATCTCCATCCCCGCGAAAATGCTCCCGCTGCCCATTGACGCCGATGCGCTCATCCGCATCTTCGACCACCCGTCTCCGGTTCCGCTCGAGCCGGTTGAGCTCTTCAACGGCCGGCCGATCAAGAGGCAGACACTCAGCGCGACTCCGCTCCGCCCGTCGGACGGTGCGATGGAGGCTCCGTCCGCCGCATCCGCACGCTGGCCGGATCCCGTCTTCGCCGCGCGGCATGCGTGCGTCAAGATCTTCACGCCGACGTGGCACGGAACCGGATTCTTCGTCACGCCCGATGGCTACATCCTGACCTGCTACCACGTGCTGGCCGGCGTCGATGTGGTCACGGTCGCTATGCCCGGCGGCCCCCGCTTCCAGGCGACTGACGTGGCGGCTTTCTCGCGCGTGCACGACCTCGCGCTGTTGAAGGTGGACGCGACCAACGTCCCCTTTATCCGCCCTTCCGAAAGCGTGCCGGACAACATGGCGGAGCCGCTGTACGCAATCGGACACCCGGGCCAACAGTCCTGGCAGGTCCGCGTCGGACGCCAGAGCGAGCGCGGCCTCCTGAACGCGAACCCGCTGCTCGCCTTCAGCATCCGGGTGGGGCCCGGCAGCTCCGGTGGGCCCGTCATCGACGGAGCGGGAAGGCTTCGGGCTATCGCGGCCTACACGGCAACCGAGCGGGATGGCCGCTGCGTGTCGCTCGGCATCGCCCCCGACCCGGTGCCCGCCTTGCTCGCCCGGGCATCGACATCGACCATGCCGATCAGCCGACTGGCGGATATCGAGCGGCGCATTGCCACGCTCGACCGGGCGTGGAACTGCCTGATTCTGGCCGATCATCTCATGGCTCGCGAGGGAGGTCCGCCCCGGCCGTCAGCCGCCCTGTCGAACGAGACGCGCCTCCAGTTGCTGGTGCTGGCCGCATACGCCGCGCGCCAGCTGCACGCCGATGAGCCCGGGCCTCTGGCGGACGGGATCAACCAGCTCCGCGGCGCGCTCGACGCATTCATCGCCGGACCGTTTGCACCGACCGATCCGGCCACCACGCCGGAAGCGCACTTCTCGGCGGCGGCCGCCCGCCTCCAGGCGGAGTTCCGAGCCCTGGAGCGCCATCGGACGCACCCCCAGGCATTCAGCCGCTTGGGCGATATCGAGCGCCGCTATGTCCACCGTCGGATCGCGACGGCGGGTTGACACGCAGCCGCAGGGACAGTAGGTTACGCCCGTCATCGTGCCAGCCGGAAGTCTTCAGCACCCGGTTGGTTCTGTCCAGCAACGCGTGCACCACTAGCCTTTGATATGACAACACTGCTCGACCGATTCCGGTATACCGAGGCGGCGACGTCTCGCTCCGAGGTCTTCCTCAAGAATATGTGTCGCGCGTGGCTTCTGGTCGGGTCCAAGTCCGGGCTGCTGGCGGCGGCCCCGCTGGTTCGACTGGCCGACGCGCCGCTGGATACGGATCTGCGGGCTGACCTCGGGAAATCCTCGCGCCGGGAACGCGCGGACGCCGTCAGCGGAGGGCAGTTCACGACCGATCGAGTCGTGCGAGTGGCCGAACAGTGCCTGCGCAGCGGGCCGGG
>CAYSLU010000145.1:0-7754 GCA_964431965.1 uncultured Verrucomicrobiota bacterium
GGGATCCCGTGCTGGCGCTTGTGGCGGCGCACGGCATCGCGGGCCGCCTCCAGCGTGGCCAGGGGGCCGCGCGCACCGCGGCGATCCGGCCGCGGGGCCAGGCCCGACCAGCGGTCATTGCCGTCGGGGGCGACATGGAAGACGACGCGATCGCGGGGTGCAGGGGCTTGGCTCATACGGCGGACCTCCACGGTTGAACTGGCGTCGGAACGTAGTGCAGGCGGGGCGGCTTGTCCAATCCAAAGCCGTGCCGCCCGGATCGATCACGCCGGCCAGGTGCGGCCCGTCGCCCTGCCGTCCGGCGCGCGCTCGGAAGCGGGCGCGGCCGACATCAGCCGGGAAAACAATCGAAATCAGGCAAGGCGTTTGCTTTACTCCGATGGCCGTGACGAGGAAAGGGAGCCGCCTTTGGCTCCGGCCTTGTCTCACCCGGCGCGAATCGAAGGTCGAGGAGGTGGCGATGCACGACGTGGCGATCGAACGGAACCCGGATCCGGCGGCGGCGGTGCGCGGGGCGATGGATCGGCTGGGGGGGATGCGGGCGTTCGTCGAGCCCGGGCAGACCGTCCTCGTGAAGCCGAACTTCCTCATGAGCGACGGCAAGCCGGGGACGGTGACCAGCGGCGCGGTCATCATCGAGGTGGTCCGGCAGATCCTGGCGTGCGGGGCGAAGCCGGTGGTCGGCGAGGCCGGATCGGGCGCGAAGGGCCTCGACGCCTTCACGCACGTGGGGGCGTACGACTTCTGCGCGGAGAACGGCGTGCCGATGAAGAACCTGAACGAGGATGAGATCGTGGAGATCGACATCCCGGGCGGGACGGTGTTTCCCAAAGTGAACGTCTTCCGCACCGCGGTGGAGGCGGACCGCATCGTGAATCTGCCCGTGCTGAAGACGCACGACCAGTGCTGGGTGTCGCTGGGCATCAAGAACATCAAGGGCATCATTCCGAGCGCGGAGAAGATGCGCTCGCATCACCTCGGCGTGGAGCAGGCGATCGTGGACCTGAACCGCCGCCTGCCGCCGGCGCTGGTCGTGATCGACGGGTCGACGGCGCTTGAGGGCCTGGGCCCGGCGCACGGCGACCCCGTGAAGATGGACCTCGTGATCGCGGGCCGGAATGCGCTGGCTACCGACATGGTCGGCACGCGCGTCATGGACCTCGATCCGGGCCGGATCAAGTACCTGCGGCTGGCCGCCAAGGCGGGGCTGGGCCCGAAGAGCATGGACGAGATTCGCGTGCTCGGGGCGACGATCGCGTCGGTGGCGCGTCCGTTCAAGACCGCCCAGCAGGCCGTCGAGGAGCAGTACCGCGAAATGGGGATTTCCGTGGTCTCGCGCAACGTGTGCTCGGGATGCTGGACCGAGTTCCGACACGTCTATTACGAGCTGAAGGAAGAGCGGAAGAAGCTCGCCGGCTACACGTTCGTGCTGGGGCAGGTGGAAGAGGCGCCGAAGGGGGGAAAGACGGTTGTCATCGGCACGTGCGCTTCCCGCGTGGCCTCGTGCGGCGCCTACTGCTCCGGCTGTCCCCCTCACCACACGGCGATTGCGGAGACCGTCCGCAGGCTGATCGCGGCGGGATAGACAAAGGCCCGGACGGTCGTCCCGGCGAGACGCCCTGCCGGCGGAGCCGGGACCAACCGGCCGGCCTGCGAGCAGGGCGCGCTCGCCGCGAGCGCCGCCGACCGTCAGCGGTACGATACCGGCTTCGGGGTCATCCAGTCCACCAGCTCCTGCCGGACTCCGTGGCCAAACCAGAAGTTGCCGTAGGGGTTATAGTGGCCGAACACCTGGGCGCCGGCCCGGGCGACGTAGAAGCGCGCCAGGAACTTGTCCACCGGAACCTTGAAGCCGGCGAACTCCGCCTTGGCCTTCGGCAGCATGTCCACGTACGTGAACTTGCCGCGCTTCAGGTGATCGAGGAACGCCTCGTCGAAGCGCGTGCCCTCCGTCAGGTACTCGCGCACCTGCGGGACATCGAAGCTCAGGAGCACCATGAGCTTGCGGCCGTTTGCCTTGGCCCAGCGGGCGAACTCATCGACGATGAACATGGACGAACGGATTCCGTAGACCAGGTGCAGGCGCCGGGCATCCTTTGCGCGCGTCTTCGGATTCCGCAGGTTCACCTTCACGCCGAACTCCTCGGCGAGCTGCTCCGCCTGCTCGACCGGTGCCACGCCGCCTTCTCTCATGGCGTAGAGGTGGGCGACCGGATCGTCCTTGAACACCTCGTAGTAGGCCTCGCCGCCGACCAGCTTGCGCAGGTCCGAGCCCGTTCGGCAGTAGCCGGGAAGCTCGATGAACCGGCGCTTCGTCAGATCGAACCGGACGTGGGCCCAGGGAAATCCATGCACCGGGTAGGATGACTTGCTGCCGCCGCGGGGGAGGTCGCGGCACATCCACGCCACGCGGATCCAGCGCGCGGCGTCGACATTGCGCATGTGGTCGTCGTCCCAGATGTTCAGGACGATGTACTCGGCTGCCAGCTTCTGGTCCGCCTCGACCCGAAGGGCGCGCCGGTATGCCTGGTAGACGCCGTAGCCGCCGACGCCGAAGTTACGGATCGGCTCGCGGAAGTGGGCCGCGAGTATCTCCTGCCAGGTCTCCCCGTCGCTCACCTGGGCGCACTGCGTGTAGCTGTCGCCGTAGGTGTTGAGCCGGCAGGGCGCGTCGGCGTAGTTGATCATCTTGCGGTGGCCGCCGTGCTTCTCGTATGTGTAGACGGAGAGCGTGCCGTCCATCCCGTCCGGAAACACGTAGTCCTTCATCTCGTAGCCCAGGACGGGGTCGAACTTGAGAAAGCACGGGTGCTTCGGGTCGAGCACGCGCTCGATCTCCTGTGGGTGGTAGCCGGCGGTGTGCAGCAGTTGCTTGACGTCCTTGAGTTTCTGCATGAGCGCGCTCCCGTGGTTGGCGAACCCGCGGCCGCCGCTTTCCGGCGCCGCTAAAAGGCCGGATGTTTAGCCGCTGGCCGGGCGCCTGACAAGCGCGAATTGGCGTGAACGGCCAGAGTCGTCCGTTGCGGCATTGACACCAGCGCCGCAAGCCTCTACATTCTGCGCCCGAAAACGGCATCGCTAGAGGGTCGCGCCCGGGTCGGCGCGGGCGCGACGCCTTCACTACACGCGCCGAGCGGCGCAGGCAGGACCAGCATGTACACGGTGGCAGACTTGCGGAAGGGCGCGAAGATCGAGTACGAGGGGGTTCCGTACCTGGTGGCGGACTTCAATTTCGTGAAGCCCGGCAAGGGCCAGGCCATGTACGTCTGTAAGCTGAAGAACCTGATCAGCGGAAGCACGCTGGCGAAGACATTCCGTGCCGTCGACCGGATCGACAAGCCCAACCTCGAACCGCGGAAGCTGACCTTCTCCTACGCGGAGGGCGATTCCTACATATTCATGGACGAGCACTTCGAGCAGTCCACCCTGTCCGCCGAGGTCCTGGGGGACTCCCGCTTCTTTCTCTGCGAGGAGATGCCGGTCGAGGTGCTCTACTACAACGACCGTCCGATCGAAGTGGTCCTGCCCACGTGGGTCGAGAAGCGGATCGTCGAGACCGAACCGGGCTTCCGCGGCGACACGGCCAATAACGTCATGAAGCCGGCCAAGATCGAGGGCGGCTACGAGCTCAAAGTTCCGCTCTTCGTCAACCAGGGCGACCTGATCCGCATCGACACGCGCACGGGCGAATATGCGGAGCGCGTCCGATAGCGGGATCGAGCCCGATCGCCTGGCGGCGATGCGTTCCTCTCTGGCGTTGCGGAGCGCAGCGCTGCAGGCGGTGCGCCGGTTTTTCACTGCCCGGGGGTTCATTGAAGTCGAAACGCCGGTGCGGATACCCGCGCCGGCGCTTGAGCTCAACATCGACGCCGAGCCCGCGGCGGATTGGTACCTGCGCACCTCGCCCGAGCTTCACATGAAGCGCCTTCTGGCGGCGGGCTACCCGCGGATTTTCCAGATGGGCGCCTGCTTCCGGCGCGGCGAGCGCGGGGCCCGGCACCATCCCGAGTACACGATGCTGGAGTGGTACCGGGCGGGGGCCAGCTACCTGGACGTGCTGGAGGACGGCGAGGGGCTGGTGGCCGCGGTTGCCCGTGAAACGCGCGGCGGGATGGCCATTGAGACGCACCGCGGGAGCGTGGACCTGACGCCCCCGTGGGCTCGCCTCGACGTGTGCGAGGCGTACCGGCGGTTCGCGGGATGGGATCCCGGCGAGGCATTCGACCCGGACCGTTTCGACCACGACATGGTCGAGCGGGTGGAGCCGAACCTGCCGGCGGACCGCCCGGTGGTGCTGATCGACTACCCCGCGGGCGCCGGCGGGTTCGCGCGACCGAAGGCGGGGCGCACCGGCGTAACCGAGCGGTGGGAGCTCTATGTGGCGGGAGTGGAGCTGGCGAATGCGTTCGGCGAGCTGACCGACCCCGCCGAGCAGCGGCGCCGGTTTGAGGCATGCGCCCGCGAGCGGCAGTCTGCAGGGCGAGCCGTGTATCCGCTGGACGAGCCCTTTCTCCGGGCGCTTGAGCGCGGGATGCCGGAGTCCGGAGGCGTTGCGCTTGGCTTCGACCGACTGGTCATGCTGCTGGCGGGCGCCGATTCGCTGGATGCCGTGCTGCCGTTCCGCGAGGCGTGACCGTCAGGCCGTGAGGAGCGACAGCTTCTGGATGGCCTCGATGATCTCGGTCAGGCCGGTGCGGGCAGCGGCGGAGATCGGGACGATCGTCCGACCGCGGACGCGCCGCCTGAACTCGCGCAGGAATCCCGTCGCTTCTGGAAGGTCCATCTTGTTGGCGGCCACGATCATCGGCCACTTCGCCAGCTCCTTGCGGTAGAGCTTCAGCTCGCCAACCAGCGTCCGATAGTCGTCCACGGGATTCCGTCCGTCGGTCCCGGCCATGTCGATGACGAGGACCAGCGCGCGGGACCGCTCGACGTGGCGCAGGAAGGCGTGACCCAGTCCGGCTCCCGCGTGCGCCCCCTCGATCAGGCCGGGGATGTCGGCGATGCGCAGGCTGCGGTAGTCCGGCAGCTTGAGCGTGCCGATGGCCGGGTTCAGCGTCGTGAACGGGTAGGCGGCGATCTTGGGATGAGCGTTGGTCAGAACCGACACGAGCGACGACTTCCCGGCGTTCGGGAGCCCGACCAGCCCGATGTCGGCCAGCAGCTTGAGCTCAAGGCGGAGCTTTCTCGCCTGGCCTTCGACGCCGGGCGTGTGCTCCATGGGCACCTGGTGCGTGGAGCTGACCCAGTGCACGTTTCCGAGGCCGCCTTTTCCGCCGCGCGCGACCTGCAGTTCCTGGCCGTCCGAGGTGATGTCTCCGACCATTTCGCCGGTGTCCTCGTCCCAGACCTCGGTGCCGCAGGGGACGAGGACGGTCAGATCCCGGCCGTTCCGGCCGTGCATCTCCTGGGAGCCTCCGGGCTCGCCGTGCTCGGCGCGCAGGAGCGGGGCGAAGTGGAGATCGATGAGGGAGTCCTCGTCCTTGCTGCCTCGGAAAATCACATGTCCGCCGCGTCCGCCATCGCCGCCCGACGGCCCGCCGCGGGGCACGTACTTCTCGCGTCGGAAGGCCACGCAGCCGTTGCCTCCATTGCCGGCCGCGGCCTGTACGACAACCCGGTCGATCAGCTTCTGTTTCTTCATGGCGGTCCGCGTCAGCCTCTGAAATGAAAAAGCGCCGGAAGTGCCGGCCCGGGGCTGCGTGCGCGAGGCACCCGAGTCGCGCTTCCGGCGCGGCCGGTCGCGCCGGAAGCGCGACCGGAGTTCGGTCAGGCGACGGCCGTCGCCACGACGCCCACGCGTCGGCCGCTCCTGTTGAACTTCACGACGCCCGCCTTCAGGGCGAAAATTGTGAAATCGCGTCCGAGCCGGGTGTTGACGCCGGCGTTCAGCCGGGTTCCGCGCTGGCGGACGATGATGCTTCCGGCCGTGACCGTCTGGCCGTCGAAGCACTTGATGCCGAGGCGCTTGCCGCCGCTATCGCGCCCGTTTCTTCCTGATCCGCTGGCTTTTCCTGCCATGACATGACTCCGTGGTTTGGGAGGGGCTGATGGGCGCCCTCTAGCCCTTGATTTCGCCGACCGTCACCACCGTGAGTTCCTGGCGGTGGCCCTTTGTCTTGCGGAAGCCCTTGCGGCGCTTCTTCTTGAAGGCCACGAGCTTCGGTCCGCGGCTGTGCTCCACGATCTGGCCCGTGACGGTGGCGCCCGCGAGTTCCGGGGTGCCGACCTTGAGTTCCTGACCGTCCGACACCGCCAGGACGGAGCCGAGCGCCACGGTGGCACCCACCTCGCCTGCGAGTCGTTCGATCTTGAGACGGTTGCCGGCGCTGACGCGGTACTGCTTCCCGCCGGTCTGAATCACTGCGTATGCTTCCATGTCGATCACCCCATGGCGTCCGCCGGACGCGTTCAGTCCCTTCGAGGACTTTTTGAGAGCCGGTATTTATACGGGGCCGGCCCCCGGGTGTCAACAGGCGTTTTTTTCTCCCGGATTGAATGCTTGATTCGCGTGGCCAAAGGGGGTAATTATTATGAGCTTTTTTCTATACAGGGCAGATGACGCGGTGGCGTTTGGCCCAACCGACTCCGAGAGGCAACATGGCGAAGGCATCCAAACCTCAGCAGAAGACTCCCCCACCCAAGGCGCCCGATCGACCGGCGCCCAAGGCGGCGGCCAAGGCCGCGCCGAAGGAGGCTCCGGAGCCCAAGCCGCGGGGTGCGGCTGCAGCCCGGTCGGCCGATGGCGCGCGCGGTGGCGCGCTGAAGGGGCGGCTCGCGGCCGGTGGCCGCGCGCCGGAGGACATGGTCCGGTCGTCGCTGACGCGCGAGGAGCGCAGCCAGAAGATCAAGGAGTTGGTCAAGCTGTCCGAGGATCAGGGGTACCTGACCTATGAGGATATCAACGAGCTGATCCCCGAGTCCGTGATCAATCCGGACGAGCTGGAGGGATACCTCGAACTGCTCCGCAGCATGGACATCGTCGTCATCGAGTCGTCGGACGTCGAGAAGCACCGGAAGGCGCCCGAGAAGGCCGAGCCGCAGGGCAAGACGGAGCGGCTCGACATCTTCGACGATCCGATCCGCATGTACCTGCACCAGATGGGGCAGGTTCCGCTGCTGACCCGCGAGCAGGAAGTCGAGATCTGCAAGCGGATCGAGGAGGCGGAGGTCCGCTGCCGCGACATCTTCAACCAGTTCGGCTTTTCCGCGGACATGTACCTGTCGCTCGCCGAGCGGCTGGAGAGCGGGAAAGAGCGGTTCGACCGGATCATCAAGGACAAGTACGTCGATAGCCGCGAGAAGTACTTCGCCCAGCTCCCCAAGCTGCGTCGCGAAGTGCTGCGCTGCCGCGACAAGCTGACCAAGGCATTTATCAGCGCGAACCGCGGGCGGGTCGCGCAGCAGCAGCGGCAGCGCTGGGGCAAGGAGAGCGAGAAGATCCGCAAGCGCCTCGCCGAGCTGTACGAGGGGCTCTGCTTCAAGCAGAAGATGGTCGAGTCGATGGCCAGCCGCGGCGAGGAGGAGTTCCGCACGTTCACCGCCTGCCTGGCGGAAATTGAAAAGCTGAACAAGACGCGCAAGAGCAAGAAGCAGCAGGATAAGCTGCGCGGCGAGCTCAAGCGCCTCCAGAAGATGGAGGAACGGCTCTGCATGGACCAGGAGGAGTTCCTCGGCAAGTTCCGGGAGCTCAAGGAAGCCATGCGGAAGGGGATGAAGGCTCGGACGGAGATGGTGGAGGCGAACCTGCGCCT
>CAYSLU010000146.1:0-7743 GCA_964431965.1 uncultured Verrucomicrobiota bacterium
CGGCCGGGGACGGCCGGCTCCAAGGAGCCCGCTTGGCCTCGTTCCGTGGAGACGGTCTCCGCCGTTCCGACCCGCCCGTCACGGACGCCCTGCCGCGCAAAGAGCAACGGGCCGCCCGGTCCTCCGCAGCTTCGGCGCGGGACGAGCGGCCCCGGAGCGCGATGGCTGATCGGCCGGGGAGATCAACGCGCTCCGACGCATGATGCGGGAAGCGCTCGATCGGGAGCAGGCCGGCAACAGCCGCGCCGGGCGCTTCTGTAGGGGATTCCCTACACCCGGTTCAGGAATCAGCGGATAGCGCCGGCCGGGTGCCTCCCGTACCGTATGAAGCAGAGAGAGTCAGGCAGATGTGATCCGCGGAAGGAAGTGAATGCCGTGAGCAACGATGTGACCGTGATGCGAAAAGCCGTGATACCGCATGATCAGGGGCTGAACGCCCGGCCGGCGGCACTGTTGGCCGCTGCCGCCAACCAGTTCAGCGCCGACGTGGTGGTGAAGTACGGCGGCTCGGTGGTGAACGGCAAGAGCCTGCTGGGGCTGATGTCTCTCGGGGCTCCGCACGGTGCGGTCGTGACGATCATCGCGGAAGGCCACGACGCCGGGGAAGCGGTCAGCACGCTCGAGACGATGCTCCAGTCTTCCTCGAACTAGCCTCATCCCGGCAAGGCGCCTCGCCGCTTCATGCCGCGTATGATCCATGGATGAGCCACGCCTCGATCATGCGCTCGGCGCACAAGAGGACGTGGTCTAGGTTGCGAGCCCCCCAGGTGCCGCTTTCGCCGCCCGTGGTCCGGAGAATGAACCCGCCGCCGGACTTGGCCGCGCGGCAGGCTTCGGCAACCTGCTCCTCCACGTCGTCGGGCGTCATGGTCTGGAACTGCGGCGAGGTGATGTTGCCGCACAGCAGCATCCGGTCGCCCACGCGACGCTTGGCCTCGGCCAGGATCACGTTGCCCTGCGGCGGCGGCTCGAGCGGCTCCGTGCCGTCGATCCCCATGTCCGCCATCTTGACCAGGAAGTCCATGCAGTTGCCGTGGCAGTGGTGCCGGATCTTCCCGCCGAACCGATGGATGCGCGCGTAGACCTGCGAGTCGTACGGCGCGATGAACTCGTCGAACAACGCGTGCCCCATCCACGGCGGAACCGCCATCTCGAGCCCGTACTGCATGAAGTAGAGCGGCTCCGGGACCGCGGCAAAGGCATCCAGCTCGCCAACCAGCTGACGGATCTGCACGTCGAGGAACCGATGGATCCGCGCGGGCTCCGTCGCCAGCCATGCGTACACGGCCTCCTGATCCGCATGCCGGACCAGCGCTCCGAACGGATGGGGAAGCCCGGCCGCCATGAACGCGCCCGCGCCCTGCCCCCTCCGCGCTTCACCCCACGCTCCAACAGCGTCGAAGCGCCGCGGGGTGTGATCGGCCGCCGTGATCGCATCGAGATCCTCAATGGTGGAGATGTAGCGCTTCTCCCAGTGGTAGTCGATCGAATCGGCCGGATGCCACGTCACGGCGGCAAACGTCCCGGCCGGAGTCTCCATGGTATGCCGGATCCGCTTGAACTCGCCGGGCCGCTCCTCGATCACCTCATCCACCACCGGCCCGCAGTCGAGCCCCATCCAGCTCCACGGCACGCTCCAGTGTCCCCAGTTATCCGCGTATTGATCGATGAGGTCCCGCAGGCGCGCGCTGCGCGGATCGGCTCGGGCTGAGTCCATGATCGACATCTCCAGAGGAACCC
The DNA here is from genome assembly GCA_964431965.1 of uncultured Verrucomicrobiota bacterium. GTDB lineage: Bacteria > Verrucomicrobiota > Kiritimatiellia > CAIKKV01 > CAYSLU01 > CAYSLU01. The sequence continues at coordinate 1,741 of CAYSLU010000146.1, forward strand.
GGTCGGGCTCCTGAAAGCTCCACGCCCGCTCCGTCCGCTCGCGCGATGTCATCGCTCACTCCTCCGCCGAGGCCGGCGAATCCAGTCCGCCACGGCCGCAGGCCGGATCCGCGGCGCCGGCGCCCGAGGTCCGAGCCAGGCGCGCACGTCCTCATCCAGCCCCAACCCGTGCATGTAGTTGTAGACGGCCCGGTGCAGCCCGCGGCCCATCCCATCGTGATCCACGGCCCGCCCATCCGTGAAGGCCACCTCGTTCTCCGCAAATCGCCCCGATCCGCCGCCGCGCACCCGCACGCCGAAGCGGCCCGGGTCCCGAAACACCGCGCTGTGCACCGTCAGCGCAAACCGGTGCCAGTAGGCGGACTGCAGACAGCCGGCCCGAAAGAGCTGCCGCACGAGCTCCAGCGCATCCGCCGTTTCCTGCGCCGTCTGCCGCGGAAACCCGTACATCAGGTAGGCGTGCACCAGGATGCCGGCGTCGGCAAATCCCCTCATCACCCGTGCCGCCTGGGGCGGAGTCACGCCCTTGCCCATCGCTTCCAGCAGGCGGCCCTCGGCACACTCCAGGCCCCCGGTGACCGCGATGCAGCCGGCCCGCGCGAGCAGACGCGCCAGCCCGGGCGTGAACGAGCGCTCGAACCGGATGTTCGTCCACCACGTGATGCGGACCCGGCGCGCCAGCAGACGCTCCGCCAGCCGCCGCAGCAGCGCCGGAGGCGCCGCCTCGTCGACAAAATGGAACCCGCTCTCGCCCGTCTCCCGCCGCACGGCGACGATCCAGTCCACGATCGTGTCGGCGTCGGCCGGATCGAACCGCGCGATATAGTCGAGCTCGGTGTCGCAGAACGCGCACCGGTGCCAGTAGCAGCCGTGCGCCAGCGCGAGCTTCATCCAGCGCCGCTCGGTCCAGAGCCGACTCATGGGGTTGAGCGTCTCGACGACTCCGCAGTACCGGCCGAGCGGAAGCCCGCTGTAGCTCGGCGCCGGCCGGTCGCGGTGCCGCAGCGGCGGGCCGCCGGCGTCCACGGACTCGACGGTCCGGCCCGCGCGCAGCCGCGTGCGCACCAGCGCCTCGCGCGGCGCCTCTCCGCGGATGAATCGCACGAGCTGCCGCAGCGGCTGCTCCCCGTCGTCGTATGCAATGAAGTCGAAGCTTTCGAACACGCGCGGGTCCGATATCGCGCGAAGCTCCGTATTCACGAACCCGCCGCCCGCGATCGTCCGCACCCGGGGATTCCACGCGCGGGCGCGCCGGGCGATGCGAAACGCGGCGTAGACGTTGCCCGGGAACGGGATGGTGACGCCCACGATGTCCGGCCGAACGCTCCTCAGCGCGGCGTCCACCAGCTCGTCGAGCAGCCGATCCACGAGCCCGGGCGGGCGACGCAGCGCTCGCGCCAGCGGCGCAAAGGAGGGCGCGGAAGCCGTCAGGCGCTCCGCGTAGCGCGAGAGTCCGAACCGCGGGTCCACGCCGTCGCGCACAACGTCCGCCAGGTCGTCCAGATAGAGGCTGGCCAGGAAGCGGGCCTGCAGCTCCGGCCCATCGGAACCAGGATCGATTCCGGCGGCGGCCAGGTCGTCGAGCACGGCAAACCGCGGCCCGCGCGGCAGGAGGCCGTGGCGGATCCGCCGGCCCAGCGCCGGTTCGCCCCGCTGAAGAAAGCGGATCGCGTCGTCGACCGTATCCACATACCGCGCGGCCTGGTCGAGGAAGGCACGGACGGTGGCCGTGCGCGGGCGGCAGAGCCGTCGAATCTCCCCGTGTACCTCTTCCAGGCCCCGGCGCGAGAACAGGCGCAGCGCCAGCTCCAGCGACAGGTCTGCCTGGTGCGCGTCCACGCCCTCGCGTCGAAGAAACGCCGTCAGCAGCGGCGTCGCCGCGTAGGGCGTGTTGAACTGCACCATCGGCGGCGTGACGAGCAAGACGCGCAGAGGGCGAAGGCTCATGTACTCCTCAGCCCGCATCCAGTTTGATGACCCCGCGCTGCCGCTTCACGGTGATGATGCGCTGCTTCAGGGTGTCGAAGACCGGGCGCGGGTTGGGCAGCGCCCGGAGAAGCAGGTTGGGCGTCGTCGCGTCGTGCGACACGATGGTGATCGCGCCGACGCTCAGGAGGCGATCCGAGAGCGATTGGTGGAACTTGAGATCGCCCACATGCCACAGCTCCAGCGTGTCGATGTCCTTGGAGAACACGCCCCGCTCATAGTCGATGCGGTAGCTGCTGATGCGGTAGCGCACGCTCCGGATCAGGACGACCGGCATGATCACCACGGCCGCCCCGAGCACCAGGCCGACCACCGGCACCCACCACGCCTGTGTCCGCAGCGCCACGGCGCCCGCGACGATGCCCGCGCCCAGAAGTCCGCACAGCAGAAGCCGACCCCAGGACCCGCGCAGAGCCGGGCTTCCCTCGAAGTAGACGACCTCGTCTCCGTCAGCAGGGCTGTCCGGCGCTTCGCCGAAAGCGCGGGCGATGTTCACGCGCGGGGCCTCCTTAATCGAGCACGACGCAGCCCTTGCCTTCGGGTGCGTCATGCTGGTTCATCAGCTCGGCGTAGCGCCGGGGGTATAGCTTCGAGAGCACGAACCGCCCGCGGGTTTCGTTCCGCCCGGCATCAATGGTCAGCTCGGCGACCTGGGCTTGCCCGACGAAGTTCCACTTGCCGCCGCGGTCCTCAACCAGGAACACCCGGGCCGGCGTGAGGTGGTACAGCCGCCGCCCCGCCTTGCGGAACTCGTATACGCGCCCTTCCTCGGGGTTCAGAGGCAGCCCCTCTTCGAGCGTGAGCTTCAGCGTGTCGTTGATCTCGATCGTGCTGCCCATAGCGCATCAACCGACCAGGCGCCCAGCGGGCGCAGTCCAGTTCGCGACGCTCTTCAGGTGGCCCGCGAGTTCCGGGCGCGGGCCACCTTGTTACGGATATCTACCGCCCGAGCACAAAGTAATCGGCCCATTCCAGATCGGTCGTAAAGGTTGCCGCGCCGTTTTCGTACGCGACGCCCCCGAGCGCCTTCTGCTGCTGCACGGAGCGGACGCCCTTCGGCTTGGCCGCGAGCTTGACCGTCACCTTCAGGTCCTTGATCGGCGCGTTGTCCCAGTTGACCAGCGTCACCAGCGTGCCGCGGTCGCTGTCCATCACCAGCGCCTCGACGTTCGGGTTGGAGCACTCGACCTCGCGGACCACGTCGCGGGCATCCACGCCGAGGCGCACGAGCTTCGTCGCCGCCTCGTCGAACACGGTCGGATTGTAGACGGTCTTGCGCCCGCCGCGCGCCCACGGCTGCGCGCGGAGTCCGGTCTTCATATAGCTGGCGCCGGCCAGGGTGCCCACGGCGAACGCCTTGCCCTTGCCCAGTTCGTTGACCGTCACCGCCGCACGGCCGTCCTTCCACGTGCCGAGCACCTTTGCGCCCGCCGGCGCCAGCGTCTGCTTCATCCCGACCGCCGGGATGGCCCGACCGTCCATCGTGATCGTATCGATCGGCGTCGCCAGCGGAAGCTCCAGCAGCGTGCGGAACACGTAGAGGTTCTTCTCCGTCTTCGCGTCCTTCAGCCCCAGCAGCTTCAGCATGTCAGCGGCCGGTTCGCCGAACTCGTTCATCCCGCCCGCGCCGGCCGTCGCATAGAGCACGCCGCCCGCGCGCACCCACTCGTCGAGCTTGCGCACCGCCCGGTGATCCGACCACTCGCCGGCGACGTACACAACGTCATACCCCTTCAGCGCGTTGAGCTCGGCGATGTCGTCATCGGTGATGAGGTCCACGCTGACGCCGGCGTGGCGCAGCGCCAGGTAGAGCATCTGCTGATCCTTGCGGCAGACGATCTGGTTGACTTGCGCCGGCGCGTTGCGGCTGCGGCCCGCAAACGGATCCTTCGCCTTGTCGACCATCAGGCGCGACTCGTTGAAGTCGGTCGCCTTCCCGATCACCACGGCCACCCGCGCGGCACGCAGCTTGCCGCTGGCCTGGATGCCTTCCACCTCGGCGGAGTCGAAGATCGACTCGCACACCGCCCGGAAGCTGTTCGTGTAGTTCCAGGCGATGAAGTTCTCGGTGAAATTCTCGGCGGGAGCCACCCAGAAGTTATTGATGTGCCGGACGCCGGCTCCGACCGAGAACACCATGTTCCGGCGAAGGAACTCCTCCATCTGGCCGGGCGCGTGGGGCATGACATAGAAGTGGATCGGCTGGGCGTTGTACTTCACGGCGCAGCGCATCTCCGCGAACATCCACGAGATCATCTGCGGCACTTCCGGGACGCTGAAGATGTAATCCTCTGCCCAGAACATGCTCATGCCGTTGTTCTTGAAGATGTCGACCCACTGAAAGACCGGCCCGTAGCACAGCGCCAGATGATGCGGCGAGTAGTTGGCGCCGGTCAGCACGTGCGGCCCGATCGCTTCGCGGGCCACGCGGGTCATGTCGCGGAAGCTGCCGAACCGCTCCTCCTCGTTGAACAGGTTCGAGTACCACACGAGCCGCGCATTCCCCTCCGACTGGAGGGTCGCCTGCGCCGGGTCCATCCCGAGGTCGTCGCGCGTCACGCGCTTCGCCTTGAGCCAGCCCCGGAACTTCTCCTGCATCGCCGGATCCTTGAAGTTGATCCGGCCGAGGCTGATTTCGTCGCCGAAGCTGAGCACGAGGAACTTGCTCTTTTCCTTCAGGCCGGACGCGAACTTCTGGATCGACGCGACGTCCCCCGCGTGGGCGTGGAGCCCGTCCGGGGAAACGTGCTCGTAGGAGTCGGGCAGCCCGGTGTTGTACCCCACCGCATCCTTCAGCGCAGCCACCCACGGGTCCTGGCTCCGGAAATCGCCGAAGTACAGGATCTGGCGGGGCTTCTTGCCGCCGTTCGCATGCCGCCAGGTCTTCGCGGCCTTCACGATCTCGGCCGCGTGGTCGCGGCTGGCGATCACCCGCGCGCCCGGCTGCCAGGTGATCTCAAGCGGAATGACGATGGCTTCGCCGTTCGGAACCTTCACGTCGCCCACAAGCACCTGCCCGGCCGCGTCGCGCGAAACCTGCACCTCAATGGTCGATGCATCCTTCAGCTTCAGCCACAGCCCCTCGTCGTGCACCAGCCGGCAGAAAGGCCCGATGTTGACCCACGGGCTCCAGGTGCCCGCGGCGACCGGCTCCGCCGGAATCGTCGTCGTCGCGCCGCCGTACTGGGGCTGGAAGTGCCCGGCGCGCGTCACCGAAAGCTTGGCGGCAGCGCCCGTGCCGTTGCGGAAGCGCATGTACAGCTTCGTCTCCGCGAGCGCCTCCTCGGCGAACGGCGTGGCCACGCCGTACGGCTTGAACCCCTTGTAGGTGTCGTTCTGGTTCGTTGTCAGCACGACGAAGTCCACGCACCGGTCGCCCCCCGGGGCGGCGTTCGCGACCGTGATCAGCCGGATCTCCGCTTCCCCGGCCGCCAGCGCCGCCGTCTCCTTCGGCGCCTCGGCCGCGTCGTGGTCCACGCCCCACGGCCACCACAGCACGTCGCTGCTCCCGCTGAAGCTCCACAGCCGATCCGCCTTCTCGGCCCCGTACACGCTTGAGAAGACCGTTTTTCCCTTCTGCCGGATCTCGATCTTGTGCAGGTAGTTGAAGTAGGGTGGCGACTGGTACTTGCTCCACACGCGGTAGGAGCCGGCGCCGGGGACCGTCACCGTCTGGGCCGCGACGGCTCCGTCGCTGTCAGCGGGCGCGCTGATCAGTGCGCCGTGCGTGACCCACATCCCGCCGTACGTGTGGCTTGCATAGCTCTGGTCCTGAGGCGTCAGGCGCCAGCCCTTGTCGTCGAGCGGCTTGAAGCGCTCGCCCTCGGCCACGACCACGCCGTCGGCCGCCAGCGCCCGACCGGCCAGCCACCCCACAGCCGCCGCCACCCCGATGATCCTTCTCACCGCTGCCCTCATCGTGCGTCTCCTCGTGTGAAACCCGCCCCCCCAGGCGGAACCAACGCGCTAACCACTACCCGTTTGCCTGGGCGAGGTCAAGAAGCGCCGAACTCCGCG
>CAYSLU010000147.1:0-1502 GCA_964431965.1 uncultured Verrucomicrobiota bacterium
CGGAACATCCGCTTCTGGCATGGGCAGGTCCTGCTGCTGACCGGCTTCCGGCTGGAGGGCCTGCCCGAGGCGGCCGCGTGGCGACAGCAGGGCCGGGAGATCGTGAACGACGCGGTCCGCCGCCAGGTACTGCCGGACGGCGCCCACATGGAAGCCACACCCGGCTATCACGGCGGCGTGCTCGATATCGTCCAGACCCTGTGGAAGCTGGCGCGCGCCATCCCGGAGCTGGGGCTGCGCGTCCCGACGAGCACCGTGGCGGCCATGCACGAGTACATGCTGTCCGCGACACGCCCCGACGGCGTTACCATCTCGCTTCATGACACGCGCTACGAGCCCGCCACCGTGACGCCGCGCACGGGCATGGCGGACGCGCGCGCCGCATTCCGCCGCGAAGCGGGCCTGCCGGAGCGGCGGCCGGAGTCCTGCGCCTGGTTCCCTCACGCATCCCAGGTCTTCCTTCGAGACGACTGGACCGCCGCATCCAGCTATCTCACCTTCGATGCCGCCACGCGCCGCAGCTATCACTGGCATCCCAGCCGCAACAGCATCACGCTGTACGCGCACGGCCGAGCGCTGCTGGTGGACCCCGGCTACACGTTCCAGACCAGGGAATTCCCGCGCTACGGGCACCGGACGGCGCACCACAACACCGTCACCTTCAACGGCGGGGACCAGTCGCAGAGCCGCGTCGCGCTCCGGGTCTCCGAGGCACCGGCCTACACGTTGGTCGAAGGGCTCTACGGCGGAGGCTACTGGCCGTGGCAGGAATCCACCTACAGCCACGGGGCCGGCGTGTTCGGCGAGCACCACCGCACGCTGCTGTGGCTCCGGGGCCGGCTCGGCGTCGTGCTGGATCACGTTCAACACAGCGGCCTCGAGGGACAGAAACCCACCATCGAATCCTGCTGGCAGCTGAGCGAGGGGCCGGCCGAGTGCGACGCAGCGGCGGGCCGCGTGGTCACCCGCCACGAGCGGGGCAACCTGCTGATGGCGTTTCCCGTCGTGCTGCCGGGCACCGCGCTCACTCTTCACGAGGGCGAGCGCAACCCGATGCGCGGCTGGCTGCCCATCGAGTGGGGGCGCCGGTGCATTCCCGCTCCCCTCGTCCGGCTGGCGGCTCCGGCCTATGACCCCTGGCACGGCGACATGGCGACCGTCCTCGTCCCGTTCCCCGGCGACAGCCCGCCCGCGCTCCAGTCGAGCGGAACCGGCCCCGACGCGTCGAGCGATTCCCGACGCGCCGGGTGCCTCCGCCTGGACGGCCCGAACGGGGAGTGCGACCGGATCCTCTGGACCCGCCGACTGGAGCACGCCATCGGGTCGCAGCACGGCCTGAGCACGGATGCGTCGCTGGTACACCTCCGGCTGAACGGGTCAGGCGCGGTCGTGGACGGGCTCATGGTCGATGGCACATACTGCGCGCTTGAAGGGACGGACGTGACTCCCCGCCTGGCGAGCATGGACCGGCTGAGATCTGCACGATGAACGGCTCAGCCCGC
>CAYSLU010000147.1:1602-7593 GCA_964431965.1 uncultured Verrucomicrobiota bacterium
ACACAACGATGCTATCTGACGTCAACACCACGGACATCGTCGATGCCATCCGTCTCGGGTGCCGGACGATGCAAAGCGTCTTCAACGCGGACGACCACGATATCCCGTTCTTCAACGCCCAGGCCCTGCCCGAGGCGCTCCTGGGCTTCGAGTGCCCCTACACGGAATCCCACGTGCCCGGCCGCCACCTGAGCGCCCTGCTCGAAGCCGAGGCGGTGGCGGGCATCGCCGTGGACGAAGACGCGATCCGCAAGCACCGCCGCGCCCAGTTCTTCAGCCTCAGCGGCCCCCTCCCCCTGCCCCTCTGCCGCGAGCGAATGGACGGCCCCCTCGCGGTCTTCCTGGACCACAACATCCGGGAGGCCCTGCACGGGCTCCACGCGCTGGTCCTCCACCGGCGCGACGAACAGGCCAGGGAACTGGCCGAGCGCTGCATCGCGACCGTCTTCCAGCTCTGGACACCCGGGCGGGGATGGGACCTGGCGCGGATCCGGTCGATGGGCCTCCGAACGGAGACCCGCACCTTCGTCTGGGGGCTGGCCCGTTCGATCGGCCCGCTGGTCAAGCTCTACCGCGCCACCGGCCACGCGCCCGCGCTCGAGCTGGCGCTCGTGCTGGCCGACAAGGCGACAGCCGAGTTCTACCGCGAGGACGGCGCCTATGACCACCGGACGTTCGGAACGCACACGCACTCGGCCACCTGCACGCTGTCCTCCCTGGCCCAGCTCGCCGACTACACGCACGACAGCCGCCTGATGGGCCGCGTCCTGGCCTTCTACGACAACGGCCTGAACGCAATCCGCGATCAGCTGGGCTGGGTGATCGAGCACGACGGTCGGGACGGCGCGAATCCCGACCGGGGCGAGGCGAACAACACGGGCGACGTCGTCGAGACCGCCCTCATCCTGGGCCGCTGGGGTCACGACCGCTGCTACGAGGACGCCGACCGGATCGTGCGCGCCCACCTGCTGCCGTCGCAGCTCCGCGATGTCTCGTTCTTCGGGCCCGCTCCCAACCCGGAGGGCTCCGACGGCAAGCGCGCCGTCGCCGAGCGCCAGCGTGGCGCTTTCGGCTTCGCCGCCCCGTACGGGCACCGCGCGCTGGGCATGCCCGCCGTCCACTTCTGCCTCGACATCGTGGGCGGCGCCGTGCTCTCGCTCTGCGAGGTCTGGCGCGACGCGGTCCGCGCGGACGCCGCCGGCCAGCACGTGAACCTCCTCTTCGACCGCGAGACGAACGGCGTGCGCGTTCAATCGCCGTACACCGGCGGATCCCTGAAGGTCACGCCCCGGCAGCCCGGCCCGCTGTGGATCCGGATTCCCTCTTGGGTAGACCGCCGGTCGCTCGCGGTGCGCGGAGCTCCCGGCACGCACCGATTCTTCGGCGACCGCCTGTTCGTGGCCAGCCCGAGGGTCGGCCAAACCGTGGAGATCGCGTTCGCGCTGCCCGAGCGGGTCATCACCCTTCACCACCGCACGCGCGACATCCGGGTCCGCCTGCGCGGCGACGCCGTCGCCGCCATGGACAACTTCGGCGCGGATCTGACGTTCTTCCCGCCGTTTGATGCCGCAATCACCTGAGCGCTCGAAACGCTCCCGACGCGCGGCCGGACGATGCGGCCTCGCCGAGTTGGCCTCTGCTCATTCAGGCGCCCCGGCTCGCGCGCGGCGCTCTCGGCGCAAGCGCCCTGCCCGGAATCCTCCCGGTCGACACCATCGGGATCACGGCCGACCTTTCGCGTTCTTCCGCTGCTGGCCCGGCTCGGCCCGCCACCGCGGCTCAACCAGCTCGGCATTCCAGGCGTTGTAGGTGGCTTGCAGCGCTGTGACACGCTCGGGAGCGCTGGCGGCGAGGTCCTTCTGCTCGCCGATGTCCTCGGCCAGGTTGAAGAGGCGCGGGGCGGGATCCTTCGGCAGACGGAGGAGCTTCCAGTCGCCCGAGCGGATGGCCGTCTGCTGTCCGTAGCGCCAGTAGAGCGTCTCGTGCGGGATCGCCTTCGCTTCGCCGGTCAGGAACGGCAGCAGGTTCACGCCGTCGAGCTTCCAGTCGGGAGCCGCGACGGCGCCGGCGGCGGCGGCAGCGGTCGGCAGGATATCCAGCGAGATGACCGGGGCATCGACCACCTTTGCCGCCGACAGCCGCGACTTCCACTGCATCAGGAACGGCACCCGGATCCCGCCCTCCAGCACCCGCCCCTTGGTGCCGCTGAGGGGCGCGTTGATCGACGTATTGACGTCGGTGGGCCCGCCGTTGTCGCTCAGGAACACGACGAGCGTGCGCTCCTCCAGGCCGTGCTCGCGCAGCCGGCCCAGGACGCGGCCGACCCCGTCGTCCATCGAGGACAGCATCGCCGCGAAGGTCCGCCTGCTCGAATCGCGGATCGACGCAAAGCGGGCGATGCGGTCTGCCGGAGCCTCGAGCGGCGTGTGCACCGCGTTGTACGTGAGACACAGGAAGAACGGGTCGCCGCGATGCCGGTCGATGAACGCGGCGGCTTCGCGCGACAGCGCGTCCGTCAGATACTCGCGCTCCCCCACGGGCTCCTCGTTGCGCATGATGGGCTGCGGGATCGTCCGCTTGAGGTCCGTGTAGGAGTGCGCGCCACCCAGGAACCCGAAGAACTCGTCAAACCCGCGCTTCCGCGGGTGGAACTCGGGCCGGCTCCCAAGGTGCCACTTCCCCACGAGAGCGGTCGCATATCCGAGCGCCTTAAACCGGTCCGCCATCGTCCGCTCGGACAGCGGCAACCCGAACTGGGGCGACATGTAGTCGGCCGGCCCCGGGTTCTGCTCATGGCCGAACCGCTGCTGGTACCGGCCGGTCTGGAGCCCAGCCCGGGTCGGACTGCAAACCGGACACGACACATAGCCGTTCGTGAAGCGGACCCCGGCCTGCGCGAGCGAGTCGATGTGCGGCGTCGGGATATCGCGGCAGCCCTGCACGCCCAGGTCGGCGTAGCCCAGGTCATCGGCCACGATGACGATGACGTTGGGCCGGGGGGTGCCCGCCACCACGGGGCCAGCCTCGGTTGCGGCCGCCCGCGCCAGCCGGCGCCCGCCGAGGAGTACACCGGCAGCCCCGGCGCCCGCCGCCGCGAGAAAGGCCCGCCGACTCATCGCACCGCTACCTGCGTGACGCGTCATCGCTCCCCCCTCTGCTCGCGTTCTAGGCGACCTCGGCGCTGAACGACCTGAAGATGAAGCCTTGGCGATCGTCAGTCCGCGCTGATCTTGGCACGGACCCGGACCGTGGCACAAGCGCGCGGCGGTGTTGACCTCGCGCCGTCCGCCTGCGCATGCTCGGTGGAATCAGCACGCGAGGCGGACGAACCAAACCGGAAGAGGCCGAGATGGATGCGATGAAGCCAGTGATCGAGGACCTGGGCGTACAAGCCCGCGACGGCCTCTGGATGAAGTGGATACACGGGCGGCACCCGAAGACCGGCGCGGAGCTGGCCATCGGGTCGCTCGCCGGAGGCGGGTTCGTCGTGGTCGATCCCGCCGCGCGCACCTCCTTCGTGGTCGGGCCCGAGATCGGCTGCGACACCGCATGGGCGCTCGGGCAGGCGCCGGACGGACGCATCTACCAGGCCGGCGTGCACGGCGGCCGCGGGCGGTTCCCGCTCCTCTGCTGGAACTGGGAAGGCGACGTCGCCCGCGTCGTTGCGGACCGCACGTTCAAGGCCGTGTTCACGCTCGACGTCGCACCCGACGGACGCGTCTACATGCCCGAATACACGGGCAACGTCATGTACCGCTACGACCCGGCGACCAGTCAGATCGAGAGCCTCGGCTCGTATTCCGACTTCGGCGCCCACATCCGCAACGTCGCCTGCGCGCCGGACGGCTGGGTCTACGTGAACGCCACGGACTACAAGACGACGTGCCTGGTCGGCCTCGATCCGCGCACCGGCGCCCGGTCCAAGGTCAGCCTGATCCCGCCGGAGTTCGACGGCTGGACGGGTGACGCGACCCCGCACAAGGATGCCGGCGGCCGCGTGCTCGCGCCACTCAAGCGCTGGGGCCGCACGTGCTGGGTCGAGCTGCGCGGCGGCGCGGCGCACGCCATCGACCAGAAGGATGTGGCGTTCGTTCAAGGCGACGGGGGCGGCGCCTCTCCTCTGGCGTTCCGCGACGGCAGCTACATCAGCCGCATCGATCGAACCACGCTCACCCGCGTCGACCCTTCGGGGCGCGCCGAGGACTTCGCCGTCGAGTGGATCCGCAGCCCCCTGCGCATCTTCTCGATCTACTCGGCCGCCGGGCGCGTGTGGGGCGGCACGTTCATCCCGCTGACGCTGTTCTCCCATGATCCGGCGACCGGCCGCAGCGACGAGCTCGGCAACCCCACGGCGACCAACGGCGAGATCTACAGCATGAGCTACGCCGAAGGGAAGCTGTTCATCGGCAGCTACTACGCCGCGCACTTGAACCGCTACACCCCGGGCCAGCCGTGGAAGCGCGACGGCTCGGTCACCTCCAACCCCGCCAACCTCGGCCTGATGAAGGACGGCCCCCTCCCGCTCATGCGTCCCTACGGGACCGCCATCAGCGCGGACGGCATGGTCTTCTTCTCCGCGTGCGGTGGGTACGGGTGTACGGACGCCGGCCTAAGCCGGATCGATCCCAGGACCGAGGCCGTGACCCGCTGGATCTTCCCCGAGACGTCGTTCGGCGGCATGTTCTACCTGCCCGCGCGCGACCAGCTGGTCGTCGTCGAGCGGCGCCTCAGCGAGCGCGCCCTGCGCATCACCTTCATCTCGCCGCAGACCGGCCAGATCGTCGCATCGGAGCCCATCATCGAGGACGAGGGCACCATCAGCTCCTGGCTGTACGACGGCGGCGACCTGATCTACGGGCTGCACGACTACCGGGCCACCCTCTTCGCCTACAGCCTCGCGGAGAACCGGATCGTCCGGAAGCTGCCGGAGCTGGGCTTTGGCGACCACTGCCACCGCAGCCTCATGTTCGGACCCGACGGCCGGATCTGGGGCCTGACCGCCCGCTGCGTGTTCTCCGTGGACCGCGAGCTGACGAACAAGCGCATCGTCGCCGAATACGAGGATCACGCCAGCGGGAACGCCTACCGCTTCGGATTCGTGCAGGGCCCGGACGGCCACTTCTACTTTCCGAACGGGACACACCTTATGAGGGTTCGGATGGGGGAGCCGAAGTGTCAACAGTAGCCCGGGAAGAGCGGCACGAAGACGTCCTGAACGCCGCTCCTGATCTTGATCTTGCTCCTTCTCGTAATCGCCGCCTTGCGCCACGCACCGCAAACGCCTTACTCTGCGCCGCGTGAACACCATTTTCGATCACGAGAAGCTGAACGTCTACCAGGAGGCGATTCGATTCGTCGCCTGGGCGGACGAGCTTCTGGAGACACTTCCGCGGAGTTTGGCTGTGCATGGCCAACTCGACAGGGCATCGACGTCGATCGCTCTCAACATCGCTGAGGGCAACGGAAAGTATACCGCTCCGGACCGGTGCCGATTCTTGGACATCGCCCGCGGTTCGGCGCTGGAGTGTGCCGCGTGTCTGGATGTGCTCGTGGCGAAGAAGAGACTCACTCAGGCCAGTCAAGGCAAGGAGATGCTGATTCGGATCGTCTCGATGCTGGTCGGCCTGATCCGCAGCACATCGGCAGACCGAGTACATGAAGACGGCCCAGTCTACGAAACGGGGCGTGGAGAGCCGCAAGAGTAGGAGTACGAGTAAGATTACGCATACGGACAGTTCGGTCCACCATCCATTCATCGCGGCCCGAAATGAAGCTTGTCCGCCCAACCAGGAACGGCGATAGATCAACGCTATGAAGGCGGCATGAATGTGTTCGCGATCATCCAAGGAGTAACCGCAATGCGCGTATCCACAAAGTTGCTGAGTCTTGCGTTCGGAGTCGGCTTGGCCGCAACGCTTGAAGCCAAAGCCCAAGTAGACGGCCAGACGCACCGCCTCTGCGACGGCATCACGATGTACGTGCTCAACCCCG
>CAYSLU010000148.1:0-7324 GCA_964431965.1 uncultured Verrucomicrobiota bacterium
CGCCTCTACGCGGCAGGCCGCTTCCGCGAGGCCGCCGCCGCGTACGAGCGCGCCGCGAACACCGCGGGCGGCGATCTGCGCGACGAACTCGTCTACAACAGCGGCTGCGCCCTCTACCGCGCCGGCGACTACCGGGCGGCGGCCGCGAAGTTCCAGTCGCTTGCCGCGCGCGCGGAGCCCGTGTCCGGAACCGACTACAATCTGGGCTGCGCCCTCTACCGCGCCGCGGATCCCGGAGGAAAGCCGCCCACCAACGCGGCGGCCGCCGAGGCGCGCGTCCAGCTGCTGCGCGAGGCCGCAGCCGCATTCCAGAAGGCAGTCCGAGCCCCCGACCCCGAGCCGCACGCCCGGGCCAACCTGGCCCTCGCCCAGTCCGAGATCCCCGCCGCCGCGCAGGACGCCCGTCTCGCCGCCCTCATGGAACGCTACGGCCACCTGCCGCCCCCGCAGATCGCAAGCCGGCTCTACGACGAGCAGCGGGGCGTGGCCGAGGACATCGAGGCGGCGCTCACCAACGGAGCGCCGTCCCGGATCGCCGCCCTCGAGTCCGTCGCCCGTCGCCAGTCCGCCGCGGCGGACATCATCATTCCGCTCCGGTCGCGCCTCGCCCAGGCGGGCGGCGGCGCCGACCCCAGCCGGGCCGCCACCGCGCAGCAGCAGCTCGAAGCCCTGCAGGACGACATGACCAATGCCTCCGCGCGGCTGCGGGATCTCGATCCGGCCGGCTTCGAGCGGGCGATGCGCGCGGCCGCGGGCGTCTACGGCATCTGGAAGGCGCTCGCACCCTACGACGCCATCCTGCGCGAGGATATCCGCCGGCAGAGCAACTCGATCGCGGCGACCGGCCGGCCGGCCGCCCGGTCGGACCAGCTGGCGGCGGGACAGACGGAGGCCGCGGCGCTCACCGGCCTCTTCGCCGATCGCTTCGCACAGACCGTTCCGCCGGAAGGCAGCCTGACCGCCGACACGAATGCGGCGGCCGGGGTCACGAACGGCATGTCGGCCGAAACGCGCGCCAGGATTCTGGACCTCGCCGGCCAGGCCCTCGCCGCCCAGAGCAACAGCGTGCGCTCGCTTTCATCCGCGCGCCTGACGGAATCGCTTCCCGACCAGAAGCGCGCGGCCAAGCTGCTGCACGAGATCGAGGAACTGCTGCCGCGGCAGAAGCAGCAGCAACCGCAACAAGACCAGCAGCCGAAGCAGGACCAACAGCCACCGGAGCAGCAGCCCCAGCCGGAGCAACCGCCGCCCCAGCAACAGCAGGAGCCGCAGACACCGCAGCCCCAGCCCGAATCGAGCAAGGACATGTCGCCCCGCGACGCGGAACAGCTCGTCCGAAAGGCGCTCCAGCGCGAGAAGGATCACCAGAACGAGCTGAAGCAGAAGGAGTTCTTCGTCCCCTTGTCGCCAGCCAACCGCGACTGGTGAGACGGAGCCCCACCCATGAGCCTGACCCGGAGGATCGCGGCCCTCGCCGCGGCAGCGGCTGTTTCGGCATGCCCGGCCGCCACGGCTGCTGACGATGCGGCGCAGGTGCTGATCAATCGCAGCGAGATATACCTCACCGAATCCGTGTTGCTGCAGCTGCGAGTCCCCGGCCCCCCCACCGGCGAGCCGGACCTGTCCGCCATCCCGAACTGCCGCATCCGCTTTCTCGGGAGCCAGGACGCCAGCGAGACGCGGTGGTCGAACGTCAACGGCATCATCCGCCACGAGGGGTTCAGCGGCCGCACATACGCCTATGAAGTGACCCCCTCCACGGCTGGGCGTCACGTGTTGGGCCCCATCCGGATCACCGTTGGCGGGCGGGAAGTCGAGCAAGACGGGCCAACCGTTACCGTCGTCGGGACCGAGGAACAGGATCGGGTCCGGATCGAGATCACAGCCACTCAGGACGCCGTGCTCGTGGACGAGCCCTTCGACATCACCCTGACGATCCTCATGCGCCGGATGGGCGGGAGCTACGCCGACTACGATCCGATCAACCCATCCGACCCGCCTGCCCTCAACGTGCCCTTCCTGGAGGCCCGGCCGATCGCCGGCCTGTCCGGCCCCGATATCCAGCAGGTGCTCCGCGGCCTGCTCCGGACATCGCGAGACCCGGGCTTCGCCGTAAACAGCTACACCGTCCGCGCGGATCCGTTCGACGCGGGGAACCTCTTCGACCTCAACGCCTTCATGCGCGATGTGCCGGCCCGGTTCGCCCTGCCGCGACAGGCGGTCGAGCGCGAGGGCGCCGCTTTCTTCGCCTACAGCACGACCCTGTCCTACCGCCCCGAGCGCGAAGGCAACTACACATTCGGACCGGCGGTGTTCAAGGGGCGGGTGGTCGCGGGAGTGGACGGCTCCGGCCGGCCGATCGGCCCCAGCGTGCTGGCCGTCGGCCCTGCCAGGACGGTCCGGGTCGTTCCGCCGCCCGAAGCCGGCCGCCCGTTCTCCTATGTCGGAACCCTCGGCAGCAACATGACGGTCGATGCCACCCTCGACACGCCGTCCTGCAAGCTCGGCGACCCGCTCCGACTCCGCCTGACCGTCGGCGGCGCCGTCCGGCTCGATGCCATCGCCCCGCCGGTGCTGAGCCTGCAGAGCAACCTGCTCGAGCGGTTCACCATCTACGACGACACGGCGGAGACATCCAAGGCCGCGGACCGGCGCGAGTTCAGCTATACGATTCGCCCCAAGATCGTCGGCACGTGCGAGTTTCCTCCGGTCGAGCTGTCCTACTTCGACACGGCCGCACGCCGGTATCGCACGGTCGCGACCCCCCCCATCCCCCTGCAAGTGTCCGGCGCGGCCGAACTCACCCGCGATCAAGTTCTCGCCCGCACCAACGTGCTCGGTCGGCGCCCGGCGGATGCCGCCACGGATCTGCCGCCGATCGCCGGCATGCGCGCATCCCCGGACGGGTGGCAGCCCGCCCCGCTCTTCGGCGGACGGCTCACGCTCGCCATCGCCGCCACCGGCCCCGTCGCCTTCCTCGCCGTCGCCCTGACGACGCTCGCCCGCGCCGGCCTGGCGCGCCGCCGGCCCCGGCGACGGCGGGCCCACGCGCTCGACCGGGCACTCGCAACCGCGGCGCACGCCAGGCGGGCACACGCCGCCGACCCGGCCGCGCAACGCGCCGCCGTCTATGAGTCCCTGCGGCACTTTCTGGCCGACCGCTACGATAGCCCGGCCTCCGGAATCACCCCGGCCGATGCCCGGCGACTGCTCGCGACGGGCGGCCTCCTTTCGCCCGCCGCCGCCTCGTTCTGCCTGGCGATGGATCAGCTGTTCGACCTCGGATTCGAATCGAATCCCGACTCCGCCGCCCTCGATCTGTGGAGCCGCCGCGCCGTCGACGCCTTGCGCGCGCTGAAGGCCGACGAGCGGTCCGCACGGCGTGCGGGTGCCGCGCCTGCTGCGGCCCCGCTTCTGGCGTTCGGCCTGATCGCCGCATCGGCCGGGCCGACGCTGGCCCAGACCGACGCAGAGGAGCGGTTCATGTGGGAGTCCGCCAACACCCGCCTGGGCACGGCCCGCTCGCCATCCGACTACATCGACGCGGCACGGCACTATCAGGAAATGATCGACCGCGGCATCCGCAACGGGCCGGTCTTCTACAACCAGGGCGTGGCGCTCCTCCTCGCCAAGCGCCATGCCGACGCGGCGCTCGCCTTCCTCCGGGCGGAGCGCTACATCGGCCGGGCCCCCGATATTTCCGCAAACCTCCGCATCGCGCTCGCCCGCCAGACGGGGACCCGCCTGCCGGTCGAGCCGTGGCAGCGCGTGCTGCTCTTCTGGCACTACGGCCTGCCGTGCGCCTGGCGCGCCCTGATCGGCGCCGTCGGCTTCTCCCTGTTCTGGCTCGCCCTGGCGGCCCGGCTGCTGGGGCGCCCGCGCATCGCCCGGTACGGCCTCAGCGCGTCGCTCGCGCTTATCGTCTTGTTCGGATCGAGCGCCGTCACATCGCTCTACCAGGAATCCCGGCCGAACCGGCCGCTCCTTGAGGCGCCGCCGCCGGCACAGCCCTCCGCCGCCCGCGCGCCGTGAGCGGATTTGACACGCCGGCTGGATGAGTCCCATTATTTCAGCTTCAGCGGTAGAAAGCGGCAAGGGCAACCGGGATGATCCATCACGTGAACGTGCGCGTTCGGGGAGTCGTGCAAGGGGTCTGTTTCCGCGCGTATGCCGCAGAGCAAGCCCGGCTCCACGGCGTGCGGGGCTTCGTGCGGAACGACCCGGACGGTTCTGTCTACATTGAGGCCGAGGCCGAGCCCGATGCGCTGCGAACGTTCGTGGACTGGTGCCGGCGGGGCCCCCCGTCAGCCGCCGTAGACGATATCGACCTGTCCGACGCCCCCGTGCTCTCCTACCGCGATTTCCGGATTGCGTACCGCCGATGATGCGCGCGCCACCAACCCGTCTCCCCGCCCTCCTCGCCGTCGCGCTGGCGCTCTCGGCCGCCGCCGAGGAGCGGCCCGCTTTCCACGCCGTCCTGACGCCCGACCGGAACCCCGTGTACCGAAACGAGATATTCACCTTCACACTGACGGTCTACGCGACCGTCGGAGCCGGCGACCTGGGCCGCGAGATCTCGATCGGCGATCTGCCCGCCGACACGCTGCTCCGCATGCAGGAGTTCCGACAGCTGGAGCCTCAGCCGGTTGAGCGGGACGGCGTCCGCTACGAAGCCCGCCGGTTCGTCTGTCGGGCCGAACCCGTCGTAGAGGGCACGGTCCGGCTGCGACCCACGCTCCGGGGGAGCCTCCACACCTTCACGCGGTCCTACTTCATGTCCCAGCATTTCCAGCAGGACATTGGGATCCCCGTCGCGCCGCTGGACCTCGTCATCCGTCCGCTGCCGGCCGCCGGCCAGCCGCCGGATTTCTCAGGGGCCGTCGGGCAGTTCGATCTCGAGGTGTCCGCCGACCCGACCAACGTCCCCCATGGCGGGCTCGTCACGCTCACCATGCGGGTCTCGGGGCGTGGCAACCTGCTCCACGTGATCCCCCCGGCCGCCCCGCGCCAGGACGGGCTGAAGGCCTACGACCGGCGCGAGCTCAGCGACCGCTCCAACGACACCCGCCGGGTGTTTCAGCAGGTTCTTCTGCCGGATGAGTCCCGCGTCAGTCGAATTGATCCCGTGACCTTCGTCTACTTCGATCCCCGGGCCGAAGCGTACCGACGCATCTCTCGCGGCCCGTTCCCGCTGACCTTCCACGACGCTCCGCCGGTCGTGCAGCCCGCTCCGCTCGTCGGCGAGACGCCGCCCCGGCCTCCGGTCCGGCTTTCGCTCCCCCTGAAGCAGGCTCCCGCGCGCTGGGCCCGGGCGCCCGGAGCCGAATCGGGCACCCTCGCAGACCCTGCGGTGTCCGAGCGGTTTGAAGCCGCAGGCGCCGCGCTCCGCGGCGGGCATGGGGACGACGCCCAGGCGCGCTATGAAGCGCTGTGGGATTCCGGCATCCGATCGCCCGAACTGGCCCACAACCTCGGCGCGGCTTGCCTCGTGTCCGGCCAGGCCGCCGCCGCGGTCCTGTGGTTCGGGCGCGCGCTCGCAATCCGCCCCCGCGACCCCGCCTCCCGCGCCGGTATGGCCGATGCGTGCGCACAGGCTCACGTCGAGCCAGCGGACACCGGCTTCACCCGCTGGCTGACCCGCGCGGAATGGCGCCTGTTCGCCGCCGGCGCCGCCGCGCTGCTGCTCGTCTTGATCGCACGCATGGCCGCGCGCCCGACGAGCGCGAGGCGCGCCGCGGCGCTTGCGTCGGCGATCCTCGCCTGCGCGGCGGGCTGGGGATACGCGACCCGGATCGTCACGGAGCGCCAGCCGGCTGCGGTGGCGGTTGCCGGGGACTCGACCATCCGCCTGGCGCCATCCGCCGACGCTCCTTCGGTCGCCACGCTGCGGGCCGGGCAGACGGTCCGGATCGTCGAGGAGTCGGACGGCTGGCTGCGCGTACGTGCGGGCCACGCTACCGGCTGGATGCGGGATGGGGACCTTAAGCGGATCGACCGCCCGGCCGGGCGTCAGCCCGACGGAGCGGTCGATTCTCTGAACTAAGAGTCCGGGCCGGCGCTGCTAACGGCGGCGGCCGCGGCTCCGCGCCTCATTCACCGTGATGACGCGCCCGTGGATTTCCTTGCCGTTCAGCGCCTTGATGGCCTCGGCGGCCTCGGCGCGATCCGACATCTCCACAAACCCGTACCCGCGAGGCTGCCCATCCGTCTTCTTCGAGATGATGCGGACGGCATCGACCTTGCCGAAGCGCTCGAACACGCCGGTCAGTTCTTTGTCGTCGACCTCATAGGCCAGATTGCCGACGTAGAGCTCGATCTTGCCACCGCGTCCGCCTCCGCCGTTTCCGCCCCCGTTTCCGCCGCCATTTCCGCCGCCGCCGGCGCTCCGGGGCGACTGCCGGGGCCCCCGATCAACCCGGCCGCTGCTCGCCCGGGGCGCGCGCCCCATCATCTGGCGGCCCATCAGGACCCCCAGGAGAAACCACGCGAGGGACATCACGGCTACCGTCTGCAAGGAAAACTCGTTCATTCGTCAAACACTCCAACTGCGGCACGCGGGTACGCCAAAGATGAATCCGTGCCTACTTCATCTCGAGGAAGCCTTCGAGCTTCCGCAACCTAATCGGGTGCCGCAGCTTCCGCAGCGCCTTGGCTTCGATCTGCCGGATACGCTCGCGGGTGACGGAGAACTGCCGCCCCACCTCTTCAAGCGTCCGCGAATAACCGTCGGCCAACCCGAACCGCATGTTCAGAACCGCCTGTTCGCGATCCGTGAGCGTGCAGAGCACCTCCTTCAGTCGTTCCTTCAGCAAGCTGTAGGCGGTCATCTCGGAGGGGTTCTCGGCCCCCTTGTCCTCGATGAAATCGCCAAAGTGCGCATCTTCGCCGTCCCCGACCGGGCTCTGGAGCGAGATGGGCTGCTGCGCCATCTTGTAGACGGCGCGGACGCGCTCGACCGGCAGGTTCATCTCCTCGGCCACTTCCTCGGGCGTGGGCTCGCGGCCGAACTCCTGGACCAGTCGCTTCTGGACCCGCATCAGCTTGTTGATCGTCTCGATCATGTGGACCGGGATGCGGATCGTCCGGGCCTGGTCCGCGATGGCGCGGGTGGCGGCCGGGCGGATCCACCACGGCGCGTACGTGCTGCACTTGTAACCCCGGCGGTACTCGAACTTCTCGACGGCCTTCATGAGGCCGGTGTTGCCTTCCTGGATCAGATCCAGGAACGAGAGGCCGCGGTTCATGTACTTCTTGACGATGCTGATCACTAGGCGCAGGTTCGCCTCCACCATCTCCGTCCGAGCCTTCATCCCCTTCCGCATGG
>CAYSLU010000149.1:0-7261 GCA_964431965.1 uncultured Verrucomicrobiota bacterium
TCGGTGATCGTCGTGCGCAGGTCCAGCAGTCCGTCGTAATCACGGCAGACCACTTCATCCCCGAGGTCCATCATCACGATCGGCGCCGTCTCGGCCGCCAGATTCGTGACCACCATCGTGCCATGGGTGAACTCGCCGTGCCGCGTGGGGTTGGAGAGGCAGAAGAAGACCGTCCGGTGCTCGACCTCGTAGTCGCCCCCTCCCAGACGCAGGGCGATGATTCCGGTCTCGGTGGTTCCATAGAGCTCGCCGTACTGCCGGGGGGAGAAGAAATCCTGCAAGAGCTCGCGGGTGCTGGGCGCGATGAAATCGGATCCCGGGAGCAGCACCTTGACCGGTAGGTGTGCGATTCCGGCCTGCCTGCAGTAATGGACGACCGCGAGCATCATGCTGGTCCGCCCGAACAGGACGTTGACCCGATTGGTCTGGAAGGTCCGCACCATCTGCTCGGGCGAATCGGTGAAGCAGACATCGAACCGACGGAATATGCCGAGCTTCTGTAAGGGGTGTCTGCGTCCCTGCATGTCCCAGGGCGGCAGGAACGCGCTGATGCGATCCCACGGTCGAACGCCAGCCCGCATCAGCTCGAACACGGTCTTGGCCGCATGCACGCGCGCGAACTCCGCGGGAGACCGGAGCATTTCAACCGGTACGCCCGAGGACCCCCCGGTCCGAAGGCGGATGACGGGGCGACCGAGGAATCGCTCGTCGCGGACGTATGCCTCACCACGCTCCTGAATGGCTTGGCGGTACTGGAGCGAAGTCGTCCGCGGGAAGCGCTCGATGCACTGCTCGATGCTGGTGAACGCGGGGGAAATGCCGGCTTGGTTCACCAGATCCCGGTAGTAGGGAACGTGCCGCGCGGCATCGGAGGCTCGCCGGCACACCCGTTCGGCCACCGCCCGGGGCGATGCGGGCGTCAAGAACGACAACAGATCCTTGAACACGGTTGTCCCTCTGGGGCGGCCCGGCTGGTGATGCCTGCGGCCGGTGCAATCCCCTCACGTGCACAAGACACTATCCGGCGCGCGAATGGACGTCAAACCGACATCCGCCTTGATCCGCCAGTCTCCTGTGCGTGCAGAACCGGCCGTACGGCCATGGCTGGCCCGAGCCGGCTGGTCCCATTGCCTTCAGGGGCGAGACGGGTTGGTGTGTCCGCATGCGAGCGCGCCGGGTTCAACGAGCGTCGACGCGGTCAGAACAGGAGGAGGCGGGCATGAAGAGGAGCTCTCGGGCTTCATTTCCACGGCCACGCGCTGACGCGCGCGGCTACGCGAATGGTGGACGGACTCTGGCCGCGCGCGTGGTGTCATTGTGGCTCCAACGTGAAGAGACAGGTGGTGATCGCGTAGGCGTTGGCGAGATTCATGCGCTTGAGTTCGTGTCCGGGGCCCCACGAGTCGGTGTAGAGCACCTCGCGCGTCTTCGGGTTGAGCCCGATCAGCAGCCGCAGATGACCGCCGGTGGCCTGGGGCAGAGCCGGCGTCTCCGGCACAAAGCCGAGCACGACCCCCCACACGAGCGGAACGCCTGCCGCGATCTTCTCCTCGATCTTCGTTCCGAACCGGTCGACCGCACCGGGATTGTGCGTGCGGGCCGCCAGAAAGACGGGTCGATCCATGCGGCGGTAAACCTCGTTCATCTCGATCACGCCCGCCGTGGGCAGCACGATCTCGGGAAGCTTCTGCTTGCGCGCGGCGCGGTTGTAGTCGGCGATCAGGCGGGTGAAGTCCGTGGCTGTGAATGTCTCGATGGTCCAGAGATTCAGGCCGAGGCGGCCGACCATGGAGTGCAGGGCGCGGCGGAGCGCCTCCGGATCCGTTCCGCCGCCGGAGGCCGTGGCGGCTTGCTGGGCCAGTTTGTGCTGGTCCACGGCGAGCCCGTAGTAGCGCATCACTCGTTCCGCGGCGGCCACGGCGCAGTAGCCTTTCTGCCCTTGGTCGACCATGGGAACCGAGTCGAGCAGGGCGCCGCCGTCCGGAGTGCGGACGACCCGCCGTCTCAGGGCGGATCGGCTCACGTCCGCGCGGTCCTCGCCGCTGAGGTCGGACGGTCGCGTGCCGGCGAGCGGCCGCAAGGACAGCGTCGCGTACTCGGGCTGGATCACGCGGCCGCCGGAGTCATCGCTACGGCGACGAGACCGGGCGTGCTCGAGGCGGAAATAGGTCTGGCGCGTCTCCCATAGCAGCACGCGCACGGTGCGGCCCGCGCGGGCGGGGCCGGGGGGCGCCAGCTCGCGTGGGCGGCCCGCATGCGCCTGCAGCGCGGCGGCGACGGCGGCCAGGCGGGCGTCAAACACCGACTCGGCGATATCCCCGCCGTCGCCGCGGTTGAAGATCGAGAGATCGACCTCGGTGACGGCTGTTTCCGAGCATCGGGCGACGGCTTCGTGGACGGGGAGGCCGAGGAAGGTGAGGTCTGGCGCGGCGGCCCGGGCGGCTTCATGCCGGTCCGAGAGCCAGCGGAAGCCGGCTGATGCCGGTGCCGCCGCCATGAACTGGGCGGGCGCCTGGGTCCAGAAATTGGTCGAGAGAAGCAATGGATCAAGTGGTGCGGCCGCGGCAGCGGAGGCCGTGAGCAGGGCGAGCAGGACACCGAGACGAGCCGTGCGCATGGGGAAAAATGCTCCTTGCGATGGCTGGGACTCTGCCACAACATCTCGCGACACGGGAAGGGGAAACGGTGATGAAGCACACGGGACATCCGATCGTGTTGGTGATGGTTGCGGCGGCGGGGGTGATGGGGGGCGTCGTTCTGGATCGCGTGCTGCCGGGGCGTGGGGCGCCGGCGGGGGGGACGGTCGGAGGGAGAGCCGGTGAGTCTGCCGCCGGGGCCGGTTCGAGCGAATCCGCCGGAGGTGTCCGTAGCTGGTCGGATGTGGTGAGCGGCGGGGAGCGCAAGGGCGGGGCTGGCGGGTCGTCCGGGGGCGGAGAGCGTACCCGAATGCTGCCGCACGGCGAGCTGGAGCAGGCGATCCGGAAGGTCGCAACGGGGAGCCGGCGCGAGCGCTATACGGAGATGCGGGAACTGGTCGACAGCATTCAGTCTGACGACGCGGCGTATGCGGTATCGCTGGCCGAGAAGCTGCCAGGCGCGCCGCTGCGCACGGCGTTGATCGATCAACTGCTGGCGAAGTGGGCCGAGAGCGATCCCCTGGCGGCGCTGGCCTACGCGCAGCGCATGACATCGTTCGGGCGGCGGCTCAGTGGAATTCGCGTGGTGCTGGGACAATGGTCGAAGCGGGATGCGCCCGCGGTTGCCGCGTGGATTCGGGCGCTCCCCGAGGGTCAGGAGCGCAGTCAGATCGTCTCCGGCGCCATGTATGCGCTAGCGGAGCAGGATCCCCGCCTGGCGGCTGACCTGGCGGCGACGATCCTTTCCGGGCGTTCGCAGGCGCAGGCGTACAGCCAGATCGCCGCGCAGTGGGGCCGGAAGGATCCCGCCGCGGCGCAGCGGTGGGTGCAGTCACTCCCGGACGGATCCGTCCGGAGTCAGGCCGTGACGAGTTTCCTGAACGGCTGGGCGGAGGGCGATCCGGCGGCCGCGGCGACGTATGTGGCGTCCATGCCTCCCGGAAGCCAGCGGAATGCGGCCATCGGCGCCGTCGCTCGGGCGTGGGCGGGGCAGGATGCCGCGGCGGCGCTGGCCTGGGCCATCCGGCTGCCTCCGGATCGCACGGGGAACCAGGCGCTGCAGGCGGTGGTCTCGATGCTGGCCCAGACGGATCCGGCGTCCGCCGCGGCGTTCGCGGAGCGGATGCCGGCGGGGCAGACGCGCAATCAGACCCTGAACAGCGTGGCGTCCGCGTGGGCGCAAGCCGACCTGGAGGCGGCGATCGCGTGGGTCGAGACTCTGCCGGCCGGGGTGGCGCAGAACAACGCGGCCCGGGGGCTGGTGTTTACGTACGGGGCCTGGAACTCGGATCTGCTGCCGGCGTTCGTTACGTCGCTCCCGCCGGGAGGTACCCGTGACGACATGATCCGGAATGCGGCGTCTCAGTGGGCGAACTGGGACCTGACCGGCGCCGTGGCCTGGGTGCAGTCGCTCCCGGACGGGAGCAGCCGGCAGGGCGCGCTCGCGAGCATCGGCTACCAGTGGGCGCAGTCGGACCCGGCCGGCGCGGCGGCTTATGCCGCCAGCCTGGCGTCCGCCCGCGGGCGGAGCCAGCTTCTGGGCCAGGTGGCGAGCTCGTGGGCCGCGGCCGACGTCTCAGCCGCGCTGGCGTGGGCCGGCGGGCTGGCAGCCGAGGACAGCCAGGCGGTGCTGCCGTCCCTGGTGTCCGCGTGGGCGTCGGCATCGCCGGCGGAGGCGGCGGCCTACGTGGCGGCCCAGCCGGCCGGGGCGGCGCGCGACAACCTGATCAGCAGCCTCGCCAGCACATGGGCCTACGCCGATCCCGCGGCGGCCGCCGCTTGGGTCGAGCAGTTTCCCGACGGGGGCGCCATGCAGGGGGTGGTTCAGAACGTGGCTCGGGCGTGGGCCGACGCGGATCCGAACGGCGCATCCGCGTGGATCAGCCGGCTGCCGGCCGGCAAGACAAAGGACGGGGCGCTGGCGGCCCTGTCCGACACCATTTCGAGCTATGCCCCGGAAGCGGCCGTCCGGTGGGCGGCGACGATCGCGGACGACAGCGCGCGCATCCGGCAGGTCACGCGGCTGGCCCGCCGGTGGATCGGGATCGACCCGGTGGCGGCGAAAGCGTGGGTGACCCGTGCGAACCTTCCCGAGAGCACGCGGAGCGAGCTCTTGAGCACTTCCAGCAGTCTTTAGTCTGCCGTCTCAGAAACAGGCGTAAAGAATGAAGGTCATCCTGAGCAAAGCGAAGGATCTGTTGCCGTGCGATCAGGTTCGAGATTCCTCGCTCCGCTCGGAATGACAAGCACTTACGCGCCTTGAGTGACCATCTGCGGGACAGCACACTCGCCGGCCCGTCAGCCCGGCGTGACGACGTAGGTCTTGCCCTTGCGGACCTTGAACTCCATACGCCCCCTGGCCCGGCTGACCGGCACGTCCTGACCGCTCGCGTCGCGCACGGCAAGCCGGCTGCGGCCCGTCTTGAGGATGCACATCCGGTCGCGGAGCGGCACAAGTGTCGCGCGCGTGAGCCGGCCGCGCTTCCACTCTATATCCACGCGGTATCCTCCCCGGGCCCGCAGGCCGGTCGCGCGGCCTTCGGGCCAGCAGGCCGGCAGCGCCGGCAGGAGGTGGACTTCCTCGTGGTAGCTCTGGATGAGCATCTCGAGAACCGCTGCCGCTCCGCCGAAGTTTCCGTCGATCTGGAAGATGCGGGGGGGATGCAGGTCGAGCAGGGAGGCGGTGGCAAAGTCGGTGACCAGCGCCTTCACGTGGCGCATGGCCTCGTCGCCCTCGCCGAACCGGGCGAAGCAGCAGGCGGTCCACGCGCGGCTCCAGCCGGTGTGCCCGCCGAAGCTGGCGAGTCGCCGATCGAGCGAGACGCGCGCGGCGCGGAACAGCTCCGGCGTGCGCTCGGGCGTGATGCCGTCGCCGGGGAAGATCCCGTAGAGATGCGAGATGTGCCGATGCCCCGGCTCGACCTCGACGAACTCCTGGTTCCATTCGAGCAGCTGGCCGTGCTTGCCGATCTGGAGGTCCGGGAGCCGTCCGGCCATGGCGCGCCACTTCCCGCGCCGCTCGGGATCGACGCCGAGGATCTCGCTGGCTTGGGCGGCATGCTCGAGCGCTTCGCGCGCGAGGAGCACATCCATGGTGGAGGACACGCCGATGGAGACCGGGAAGCGGGCGCCGCTGAGCGTGAAGCGGTTCTCGGGCGACTGCGACGGGACGGCCTGGAGGCGCCCGCTCGCGTCGGCGACGAGGTAGTCCTCGTAGAACGCCGCAACTTCCTTGAAGAACGGGTAGGCGCGGCGCGCGAGGAACTGGCGGTCCTGGCCGTACTCGTAGTGCCACCACATGTGCTGCGCGAGCCAGGGCGCCGCGCCGATCCAGACGGCCCAGCCGTAGGCCTCGGGCGTGCAGCGGCCCCACGGGTCGGTCTGAATCGGGAACCACACGCCGCGGCATCCGTAGAGATCGCGGGCCGCCTTGCGGCCGTGCTCGACGAACTGCTCCATGTGGGTGAAGAGCGCGTTGGTGTAGGCCTGGAGATTGCCGGCCTCGGCGGGCCAGTAGGCCATCTGCAGGTTGATGTCGTGGTGATAGTCCGCCTCCCACGGCGGATTCAGGTCCTCGTTCCATTTGCCCTGCAGGTTTGGCGGCAGCTCGGCGGTTGCGCTCGACGCGCACAGGAGGTAGCGCCCGAAGTTGAAGTAGAGCAGGGGCAGGCCGGGATCGTCCGCCCCGTGCCGGTAGGCCGCGATCCGCTCGTCCGTCGGCGCGGCCGGGACCGGGAAGGGCAGCTCGAGCCGCATTCCTCCGAAGTGCCGGGCGTGCTCGCGGCGATGGGAGTCGAGGAGCGCGGGCCAGGAGGCGGCGGGCGCCGCGCAGGGGCCGCACTCGCGGACGGGATCGCGGTCCTTGGCGGATGTTCCGATATTGACGGCCAGAATGACTTCGGCAACCCCGACGAACTCCAACCGGTTGTTGCGCACGGCGAGCTTCCCCCCGTGGTGCCGGGCCGCCACCTGCACGCGGAACCGGATGCCGCGCGCGAAGGCGCCGTCGAGGACGAGCCCGGCGCGTGAAGCACGGTGGCGCACGGCGCAGGATGGGTCGATGATGCGATCGAGCCAGACGGCGGCGTCGAACGGCTGCCCGCCCGCTGCGAGGCGGATGAGGATGCGGTCCTGCGTGAGGTGGGCGATGGTCTCGCGCGTGAAGCGCTTGCCGTCCGAGGTGTAGGAGACGGTGCTCTGCGCGGTCGCCATGTTGAGCTCGCGGCGATACCCGTTCACGCAGCCGTGGTTGAACTCGATGAAGAGGTCGCCGGCCGGCTGGTAGGGGTCGACGCGGTTGGGCCGCCCTTTGATGCCGCCTCCGCCGCCGAACGCATCATTCGCGGCCTTGGTCCCGGCCTCGTACTCACCGGCGAGGAGCAGGCGGCGGACCTCGGGCAGCAGGCGGGATGCCGGGACGTTATCCCGCTTGCGGTTGGTGCCCTTCCAGAGCCACTCGTGGTTGAGCGCGATGCGCTCGCGCTTGGTGGTGCCCATGACCATGGCCGCGAGCCGGCCCGTGCCGATGGGGAGCGCGTCGGTGAAGTCGGTGGCCGGCCGGCCGTACCACATGATTTCGTTCGTCAGGGTCCCGTCGTATTTCGGTGTGTCCATAGTCGCCTCGG
>CAYSLU010000150.1:0-3360 GCA_964431965.1 uncultured Verrucomicrobiota bacterium
ACATGGACGCCGAGCTCGGGCGCGTCCTCGACGCGCTTCGGGCGTCGGGCCTCGAAAAGAGCACGGTTGTGGTCTTCATCACGGACCATGGGGACATGATGGGCGACCACGGCCTGCTCTGGAAGGCGTTTTACACATTTGACGGCTGCATCCGGCTGCCGCTGATTGTTTCGGCCCCGGGGTTCCCCGCGGGCGCGGTGTGCGAGTCGCTGGTCTCGCAGATCGACCTCATGCCCACGGTGCTGGACCTGTGCGGCGTCCCCGAGCCGGGCGCCGACCGGCTCACGGCGCCGACACCCTTCAGCCGGGGCGCCATCCAGCCCTTGCAACTCCGCCCCGGCCGAAGCTGGCGCGGGCTGCTGGATGGCTCCGAGGACCCCGTCGGCCGATCCCGCGTTGTCATCGAGAACGACGACCCGACAACGGGGCTCTGCGTACGCGCCCTGGTCACCCGCCGCTACCGTCTCGCCGTCTATCCGGGCACGGCGCACGGCGAGCTGTTCGACCTGGAGGCGGATCCGCGCGAGGTGAACAACCTGTGGTATTCGGATGAGCGGCTGCGCGATGCGCTGGCGCGCGAACTGCTCGACGCATACAGCCTGCAGACGCCCGCACACCCCGTGCCGCCCTGGAATTCCTGATCGGGCGCGGGTGGGCTGCCAGTCGTTCTCGGGCAAAGAACCGCGCCGCAGAACAGAGCGTGATCCTGAGCGGAGCGAAGGATCTCACGCCGTGCGATAACGCCTGAGATTCCCCGCTCCGCTCGGAATGACCCCTTCGGCCTCTCGCGTGATCATCAGGGAGAGCGCGACGTGAGCCAAGCGGGCCCCTCCCCGCTGCAGAAGGGCAGCAGGCCGCTTCTTCGGCGCAAGCGGCCGGCGCTACTCGTGATAGCCCGGCGGATCGGCGATCACCGTCTCCCGGGCCGCGTCGCCGACGCCCGGTTCGGGGTAGTCGATCGTCGAGTGCAGCCCCCGGCTTTCGTGCCTCATCTGCGCGGAGCGAACGATCAGCTCCCCAACGTCGGCGATGTTCCGGAGCTCGAGGATGTCCGGCGTGACCAAGTAGTCGAGATAGTACTGGCGGATCTCCTGGCGGAGGTTGCGGATCCTCCGCCACGCGCGCTCGAGCCGCTTGTTCGAGCGGCAGATGCCGACATAGTCCCACATGCAGGTGCGGACTTCGTTCCAGTTGTGCTCGACCACGATCGCCTCGTCGCTGGGCACGGCGGCCCCGTACTCCCATGCGGGAATCGGCGGACGCCGCGCGCGGTCGCCGATCCCCTCGGCGGAGACGCGCTCCGCCATGCGCCATGCGCACACGAGCGCTTCGAGGAGCGAGTTGCTCGCGAGGCGGTTGGCCCCGTGAAGCCCGGTGCAGGAGACCTCGCCGCAGGCGTACAGGCCCGGCAGCGCCGTGGCCCCATCCACCCCCGCTTCAACGCCGCCGCAGAAGTAGTGGGCCGCCGGGACAACCGGCACCAGGTCCCTCGCCATGTCGATGCCGAAGCGAAGGCAGGTCGCATAGATCGTCGGGAACCGCTGCCGGAGGAACCGGCGGGTCCGGTGGCGGATGTCCAGGTAGGCGCACGGCGTGCCGGTCGCCTTGATCTCCTGGTCGATGGCTCGCGCCACGATATCCCGCGGCGCCAGCGCCCCGCGCCGGTCGTACTTCGCCATGAACGGCCGGCCGGCCGCATCCACCAGGTCGGCGCCCTCCCCTCGAACCGCCTCGCTGATCAGAAAGGACTTCGCCTCCGGGTGATAGAGGCAAGTGGGGTGGAACTGGATGAACTCCATGTTCTTGATGGGCACGCCGGCGCGCCAGGCGATGGCGACGCCGTCCCCCGTGGCAATGTCCGGGTTGCTGGTGTACAGGTACACCTTGCCGCCGCCACCCGTCGCGAGGACCGTGCTCGCCGCGCGCACCGCGAAGATCTCGCCCGTGCGCCGGTCGATCGCGTACGCTCCGACGCAGCGGTTCGGCCCCCGCCGTCCCAGCCAGCCGGTGGTGACCAGGTCGATCGCCATGCAGTCCTCGCGGATGCGGATCCGCCGGTTCGCCGTGGCGCGCGCCAGCAGCGCCTGCTCGATCTCCCGTCCGGTGATATCGCCCGCGTGCAGGACGCGGCGATGCGAGTGCCCGCCCTCGCGCCCGAGATCGTATCGCCCGGCCGCGCTCCCCGCCGCGAACCGCACCCCCAGATGCTCCAGCTCGGCGATCCGCGCCGGACCGTCGCGCACGATGGTTCGGACCACATCCTCGTTGCAGAGCCCGGCCCCCGCGTCCAGCGTATCGCGGATGTGATCCTCGAAGCTGTCGTCCGATGCCATCACGCAGGCAATGCCGCCCTGCGCATAGTTCGTGTTGCTCTCCGCGCGGTCCTTCTTCGTGAGGAGCAGTACCCGGCCGTGCTCGGCCAGATGAAGGGCCGACATGAGCCCCCCCATGCCGCTGCCGATCACCAGGTAGTCGCAGTCAACCGTTCTCATCGTCGTCGGGATCCCCTGCGGGCCTGTGGACAATACGCCTTCGCCGCACCCGCGCACAAGGCGCATCGCGGAGCCGGTCGGGGCCGCCGCGTCAGCGCCCCCCGGGAAGGACCATGACCTGCACCTGCATGCGCCCCCGGTTGTCTCTTCGAAGCGACGCGTCGGCCAGCTCGTTGATGTCGAACAGCAGGCGGGCTTCGTCATCGGCCACGAACGTGCTCGCGACCCCAACCCCCCGCGGGTACGCGTGCTCGGCGGTCTTCACGATCAGTGCGCCGTAGTTGAGATCCGGCGCCTGGCGCGGCGCGGACTCCGGACCGGCATAGTAGTGGGCGCTTCGCTCGTCGTTGGTGTACCCCTCCGGGCCGCACTCCTCCCCCCGGCTCCCGCAGACCCACGTGCCCGAGGCCCGCATGATGACGCGGTCTCCCTTCGCCACCCGCACGCCCGCCGGCATCCACTTGCCCTTCGCATCAACCGCCAGCGTCTTTCGAATCACGCGGGGGTCCTCGCGAAACACCCAGGACAGCGCTCGATCCTGCCGCAGGTCCAGGTTCGTGGCCGCCACGTCCAGGTATCCCGCGAGGGCCAGGCGCACCGTGTGCGCACCGGCCGGAACGTCCAGCACACAGGGGGTCCGCACCGGCTCGCCGCGGCCGTCCCGGTGCATGACATCGTCAATGTACGCCCGCGCTCCCTTCGGCTCGGTGGAGATCGACAGCCGGACGGTCCGATCGCCCGCCTCGCCGGACGCCGGTGCCGGGGAGACGCCGGCCGCCGCCCAGTCCGTCGCCCCCAGACACGCCTGCAGCTCGAATCCGTGAACGAACGGGACCGTGGCGCTGCGGTGCGTTCGGAAGACCAGCGT
>CAYSLU010000150.1:3460-7033 GCA_964431965.1 uncultured Verrucomicrobiota bacterium
GCAAAGAACTCGGGCGTCGATGGGGCGGCGGGCGCCTGCGCGGGATCCGGCCGCGCCTCAAGCGGAGCGGCGGACGCGCGGTCCTCCCGGTCGCGCCCGGTCCCCGGCGGTTCGGCGGTCCGCGCGCCGGCTTCGCTCGCCCGGGCCAGGCGGTTCGAGAACTCGGTTTCGATCGCGCCGCACGCGGCGGCGCAGGCTGCGACCGCATCCGCCAAGTCGCGGCGCGGCTTCTCGGGCAGATGAATCGTCCCCGTCCGGCCCAGCTCGTCCAGCGCGCCCTGAAACACATCCACGCCGGCACGGGCCACCGCGATGCCCTTGATGTTCTGCGCGCGCGTCTTCTCGGCCAGCGAGGCCTGCGCCGCGGCGAGGTGGGGCCGAATGGCCGCGGCAAGCGCATTCGTCCGGTCGATCTGGAGGGGCGTCTCCGCGCGGGGCGCGGCCGCACCCCGGGCAGCCGTCCCGGCTCCCAGCAGCGCGGCCAGGATGACGATGAATAGCCGCATCACTCGGCAACCCGGTGCAGGCCGCGAGCCTCCAGCACATACGACCACTTCGCCACTCCGTCCGAGATCCCGTCGATCCTCAGGCGGGAAATCGTGATCGGCTGAGCCGGGTCAAACAGCGTGGGGCCGTACGTCTCCCGGAGTCTCGCCAAGCTGACCGGAACCGTGAAGCTGATAAAGCAGTCGAGATCATCGACCAGCCTGACGTCCGGCCGTCGGTACGTGAACGCGGCCGGTTCGTTGGTCTTCGTGTAGGACGCCCCGCTCGCGTCCACCCACGGAAGCTCTTGGTGATACGCGCACTCGATCACGATCCGCTCGCACACGTGGGTCTCGGAGGGCCGGATGCGCACCGTGAACACCTGCTTGCCGCCCTGAACGGGATCGGGGCTGATCTCGATCTCGCGAATGGGGCCCGAGAGCGCGGCGCCCGGCATCGCCAGGGATAGGGACAGGATGACCGCTGCCAGTGTCTGCTTCATGGGCTCCGCATCAGTCGATCCGCGCCACCCGGCGGTACCGCCCCTTGTAGGTCTCGGCCAGGCCCCGCAGGAAGTCGCCGCCGTCCTTGTCGATCGCGTAGCCGATGCCATGCACCACCGGCAGCTTCCGGCCCTTCTGCACGTACAGCTTCTCGTGGAGCACTTTGAGATGCTCGATGAAGTCGGACAGCGCCCACCACCCGGGTTCGGGAAGCGGGGGCGGTTGAGGGCGAGGCGACCCGCCCGTATGGGTTCGCCGCACCTCCCAGTGGCCCGGAACGGCTGGGGCGCCGGGATCCGCAGCCTGTCCCTCCTTCATGGAGGCACGCGGCGGACGGGCGGGACGCGGCGGAACCCACACCCGCTCCTCCTGCACCTGCACGGCCGCCTGGGCGGCATCCCACTCCCGCACCCGCTCCGCGTTCGCCTGCTGCCACTGCGCCCGCTGAGCCTCGTGCGCTTTGTACTGGTCGGCCGTCACCTCCTTCCGGACTCGCGGAAGCCCGTCGCTGATCACGAGGATCGTGTCCGCGCCCTGCTCGAACGCGGCCGTGAGCGCGAGATCCAGCCGCGTGGTGCCTCCCGCCGCCCGCAGGCCAGCCTGGCTCGTCGCGAGGTTGCCGGACGACAGCCCGTAGTTCCCCGGCGAGTTGAACGGACGGAGCCAGAGCTTCGCCTTGGTCTTGTTGTCCCCGTTCGCCACCATCAGCTGCTTCTCCCATGCGCTGGCGGCGTCCGCGAACACGATCAGGTTGAACATCGACCCTTCGCTCAGGGCGTCGACCACCTGGTTGATGCGGTTCCGCACGCGCTCGTAGCCCTTCGGCCCGCCGCGCTCATCCTCGACCATGCTGACCGATACGTCCACCAGGATGGCGATCTTCTCGCCCTTGCCCTGGATGCCGAAGAAGTCAAACTGCGAGACGCCGGCCCCGAACCCGCCGAGCCCGAAACCCGTCCCCAGCCCCGCGCCCAACCCGACCCCGGATACGGCCTTGAACTTCGGCTGGAAGGCGGTCTTTACGATCTTGGGGTCCGTCTTAATCTCGGGCAGCGCGAACCGGCTGTCCAGCCGCGTCGCCACCAGCCGCGGCGCCATCGACGGCCGGCTGGAACTCCGCTGCTGCTTGGAGACCCGAACCTTGAACTCGAGCTGCCGCGGGTCGTAGGTCTTCATCGGCGGCGGCTGGGCCTTGAACGTGTACTCGCGGTTGTAGAAGATGTTGCCGATGATGATGGAGCCGGCCGCGACCAGAAGCGCCGCGTGGAAGGCCAGCGTGACGTAGAGGCTGCGCCGCGCGAGCGTCGACAGGCCGGCCGCCCCTCCCGGCCCGCCCTTTCGCCAAAGTCTCGACCAGATGCTCATCAGGTAGTCCGCCGATCCGCTTCCGCCGCTCACCCCGGGCCGAAGGTCACATTGGTGATCCCGGCCGCCGCGCAGGCGTTCATCACGTCGATCAGCCGCTCGTACGCCGCATCATCTTCGGCCTGCACCGTAATCATGTACGGAATCCGGGCCGCCTCGGACGACAGCCGGTACCGGACGAGCTGTCCGGCCAGGTCCGGCATCTCCTTGCCCGTGAACCGCGTGCCGTTCAGGATCACCGTGCCCTGCCCATCCACCTCCACGATCTGCTCGTCGGGCATCTGCACCGCCTCGGTCTGCGCAACCATGCCCGGAAGCGTGATCCCGAGGTCCGTCTCCTTCTGCCGCAGCGTCGTGGTGCACATGAAGAAGATGAGCATGAACATCACCGTGTCGATCATCGGAACGAGGTCGATCTTGGCCTCAGCCACGGACGATGGGGTCTTCAGCTTCATGGCGCTATCGCTCCATTTCGACTTCGTCGGGGTGCGCGGCAAAAACCACGTCCGCAATGCCCGCCGCCGCGCAGGCGCCCATCGCCTTGCGGATCACCGCATACTTCACGTTTCGGTCGGCCCGGATGTACAGGCGCACGGCGGGGTCTTCCTTGAGGTGGTCCCGCATGATGCGCTCCAGGTCCGCCGCGTCGGCCAGCTCGCCGTTCACCAGGTACGGCTTGGCGTCGCTCACCACCAGCCCCTGCGGCGTCACGGTCCCCGGCCGAAGGACGTTCACGGTGCCCCGGTGGCTCAAGTCTTTCTGCTCCGACCCGTTTCGAGCCTCCGGAAGATCCACGTCGAACGCCGTGTCCACCTTCGCCATCGTGGCGGCGCACATGAAGAAGATGAGCAACAGGAAGACGGCGTCGATCATGGGGACCAACTGCACTTCCGCCGCCTCGATTTCCTCGGGCTTCTTGAGCTTCATAGCGCGCCCATCCGGCTCTACTTCTGTCCGTCCGTCGGACTCCGGGCGATCTCGCCAAACGTCGATCCCGTGCCCATCAGCGAGTCCAGGATCTCGGTGGCGTCGCGCTCGACCTGCTTCATCACGGCGTTGAGGATGTTCCGGAACAGGAAGTAGAAGCCCATCGACAGGATGGCCACCATGAGGCCCGTCGCGGTGCAGACCAGCGCCTCGCCGATGTTCTTCGCCAGCATCTCGGGCTTGCCCATGCCGCCCGCCCCGATCTTCGAGAACGCGCCGATCATGCCGCTGA
>CAYSLU010000151.1:0-6980 GCA_964431965.1 uncultured Verrucomicrobiota bacterium
CAGCGGCCCGTGCGCGCGCCGCCAGCGGGCGGCGAGCGCGGCGGTGTAGGCGGCCATGGCGACCACGCTGGCGGCGGCGACGCCGGCCTCGCCCAGCCACGCCGCACCGCCCACGAACAGCGGGATGGCCGCGAGCGTGACGATCGTTCCGATGACGGCGGGGGTGACCGTATCCTGGCCGGCGTAGAACGCGCGCCCGACGATCTGCTGGATGCCCCAGCAGAAGACCACGATGAGGAACAGACGGAGCAGGGCCGCGGTGCGGGCCGCCGCGGCTGCGTCGAACTGTCCTTGCCGGAACACGAGCGTAACCGTCGGCCCCGCGGCGACCATCATCCAGACCGACAGCGGGATCAGCAGGAGCAGGGTCGACCGGATCGCCCCGTTGACCGTGGCGTGGAACCGGTCGCGCTCGCCGCGGGCCAGCAGCTCGGCGAGGAACGGGAACGACGCCACGCCGGCGGCCTGCGCGACTGCGCCGACGGGCACCATCATGATGCGGCGCGCGTAGTTCAGGCAGCTGACCGCGCCTGCGCCGCCCAGGGAGCCGAAGACCCGCACGAGCTGCTCGTCCCACACGACGATCGACTGCGCGAGCATGAGCGGGACGGCGAGCGCGAAGAACCGGCGCAGCAGGGGGTGGGCGAGCGTCCAGCGCAGGGGCAGCCCTTCGCCGGAGAGGGCGACGAGGCACGGGAGGAGAAAGCTGCCGAGCGCCGCGCCCGCGAGCACGCCCCAGCAGAATCCTTCCATGCCGCCGCTGCGGAACGCCACGCCGAACGCGATGATCGAGAGGTTGTAGACGAGCGGGGCGAGCGCGGGGGCGACGAACTGCTTGCGCATGTAGAGCACCGCCATGACGCACGAGCCGGCCAGGAAGAACACCTGGGCGGGGAGGATGATGCGCAGGAAGAGCGCCAGGCGCGCGGCGCCGTCGGGCGGCAGGCCCGGGGCGGCCAGCCGGGCGAGCTGGGGCGCCAGCACCTCGGCCAGCAGAGTCAGCGCGGCGATGGCGGCGACGGTCCAGAGGAAGATGCACGAGAACAGGCGCCACCCGTCCGCGCGATCCTCGGCGAAGCGGCGCGAGAGCAGCGGGATGAGCGTGATGGAGAAGTAGCCGCCCGCCAGGAGGTAGTTGATGAAATCGGGAATCACGAACGCGGCGAAGTACACGTCGGCTTCCGGCGAGGCGCCGAAGTAGTACGAGACCACTTTGTCCCGCACCAGCCCCATGACGCGGGAGAGCAGCACGCTGATCCCCAGGATCAGCGCCGCCGTGCCCATCGCCTGATTGCGCTTCCAGAACGCCATGTTTAACCGCGGCCCCGGGCGTTACGCCGTGAGGTGCCGGAAGAGGATCATGGAGCCGATGGCGATCAGGATGATCCCGCCGGCCGCCTCGATCCATTTCTCGAAGAAGTGGCCGAACCGCTGCCCGATGAACCCACCGGCCAGGCACATGGCGAACGTGATGACCCCGATGACAACGGCCGGCAGGAGAATCGCGACCTGGAGGAAGGTCAGGCCCAGGCCGACGGCCAGCGCATCGACGCTCGTCGCCACCGACAGCACGAGCAGGGTGTAGATGCTGTGCGGATCGTCGGCGCTGTCCTCCCCGAGAGAGAACGCCTCATAGATCATCTTGGCGCCGATCGCCAGCAGCAGCCCGAAGGCGACCCAGTGGTCGAGCGCGGCGATGTACGGGCGCAGCCCCATCCCCGCCAGCCAGCCGATCACCGGCATCACGGCCTGGAAGAGCCCGAAGAAGAGAGCCGTGCGGAGCGCGTGGAACACGTGCAGACGCTTGATCTGGAACCCGGTTGCGATCGAGACGGCGAATGCGTCCATCGACAGCCCCAAGGCGATGAGCACGATGGTGAGTATCGGCATGGCGGCGGATTATTCCGGAAATCGGCTTCCATGGGAAGTCTGTTGGGCTATCATCTGCCCGGGAGATCCATGAGCGGCGTCCTTCACATAACGAGCGGCGACATCGCCGGGGCCGCGCTGGCGAAGGCCGGCCTGCCGGGCGAGGTGTTCGTCTGGCACGACATCCTGTACGAGGGGCCCCGCCAGCCGGGCTGGCCGGACGAGGAGACGCTCCAGGCGCGGGCGCGGTTCCTGGAGCAGGCGACAGGTGGAGGGCTGGGGTATGACCTCGTCATCCGCACGCTTCGCGCCCAGTATGCGCGACTCGAGCGGATGGACCGGCAGGCGGGCATCGTCCTCTGGTTCGACGCCTGCCTGTTCGACCAGGCCATGCTGGCCCACATCCTGGCCTGTCTGGGGCGGGGCGGGCCGGGCGGCGTGGAACTGCTCTGCGTCGATGCCTTTCCCGGAATCGATCCGTATGACGGGCTGGGTCAGCTGCAGCCCGAGCAGATGGCATCGGTGTACGGTCGAAGGCGCGCCGTCACGGATGCCCAGATGCGGTACGCCGGGCGCGTGGACCGCGCGTTTGCGGTTCAGGATCAGGCCGAGTTCGCCCGGCTGGCCGCCGGATCGGACGCGCCGCTCCCGTGGGTGCCCGCGGCTGTGGCCCGCTGGATGCAGGAGCGACCCGACGCGCGAACCGGGCTCGGTCGTCTGGAGCAGCTTGCGCTGGATGCCATCCGCGCCGGGAACGAGGTTCCCGCGCGGATCCTCGCGGCCGTCTCTGCGCGGGAGGCGCACCCCCGGTACTGGGGCGACACGACGCTCTGGGCGAGAATCAACGGCCTTGCCGAGCGCCAGCCGCCGCTCGTGCGGATCGAGGGCCCGACGCCGCGTCTGCCGCAGTGGGACGGCTTGGCGGAGCTGAGCCGGTTCCGGATTCTGCCGTCCCCCGTCGGCGGCTCCGGAACGTAGGGGGGCTCACCGGGGCCGCCACGTCTGCGCGGCGTGCCTGGTTCGTCACCGTCCGGCGCGCTCGGCGAGCGCGCCCTGCCGGGATACCCGTCAGTCGATCAGCAGGACTGCCACTTCCAGGTAGGCGAGGCGGATCGGGACGCGGAGGCGGAATGCGCGCCGGCCGGCCTTCTCGATCCGGGCGCGGGACGCCTTCCACCGGCCCTTCGGACCGAGCACCCGCACGCGCCGCGGGGTGAAGCCGGGCGCACCGATGCGAAGGGTCAGTCCGTCGATGGCATCAGCCATCAGGTTGGCCACTCCCGCGATGAGCCGCCCGTCCTGCCGGATGGCCAGCGGGTAGGCCTGGGGCGCATCCTCCATCAACATCGGCAGGGCGCAGCGCCCGGCCCACTCGAGGGCGGCGGTGAGTTGCGCCTGGCGCGCCCGGCACATGAACGAGGGCGACTCCAACGGCGGGAAGGCGATGCCGAGGCTCATGGTGGCGCCAGCCTGGCTGTCCAGCGGGACGACAATCACCCGTCCCCCGAGCCGGTTCTCGAACAGGGCCACGCCGTGCCCCCGGTCCTCGCCGCGGTGCCCGTGAAGGCGCGAGATGATGCGCGCGCCCGAAGCCCACTCGAACTGTGCGTTCACCGATGTCCACCGCGCGTTGATCACATCGCCCGCCGGGCCGCCGAAGGCCGCGTCGGTGATCACTTCCAGGGAGCCGGCCGCATCGGGCTTCCGACTGACCAGCCCGGCGAGGTCGCCGCGTCCCATGCGGATCAGCGAGTCGGCGGCGCGCGCGTCGAGCAGGACGCCCCGGGAGAAGACGGCATTGAGCTCGTCCGGCGGCAGGCATTCGATCTGCTCGCCCGCGAAGGCGGTGACGGTTCCGGTGCCGTAGCGCGTGGCGATCCCCAGGAGCGGCAGCACCTGGTCCCACGGCCGCTGGCGGAACGCGAATATGGGCTTCGGCTGGTCGGCCACACCGCGCGAATAGCGAGCCACGTCCTCGTTCCAGTAGACGCCCACGCCGTCGGCCTGCTCGGGCCGGACGCCGAGGTCCGCGATGGCCTGCAGCCGGGGCTTGATGCCGCCCAGCACGGGCGTCCAGGTGTCCTCCCGGGCAATCTCCAGGTCGAGGCGCCCACCGAAGCGGTAGATCGAGAACGTCATCTCCCGCGCGCCGATCAACTGACCGAGCTCGAGGTCCGCACGGACCAGGGCCACGGACTTGTTGAAGCGGGAGTGCGGGTAGTTCTCGATCTCCGGGGCGATGAGCGAGCCCGGCGGCAGTGCGGCGATGCCGAGGCGGGCGCTGTTGAGGGCCGAGGCGACGCTGGCGCCGTTGCCCTCGACGTAGGGGCCGATGCCCGGCCGGAACGTGGGCGTCGGCGCGCCGAGCGCGTCGCGCAGCTCAGCCCACCGGCGGCCTTCGGCCGTGTGGACGTCCGGCGTCGAGTGCATGAGCGAGACCGACGTGTCCGGGCTGACCTCGTGCACCGCGCCGGCGATGGAGCTGACGATCTCCAGCATGAGCACCCTCTGGTAGTCGAGCCACTGGTCGCGGACCGGGTTCGGCGCGTCCGCGAGGATGCCCGTGAGCAGCTCGGGGCGCGTCCACGTCCGGCCGGTCCGGCGCGCCATCTCTGCGAGGCACGCCTCGCAGAAGCACGGAGCATGGAGGTCGGCGCGCATCGTCATGCGTACGTCGTCGTCTATCCAGATCCGGTCCGGCTGCAGCCGGGCATAGGTCGTGTAGAGGCGCAGCACGTGTGCGCGCCAGTCCGGGCAGGCCGGGCAGGCGGCGCTCACGCTCTGGCGGCCGTCGATGCCGACCGCCCACCGGAAGCGGAACCGGTCGCGCAGGTCGCGGCGGAGGCCGGGAAACTCGCTGAACGAAACGGTCCACCACACGTTGATCGAGGGGGCGACTCCGGCCTTGCGGAGCCGCTTGAAGACCGGCGCCAGCATGCGGGCCACGGCCTCGTTCTCGGCGTCAGTCCCAAGTCCGGGCGAGCGCTCCTCGGCGTGCGGGACGAAGAACATCACCTCGTCGATCCGGCCCGCGCGGATCACGTGCCAGAGGGCGCGCTCCTCGCGGACGTGGTTCTCGGGGGTGAGGGTGACGCGGAGGTGGTAGCGGACGGGGAGCGACGGGGTGGCGTGCTGGTTCATTTCAGTCCTCGGTCATGCATTGACTTCAGGGATATACCCGAACGGCCCCGTCATCCTGAGCGCAGCGAAGGATCTCGTGCCGCGCGGTGCGGCCGGAGATTCTTCGCTGCGCTGCGAATGACGGGGGGATCGCCGCGCGTGCATGCGTTCGCAAGGCATACCCCCTACGCGGATCGGCTTGTGCATTTCAACATCGAAGGGTCGTACCACGCCGTGCGCTCCATGAGGCGGACGGCGTTTTCGCCGAGTATCCGGCGCTTGTCCGAGTCGTCGATCTCGGCATAGGCGATCATGCCGATGCCGAACGAAAGGCAGAAGAGCCCGAAATCGCTCCCCACGAGCAGGCGGTCGGGGCGCGGCGTGGCGGCCAGCTCCGCGGTCACGCTGTCCGGCGTCATGGCGGCGCAGGTGCAGACGTTGAGGTTCGGGTGGTCGGCGGTCAGGCGGAAGATCGCCGGGTCGAGATGGCCGGGCATGAAGGCGACGTCGGGATAGCGCTCGAGGGCGGCCCGCAGGGCGGGGATGTCCGTGAAGCAGTGATTCATGTAGACGAGCCGGCGCTCATCCAGAAGCTCGAAGATCGGCTGGAGGAAGTCGCTTTGCACCGTGTACGGCGGCTGGCTGTAGCGGTGCATCTTGACGCCGATGCAGGGCCCTCGGTCCAGGCAGCGCTTCAGTTCCGCGAGGCACGCGCCGGGCTCGTTCGCTGAGAGGGTGCAGTAGGGGATGATCCGCTCCGGGTGCGCATCGGCCAGGTCGAACACGAAGTCATTCTTGACCCGCATGGGTGCCGCGTAGCCCGGATCGGACGCGGTCATCCACACCATGTCGCAGCCGAACCGGTCCATTTCGCCGACGAGGCGGCCGTAGTCCAGGGACCACGGGACGACCGTGTCCATCCACGGCCCGAAGTGGCCGTGCACATCGACGAAAGGCGTGAAGTCGAGGGGCTCTCCGGACCGGACCGCATCGCGGATCGTTTTCATCGGATTCCCTCCACCAGCCGCGCGGCGTTGCGCCAGGCGATGTCGGTCCGGGCCTCCGGCTCGATGCCGCTGTAGAGGACCCAGGGGGTATACATGCCGGGATCGTGCAGGGGGAAGTGCGAGGCGAACACGAGCTGGCCTGTTCCCCATTGGTCCACGACGTACTCGACGAACTGGTACGTCTGGCAGGTCAGGTCGGCCAGCACGTTCGGGCAGGAGTCGAGGAGCGGGAGCAGGCGGCGGCCGTCCAGCATGCCGCTCCAGAGGACGACGATGGGGAGATCGGGGAATGCGAGGGCCGTCTCGCGGACCTCGCGCCAGCCGGACCGTCGGGTCCACGCATGTGCTTCGGACAGGTGCACGAAGACGGGGAGGCGGTGCTCCTGGAGCTTCTCGAGCAGCGGGCCGAACGTGAACGGATCGAAATCGAACGCGTGGTAGTCGGGCCACACGCGGACGCCCCGGATGCCGCGCTCGATCATCATCGGGACCAGCTCGTCGGGCGGCGGCGCCTCGCCGGTCGCAGGGGGGACCGTTGGGATGGTCGGCTGTAGCCGGTCTCCGCCGCCGGCGCAGCAGGTGAGCACGCCGTCGAACCGGTCGAAAATGCCGGCTTCCATCGCGGCCCGGTCGTAGGACAGGGCGAACTCGATGGCGTAGCGGTCCATGACCGCCAGCGCGTCCGCCGCCGTCGGCAGCCGCGGATACCCCCGGCCCGACTCGCCGATCCCGAAGTCGCAGTCGTAGAAGGTCAGCATGGGTTCTCCTGCTTCCGAGCCCCATCGAATCGGAGGGAGGTTACACCATCGCCGCGCGGAATGTCACGCCGCGGGCAGGCAGGGCAGACGCATCTAACCCCAGGTTCGGCAGATGATGGCCGCAAAGACACGCAAGAAGCGCAAGACAGATAGGTTCCGGAGGCTTCGGTCGGGACCAAGCAAGTGAAGCAAGAGCGATCCGCAAACAGTTCGCGTCTTGCGCCTT
>CAYSLU010000152.1:0-6980 GCA_964431965.1 uncultured Verrucomicrobiota bacterium
GCCGCCGATGGAGTTCAGAACCAGGAGATTGCGGCCCAGCTGAACATGTCTCGCCCCACCGTTCAACTCTGGCGCGAACGCTTCCTGGCGTTGCGCCTGCACGGGTTGGAGAAAGACGCGCCGCGGCCCGGGCGCATTCCCAGTGTTTCGGCACGCAAGGTTGCCGCCATGGTGAAAGCGACGCTGCATACGACGCCTCCGAATGCGACGCACTGGAGAGCGCGAACCATGGCCAAGGCTCAGCGCATGAGCGAAGCCACGGTCCGACGCGTCTCGCATCAACACCGCCTCAAGCCGCATTGGGTGGAGACCTCCAAGCTCAGTCGCGACAAGCGATTCGTCGGGAAGCTCTACGATGTCGTCGGCCTGTGCATGAACCCGCCCGACAAGGCATTGGTGCTGTCTGTCGACGAAAGAAGCCTAATCCAAGCCCTGGATCGCACTCAACCCATGCTGGCGTTGCGCCCAGACATTCCGGCTCGGCAGACTCACGACTACAAACGCAACGGCACCACCACGCGGTTTGCCGCTTTGAGCATGCTCGACGGCACAGTGATCGGCGACTGCATGCCGCGCCACCGGCATCAGGAATTCATCCGCTTTCTCAAGCGTATCGACGAACAGACGCCCCGCGAGCTGGGCCTGCATCTGATTGTCGA
Source organism: uncultured Verrucomicrobiota bacterium (assembly GCA_964431965.1). Lineage (GTDB taxonomy): Bacteria > Verrucomicrobiota > Kiritimatiellia > CAIKKV01 > CAYSLU01 > CAYSLU01. The sequence continues at coordinate 660 of CAYSLU010000152.1, forward strand.
CCACTGCAGCACGCACAAGCATCCGCGTGTTGCCTCCTGGATGAGGTGGCATCCTCGCTTCCATCTCCACTTCATCTTCATCCCACATCCAGTTCGTGGCTCGGCAGGGGCGAACGTTGGTTCCGAGAGATAATCGTCAAATGTAAAGAAGCGTTGGACGCACTGTGCTAGACCGCATGCGCCGTATCCGTTGAACCAGAGGAGCAAGACATGGACTTCCAGAAGCTGTTTGCGGAGCGCATCGGAGGCGCCGCGTTCGGAACCACCAGCGAGATCTACAAGTTCGAGAAGATCAAGCGCGCCAAGACGGCCGCCCGCGCCGCCCACGCCGGAGTCGAACTGCTCGACTTCGGCGTCGGCGAGCCCGATCAGATGGCGCCGGCCGCCATCCGACGCGCGCTGAAGAAGGCGGTCGACGAGCCGGCCAACCGCGGCTACTCCGACAACGGCATCCGCGAGTTCAAGGTCGCCGCCGCCACGTACATGAGCGAGTTCTTCGGCGTCACGGACCTCAACCCGGACACCGAGATCAACCACAGCATCGGATCGAAGCCCGCGCTGGCGATCCTGCCGCTGTGCTTCATCAACCCCGGCGACGTCGCGCTCGTCACCGTACCGGGCTACCCCGTTCTCGGCACGCACACGCGCTACGTCGGGGGCCAGGTCGTCAAGCTGCCCCTGCGCAAGGAAAACGGCTTCTACCCGGATCTCGACGCGATCGATCCCGAGGCGGTCCGAAAGGCCAAGCTCTTCTACGTCAACTACCCGAACAACCCGACCGGCGCCGCTCCCTCGGAGCCGTTCTTCGACAAGCTGATTGCGTTTGCCGAGCGGCACAACATCCTGATCGTCCAGGATGCGGCCTACGCGACGCTGGTCTACGGGCGGCCGACCCTGTCCATCCTCAGCCGGCCCGGCGGCCGCAACGTCGCCATCGAACTGCACTCGATGAGCAAGAGCTACAACATGACCGGCTGGCGCCTGGGCTTCGTGGCCGGCGCACCGCGCATCGTGCAGGCCTATGCCGAGGTGAAGGACAACATCGACTCCGGGCAGTTCAAGGCCATCCAGGTCGCCGCGTGCGCCGGAATCGCGGACAAGAGCCTGTCCGACAAGATCAAGCGCCACTACGAGCGTCGGCTGCGGAAGATGGTCCGGGTGCTCAAAGGCGTCGGGTTCGACGCGCGCATGCCGGGCGGCACGTTCTACCTCTACGTACGCGCGCCCAAGGGCGCCGGATCCACGGCCTTCAACACGGCCGAGGACGCCTCGCAGCACCTCATCCGCGAGCACCTCATCTCGACCGTGCCCTGGGACGACGTGGGCTCGTTCCTGCGCTTCTCGGCGACGTTCGAGTCGGCCGGATCGACGGACGACCAGCGCGTGCTCGACGAGCTGAAGCAGCGGCTGGAGCGCGCCAACCTCCGGTTCTGAGCCGGACGCTCCGACGGCATGTCCGGGCGCGGACAAGCGAGGCGTGGCGTCTACTTCTTCGCCCCGCCGAACAGGTCGCCCAGCCCGGCGAACGGGTTGGAGATCGGCGACGGCTTCGCGGGATCGGGAATGCTGTCGTCGTCCTCGCGCCCCGCGTCCGGATGGGCCAGGTGCTCTTCCTCGTGGCAGTAGATGCAGAGCAGCTCCCAGTTGCTGCCGTCCGGCGGATTATGGTCGTGGTTCAGGTCCTTGTGATGAACCGTCAGCTCGCGCATGCGCGTCCCGGAGAACTCCCGGGCGCACCGGGCACAGATGTGCGGGAACAGGCCCAGCGCCCGCATCCGGTAGCCCTTCTGCCGCTCCTGCACGTCCCGCCGCAGCTCGGCCGCCACCCGCGCCCGCCGCTCCGCCTCCGCCCGAATCGGATCTTTCGCCATGGCCGATCTCCTCCCCGAATACCGGCCATTGTCTCCGGCCCGATGCGCGGACTCAATCCCGGAGTGTGCCCGGAGCGCGCCGCCGACTGACCCTCGCGACGACGGGCCACTCGAAGCGGGCGCGCGCCCCTGCGCCCAACCATCACCCGCCCGCCCCGTCGTCAATCGGCCCCAGCGAACAGCCTCAGGTGCCGCGTCACGGATTTCCTGTAACCTTTCGGCCGCTCGCGGTTCTACTATACTGGGAATGGAGCCCACGGAAGAGGATGGACGTATGATGCTGAAATTGGCCATAGGTGTCGTGATCGGCGGAGTCGCGGGCTTCGCCCTGTACCGGTTCGTGGGCTGCGCCAGCGGCGCGTGCCCCATCACATCCAACCCGTGGATCAGCACGATCATGGGCATGGTGATGGGCGGACTGGTGGCTGGCGGCCGTTGAACGGCGGCAGAGGAGGTATCGCACTGATGACGACGGAACAGTACGTACGGATCGTAGCGGGATGTTTTGTGCTGATCAGCGTGTCCTTGGGATACTGGGTCCACCCCGGCTGGTTCTGCTTCACGGCCTTTGTCGGCCTGAACCTGCTGCAGTCGGCCTTCACCGGCTTCTGTCCCCTGGAGTCGATCTTGCGGCGGGCGGGCGTGCCGTCCGCGGCGGGCGGATGCTGCCGGCCGAAGTGACGGTTTCGGCCCGCCTGCCTGCGGGCTCGAGCGCGAGCCGGGGCGATCGGCTACCGGATCGCGATTCCCGCTGACACGTCAACCCCGGCGTCCGCGTCCGCATCGAGAAGGCGGGCGCCGTCATCGCGCAGCTGCAAGTTCCGCCTGAACACGCGGCCCCCGGCCACAAAGATGCGCAGGGGCCCCGCCACGTCCCACTCGGCGCCCACCTGTGCCCGGGTAGCCCGATAGCGCCAGTCGAAATCGCCGTGTCCCATGCCGCTCCGCGGGTCGTCCACCGCCCATTCGCCGCCTGCCGGGCCGGCGCTCACGAAGGCCCGCCACGCCCGGGACGGGGCAAAGGTGACCCTCGGCGCCGGATACATCAGGCGGACCTCCCATTCGGGCGACGGATTCCACACCGCTCCGGCCGCCGGCACCAGCCGGTCCCGGCCGAAATCACGGGCGTAGACGGCGCCCACGCTGACCGACACCCCATCGGCGAGCTGGCGCATCGCCAGAGCGACGACGGAGAGACTGAACGCATCGGGATCCGCGCCGTGCCAGTCGCTGTGCCACCCCGGCGACAGCACCGTCATCGAACCCCAGGGGCCCCAGAGCGGCGCACGCACGGAGACCGGCAGAGACACCACGTATGATTCGAGGTCGTCGAGCGCGACGTCGTCGAAGTGAAAGCCGGTGCGCTCCACGGAAATGCCCGGAAAGACGCTGAGCCGCTCCGACATCAGCAGCGGGTAGCTCGTGGCCCCTTCCAGCCGGTCCACGCGCACGGCCGGATGCGGCCCGGAACGCAGGTCAACCGGCACGTCGGACCGCTCGAGCTTCGCGCGCTCCTCCCATCCATAGGCGATGCGCCCGCGCGATCGCTGCGGGATGTTGGATTCGCGGTCGGCGGCCTGCGTCGCCAAGCCGCCCATCGCCGCGGCGGCGATGGCGACCAGCGCAACTCCGGACCGACGGGCCGCCCGCCCCATCGCCGCGGCTTGTATTCCGTCACACACGGAGTGCCTTCGTCATCTTGACTTGAGCGCCATGGCGATCGCCTGCGCGAGCTCGGCGCTATCGGGCGTCGTGCGGCTCCCGAAACGGGCCACGATGCGTCCGTCGCGACCGACGACGAACTTGTTGAAGTTCCAGGATATCTCGCCGGCGCCTTCCGGGCTCGTCGCCGCCTCGGTGAGATAGCGGTAGAGGGCGTGCTGGTCCTTGCCCTTCACCGAGATCTTCGCGAACATCGGGAAGCTCACGCCATACCGGACCGCGCAGAACTGCTTGATCTCCTCGTTCGTGCCGGGCTCCTGGCGGGCGAAGTTGTTCGCGGGGAACCCCAGCACGACCAGGCCCGCCTCCCGATTCGCCTGATACAGCTTCTCCAGCCCCGCGTACTGCCCCGTGAACCCGCACTTGCTGGCCACGTTGACGAGGAGCAGGACCTTGCCCTTGTACTGCGACAGGCTCACGTCCTTGCCATCGATGTCCGTCATCGTGAACTGATAGATCCCGCTCATGTCGCCCTCCGCGCCGGCGAGCGTCGCCCCGCACATCGCCACGGTCGCCAGCCATCTCGTCAGCTTCATGTATCGCCTTCCTCCATGCGCGTCTCCGCGTGCTGAAAGTGTGACTCGGCTGTGCCCCGACCGCAAGCCGAACCGATCCAGCCGTGGCGCGGCGGCGCCTCAGCCGCCCGTGACCACCGCTTCCAGGGTCTCCCAGCGGCGGTACGCCACTTCCAGTTCGGCGACGAGCCTGTCGGATCGCTGCTTGGCGTGAGCGATGTCGGCCGCCCCTTTGCGGTAGAACGCGGGATCCGCCAGGCGCGCGTGCCACTGGGCCTGCTCGGCCTCAAGCGCCTCAATCCGGCCGGGCAAGCTCTCCAGCTCGCGCTTCTCCCAGTCCGTCAGGCGCTTCTTCCGCGCGACCGGCTCCCGCTTCGGCGGCGGGGGCGGGCGCGGCGCCCCTTCGGGCTCGGGTGGCAGGATCCGTCGCGCGGCCCACTCGTCGTAGCCGCCCACGTACTCGTTTACATACCACCCCTCGCGCTCGCCCAGCCACTCCCCGGGCCGGTCGGGCGTGTGCTTCTCAAAGGCCAGCACCGCCGTCACGACGTTGTTGAGAAAGGTCCGGTCGTGGCTCACCAGCAGCACGGTTCCCGCGTAGGCGTCGAGCTGCTCGTCCAGCAGCTCCAGCGTATCGAGGTCGAGGTCGTTGGTGGGCTCGTCGAGCACCAGCACGTTGGACGGGCGGGCGAACAGGCGCGCCAGCAGCAGGCGGTTTCGCTCCCCGCCCGACAGCACGCCCACCGGCATGCGCGCCCGATCGGAAGGGAACAGGAAGGACTCCAGGTATCCGATGACGTGCCGGCGCGTGCCGCCGATCGTCACGAACTCCTGGCCCCCCGCGATGTTCTCGGCCAGCGAGCGCGTGTCGTCCAGCTGCGCGCGAAGCTGATCGGCGTAGGCAATCTGCAGATTGGTGCCGTGGACGACGCGCCCCGCCTGGGGAAGCAGGCTGCCCGGGGCGTCGTTCGGCTCGAGCAGCAGGCGAAGCAGCGTCGTCTTTCCGCAGCCGTTCGGCCCCAGGATGCCGATCTTGTCGCCGCGGGTGATGACCGTGGAAAAGTCGTGAATCAGCGGAGCGGACTCCGCCTTCCGATGGCCGTAGCCAAACGATACGCCCTCGGCCTTGATCACGATGCGGCCCGTTCCGCCGGCTTGCTCGATGCTCATGTTCACCGTGCCCACCCGCTCCCGGCGCTGGCGCCGAGCATCCCTCAGGGATTCCAAGGCGCGCAGCCGGCCCTGGTTGCGGACGGCACGGGCCTTGACTCCCTGGCGTCGCCACGCCTCCTCCTTGAGGAGCAGCTTGTCTTGGGCGGCCCACTGCTGCGACTCCGCGTGGAGGGACTCCTCCTTGCGCCGCAGAAACGTGTCGTAGTCGCACGCCCAGTCCCGCAGGACGCCGCGGTCGAGCTCCACGATGCGGTTGGCCAGCCGGCGCAGGAACGCGCGGTCGTGGGTCACGAAGAGAAAGGTCCGGCAGTGCCGAAGCAGGAACGACTCCAGCCACGCGATGGAGTCCAGGTCCAGGTGGTTGGTCGGCTCGTCGAGCAGCACCACGTCGGGCTCGCCCAGCAGGACCTGGGCGAGCAGCACCCGGCGTCGGGTCCCGCCGGACAGCGAGGCGAACTCGGCTTCCGCGTCGAGCTCCAGCCGGCTGAGGATCTGCCGCGCCTCGAGGGTGTGCTTCTCGTTCGTCGGGTCGGGACACACGATGTCGAAGACCCGGCCTTGCAGGTGGACCGGAACCTGCTGGGGCAGCCGAGCCACCCGGGTGTGGCCGGAGCGGGTCACCTCGCCCGCGTCCGGGTTCGCCTCGCCGGCGAGCACGCGCAGCATGGAGCTCTTGCCCGTTCCGTTCACGCCGAGCAGGCAGATGCGGTCGCCGCGCTCGATGTGGAATTCCACGCTGTCCAGCAGGGGCTGCCCGCCGTAGCTCAAGCTCACGTTCTTCAGACTCAACAGGGCCATAGGTAATCTCGCCGCCTCCCCCGGAATGGCGGGGCGGCACTATGGCCGTTTCCCGCCGCCCGGGCAAGCGCTTCCGCTCTCCCGCCCGCCGATGCTCGTATGGACCGGGCGGCACCGCGCAGCCCTCGTGTAGGGTCCTGCAAATAGGTAGACGTATGTCGCGTAACGAAGAATTGGCCGCAAGAAGGCGCAAGAGGTGCAGGAAAGCCGCCGTCTTCTATCCTCCTTGCGCTTCTTGTGTC
>CAYSLU010000153.1:0-6772 GCA_964431965.1 uncultured Verrucomicrobiota bacterium
GAGTTCGTCCGCGTCGCCCGCGAGCAGGTCGAGATGGGCATCGACTCGCTCTGCATCAAGGACATGGCCGGCATCCTCTCCCCGATCGCGGCCGAGCGGCTCGTCTCGGCTCTGGTGGAGGCGATCAACGTGCCGGTGCAGATCCACTCGCATATGACGAGCGGCATGGCGATCGCAACGTGCGTCGAAGGGGTTCGCGCCGGGGCCGGCGCGATCGACTGCGCCATCTCGTCCATGGCCGGCTTCTCGTCGCAACCGCCTGTGGAGACGATGCTCGCCATCTTCTCCGAGACGTCCTACAACGCCAACCTCGACACCGAGCTGCTCAAGAAGATCTGCCGGTACTTCCTCGACCTGGCGCCAAAGCGCCAGCTCAGCCTTCACACGGCCGACAACACCATCGACCCGGAGATTCTCCTTCACCACATCCCGGGAGGCATGATCTCGAACCTCCGGTCCCAACTCGCGCAGCAGGGCGCGCTGGATCGGCTGGACGAGGTGATGGCCGAGCTGCCGCGCGTCCGGTCGGACTTGGGCTTTCCGCCGCTCGTGACGCCCACGAGCCAGATCATCGGCATCCAAGCCGTTATGAACGTCCTCTCGGGCGAACGCTACGAACTCGTGCCCCAGGAGACCAAGGACTACGTCAAGGGCCTCTACGGACGCTCGCCTGCCCCGATCGATCCGCAGATCCGAAAGAAGATCCTGGGCTCGGAGAAGGCCATCAACTGCCGGCCGGCGGACCTGCTTCCCCCGATGCTCCCGACGTCCACCGAGGGGATCGACCCCAAGCTGATCCGCGGCGAAGAGGACATCATCTCCTACTGCCTCTTCCCGCAAGTCGCGCTGGACTACTTCAAGTGGCGCGCCCTGCCACCCGCCGAGCGGCCTCCGTCCATCGCGGACGCGGAGCAGAACAAGGAGTCGCCCACGCCGCCGCCGAAGCCGGTGCAGGCCAGCGCCGCTCCTCAGCCGTTCCTCGCTCCGACCGACTACAGCGCGCTGCACGAGCTCATTCGGAAGGTGAACGAACTGAACCTGACCGAGCTGACGATCCGCCGCGACGACGTGGCCCTGACGCTGAAGGCTGATGGGACCGGGGCCGCCCCCGGCGCAGCCCCGGCCGCCAAGCCCGCGCCGGACGCGACAGCGCCGACCGCGGAGGCACAGCCGGCCGATCCGAAGCCAGCCGGAGCGCCTGCGGCGCCTGCCGGGCCGACGATCAACTCGCCGCTGGCCGGCAACTTCTACGGCTCTCCGGGCCCCGGAAAACCTGATTTCGTGAAGCTCGGCGATCAGGTCAAGGCCGGCGCCACGGTGTGCATCGTCGAAGCCATGAAGCTCTTCAATCAGATCAAGGCTCCGATGGACTGCCGGATCGTCAAGTTCCTCGTCGAGCACGGACAGTCCGTCAAGAAGGACACACCGCTGGTCAGCATCGAGAAGCTGTAAGGGCCCCGCTCCGCGGCGCACTCGAACGGCACGCCGGATTATCCGGCGTGCCGTTTTCGCATACCCGCCCGGAAGCCGGCCATCGATCCGCCATGAAGCACGCGTCCGACAGATTGCCCCGCGGCCGGTGGACGGTCGTGGCTGGAGCCCTCGTCATCCAGATCAGCCTCGGCGCCGTCTTCATCTGGAGCGTGTTCCAGACGCCGCTGCGCATGGCCTTCCCTGGATGGACCGAGGCGATGGTAACCCTGCCCGCGCAGATCGTGCTGGCCTGCTATGCGACGACGGCGATCCTCGGCGGGCGTCTGCAGGACCGCCTCGGGCCCCGGCGGGTGGCAGCCGCCGGCGGCGTCATCCTCGGCGCGGGAATGATTATGGCCGGAAGCGCCGGGCGGTTCGGGGAAAGCGCCGCGCTGGCCTGGCTGATCCTGACGTTTTCCCTCATCGGCGGGATCGGCATCGGCACGGCTTACGTCTGCCCGATCGCCACATGCCTGAAGTGGTTTCCGGACCGGAAGGGCTTCATCGCGGGGCTCGCCGTGGCCGGATTCGGAGCCGGCGCCTTTTTTTTTGCACCGCTGGCGGGCGGGCTGATCTCGGGTGCCCCCTATAGCGTGCTCGGCATCCCGCTGTTCTCTCTGCCGCGCTTGGGGGTGTTCGGCGCGTTCCACGTGCTCGGCGTGGTGTTCCTGGCGGCCGTCGTACTCGGCGCGCAGCTCCTCCGAAACCCGCCGCCCGGCTACGCGGCGCCGGCCGCGGCCGCCGGCGAAGTCGTCGCCACCGAAAGCGGCTGCAGCCCACGCGGCATGCTGGCCACCCCGGCCTTCTGGATCCTGTGGATCACCTTCGTCACCGGCTGCGCATCCGGCCTGGCGATTGTCATGAAGGCGTCCCCCATATGGCAGGGAATCGCGTTCGCCGGTGTCCCCATGCCCGCATCCGGAGCGGAGTTTCAGCGGGTGACATCCGCCGGTGCCGCCGCCGTCTCGATACTGGCCATCTTCAATGCGGTCGGGCGGGTGTTCTGGGGCCGCGTGTCGGACGCCATGGGGCGCCGGACGACGCTCGTCCTGATCTTCGCCCTGTTCGCGGCCGCGCTGCTGACGCTGGATCGAATGCAGACTTTTTCGCTCTACTTGCTGGGCAGCGGAGTGGTCGTGCTGTGCTTCGGAGGATGCTTGGCGGTCTATCCGGCGGTGACAGCCGAGTACTTCGGCGCACGCCACATCGGCGCCAACTACGGGTGCATGTTCACGGCCCTGGGAACCGGCGGGCTGATTGGGCCGTTTCTGGCGGCCCGGCTGATGGAAGCCGGGGTCCGCGTGACGGTCCAGCCGGACTGCGCAGGAGCCGTCAGCCTGACGGTCGGGCGCTACGGGTCAGCCTTCGCCGTCGCCGGTCTCGCATGCGCCGCCGCCGCCGTGCTGGTCGCGTTCGCTCTGCGGCCGCCCCGCGCCATCCGGAGCGAATGATCAGGCCGCCGACTCTGCCGCCGGGCCGGCACCGGACGCCGGCAGCCGGATGGTCACCGCCGTCCCGCCGCCCACCTTGCTCTCCACGCTGATCGTGCCTTGGTAGTCCTCGACGATCTTCTTCGTGATGAAGAGGCCCAGGCCCATGCCTTTGCCCGGCGTCTTCGTCGTGTAGTACGGCTCGAACAGGCGGCTGGCCTGCTCCGGCGATATGCCGCAACCGTTGTCCCGGACTTCGATCTCGACGTCACCCTGATGTCGCCGGCAACCAACCGACACCACTCCGCCTCGCCCGGTCAAAGCCTGAATGGCATTCTTCACGATGTTCTGGACGGCGCGGTAGATCTGGATCGGCTCCGCATGCACCCAGCACCCCTCGGACCCGCCGGCGAACTGCACGCTGGCCCCGATCTCAGCCGACATCGGCTCCGACCCCTTGACCACGTCGCGGAGCAAGTCCGACACGCAGACATTCTTCAGCAGCTTCGGATCCTTCTTGCCCAGCCGCTGCCACGTTTCAACGAGCTCATGGCACCGGCGAACGTTCTTTTCGATGATGTCGAGGTAGTCCTGGGTCTCCCCGAACTGATCGCCCAACCGGGCGCGCGAGCCCTCGATCTGCCGGGACAGGAGATCGATGTATCCCTGCACGATCGAGAGCGGGTTCCGCACGTCGTGAGCGAACTCCGCCGATGCCTGCCCCAGAGCGGCCAAATGCTCCTTGCTCGCCAGCTGGTCGGCCAGCCGGGAGTTCAGGTCATGCAACTCCCGGGACGCCTGGGCCCGGCGCCGCTCGATCGCTGACCGCTGCACGTTGGCCTGAACCACACGCCGCATCTCCGCCGTGTCGAACGGCTTCTTCAGGTAGTCGTTGGCGCCCAGCCGAAGCGCCTCCTGGGCCGTTTCGAGCGCGGCATAGCCGGTCAGCATGATAACCGACACGTGCGGGTCGATCCGTCGAATCTCCCTCAGTCCATCGATCCCGGACTTGCCCGGCATGCGGATATCCATGATCACGGTGCTGGGGCTCTTCTCCGTCAGCAGCCGCAGTCCGTCCACCACGCTATCGGCACACATCACCTCGTACTCGTTCTTGAGCAGGATCCGGAGGCTCTCCCGGGGTCCCAGTTCGTCGTCGATCACCAGAATGCGAGCGCCTGTCTGCACCGTCGCTGCTGCCATCATCATGTTGCCCGGCCCCCCGCGTGCGTCAGGATCAGAAGGAATAGGCGTACGACACGCCAACCAGCGTCGATCGGAAGTCGTAGTCCCCGTTGAACGCCGGGTTCAGGTTCTCATCCACCTTGCGGCTGTCGATGATGCCGTACGCCAGGGCCAGATCGACGGCGTGCCCGCCGTTCCGATAGCCCAGGCCGGTGCTCAGGACGTGCTGGTCGCCCTCCGAGACCGACGGGATGAGCGTCTTCTCGGGCACCGGAGTCGGCATGAATGCGTAGCCCGCGCGCGCCATCCAGGACGGGGCGAACTGCCAGTCGCCGCCGAGACCGAAGGTCCACGTATCGTCCCAGTCCATCGGCAGGGTGTTCGAACCCGTCGCGGGCTGAGCCGCCAGAGCATTGTTGTTGCCAATGTCGAGCGTCACTTCGTCGAAGGCGGAGTGCTGCACCCACTCCACGTCCGCCTCGACTCGCACCGTGTCGCTCAGGGCGACGCCGTAGCCGAGAGCGGCGACCGACGGGAAGGAGAACTCGCTCTCGAAATCGCTCTTCGGAGTGATGCCCAGCGCCGCAACCGGGGGCGGCATCCGGGTCGCCTCGAAATCGCCATCATACTCGACGTCGAACCCGCTCCGATACGTCAGGGCGAGGCGCTGGCGCTTCGTAATCTGCCACGTGGCGCCTGCATTGTACCCGTATCCGTAGCCGTCGCCCTCGAAGCTCGCCACCCCCGACGGAGCAGCCGGCATTCCGGTCACCATCGCCCACGGCAGCGACTGCCGCAGCGTGAGCTGCGACCAGTACAGATCGAATCCAACGCCGACCGACAGCGACGGAAGGACCTTCACCGCGATCGAGGGATTGACGCCCACGGTCATCATCTCGGAGAAGTACGGCCCCGCCATCCCCGGCGTGCTCGTCTTGCTCCAGCGCGTGGACTGACCGAACGGCATGTTGACGCCGACGCCGGCCACAACGGAGTGGCCGCCCGCCGAGAGCGGCGCGACCGCAAAGACACTGGGCAGCGCCCGCGCCGGATCCTCGGTCGTCGTGGACTCGCCCGCGGGCGAATCATAGTCCTTCTCGACGTACCCGAAGTTGACCGACCCCAGAACCGAGGGTTGCTTCAGGTCCGCCATGTTCGCCGGATTGTGAGCGACGGCCGTCGCGTCATCGACCTGCGCGATCCGTCCCCCGACGCGCCCGAGCACGGCTGCACCATCCGGCGGATTGCGAAACCCATCCGCCAGCACCGGCGGGACGAACGCACCCAACAGCATGATCGACACGCCGACCGGACCAACCGCCAGACTCAACCGGGACTGCTTCTGCTTCATGGCGCGCTCCTCGTTGTCTTAGTCGTACCCCACCGGACGGACGCATCACTGTCAGCGTCACTATTAGCATCCCCCATGCCACCCCCCGGCAGCCCACATCTGGTGGGTTTTCTAGTTGACATGGGCCACCCGTTGTAGATCATCGTGCCCAAAAATGAACGCGGGTTGTCTCTGTGTTCTTTTTTGTTCAGTCCGTCACACTGGGCCATTGCGGCGCATGCACAGAGTTGGACACCCATGATCGGCGGACGCAGAGCGGTTGTGACGGGATTGGGACTCCTGGCGGCCAACGGCAACAGCACCGAGGAGTTCTTCCGGAATCTGCTGGCCTGCCGGAGCGGAGTGGCCACGATTTCGCTCTTCGATGCGAGCGAGTTCAAGTGCCAGATCGCGGGTGAGGTCAAGAACTTCACACCCGAGCAATTCGGCGTGGCGAGTCCCGCAAAAGTCAGGAGGATGGCTCGGCACACCCAGTTCGCCCTGGCCGCCGTTCAGATGGCACTCGCGGATGCGGGCTTGACCAAGGGATTCGCCCCCGCCATGCCCGTTCCCGTAATCGTCGGCGTGAGCACGTCTGGCATCGATGTTCTCGAGGGACTTGCCGACCGCATGAGCGCGCGGGGCCCCGCGCGCGTCGCGCCCTACACGCTGGCGTTCGCCCAGCCCCATGCCGTCGCCAGCGCAATCGCCGCGAGCCTGGAGTTCGATGTCCGAACCCAGACCATATCGACGGCTTGCCAGGCCGGGCTGGACGCGATCGCCACCGCTGCTCACCTCGTCCGGTCCGGGAAGACGGACATAGCGATTGCCGGCGGCGCCGATGCGGCCGTCACGCCTTGGACGTGCGCCACGTTCTCGGTATCCGGCCTGCTGTCGCTGCGCAACGACGATCCCGCACGGGCCAGCCGGCCGTTCGATCGCGACCGGGACGGGGGGGTGCTGGCCGAGGGATCGGGCGTCGTGGTCATCGAAAGCCTCGAGCACGCGCTTGGCCGGGGCGTCGAGCCCTATCTGGAGATCAAGGGGTATGGCACCAGCGTGGACTGCAACGGCGACGATGCCGGCACGAACCTCTACCGCTCGATGTTCGATGCCATCGCCAACGCCGGGCGGCGGCCGGAGGACGTGGACTACATCTGCGCCCACGGGCCCAGCGATCCGACGATCGACCGCGTGGAGTCGGCCATGATCAAGCGGGTGCTCGGGGAAGCCCGGGCGCGATGCGTGCCCATCAGCTCCATAAAGGGAGTGACCGGAAATCCGCTCTCGGCCGCGGGCCCGCTCGAGCTCGCCGCCTGCGCTCTGGCCATTCGGCATGGCGTGATTCCGCCGA
>CAYSLU010000154.1:0-6524 GCA_964431965.1 uncultured Verrucomicrobiota bacterium
CGCGCTAACCACTACCCGTTTGCCTGGGCGAGGTCAAGAAGCGCCGAACTCCGCGGGTGACGCAACCCACCCGAGAACGCCTGTGACTGTCCGGGTAGGCGACTCCTGCCGGGAGGCGCCCTCCGGAGGGTCGCGCCCGGCAGGCGCGACCTACTCACAGCCGGCGGGCATCCACCAGTCGCTACCTGTTCGTGACACCCTGCCGCCCCGGAGGATACGCTCTCCGGCCGTGGACACGCTGCACATCGAAGCGGACGACTTCGCCGGACTCGCAGGGGACATGCTCCGCGCCGGGCGCGAGATCCGGTTCCGCGCCCGCGGGGCCAGCATGTCGCCGTTTATCCGCGACGGCGACATCGTCACCGTGCAACCGGCCCGGGCAGACGATCTCCGGCCCGGCGACGTGGCCCTATACGTGCGGTCCGACGGCCAGGTGATGTTGCACCGCGTCCTCGGCCGCGACCGGCACACGACCCCGCCGCTGATCATCACCCGCGGCGACGCCCGAACCGGGCCACGCGAACCCGTGGCGCCGGAGCAGATCCTGGGCCGCGCCATCGCCTCCTCCCGCGGCGCCCGCACGTTCCGCCTCAACGCCGCCACCGCGCGCTTGTCCGGCCTCCTATGGGCGCACACGCAACCGCTCGGCTTTGTGATCATGGCCGCCGGGCGGTTCGTGCGACAGCACCTCCGTGCTTCGCAACGTCTTTCGCGCTTCACCGGCCGTGCAGAACGCTGATGTAGGGGGATTTCGGGCTGCAAGCCTCCAGCATGACGGGCCTTCCCGTCAGGTCCGTGCGGCGTCGCCCGAAAGAACGTGCACCCGTTCCAGGCGCGCCGAGGCCCGCTCGAAGGTCACCATCCCGTGCGCTTCGGCACGCCGATACTGCTCATGGATGACCCGGTCGGCGAAGCCCGGCTTAGCCGTTGCCAACCCCGGCGTGGCAAGGACGGAGGCCGCCACGCCAGTGGCCACCACGTCGCTGCTGGCGAGGAAGGCAGCCAACTTCTCCAATGCCTCCGCCTTGGGCACGCGGAAGTGGCACTGCAGGGCGAAGTACGTCTCACAGACCACGAGATCCGAGACCACTGACTTCACACCGGCGGAACGCTGTGCACGCATCCATTCCAGCGCGGCGATCGCTTGCGCTTCCGGCGCCCCAGTCAGGAGCCGCAGTACCACGGAGGTGTCGAGGCCCACGGTCACGGAATCGTCTCCCCGTGCCGACGTCCACGCGCGATGCTGCGGCGCACGGACTGCATGTCGAACCGTCCGTCTGCGTTAGCTGCGTAGGCTCCCAGGGAGCCAAACCACGCAGGCCGTGCCTCGCGAACGGTCGCGGATGAAGGCTGCTCGGCTCCCTTTTGCAGCGTGCCGCCGCCCAGCCACCCCGCGAAGAGATCGATGACCACCTCCCGGATGGCCCGCCCTTCCAGCGCACTCCTCGCCTTCACCTGGCGGTATAAGGCATCGGGAATATCGATCGTCGTCTTCATGTATGCAATATAACCATATTCATACCTTCCCGGCAAGAATGAGACCGGACGTCACTGGTACGGCGTCGGCCCGATGCGCTGTCGGCCCGATGCGCTTGACCTGGCCGCCCCCCCCTCCCGATCATTCACTTGGACGTGGATGCGCACGACGACGTGTACCCAGGACAGCCGCGGTGGCGCGGCGCGAGATCCTTCTGGCATGCCGTTTGGCGGCGGCGCACGTGACAAGTTCGGCTCTTGCGTTCACCGGCGCCACAGCTCACCATCCCGGCGTGGGCGCGTGTCCGCCCTGAGCCCGCGGAAACCGGGAGGTCGCCATGGAGGGACTCATCGTGACCGGAATCATCGTGCTGGTCTTCCTGATTGCCATCGCCCCCATCTGGTCGCTGGTGATGCTGTACGCCGTGCGCCGGCGGCAGGACGCGCAGATGGAGCGCCTCGACGACGTCGAACGCAGGTTGCTTCGTGCAATCGGGGAGAGGCCGAAGCAGGAGAAAGCCCACCCGGAACCTATCGCGGAACCGGCCGTGACACCCGAACCCGAGCCGACCCGCGCGGAGATCCGCGTCCCCGTCGCGGCCGCCGTAGGCCGCGCGCCGACACCGCCGCCATCGACCGTTCAGCCCGTGGCCGCTCCACCCCCGCCGCCGCCGGCCACCGTGCCGCCCCCCGTCCTGGTCACCGCCGCCACGCCGCCGCCCATGCCGCCCCGGACTCCCACGCCGGTTCCTCCACCCCCGCCGGAGCCGCCTCGCGAGCCCGGCGCCTTCGAGGCGGCGGCGCGCGATCTTCTCCGCAAGATCTGGAGCTGGATCGTCGTGGGCGAGGAGCATCGGCCAGTCGGCGTGTCGATGGAGTACGCGATCGCCAGCAACTGGCTCCTGCGCATCGGCGTCGTCGTGCTCGTGGTCGGCATCGGCTTCTTCCTCAAATACTCGATCGACCATGACTACCTCGGACCGCGCGGACGCGTCGCGCTCAGCATCCTGGCCGGCGTGGGCATGCTGCTCGGAGGCATGCGCCTGCTGGGCCACCGGTACCACCTGATCGGCCAGGGCCTCATCGGGGGCGGGCTCGCCACGCTCTACTTCAGCGTGTTCGCCGCCGCGAACTTCTACCACCTCCTCGCCATCCTCCCGGCCTTCGCGCTGATGGCGCTGATCACGTTCAGCGCGGGCGTCATGGCGGTGCGGTTCAACTCGCTGCTCGTGGCCGTCCTCGGCATCATCGGCGGCTACGCGACGCCCGTCATGCTGAGCACGGGCGAGAAGAACCTCGCCGGGCTCTTTGCCTACATGCTCGTGCTCGGAATCGGCATCCTGGGCATCTCGTCGCGGCGGCGATGGCACCTGCTGAACACGCTCGGGATGATCGGGACCTACGGCCTGGGCGGCGCGGCGCTCTCCCGCTTCTACGAGTGCGCGGATTTCGCGCTCGTGATGTCGTTCTTCGTCGCGTTCTTCGCCCTCTACTCGACCGCCATCTTCCTGTACAACGTGGTCAGCCGCGAGAAGGCCACGCTCCTCGAGCTGCTGTCCCTGCTCGCCAACGCCGGCGTGTTCTTCGGCGGCGGCTACGTCCTCGTCCTCGGCGCGCACGGGCAGACGATGACGGGGCTCCTGACGCTGGGGCTGGCCGCGTTCTACATGCTGCACGTCTACGTCTTCCTGGCGCGCCGGCTCCAGGACCGCGGCCTGCTGCTCTGCTTCATCGGGCTCGCCTCGCTCTTCCTCACCCTCACGCTCCCGATCGTGCTGTCGCCCGCGTGGATCACGGCCGCCTGGGCCGTTCAGGCGCTCGTCATGCTCTGGATGGGCGGGAAGCTCGACAGCCGGTTCCTGCGCCTCCTGTCATTCGCGGTCTACGCGCTCGTCCTGCTCCGGTTCGGCGCGCTCGACCTCGACCGGCAGTTCGCCCCCCGCCTGGCGCCCGACCTCGCGTGGACCGCCTATCTCCGGATGCTCGTCGATCGGCTCGTGATGTTCGGTGTCCCGCTGGCTTCTCTTCTGGGCGCCCGCCGCCTGCTGCGGCTCCCCGCCGCCCGCGAGCGCCTGGTCGTCGATCCCGCCAACGATGTCGCGGACTGGGTTCCCGAGTCGTGGATCGCGCGGGGCGCCATGGTCGCAGCCGTCGGCCTGCTCTTCGTGTACCTGCAGCTCGAGCTGCACCGCACGGTGGGCTTCTTCTGCGAGCCGCTGCGCGTCCCGGCGCTGACCCTCCCCTGGATCGTGCTCGGCGCCGCGCTCGTGCTCTCCTACATCCGGGCCGGCAACCCCCTGATGCTGGCGCTCGGAACCCTGGCCGCCGCCGGCGCCATCCTCAAGCTCCTGGCCTACGACATGCCCTACTGGCACCCCGACTACTCGCGCCTGCTCTACGCCGGCGGCTACTCCGCGCTTCCGGCGGCGATGCGGCTGCTGGACGCCGGGCTCGTGATGGGGTTCCTGGCGTGGGCGTTTGCCGCGCTGCCCGCCGAAGGGGAAGCCGCGTTCGTGCGACGCGGCGCGGGCATCGCCGGCCTCACGCTCCTGTTCGCCTACCTGACCCTCGAGCTGAACACGGCCACGGCGCACTTCGTGCCGGCTTTCCGGTCCGGGGCCGTCTCGCTGCTGTGGGCCGCCTTCGCGCTCTCCTTTGTCATCTCCGGCATCCGCGGCGGCACCCGCGGGCTGCGGTACGCGGGCCTCGTCCTGTTTGCCGTGGTCGTGTGGAAGATTTTCTTCGTCGACCTCGCCCGGCTCGGCCAGATCTACCGCATCGCCGCCTTCATCGTGCTCGGCGCCGTGCTGCTGTGCGGCTCGTTCGTCTACCTGAAGTACCGGCAGCGGTTCACGTCGGAGCCGCCCCCGTTGCCGTGAGAAGCTGTGAGGAAATCAGCGGACGACACGGAGGTCGTCCCTCCAAAGCCAGGAAATCGGGAGTTTTCGCGTGTCTGTGGAGGGTCGGGCTCTGTCCCGACCGTCCGAATCTGATTTCCTCACAGCTTCTGCCCCAGGAGAAACGCGTATGAAGACCCCGGCTCTGATCCTCGCGGCGACACTCGGACTCGCCGCCGCCGCGCCCGCATACGACTCGTCCGAATTCCGCTTTCGGAAAGCGGTCGACGGCGGCCCGGCCCGGGCAGACGCCGTCGTGGCGATCCCGCTCGACGCCGACGTGTTCGACGCCACGCGGCCCGGGTACCCGGATATCCGCCTGGCCACCGACGCCGGCGGCGAGGCATCCTTCGCGATCGAGCGGGCCACGGTCTCGCGCTACGCGCCGGTGCGCGAGCCGATCGCCACCCGGCTGATCGCGCTCCGCGAGCTCCCCGGCAACCGGATCGAGGTAACCTTCGAGCTGGAACCGAAGCAGCCGCCAGCCACCGGCCTCACGATCCACACGCCGCTTCGCGACTACGAGCATGCGGTGCAGGTGGACGGGAGCACCGACGGCCGCAGCTGGGCGCCGCTGGCGGCAGGTGCCGTAATCTTCGACTACGCGCGGTTCATGGACGTGCGTTCGCCCGAGGTCGCCATCCCAACCAACACCTTCCGGCACTACCGCGTCGTGATCAGCGACGTCACCGAGGAGCAATCCTCCGCGCTCATGCAGCTCACGCGCGAGCGCCGCGAGCACGGCGGAGACGCCGAGATCCGCACCACCCACGTGGAGAAGCGCCCGTTCCGGATCGACCGGGTGCTGTTCTGGCGCGAGGTGCCCCGCCTGGTCGAGCGCTCGGACGCCCGGCAGATCTGGCCCGTCGCGGGATTCAGCGTCACCAACGACGCGAAATCCCGCACCACCACCGTCCACATCCGCACGCGCCGGGAGCCCCTGACTTCGTTCTCGCTTGAGACCGCCAGCCGCAACTTCGTCCGCGCGGCGGCCGTCCAGATTCCCTCGGCCGACCGCGGGCGGCCAGCTTGGCGGGACATCGCAAGCGCGAATCTGAGTCGCCTGAGCATCCTGAGCGGGCAGCCGGACGACCGGACCATCCGGTTCGAGGAGCAGCGCGAGCCCGAGTACCGGATCGTGATCCGGAATGCCGACAGCGAGCCCCTGGAGATCACCGGGATCGAGGCCGAGGGAAGCCGCTACCGGCTGCTCCTCATCGCCGCGCCCGGCGCGCGCTACCACCTGCTCTATGGATCGACATCCGCCGCGAATCCTGAGTACGACGCCGCACAGGTGCTGTCCAGCCCCGGGGCCTCCCCCCGGGCGGAATGGTCCCTCGGCCCGGAGGAGCCCAACACCGGATTTCGCGACCCAGGCGGAATCCGGTGGTGGCGAACCTGGAACAGCGGCCCGGTCTTCGGCGGCGCGCTGGCCCTGATGGTCGCCGTGCTCGCGTTCGGCATCTATCGGGCCGTCCGTCGGATCGACCAATTACCGCCCGAATAGGGCCCTTTTCGCCCATTCCGGCCGTCCCCCTCGAAAAACCTCAAAAACGCCATATCTTGTGGTTGCCAGCCGCTCCACACACATGATATAGACACCGCCGTTTGACGGATTGGGCTCCAGCGACCCGTGGCCGGGGCTCTCCAAGGACAGATCGATTTCGGGCGGCGGAACGTGTTCCAGCCCGGTCGCTCACCGACCCCGGGAGACATTTTCGTGTATCTCAAGCACCTCGACATAATCGGCTTCAAGAGCTTCGCGGATCGCACGTCCCTCGATTTCGAGCCGGGGATCACGGCGATCGTCGGCCCGAACGGCTGCGGCAAGAGCAACGTGTCCGACGCGATCCGGTGGGTGCTGGGCGAGCAAAGCGCCCGGGCGCTCCGCGGGTCCCGCATGGAGGACGTCATCTTCAGCGGCACCGAAGGCAGCCGCAAGCCGCTCGGCATGGCCGAGGTGAGCGTCACGTTCTCCGACTGCGAGAAGATCCTGGGCGTCGACTACAACGAAGTCACCATCACCCGCCGCGTATTCCGCTCGGGCGAGGGGCAGTACTTCATGAACAAGACGGCCTGCCGCCTCAAGGACATCCACCGACTGTTCATGAACACCGGCATCGGGACCAGCTCCTACTCCCTCATGGAGCA
>CAYSLU010000155.1:0-6518 GCA_964431965.1 uncultured Verrucomicrobiota bacterium
GTGAATCCGCTCGATCGACTTGGCCACCACGGCCTTGACGCCCAGGAACATCGGGCACATCGCCGCGTGCTCGCGGCTCGACCCCTGCCCGTACGACTCGCCCGCGACAATGATGTTGTGCTTCCCCGCGTCCCGAAGCTCGCCCGCCCGCTTCGCAAAGCCGGGATCGGTGTTCTCGAACACGTAGGCCGCATAGGCCGGCACGTTCGACCGGTACTTCAGCCGCGTGCCTGCCGGCATGATGTGGTCGGTCGTGATCTTGTCGCCCACCTTCACCGTGCACACGCCCGCAACCGCCTCGGGCAGCGGGGCGTTCTTCGGGGGATCGCCAATGTTCGGGCCGCGCACGACCGTCACCGACCGCCCGTCCGCGGGCGGGCGGATGAACATCGAGTCGTCGATCTCGAAGCGGGCCGGCGTCCGGACCCGCGGGAACTTCAAGTCGGGCATCTGGCGCGGGTCCACGACCTTCCCCATGAGCGCCGATGCGGCGGCGATCTCGGGGCTGACGAGGTAGACGCGGGCCGACTTCGTGCCCGAGCGGCCTTCGAAGTTCCGGTTGATCGTCCGGAGCGACACGGCGTCCGACGCGGGCGCCATGGAGTTGCCGATGCAGAACCCGCAGGCGTTCTCCAGGATGCGCGCGCCCGCGCCCAGGAGGTCGTGCACGCCGCCCTCGGCGTCGAGCATCAGGAGCACCTGCCGCGAGCCCGGCGCGATCGCCATGCTGACGTCCGGATGCACCTTCCGGCCGCGCACGATTCGCGCCACGGTCTTCAGGTCGTGGTACGAGGAGTTCGTACAGGATCCGACGAGCACCTGGTCCACCTTCAGACCCGCGATCGAGGCGATCGTCACGACGTTGTCCGGCGAGTGCGGCGCGGCCGCCAGCGGCTCGAGCTTGGACAGGTTGATCGTCTCGACGCGGTCGTAGGTCGCGTCCGCGTCCGCCGACGCCTCCCGCCACCCCTCGCCCCGCCCCTGCGCCTCCATGAAGCGCTTCGTGGCGTCGTCGCTCGGGAAGATCGAGCTCGTCACGCCGCACTCGGCGCCCATGTTCGTGATCGTCGCGCGCTCCGGCACGTCCAGCGTGGCCACGCCGGGCCCGCCGTACTCGAACACGCACCCCACGTTGCCCTTGGTCGAAAAGAGGCGCAGGACCTGCAGGATGACGTCCTTGGCCGTGACCCACGGCTTGAGCCGGCCGGTCAGGCGGATGTTGACCACCTTCGGAACCGCCATGTGAAACGGGCCGCCGCCCATGGCGACGGCGACATCAATCCCGCCGGCGCCGATCGCGAGCATCCCGATCCCGCCGCCAGTCGGCGTGTGCGAGTCCGCGCCCAGCAGCGTCTTGCCGGGCACCCCGAACCGCTCCAAGTGCACCTGGTGGCAGATCCCGTTCCCCGGCTTGGAGTAGATCAAGCCGTAGCGCGCGGCGACCGACTGCAGGTAGCGGTGGTCGTCCGCGTTCTCGAATCCCTGCTGTACCGTATTGTGATCGACGTAGCTCATCGCCAGCTCGTTGCGCACCCGGTCCAGGCCCATCGCCTCGAACTGGAGGCAGGCCATCGTGCCCGTTGCGTCCTGCGTGAGGGTCTGGTCGACCCTGATCGCGATCTCCCGGCCCGGCACCAGCTCCCCAGAGACCAGATGCTCGGCCAGGATCTTCTGTGTCAGGTTCATGCCCATGTCCGCTTCTCCCCATCAAAAGAGACCACCGCCGAAGCCGATCGGCCCCGGCGGCGTCGTCCCGAACGCATCGCCGATCCGTCCGCCGCGCCAACCCGGGCGCGGCGGCCGAACCGAACGCTCTTTTGCCGTGGTATTCTCATGTGATACGCTGATTCTGGCAAGGAGGGAAAACCAGCATGTACGGACCGTATGGCAGCTTCGGACCACCGCGGGTCACGCCCGCGGTGCGCGGGCTGATCGCGGCCTCGCTGATCGCGTTCGTGGTGCAGCTCGTCTCGGACATGATCGCTCCGGGCCGCCTGACCGCCGCGCTGGGCCTCAGCCTGCCGGCCGTCATGCGCGGCCAGCTCTGGCAGCTCTTCACCTACCCGTTCCTGCACGGGGGCCTGATGCACCTCCTGGTGAACATGCTCGGGCTGCTCATGTTCGGGCCCGACGTGGAACGCACGACCGGCACGCGGCGCTTTCTCTCCTTCTACATGGTCTGCGGAGTCCTGGGCGGAGTCGGCTGGCTCCTGCTGAGCGCCGGGCATGCGTCGGTGTGCGTGGGCGCGTCAGGCGCGATCTTCGGCGTGCTGGCCGCCTTCGCGGTGCTCTTCCCGGACCGCCCCGTCACGCTCCTGCTGTTCTTCATCCTGCCGGTCACGATGACCGCACGCACGCTCGCCATCGTATACGGCGTCGTGACGTTCCTCTCGCTCTTCGGGGCGGACGGCAACATCGCGCACGCGGCGCACCTCGCAGGCGGGCTCGCGGGCTTCCTCTATGCCCGCCGGCTCGCGCGGGAGCCCGCGGGCGTCTGGTCGGATGGCGGCGAGCAGCCCGAGTGGTGGAAGCTCGCGCCGCGCCCCCGCCGGCGGGCGAACCTGCGCCTGATCCGGACGGAAGACGAAACACCGTCCGAGGAAGAGGTCGATCGCATCCTGGACAAGATCTCCGCCACCGGGCTCGAAAGCCTGTCCAAGCGCGAACGCGAGACGCTGGAGCGGGCGAGCCAGGACCTGAAGCAGCGCTGAGCGGACGGCGCGCCTACAGCCAGCGCTTCAGGAAAGCGAGCACCTCGGCCCGCATGTCGGCGCTCTCGAAGTGACCGATGGGATAGCGCTTCAGCACCCAGGCGTCGGGCCGCCCGCGCGCCGCATACACCGCGCTCAGCTCCCGGTCGATCCGGTCGAGGCCGGCCGGCGGCGTCAGCCGGTCGTAGTCCCCCTGCAGGCTCAGGTGCGGCCGCGGCGCGATCAGCGAGTTGATCTGCCCGGCGCTGAACCGCTTCAGGAGGCCCGGCACAAAGTAGTACAGGCCGTGCCCGTCGAGCCCCCGCGACTCGATCAGCGCCTCGAAGTCCGTGAGGCAGCAGAGGTCGACGCACGCCGCGATCCGCAGGTCGAGCGCGGCCGTCCACCACGACATCGTGCTGCCCATGGAGATGCCGGCGGAGGCCAGGCGCGCCGGGTCGATGTCGGGCCGGCTGCACAGGTAGTCCAGCGCGCGCACGCTGTCGTAGACCATCATGCCCCACAGCACCTGCCCCTTCCACAGCATCTCCTTGAACGCCTCGCTTTCGGCGCGGCCCCGGCGCTCTCCGAAGACCCATGTGTCGATGCACAGCGCGGCATACCCCGCCGCCGTCAGCGCTTCGGCGTACGGAGGCGCCTGCAGCGCGCTCTGCCCCGCGGTCAGCTCGTCCTTCCCGAGCGCGTAGGCTCCCCCGTGGGCGTGACAGTACAGCACGCACGGCAGCGGGCCCGTCGCGCCCGCCGGCTTCACGAAATGGGCCGGAACCGGCTCGATGCCGTTCAGGTCGAGCACCAGCTTCTCCAGCACGTAGCCGCCGCGCTTCACGCGCTCGACCAGCCGCGCCGAGATCGGCCGCGTCCAGTCCGGCACGTCGCCCAGCAACACCCGCAGCTCCTCGCGCCGCCGCGCCTGCTCTTCGTCGTTCATGTCAGCCTCCATCCGCCGCTCACGCGCTCTTCATCAGGATGCAGAACAGATGATACGCCCCGGCGCGCTCGTCGGCGGCGCGCCCGGGCGCCGCCAGCCGCCGGCGCAGCCGGCCCAGCATCGCGACGCCCGGCAGCCTCCGGACGGCCCGCCGCACCCGGGCGCCGGGCCGCGCCGCCGCCCCGGTCAGCGGCGCCACGTTCGGGAATCCCAGCGTCTCGAGGTGCACGACGCGCAGCCCCAGGGCCGCCGCCAGGTAAAGCATGCTGTCCGTCGTGAAGTACTGCATGTGCTCCAGGTCGACCCGGAAGACCACGGGCGCGGAGTCGCGGCCCCCGCTGTCGCCGTTCGGCGTCCACACGAGCAGCAGCCCGCCGGGCCGCAGCAGGGTCGCCGCCTTCTTCAGCACCGACAGAGGGTCCAGCGGGTGCTCCAGCAGGTCGTTCAGCGCGACCAGATCGAAGGAGCCGTCGAGCGCCAGGTCCGCGATCTCCCCGTGAAACACGTGCTCGATGCCGACGGCCCGCGCGAACTCGATCGCGCGCCCGTCGAGCTCCACCCCGTACGGAACCGCGCCGAGCTTCCGCAGGGCGCACAGGAAGTGCGGCCGGCCAAATCCGACGTCGAGCACGCGCGCGCCGGACAGGGGCATCAGCGAGGAGAGCTCGCGAATCCGGAGGTCGGCCAGCGGCTCGATCGCGGCGTAGGCGCGGGCCAGCTCCGCCGGCGTCGTCGCCTCCGCGCGACGGTGCCCCTCCTCGTACGTCGCGTAGAACCCGGCCAGGGCCGACGGCGACGGAGCCGGGGAAACGAAGAGCGCGCGGCAGCGCCCGCAGCGCCGCACGCCGAGCCCGTCCGGCCGGATGCAGACCGGCGCGGCCGCGCCGGCGCCGCACGCCGGGCAGTCCCGCCCGCTCAGGTCTCCCGCGGCCCAGGCCGGCACGCGGGCGTCCAACGGTGGAAGCGGGCTCAGTGTGTCCGACACAGTCACTCCTTGCGTCAGCCGCAGCTCCTCACGGCGTCCCGTTGCCGGGCTCCACGAACCGACAGCTCAAGACCACATGCTGGATCAACCCCGGCCCGGCCGCGTGCCCCTTCGGATGAATGTCCAGCCGGTAGAGCCGGTTCGCCATCTTGACCGTGAATCCGCCGCCCGCGCGGTGGACCCACATCTTCCGGCCTTCGATCCGCCCATATGCGTAGCGCTCCAGCGGCGCGCACAGGCACACCGGGAACTCGGGGCCGCCATAGCCAAACGCGATCGAAACGACATCATTTCCGTCTCCGTCGACGACCGAGTAGGTCCAGCCCCGGGCGTCCGGATTCAGCGCGGCCGACACGGCGCCGTAGTACTCGCCCTCCGGCCGGATGCCCCAGCCGCCGGGAATGCGCAGCCGCAGGTAGTCGTCGGCCCACGTCCGCCACTCCCCGCTCTCGCGGTACACCTCCGGATCGAGCGGCGCATACGTCACGCCGCGCGCCAGCGCCGCGGCGCACGCGGCCACGGTCACCGGCACGCACAGGATGCGAAGGAACCGGGGCCAGCGCGTGAGGCACCACGCGCCCGCTCCGCTCGCAAGCCCCATCAGCGCCGCCAGCAGCAGGTTCATCAGGCCCAGCGCGATCCCGCAGAGCGCGCCCCCCTGGAAGATCAGCCAGGACGGGTCCCCCGGCAGCCAGCGAAGGGGCGCCGCGTTCCACGGGCTCTCGGCCTCGGCCAGGATGTACGTGGGCCACCCCAGCACCAGGCGCGCGAGGTGGAGCGCGATCAGCATCGCCGCGCCCCACGCCGCGCCCGCGCGCGCGCTCCGCCAGAGGGAGCGCAGCGCCCGACCGAGTCCACCGGTTTCGGATGTCATGGGCTGGCGGCATCATACCGGCCGACCGCGCCGCGCACAAGCCGCCCGGCCGGAGGCTCACCCGCGGGCCGGATCGCCCCCCGACCGCCACCGATGATTCTGGAAGAAGTCCATCCAGCGCCCGACCTCCTCCTGCCGCGTCTCCCAATGCGCCGGCACGCCGATTCGATAGAGGTCGTCGAGAAACCGCGATTCCAGCCCCGCGGAGTAGGCATCCCGCAGCGGAATCAGCCGCGTCTCCAGGCTGAACGCGCCGACGCCGCCGGGCGGGCTCGCCGCCCCGAGGATGTGGCTCGCCGCCTGCGCGAGCACCCGCTGCGGGTCATCGACCAGGTCCTCGTAGTAGAGCGTCAGGGGCACGACCCCGCCCCGGCCGAAGTAGT
The DNA here is from genome assembly GCA_964431965.1 of uncultured Verrucomicrobiota bacterium. Lineage (GTDB taxonomy): Bacteria > Verrucomicrobiota > Kiritimatiellia > CAIKKV01 > CAYSLU01 > CAYSLU01. Next base: position 5,882 of record CAYSLU010000155.1, read on the forward strand.
GCTCCCACAGCTGCTCCTCCACGAGGATCGAGAAGAAGAACCGAAACACGCCGAAGTAGTCGTAGGCGGGCGCCGGCCTGGCGGAATCGGGATCCACGGAGTGCCATCGGCCGGACGCCACGGCCCGCCACGCGGACACCGCCTGCGCGGCCCGGTTGCGGCGCTTGAGGTGAAGCCACCGCACGCCGGGGAAGAGATCCGCGACGTCCGCCGCGGGAAGCCCGTGGCGGCGGCACTCGTCCAGGAGGACGTTCTTGTGGTCCCAGGCGATCTTGGCGCCGAAGATGCCGTGCCGGCCGCATGTCACGGGCAGCCCGCGCAGATACCCCGCGAAATCATCCGGCTGAGCGCCCGTCAGGTCGTAGGCCCACCGGTTGGCCACGCCGAATGGATGCTGGAAATACTCCATGGGCTGACCCAGCCCGTTCGCCGAAAGGTAGTCGCACAGCAACGTGCTGCCGCTGCGCACCGTGAAGGCAATCAGATAGTTCGTCGGTCTCATGTCATCCTGCGCTCATCCGCTGCCGACCGGAGCCAGCTTCAGCACGGTCCGAAGCCGGTGGCGGCTCGATGGCGGAGCCACCAGCGTCAGGTGATACACGGGATTCAAGCCCCCGTCCACCATGTCCTCCGCGGC
>CAYSLU010000156.1:0-5861 GCA_964431965.1 uncultured Verrucomicrobiota bacterium
GCGGCCTGGTTGAGCGCATCCAATTGCGATGCCGACAGCGGCCGGCCTGCGCCACCGCTGGCAGCTCGCCGCCCGGAACGCGACTCGCCGGAGGCGCCGCAGCCTGGCGGTCATCGCCATGCTCGCCTGCGGCGTGTTCGTGGTGGTCACGATCGGCAGCCGGCAGCCGCGCCCGGAGCGGCTCGACGACCCCGCCTCGGGAGCCGGCGGGTTCGCGCTGATGGCCGAGCTGTCCGCGCCCGTCGTCCGCGACCTCGCGGATCCGGCCGCCCAGTCGGCCTGCGGCCTCGACCCGGCGGCGCTCGTCGGTATCGACATCGTGCCGTTCCGAGTCCGGAATGGGGATGACGCAAGCTGCCTGACGCTCAGCCGCGCCCAGCTCCCGCGCATCCTCGGCGTCGATCCGGATCGGCTGGCCCGGCGCGGCGCGTTCTCCTTCGTCCGCCACGAGGGGCCGCCCAGCCGGGACGCACCCCCCTGGTGGGTCCTCGACACGTCGGGCGGGGAGATCCCGGTCGTCGGCGACGAGGCCACAATCACCTGGGGCCTGCACCTGAACGTGGGAGACACGCTGTCCTACCCGGACGAATCCGGCGAGCCCGCCACACTCCGGGTCGTGGGCATCCTCCGCAACACCGTGCTGCAGGGCAGCCTCATCATGTCCGACGCCTCGTTCCGCCGCCTCTTCCCGTCGGAGCCCGGCCAGCGACTCCTGCTGCTGGCCGCGCCGCCCGCCCGGCGGACCGCCGTGCGCGGCGAGTTGCTGCGCGCATTCGACGACGGCGGAATCCGCATCACGGGGACCGAGGAACGGCTCGCGGCCTTCGCCGCGGTCGAGCACACCTACCTCTCGATCTTTAGCGCGCTGGGCGCGCTGGGACTGCTGCTGGGGACCGTGGGGCTCGGCCTGATCGTCCTCCGCAACGTTCTCGAGCGGCGGTCGGAGCTTGCGATCCTGCGCGCCGTGGGCTACCGGCGCCGCACGCTGGTGGCGCTGGTCGTGGCCGAGCACGCCGGGCTGCTCGCCGCCGGGCTCGCCGCCGGCGCCGCGGCCGCCATCCTGTCCGTTCTGCCGACCACCGGCGACGCCGCCCCGTGGGCCGCCGCCGGCCTCGTCCTGGCCGCTCTGCTCGCGACCGGATTCGGGTGGGTGCTGCTCGCGGCCGCCTGGGCCATGCGCGGCGACCCGCTGCCGGCGCTGCGAAGCGAGTAATGCGGGTTTGCACCCCCGGCGGCGAGGCCGTATAAATCCGGCGGCTCGAAACGAACGACGAAGGGACAACTCATGTACCGGGACCAGCGGGTCGTGGTGGTCATGCCGGCCTACCGGGCGGAGCGGACGCTCCGGCGCGCGTACGACGAGGTCATGGCGCAGGGGGTCGTGGACCACGTGATCATTGTGGACGACGCGAGCCCCGACGAGACCGTCCGCGTGGCGCGCGAACTCCCGCTCGCGCAGGTCCACGTTCACAAGCACAACCTCGGCTACGGCGGAAACCAGAAGACGTGCTATCGCCTGGCCCTCGAGCAGCGTGCCGACATCGTCATCATGGTTCACCCGGACTGCCAGTATACGCCGAAGCTCCTCCCGGCGATGGCCGCGATGATCGGCGGCGGGCTGTACGACTGCGTGCTCGGCTCGCGCATCCTGGGCGGCCACGCCCTGCGCGGCGGAATGCCGCCATGGAAGTATGTGTTCAACCGCATGCTCACCTTCGCCGAGAACGTCCTGACGGGGGCGAAGCTCTCCGAGTACCACACCGGCTATCGCGCGTTCTCGGCCCGGCTGCTGCGCCAGCTCCCGCTCGACCGCAACTCGAACGACTTCGCCTTCGACAACCAGATGCTGGTCCAGATCCTGTGGGCCGGCTACACGATCGCCGAGGTGAGCTGCCCCACAATCTACTTCGCGGACGCGTCCTCGATTAACTTCCGCCGCAGCGTGATCTACGGCTTCGGCTGCCTCGGCATGGGCATCCGCTACCGCCTGGCACGCATGGGGCTCATGGGCGGATCGTGCCTGCCACCCGAAATCCGGGATATCGCGCCGCGCGAAACGTGATCTTCAACGCGAGGCGTCCACCATGCTAGACTCCGCGCCCGTTTGAGTACCGCGTCAACCGTTGGATCGCTTTTCGGGGGTGCGTATGTTGAACCGCTCCGTGTTGCTGGCCCGGTATGCGCTCGTCGCCGCATGCTGCATCACCGTCGCGTCGGCCTGGACGCCCGCCTCCGCGGCGACCCCGGCGGGCGCCACGCGCATCGTGCGCTCCGCGCCGACTCCGCCGCGCACCAACCTGATCGCCCGCAGCATCGAGCCGTCACGGCAGCCGAAGGCGCGACCGGCCGCCCCGATGCCCGCTCAAAGCCCGCCCGCCCCGAAGCCGGCGGCCGTTCCGCTCTATGTCCCCGCGACCGCGGCTCCGACGGCGGCGCCCCGTCCCGCCGTGTCCGCCGGGACGGACTCCTCGGGCCATCCCGTCCTGCGCGCCCTGTCCGGGCACCTCGAAGTCGGAACCCGCAGCACGTGGTTCCGCCTCCTCAGTCGGCATCAGAACGGCAGCACGTTCTACGGCAGCATCGACGAGCTGGACGCCGTCCAGAATCACTGGCCCCTGAAGGTGTTCGCCAGCTACGCCTTCTGCCCCTACGGAGGGATTGACCTCACCTGGGACCAGGTGGAGTTCGATACGATCACCCGCACGGACGGACACAACGACGGGACGGTGGATCTGCACGGCCCGATTCTGAGCGCGTTCGGCCGCTATCCGAACGAGACACGCTTCGTGCCGTACGGCGGGATCGGCGTCGGGTATCTTTTCTCCGACTTCCACCCGACGGCGGACTGGCGCTATGCGCTGCGCGGCGAACACACCGACTACTACGGGTTCGAGCAGGAGTTCGACCTCAAGGACACGACCGCGTGGGTGGCCTACGTCGGCGTGAGCATGGCGTTGAGCGCGCACTGGCACGCCGACTTCTATCTGCGCCGGATGTGGGCGGAGGTGGAGGGCACGCACAACCGCTGGCAGTTCGACGAGCTCAAGCTGAGCAACGACTTCAGCCTGCCGGCGGACAACGACGCCGTCGGCGTGGGCGTGCGTTACGTCTTCTGACCGGCGGCCGGCGCGGCCAGGGGAGCCAGTTCGATCGGGGCGCCGACCCGAACGGCGCGGCGCCGGACTTCCTCGCTCGCGCGCACGCCCAGGCGGCGGCCGGTTCGCAAGTCGAAGAGGCCGCACCACACCTCGTAGCTTCCCGGGGCCAGGTCGGGCGAAAGGTGGAGAGAGCGCTCGTAGACCCGGACCCCCGGCTCCAGCCGATGGTCGACCTGCGCCACGAGCTTCCCGCCGCGGCGGACATGCACGAAGCAGCCGATCGCGCCCGATGGCAGATTCGTCGGCATGTCCGCCCAGTAGAAGCGCAGGAGTTCGAACCGGTCGCGTGATGCCTCCCGCGTGAAGCCGGCCAGCCTCAACCCGTTCTCGAAGGCCGCGTTGACGCGTTCGCGGGGCGCCGCCGGCCGAAAGCCGTCCACGCAGGCGATCCAGCTCGTCCCAGTGGCCCCGGTCTCCGATACCGGATGCGCGTCAATCTGATGCATGCCGGCGGTCGCCCAGGACAACATGCCGCCGGTGAGCACCGGGCTCTCCGGGCACTCCCGCTCCCGGTAGGTCGTCGGCGTCAGCTCCGTGATCTCCATGGCGCGCACCGCATTCCCGTAGTCGGGGTCGCAGTCCTGAGGGAAGCGAAGGACGCGCTCTCCCATGCTCAACACCCTTCCGCCCGGCCGGGCGATGTCCCGGTTGTTGCGGACGACCGGCGACATCGGATGCGGCCGCCACCCGCTCACGAGCGACTCGGAGTGGAACAGGTGCAGCTCGTGATTCGCCCGCACACCGGCGAACAGCCACCATCGACCGCCATGGCGCAGCACGGTGGGATCCACCAGTGGCGCATCGACGAGGTTCGTGACATACCGCCACCGGACGGGGAACGGGTCAGCCTCGTACAGCCGAACCGCACCGCTCTGTCGGGATTCCGGCACCATGTAGGCCCGGCCCTCCCACTGGAACACGCACGGGTACGACAGGTGGAACGGCTCATCCAGCACAACCTGCCGGTACTGCCACGACCGGCCGTCGGCGCTGGTCGCCAGCCCGATGTCGCCCTGCCCGGCTTCCTCGTTCATGACTTCGAAGAACATGTGCCACTGGCCGTTCGTCCGGATCATGAAGGGGTCCGCCACGAAGCCGGCGGCCACATCGGTCACGTCACGCGCGGCGAGCGCCGGCGGCGCCCCCGTCCCACCGACGGGAGCCAGCCGGAGGGGATCCGGCCCCTCGAAGATGCCGATCGCATACTCGCGCGGCGATTCGGGCCACTCGAGCCCAACGAGCGGCGCCGGCGCGTGGCGGCCGCAGCCGGCCAGCAGGGCGCCGGCCAGGATCAGTCCGATGCGTATCATGCTACCCGCTCCGCTTCCGCCCGGCCCGCCGATCCGCCCAGCAGCTCGTCGTAGAGCCCGGCGATCCGGCTCGCATAGCGTTCGATCGTGTACGACTCGGCCGCGATCCGGCCGGCGGCGGCCAGCCGCTGCGCCAGGGCGGCGTCCGACAGCACCCGCACGATCGCCGCACCCAGCCCCGCGGCATCGCCGGGTTCGACCAGAAGGCCGTTTTCGCCATCGATGACGATCTCCGCCAGCCCGCCCGTGCGCGACGCCACGATCGGCCGGCCGGCGGCCATGGCCTCCACCGCCACAAAGGAGAACCCCTCCTGGATCGAGGGGATCACCTTCACGTCGAACCCCGCCATCACGTCCGGGACGTCCGATATGAAGCCTGCAAACACGACGCGCTCGCGGATGGCGAGCGCGTCTGCCTGCCGCCGCAGCGGCTCCGCCAGCGGTCCGTCGCCGGCCACCACGAGCATGGCATCGGGGCACGCGCGAAGCACCAGCGGCATGGCCGACAGCAGGTGCTGGTTCCCCTTCTCCTCGTGCAGGCGCGTGACCGTCCCGATAACGCGCGCGCCGTCCGGAATCCCCAGCCGGGTCCGCGCCGCGCGAACGGCCTCGGGCGCCACCGTGCGGAATCGGTCGAGACACGTCCCGTTGTGAACCACCCGAATCCGGCCGGCCGGAACGCTGCGGCCGCGAATCATGAACTGCTTCACAGCCTCCGACACCGCGACCCCGGCCGTGGCGAGGCCCCGCAGCAGGAAGTCCGCCACGAACTGATGCGGCTGGACCTTCAGGATGGCGTGCTCGTGTACGATCACCGGGATGCCCGCCCGCCGGCCAGCCAGCCGGCCGACGTTCGCCGCGTTATACCCGTGGCAGTGCACCAGGCTGATGCCGTCACGCCGAATCAAGCCCAGCACGTCGGACAGCGTTAGAAGGGAGTACTTGCCGCGGCCCAGGTAATCCACGGGAATGCCCCGCTCCTCGAGCACCCGGCCGGCCGCGGGCGTCGCCCGGATCTCGGCTACGCGGATGTCGTACCCCAGCCGGGAGAAGGCGCCGGACGAGTCGCGGATGTTGAGCGCTATGCAGACCGGGTTCACGCCGTCCATCGACAGCTTGTCCATCAGCGCCAATACCGGCCGTCGCTGCGTCCGACTCACACTGAAATCCCTCCTGGAAGGCATCCCCGCTGCCGGGCGCGACCCGATGCCGCAACCCGCGCGAAAAGGGTCGGTACAGTAGACAACCTGCGCTTCCGGCGCGAGTCCAAACCGCCCAGGGCAGACGCATCTCGTCCGAGAGAGAGAGAGCCGAGCAGAGCAGCCGCAAAGACGACAGAAGGCGCAAGACGCAAATTGTTTGCGGATCGCTCTTGCTTCACTTGCTTGGTCCC
>CAYSLU010000157.1:0-5839 GCA_964431965.1 uncultured Verrucomicrobiota bacterium
CGGTGACCCTGATCGACACAACGGTGTGGATAGACTTCTTCCGAGGCACGGACACGGCGCAAGTGCAGGAACTGGAGCGCATGCTGAACGCAAACGAGGACGTTTGCGTGTGCGGGGTCGTCCTAACGGAAGTCTTGCAGGGAATTCGGGATGAGAAGGAATACGCGAACGCGCTTGTCTCCTTTGACTCGTTCATCCTGCTGCCCATGACCAGAGCGACTTTTGTGAGGGCGGCAGAGCTTTACCGGACGCTGCGTCGGCGCGGCCTGACTGTTCGCAATGCCGTCGATTGCATGATTGCGGCAGTCGCGCTCGAGCACGATGTTGCCTTGTTGCACAACGACCGGGATTTCGACGCCATCGCATCGCTGGGCAAACTCAAGATTGTAGAACCGGAGAAGCCAACAACGCCTCGCTCTTTACGTCGCGTTCCGCGCCGAAAGTGAGGGCGTGCGCTCTGGTTATGAAGAGGATGAGAATAGCGGCCCCGAATCCATTCAGGAGACGTAATGAGAACCATCATCGCAGCCTTTCTTCTGGCGACCTACAGCTGTCCATTTGTGGTTCGGGCGGCAGACGAGCAGGAGCTTCCGCCGACTGCAAAGGCGGCCCTGCAGGAACTCGAAGCGACAACGACCAAGGCCAAGGGCGTGGCCGTGGAGAAACTGAAGCAGGCCCTCGACGTCAAGAAGCAGAAGTGATCTGAAGTGGACAAGTCCGTGTCGGTGGGTGATGCGGAGTGGTAGGGTATCGGAATGAGACCAGTGCGAGTGAACGTGGAGGACGGGTGGTAGGTGTCAGCGCGGCGTGGGGCGTGTTAGACTGTGGACCATGGATGCATGCCGAATACGGTGCGGCGGTGCGGTCCGAGTGTGGCTCACGGTCCTGGCCGCATGGCTCGCGGCCGTGGCCGGCCCGGCCCGCGCGGCTGAATGGCATGACAAGGTTGATCTTCTGGTTCTGGATTCCTTTGCGACTGCGCCCGGTGGGACGGTGGCGTGCATGGTGCTGCTGGGCGAGCAGGCGGATCTGGCCGGCGCCGGGCGCCTGCTGACGAAGGAAGAGAAGGGCGCCTACGTGTGCCGGGTCCTGGCCGAGCATGCCGCGCGCACGCAGAAGCCGGTGATCGACGCGCTGCAGCGCGCGGGGGCGCCGCATCGGGCGTTCTGGGCGGCGAATCTGGTCTGGGCCGAGTGCGACATGGCCACCGTGCAGCGCGTGGCATCCCGGCCAGAGGTGTCGGCCGTCTGCGCCAATTCGCGCGTGCTGCTTCGGCGGCCGTTCCCCGCCCGGCCCGAGCTGGCGCGGCTGGCGCCGAGCGCGGTCGAGTGGAATCTCACGATCATCCGGGCGCCGCAGGTGTGGGCCCGGGGGATCACCGGGGCCGGCGTGGTGGTGGCGGGCCAGGACACCGGCTACGACTGGGATCACCCGGCGCTGATCCGGCAGTACCGGGGCTGGGATGGCACGAACGCGAACCACGCGTACAACTGGCACGACGCCATTCACTCCGGCGGGGGCGCGTGCGGCGCGGACTCTCCATTCCCGTGCGACGACAACAATCACGGCACGCACACGATGGGGACGATGGTGGGCGACGATGGTGCCGGCAACCAGGTGGGCGTGGCGCCGGGGGCGCGCTGGATCGGGTGCCGGAACATGAGCCAGGGGGTGGGCACGCCCGCGACGTACACCGAGTGCTTCCAGTGGCTGATGGCGCCGACCGATGCGGCCGGCCTCAATCCCGATCCCACAAAGGCACCGGATGTGATCAACAACTCGTGGGGCTGCCCGGGCTACGAGGGCTGCACCAACATCGACATGCTGCGGAGCGTGGTGGAAAACACGCGCGCGTCCGGCATCCTGGTGGTGGCGGCTGCCGGAAACTCGGGCTCGGGCTGCAGCTCGGTCTCGGAGCAGCCGGCGCTCTTCGACGCCTCGTTTACGGTCGGGGCCACGGACAGCGGCGACTCCATCGTCAGCTTCAGCAGTCGGGGGAATGTGACGGCGGATGGCAGTGGCCGCATGAAGCCCGACGTGTCGGCGCCCGGGCAGAACGTGCGGTCCAGCTTCCCGGGCACCGGCTACGGGCTGGATTCGGGGACGAGCATGGCGGGGCCGCACGTGGCGGGCGTCGCCGCGCTGGTGTTCTCGGCTCACCCGGGGCTGCGCGGGCAGGTGGATCGCGTCGAGCGGTTGATTACGCGGACGGCGACGCCCCGGACGAGCGCCCAGACGTGCGGCGGCGTGTCCGGGAGCGAGGTGCCCAACAACACCTACGGATGGGGGCGGGTGAATGCGGAGGCGGCTGTGGGCTTGGATGACGCGGACGGGGACACGGTTCCGGACTGGTGGGAGATCGTGTTCGAGCTGAGCCCGACGAACGCGACCGACGCCGCGGAGGATCCGGACGGGGACGGCTTCACGACGCGGCAGGAATATGCGGCGAACACGGACCCGACGAATGCAGGATCGGCCCTGCGCATGGTGTGGGCGCGCTCGGACGCCACCGGGGCGGTGATGGTGGCGTGGCGGACGCGGCCGGACGGGTTCGACGCGCCGCGGGCCTACGATCTGCAGCGGGCCGACGGACCGCTGGGGCCGTCGAATGCATGGGTCACCGTGCGGCCCATGATCTCCGCCACGGGCGATGTGACTACCGCGTGTGACGATGTGAGCGGGAGCGGCGCCACGGAGTGGCTGTATCGCGTCACGTTGGCGCGCACGGGCACACCGGTGAGGGCGCTGCAGCCAGTCGGCCTGAGCCGGATCGGCGGGCCGATATCCCCGGTCGATGGCCGCCTGGCCGGGCTTCGGTGACTCCGACGGCTGGCGGCCGGCGCATCGCCCTCTGTTGTGGAATCAGCTTTGCAGCGGGAGGCGGCGGGCTGAGCGATACGAGACAGTTCGGCGGATTGGGCCGAACGGAGGCGCGCCATCTCGCCTCACCTGCGGCGTTGGCGGGGACGGCGCGGACAGGAGTCCAGCGCCGCCCCCGCCGCCTTGCATGTGAGGCAATCTGACGCGTCCCCGTTCGGAGGTCTCGCGGACTCGACCCGACCCAATCCGCCTCACGGTTCGCCCCGTTCCTTCGCGTACTCGGAACGGTCGGTCAGAGGTGTCGACACCGGAAAACCCTTGTTCGATATTGAGCGGAGGGCGCGGACAGACCGGAAGAGAGTCGGCAACTGAACTGTTCCGGTTAGGGCATGTTCGGGGTCGGAGCCCACCCGCCCTTCGGGCGCCTCTCCGAGGAGGGGACCACGCCTAATGCGTCTCGCGGGAACGAGATCCCCTCCTGGGAGGGATCCGCGAAGCGGGGGGTGGGTTGGGCTCTGCGAACGCCCGCAGAGAGTGCCTTGCGCGTCTAGTCTTCGACGCAGTCGGCTGGCTCCGCGTCGGGCATGATCATGGCCTCGCCGAATTCCATCTGGAAGCCGGGATCCAGCGAGAGATCGAGATGCTCGGTGGCGCGCCCGATCTGCTCGGCATAGTCCTTTTCCGCCGTCGACAGCAGCGCGCGCTTCGCGCCGAACGACGCCGCGTTGCCGACGAACCGGATCCGGTTGCAGGGGATTGGCGGGAGCATGCCGATGCGCCGCGCGTTGCGGCGGCGGATGAAGTTCCCGAACGCGCCCGCGAGGAGGATCGACTGGAGGTCGGCCTGGGTCAGTCCGCCGGCCGTCAGGAGAATGTTGATCCCCGCGCGGATGGCGGCGTTCGCCAGCTGGAGCTCGCGGACGTCCTTCTGGTACAAGCAGAGGGGCTGGCCATTCGCCGTCTCTGCGCCCATGGCCAGGGCGAAGCAGAACTCGTCGCCGTGCGGCAGCACGCGGCGGCGGATCGGGTCCGGCGTGGCCGCGGGGAGTTCGTCGGGGGCGACGATCCGGCCCGTGGAGTCGAGGACGCCGAGCCGGAGCATCTCCGCGACGGCGTCGATGAGCCCGCTGCCGCAGATGCCGGACGGTCGGGCATTGCCGATGACGTTGATGCGCAAGTCGCCGTTGACGATGACCTTCTCAATAGCCCCCGAGGTGGCGCGCATGCCGTTGGTGATGCGCGCTCCTTCGAAAGCCGGCCCGGCGGCGACCGATGTGGCGACCAGCCGGCCCTGATGGGCCAGCACGATCTCGCCGTTGGTGCCGATGTCGACGAGCAGGGACGGCACGGTCGTCTGATCCAGCCGGGTGGCCACGATGCCGGCCACGGTGTCGCCGCCCACGAAGCCGCCGATCTGGGGGAAGACGTAGACGTTCGCCTCGGGATTGATGTTGAGCTTGAGGTCGGCGGCCCGCATGTTGACGGACCGGGTGAAGGCGGCGACGAACGGCAGCTCGCCGAGCGGCGAGGGGTCGATCCCGCACAGGATCTCCTGCATCGTCGTGTTGCCGGCGAACACGATCTCGTAGATCGTGTCGGGGGCGACCGAGGTCTTCTGGATGAGCTTCTCGATGATCTCGCGGACGGCCTTGAGCACGGCGGACTGCAGGCGGGAGAGCCCGTCGGGCTCCGTCCGGCAGCGCTGGATACGGGACACGACATCGTCGCCGAACGATGTCTGGGGGTTCATCTTCGCGGCGACTGCCATGTCCTCGCCGGTCCGCAGGTTGACGAGCGACCCCACGATGGTGGTGGTGCCGATGTCGAAGGCGATCCCGTAGCAGAGGTCCGTCGTGTTGCCGGGCTCGACGGCGATGAGCTCGTCGTCGACGATCACGGCGGTGACCTTGAAGTCGGCCTTCCGGATGGTGGTCGGGAGGGCGCGGAGGGCGCTGACGTGGACGGAGAACCGACCCACGGCGGCCTGCAGGCGCTCGATGTCCGAGGTCGGGTCATCCTGGGACGGCGGCGTGAGTTCGACGTACTGCTTTCGCACGCGCGGGAGGATGTCGAGCGTTCCGCCGCCGTCGCTGGTGAGGATCTTCTGCTGGCTCTGGAGCAGGGAGCGGTCGGGGATCTCAATGGTGACGTTCGAGGTGCCGACGCGGGCTTGGCAGGCCAGCCGGTAGCCGTCGGCCACCTTCTGCGCGCCGAGGGCCGCCATATCCACCTCGCCGGCGGGGCAGTCTCCCGCCGTCACGCGGACGTGACACTTGCCGCAGGTGCCGGACCCGCCGCACGGGGTTTGGATGATGAATCCGGCTTCGGCCGCGGCTTCGAGCAGGACGGTGCCGGGCAGCACGTAGACGCTGCGGCCGGACGGTTCGAAAACGACCTTGATCTCTCTTTTCACGATCCTCGATGTTATCAAAGCGTCCGAGCCGGTGGCCAGAGCAAGTGCATCTGGAACGCGAGGCGTCAGTGACGGGAGGGTCGGAACGGCGGAGACCGCCGTCTCCACGGAACGAGGCCAAGCGGGTTCCTTGGCGCCGGCTGTCCCGGCCGGTTCGGGCTCCGTCCCCCTCACGTCACTGGCCCATTACTCTGGAACGGGCACTGCGGCCCGTGTCTTCTGTTCTGGCCTGATCCCGGTCAGCGGCCGACAAGGAGGTCGTCCCTCCATGTCCGGAGCGGGCAGGCTCTCGCGTCTTGGATGGCTGGGCTCCGCACTGGGCGGCGTTTGTAGTAGCGCAGCACGAGCCGCGGCCTGTCAGGGGATTGCGGTCCTCGTCAGGAAGCGACGGACGGCGCCGGTCCATTCGGCCGGGAAGCGGGATGCGTAGGACTCGTGGCCGGCGGCCGGAAACGCCACGAACTGAGCGGGGCCGGGAGCAGCAGCGCACACGCGCCGGCCCTCTTCGATCCGGGCCCTCGGGTCCTCGGTGCCGTGCATGAAGAGGCTCGGACACGTTAGAGCCGTGGCCCAGGCGACCGGTTCGAGCGTGAAGCCGTTGAACCC
>CAYSLU010000158.1:0-5722 GCA_964431965.1 uncultured Verrucomicrobiota bacterium
CACGCGGCCGGCGACGCCATCCAGCCCGCCACCCGCAACCGGCGCGCCCGCCGACGGGGGCCGGGCGGCCGGGGGCGGGGCGGATTCCGGCGCGCGGCCCGAGCACCCGGCGCCCGATCCCACCACGGCCGCCGCCGCCAGCGCCACCCCAAGCCGCCTAGCCTCGGACCAGTTCATCAATCTGCCTCAGTATCGGCCACAGCCGGCGCAAGACCGGCACGGGCATCATGTTCGCCGCATCAGACAGCCCCCGCTCGGGCCGGGGGTGCGTTTCCACAAAGACCGCATCGCACCCGGCCGCCACGGCCGCACGCGCCAGATAAGGCGCCCACTCGCGCTCGCCGCCGGATTTCGTTCCGCCCGCCCCGGGAAGCTGAACGCTGTGCGTCGCATCAAAAACAACCGGGTAGCCCGTCCGCCGCATGATCGGCAGGCTTCGCATGTCCGCCACCAGGTTTCGGTATCCGAAGCTCGTCCCGCGCTCCGTGAGCAGGATCCGCCGATTGCCCGTCTCCTCGATCTTCGAAACGATCTGCGCCACGTCCCACGGCGCGAGGAACTGCCCCTTCTTGACGCTCACCGTCCGGCCAGTCGCAGCCAGCGCCAGGATCAGGTCGGTCTGCCGGCAGAGGAAGGCCGGAACCTGCAGCACGTCGACCACCCGCGCCACGGCCTCCGCATCCTCATCCCGGTGTACGTCGGTCAGAACCGGAACCCCGCACCGCTCTCGCACTTCGGCCAGGATCGCCAGCCCCTCGTCCAAGCCGGGTCCCCGAAACGATGCGCCCGACGACCGGTTCGCCTTGTCGTACGAGGCCTTGAAGATGAAGGGAATCCCCTCCTCGCCCGCCCAGTCGGTCAGCCGGCGAGCCAGGCTGAGGCAGGCGCGCCGCCCCTCGATCACGCAGGGCCCGGCGATCAGCGCGAGCGGGGCGCCGCCCCCAATCGCCACGCGCTCCGATATGCGCACCCGCCTCGTCATGCGACCCTCCGCGCTCATGCGAGCCCCATCTGCCGCAGCGCCGCCTCGGCCTTCGCAACGTCTCCCGGCGTGTCCACGCCCACGCCCGCGTACTCGGTCTCCAGCACGCGGATGCGCCCGCCGATGTGAAGCGCGCGCAGCTGCTCCAGCTTCTCCGTCAGCTCCAGCCGGCTGGGCGGCGTTTGCACGAACCGGTCCAGAAACCGCGCCTGATAGGCGTAGATGCCGACGTGCCGCCAATGCAGCGGGCCGCCTCCGTCCGCTCCCCCCGGATCGCGCACGTGCGGAATCACCGAGCGCGAGAAGTACAGCGCCCGCCCCCGTGCGTCGCACACCACCTTCACCACCGCCGGGCTGGCCAGCTCCGCCGCGTCGCGGATCGGCGTCGCCGCCGTCGCCATGTCGGCGTCCCGATCTTCCTCCATGGTCGCGGCCAGCCGGTCGATCAGGTCCGGGTCGATCAGCGGCTCGTCCCCCTGAACGTTGATCACCACGTCCGCGCCCCGACCGGCCACGGCCTCGGCCGCCCGGTCGGTTCCGGACGCGTGCGCCGGGTCCGTCATGGCCGCCTCGAAGCCGGCCCGCCGCACGACGTCCGCTATCCGCGCGTCGTCGGTCGCGACGAGCAGCAGGTCCAGCCGGCGCGCCCGGCGCGCCCGCTCCGCGACCCACAGGACCAGGGGCTTGCCGCAGAGCGGCGTCAGGCTCTTTCCCGGAAGCCGGGTCGATCCCCACCGCGCCGGTATGACGCCCGCAATCTTCATGCGCTGAGCCGCTCCTCGTCGCGAACGGCCGCGACCAGTTCCTTCGGCGAGCAGGTCGCCGTGCCGAGCTTGCCCACGACGACGCCAGCCGCGAAATTGCCGATCTCGGCCGCCTCCAGGTCGCCCGCCCCCGCGCTCAGGGCCAGCACGCAGGCCGCAATCACCGTGTCGCCCGCGCCGCTCACGTCGAACACCTCGCGCGCCCGCGTGGGAATGATGCGCGGCGCGTGGCCTTTCGCCGCCAGGTACATGCCGTGCGAGCCCAGGGTGATGATAAGCTGCTGCGGGTTCCACTTCCGGAGCAGGATCTCGGCGGCCTTCCGGAGTTGGAGGTCCTTGCGGGGATCGACCAGCGGGGTGTTCTCGGGCAGGCCGGCCGCCGCGTACGCTTCGCGCGTGTTCGGCGTCGCCACGGTAATCCCCGACATCTGCAGAACCCGGTTCCGGTTCGGATCGAACCCAACCGGGATGCCGCGCTTGCGCGCGCAGGCCAGGACGGTGTCGACCACCTCCTGTGCGATCGCGCCCTTCGCGTAGTCCTCGATGATCACGCCCGTCATCCGCCCGATCAGCGTCTCCAGCCGCCGGCAGAACCGCTCCACGGTCCCGCCGGGGAACTCGCGGACGTCCTCCCAGTCCACCCGCACCACCTGCTGGCGATCGGCGACGATCCGCGTCTTGACCGTCGTGCGGAACGACGGAAGCGCCATGATCCCATCGGTCCCGATGCGCCCCGACCGCAGCACGCGCATGAGGCGCCGCCCGCTGTCGTCGCGGCCGACCAGCCCGGCGATGACGGCATCTCCTCCCAGGGAGCGCACGTTCATGGCTACATTCGCCGCGCCGCCGGGCATGTCCTTCTCATGGGAGACCTTCACAACCGGCACGGGCGCCTCCGGCGAGATCCGGTCCACCGTCCCCCGGATGAACCGGTCCAGCATCAGGTCGCCCACGACCAGGATGCGCTGCCGGGAAAAGCCGGACTGGATCGCCGCCGCCCGCTCCGAGCTGATCATCATCGATTCTGCTCCTGCCCCGCGGTGCGCGGCGCGCGGCTCCAGAAGTCCGGCGCATCAGGCGCCACCCCCCAGTCCGCGTCATAGCGCACTTCGATGTACGGCTGGCTCTCGGTCGCCAGCCACTCCCGCTCCACGCCCCGGATCTGCCACGCGTTCGTCCGCAGCACGCTCCGGGCTGACAGCCGGAAATGATACAGGCGGCGGCCGGGCGCATCGAGCGGCGTCTGCGTGTACTCGATGCCCTCGGCCGCGGCGGTCCGTTTGCCGCCCTCGTCCCGCCACTCGATCGTCCCGTCCCGCACCACCAGCCGCACGCGCCGCGAGAAGTCCGCCATGACGGCCGTCAGATCCGCGGCCGAGCTGGCCGGGCCAAAGCCGCGCAGCACGTTCGGCTCCCACTCCCCGGCCGCGGTGCGGGCCATCGAGAGCTGGCCGCCCGTCAGCGTGATCCGCAGCCCGCCGGGCGACAGGCCCAGGCGCGCCTCCCGAACGCTGAACGCGCCGGGCCTTCGGCTGTCGCCGCGGTCCGACGCCACGTGATCGAGAATCAGGTCGTAGGGCCACCCGACACGCGTCTTCTCGATCGAGACCTTGAACCCGGTGCGCTTCTGCACCTGCTCCTCCACGTACTCCCGGAACCCGTCCGTCCGCGCGGCACAGTACGCGAACACCAGCAGGATCACGACGACGACCAGCAGGATCGTCAGCGAACCGCCAAGGCCGCCCCGCTTCTTCGGGGGCGTCGGCGCCGTGGCATCGAGCACCTGATTGCGGCCGCTCATTCCTCGCCCCCCGCCGGCGCCGGGCGCGGGCGCTTCCCGAACAGGATCGAGCCCAGGCGAACCGTCGTGGCGCCCTCCTCGACCGCCGTCTCAAAGTCGTGTGACATGCCCATGGAGAGCTGCGGCAGCGGCCGTCCGCCCGCCAGGGCGAGCCGGTCGCGCAGCTCCCGCAGCGCGCGGAAGAACGGGCGCACGGCCTCGGGCTCCGGGTTGAACGGCGGGATCGTCATCAGCCCGGCCACATTCACGTTCATCAGCCGGTCCGCACCCTCGAGCACGGCGGCTACGCCGTCCGGCGACAGCCCGAACTTGGACCCCTCGCCGGACACGTTGACCTCAAGCAGCACGGTCGGGCGGCGCCCCGCCGCCTCGGCGGCCGCGTCCACCAGCCCCAGCAGCCGCGCGGAGTCCACTGAATGGATCACCTCGAACAGGGCGACGGCCTCGCGGACCTTGTTGCTCTGCAGGTGCCCGATGAGGTGCCAGACGAGATGGTCCGGACACAGCGGAATCTTCTGGCGCGCCTCCTGCACCCGGTTCTCGCCGAATGCGTCGAGCCCGCACTCCGCCGCCTCCCGGACGGCGTCGGGGCCGAACGTCTTCGTGACCGGCAGAATGCGCACGCCGGACGGAT
This sequence comes from uncultured Verrucomicrobiota bacterium, assembly GCA_964431965.1. Taxonomy (GTDB): domain Bacteria; phylum Verrucomicrobiota; class Kiritimatiellia; order CAIKKV01; family CAYSLU01; genus CAYSLU01. The sequence goes on from CAYSLU010000158.1 coordinate 4,182, forward strand.
CGCGGCCCGCCCGGGCGCAGGCATCCGCGATCCGCCGCCGCACCTCGCTCAGTTGCTCGCTGAACATCGCTGCTCCACCGTCACATGCCCTGCCGGCCCTGAAGCGCGCGCCCCAGAGTCACGGCGTCCGTATATGCAATGCCGCTGCCGACCGGCAGCCCGAAGGCCAGGCGGCTGACGCGCACCTCGCGGTCGCGCATCCGCTCAGCCACAAACTGCGCCGTGGCGTCGCTCTCCACATCCGTGTTGAGCGCCAGGATCACCTCCCGGATGCCCTCGTCGGCCACCCGCTGAAGCAGCGCCTCGATCCGCAAGTCCGCCGGCCCCTGCCCTTCCATCGGCGAGATCTTGCCCATCAGCGCGTGGTACCGCCCCCGGTACCCGGTCTTCTCGATCAGGTCGATGTCGGTCGGCTCCTCCACCACGCAGATGATCGAGCCGTCCCGCCGGGCGTCGGTGCACAGCCGGCACGGGTCCTCGTCGCGCGCCGTGATCGCCCCGCAGCGCGCGCACCCGCAGATGGTGTCGCTGATCTCGCGCAGCGCGTCGGCCATCTCGGCGGCCAGCGCGGAGTTCCGCGCGATCCCGAGCGCCATGCGCTCGGCCGAGCGGCGCCCGACGCCGGGCAGTTCCGCGAGCGCGCGGGACAGGCGGTCCAGGCAGATCGGCCGGCTCATCGTTTCATTCCGAGGCCCGGGATGCTGAGCCCGGCGGTCACCCGGGACATCTCCTCGGAGGCCATCTCCTTGGCCTTGGCGATGGCCCCGTTCGCCGCCGCCAGCACCGTATCCTCCAGCATCTCGACGTCATCCGGGCTCACGACGCCGCGGTCGATCTTGATCGACGCGAGCGAGCCGTCGCCCCGGGCGACGGCCTTCACCGCACCGCCGCCCGCCGCGAACTCAACCGTCTTCTGGGCCAGCTCTTCCTGGAGGCGCTCCATGTCCTTCTGCATGGCCTGCGCCTGCTTCATCAACTTCATGATATTCGTCATGGTCTGCTTTCTCCGCCTCTGCCGCGCCTATTCCCGGATGTCGATAATCGTGCCGTTGAACGTCTCAAGCGCCCGCCGAACCGCCGGCTCGCGCAGCCAGTCCTGCCGGGTCCGTCGGCCGCCGGCCGGGGAAGCCGCACCGCCCGACTCCTTCTGCTCCGCCTCCGGCCCCGGGGCCGCGGCCGGCTCCGGCGCGTGATCGGCCGGCAGGCGCCCCGACTCGGCCAGGACGGTGAACTCGATCGCAACCGACCGGCCCAGCACCTCGGCCAAGGCGTTCTGCGTCGCCTTGCGGCATCTCGGTATCTCCATGCGCTTCATCTCGGCGGCAAACTCGGGGTCAAATCCGATCGTCACCCGGTCCGCCCCAACCGCGGTCGGACGGGCGTCCTTGAGGCTCGCGCGAGCGAGCGCCGCGACCCGTGCAATCTTTTCGACGATCTCCATCCAGCGCGCGGTCAGCGTCCGCAGTTCGTCCTCGCTCGTCGGCGCCGGCGGCCGCTTCGGCGCGGCGGGCGCCGGGCGCACCGCCGCCGGAGCCGGAGCC
>CAYSLU010000159.1:0-5661 GCA_964431965.1 uncultured Verrucomicrobiota bacterium
CTGGCTGCTTTGGCTGCGCGTGGCGTTGAGAGCCTTGAGCCCGGCCCCGTCGGGCCGCGGGCGGCGCGCTCCACCCGGGCGCGCGGTCGTGCGCGCCGGGCGCCGGCGCTCGTCGGACGGCGGCGCGATCGGCTTGGCCGGCTCCAGGCCCTGGGCCTGCGCCTCGCTGCGCTTCCGGGCCTGTTCGGCCGCGACCTGGGCGTACTCGCCGTTCGCCTTCTCGATCGTCTTGGACAGGGCGTCCAGGATCACCTTGATCGCGCGGATCGCGTCGTCGTTGCCCGGAATCGGGTAGTCGATCGAGTCCGGGTCGCAGTTCGTGTCGACGATCGCCACCACCGGGATGTGCAGCCGGTTCGCCTCATCGACGGCGATCTTCTCGCGGTTCACGTCCACGACGAACATCGCGCCGGGCAGCTCGTCCATGTTCGCGACGCCGAGCAGGTTCTTCTGCAGCTTCTCCAGCTCGTGGTTCAGGCGGGACACTTCCTTCTTCGGAAGCGTCTGCATCTGGCCGGTCTTCTCGAGGTTCTCGATCTCGCGCATGCGGCGCACGCTGCGGCGAACCGTCTGGTTGTTCGTCAGCGTCCCGCCCAGCCAGCGGCTCACGACGTAGTGCTGCTGGCCGCGCGTGGCGACGTCCTTGATGACCTCCTGGGCCTGCTTCTTCGTGCCGACAAAGAGGATGCGGCGGCCGCCCGAGCACAGGTCGTAGACGAACTTCCGAGCCTTCTCCAGGTGCTCGAGGCTCTTGGAGAGGTCGATGATGTGAATCCCGTTGCGCTTGTCGAAGATGAACCGCTTCATCTTGGGATTCCAGCGCTTGGTCTGGTGGCCGAAGTGAAGACCCGCGTCGAGCAGGTCCCGGATCCCGATCTCGGCAGGAGCTTCCGGAGTGGCAACGTCAGCAGCAGGCTCAGTAGACACAATACCCCCTACATGTTGGTCCCCGGGGCGATGCCCGCAGGACAATCCGCTTTGGCCCGACCGGAGGTACGGCCGGACACTCGCTTCCGTCCCGCAACTGGGCCGATTCCGCGCGCCTCCGCGCGATACGGCCCGCCGTCGCCAGCTGGCGGGACCCGTCGAACAGCCGCGAACTGTACCACAGCAGCGCCTCCCGGCAAGACCTGATTTCCGGCCGCGCCCGCTCAATTCGTCTTGCCCGGCCGGCGGATGTGGCGGATAGTCCCGGGCGTCCGGTCGGCGCGATCATCGGGAGGGCGGAACCCATGGCCATGCAGAGCTTCGGCGAGTGCCCCTGGTGCGGCGCGCGGATCGAACTGCGGCGCGTCGAGCGGGCGTTCGCCTGCCCGGTATGCGCCTGCACGTTCGAGCGCACGCGGGCGAAGTGGTGGATTGCGATCCCGGTGGCGCTGCTCGTCGCCGCTCCCGTGTGGTCCTTCGTTCCCTGGAACGGCCGCCTGCTCGCCGGCCTGGCGGCGATCGCCGTGCTGATCGCCTCCTCCCTGGTCTCGACCACCCGGATCCTCACGCAGGGGCGGACCGACCTCACGGCTGGAGAGGCAAGAGGCCACCGCGCCGGACGATCCCGCGAGAGCAGGTGGTTCCTGGTGCTCATCGGAATTCTGGTTCTGGCGGCGATCGCCTTCGTAGGTATCTCGCTCGTGTCGATGCGATAGGACGCTCACCCGGAGCCGAAACGACCATCATGAAGACCGGTCCCTTGCTCGTCGGAGCCGCCGAGGTCGATATCACCCCCCCCATCGGAACCGGCATGGTCGGCGCGCTCAAGCCGCGCCCATCCATCGGGGTCGACGATCCGCTGATGGCGAAAGCCGTCGTGATCGAATCAGGCGGCGTCCGGATGGCGTGCGTGTCGCTCGACCTCGCCACGCTGCCCCGGCGGCACGGCGATGCGGCCGTACGGCTGGCCGCTCAGCGCACCGGCATCCCCGAGGACCGCATCGTGTGGGCCTCCACGCACACGCACACCGGCCCCATCGCGGAGCCGGAGGTGTACCTGGGCCAGACATCGGAGGCCGACCTCGCGTGGCTGCAGCGTCTGCCCGGACAGTTCGCGGACGCGGTCGAAGCGGCGGATCAAGCCCGCCAGCCGGCGCGTCTGTCCCGGCTCCGGGGCTACTGCGAGGGCGTCGGCGGCAGCCGGCGCCTCCGCTTCAAGGACGGCACCGAGCGCAATACCTGGATGCTCCCGCGCGGGTCGGGCGGCGTCCAGAGCGTGGGCTACTCGTCCCTGGCCGATCCCGAGCTCATCCTCCTGTGCTTCGACGACGCGGGAGGCGCGCCGATCGCCGTGCTGTGGAGCTTCGCCTGTCACACGAACGCCAACTTCGGCCCGCGCTTCAGCGCGGACTACCCCGCCGTGGCGGCCGCGCGCCTGCGCGAGCGCTACGGGCCGCGCGTCATCTCGCTCTTCCTGCCCGGCGCCTGCGGAGACGTGAACCCCTTTGTCCGCTGGCGCGACCTGGGCAACCGGCTGGCGGACGAGCTCATCGCCCGCCTGGAGACGCGCTCGCCGTCCTCCGATCCGGCGCCCGTGCAGGCCGTGAAGCAGGAGATCGTGATCCCCGCCCGCCCCTTCCGGGCCGACGAGGAGCAGCGCCGCCTGGCTTCCGGGTGGAGCGCGGAACTGCTGGACTGGTTCCGAACGTCCGAAGCCCATCTGCGGGCGCGCGGCCAGACGGAGATCCCCACCGTCGTACAGGCGTGGCGCATCGGCGACACGGGCTTTGCGAGCGTGCCCGGCGAGCTGTTCGTCGAGTGGGGCCTCGCCCTGAAGGCCGCCAGCCCCTTCCCCTGGACCTGCCCGGTCGAGCTGGGCGGCGACTACATCGGCTACCTCGTCACCGAATCCGCCGAGCGCGCGGGCGGCTACGAGCCCCTGCACAGCTGGGTCTCGCGGACCGGGCCGGACGGGGCGCGCCAGCTGGTCGATGCCGCCGGGGGACTGCTCAAGCGCCTGTGGAACGAGGAGGCGCGCCCGTGACGCCGGAGGCCGCCAGTCGCTTCCCTCGAATCGAGGTCGCCCTTCGCGGTGGCCGCCGCGCCGCGCTCCGCCCCCTGGCCGAGGACGACGGAGAGGCGCTTGCCGCGTTCTACGCGGCCATTCCCCGCGAGGACGCGTTCTTCTACTACCCGCACGCGCTGGACCGGGAGCACGCGCTCCAGAACGCCGCCAGGGCGCGCGATCCCCGCGAGGTCGTGGTCGTACTCGAGGCGCCCGACCGCACGATCGCCGGCTACGGCTGGGTGCGCTGGCCGGAGAGCCGGGGCCTGCCCGTGTTCGGCATCTGCGCGCGGCGCGACTACCAGGACAGCGGCGCAGGCCGCGCGATGATGCAGCGCGTGTTCGAGATCGTCGACGCCGTCGGCCCCGAGCGCGTCGGCCTCACCGTCCAGAAGCGGAACCCGCGCGCCGTAGCCCTTTACGCCAGCATCGGCTTCCGCGTCGTGCGCGAGCAGCTCCGGGCCACCGACTCGGAACCGGAGTACGCCATGGAGCGCGTCCGCCCCGGCTGACCGGCGCGCCCCGCGTCAGCGCAGCGACTTCAGCTGCCAGCGCACGAGCAGCAGGTCCAGCTTGGCGAGGATCAGGTAGGCGACGCGCTCGCGGATCCGGGTCCACCACGTGCGCGACCGCCGCCAGCCCGCGCGCTCGATCCGCCGGCAGTGGTGAAGGTCCGCGTCGAATGCGGCCGCCGCCTCGGCCGCCAGGCCGGCATCCCGCACGCGGGCGACCACCTCGTAGTTGATCGACAGGCTGCGCGTGTCCAGATTGGCCGATCCGGCGTAGACGGCGTCGTCGATCACAACCAGCTTCGCATGCAGCACCTGCGGCTGGTACTCGTAGATCTCGACGCCCGACCGGAGCAGCGACCGATACAGGCGACGGCTGGCCATCTGGGAGAGCAGGACGTCGGTCCGGCCGGCCAGGATGAGCTGCACGCGCCCCCCCCGCCGGGCCACCCGCCGCAGCTCGCGCCTCAGCCGCCAGGTGGGCAGGAAGTAGCCCGACATGATCCGCACCCGCGACGCCCGGGCCAGGTCCTGCGCCAGCACCCGCTTGATCTCGCCGTGCCGGCAGCCCGGGCCGCTGGAGAGCACCCGCCAGCTGCCGCCGGAGGCCAGGCGGTCGCGCGCCCGGCGCAGGCGCTGCAGCCGCTTGTGGCGGGAGTCCGCCAGGCCCACCATGCGGTCGAACGAGCGCGCCAGCTCCTGCGCCGGCGGCCCGCTCAGCTCCAGGCCGAGGTCGCGCCACCCCGCCGTCACCCCGTCGCCGTCGTACTCCGGGGCGATGTTGAACCCACCCACAATGGCCACCCGCCCGTCGCACACCAGAAGCTTGCGGTGGTCGCGGTAGGCCCAGCGCCGGAGCGAGAGCGGGTTGAACCACCGGACGTGTCCGCCCGCCTCGCGCAGGGGCGACCAGAACCGGTCGGGCAGCTCGATGGATCCGAACGCGTCGACCAGCACGCGAACGTCCACGCCGCGCCTTCGGGCGGCCACCAGTGACGCGAGCATCCGCCGCCCCACGTCGCTGTCGCTGAAGATGTACGTCTCCAGGCGCACCGACTCCCGCGCGGAGGAGATGGCCGCGAGCATGGCCACAAATCCTTCGGCGCCCGTCTTCAGAATCCGGAAGCCGGATGACCCGCCGTCGTGCATGGCGGAGGATCTTACTCCGAAACCGGCGGACCGCAAATCCGGCGCTGCCGCGGCGCCGAAACCGACAAGTCCGGAGTTGACCCGGCGGGCCGCCTCATACTACGGTATCGTTTTCTTTTTAACAGCGGGGTTCCCGGGAGCCCCAGTATGGAGCGCACCATGATCGTTACGACCAAAGACCTCTTCAAGCACGCTTACGGAAAGTACGCCGTCGGGGCGTACAATATCAACAACCTGGAGCAGTGCATGGGCCTGTTTCAGGGCTGCGTCGCGAGCAAGGCCCCGTTCATCATCCAGATCAGCCAGGGCGCCCGGAAGTACGCCCACAAGCAGATGCTGGAAGCCCTGATCCGCGCGGCGGATCAGATCTTCCCGGACGCGATCTTCGCCGTCCACCTAGACCACGGCGACGAAGCCACCTGCATGGACTGCATCAACAGCGGGTTCTATAGCTCCGTCATGATCGACGCCAGCCACGAGCCGCTCGAGGGGAACATCGCCACCACGAAGCGCGTCGCGGTCGCCGCCCATGCGAAGGGCATCGTCGTGGAAGCCGAGCTGGGACAGCTCGGGGGCGTCGAGGAGCACGTGACCGTGAGCGAAGACCAGGCCCACCTCACCGAGCCGAAGCAGGCCGAGGTCTTCGTGAAGCAGAGCGGGTGCGACAGCCTGGCGTGCGCGATCGGCACCAGCCACGGCGCCTACAAGTTCAGCGGCTCGCAGGGCATCCACTTCGATGTCCTCGAGGCGATCCAGAAGCGCCTGCCCGGGTTCCCGCTGGTCATGCACGGTTCCAGCTCCGTCCCGCAGGATGAAGTCGCCCGCATCAACGCGGCCGGCGGCAGCCTGAAGGGCGCCAAGGGCGTGGACGAGAACCAGTTCAAGCGCGCCGCGCAGCTCGGCGTGACGAAGGTGAACATCGACACGGACGGACGCCTCGTGTGGACCCGCGTTCACCGCGAGTTCTTCCGCGACAAGCCCGAGAAGTTCGACCTGCGCGATCCGGGCAAG
>CAYSLU010000160.1:0-5451 GCA_964431965.1 uncultured Verrucomicrobiota bacterium
GGGCAGCCTGGGTGCCTTGACTCCGGCCTCCGCCTCTGGTAGCCACCACGTCGTTGAGCGCCGGCAGGGCCTGACAACCGGGTGCCCGCCGCGCTGGTCCATCCGGAGGATGCCCGATGAAGCGCGTTGCCCTGTCGCTGTTCGCCGCCGCCTGTTCGCTCGCCCTGCCATGCGCAGCCGCCCCCGCGGCCAAGCAGCGGGCCGCCCCTCCGGCCCGCTGGACCCCGGAAGCGTTCTCCCAGCAGGTCGCACAGCTCAACGCCGTGCTGGGGGCCGGCGCGGACCGGGCATGGGACCTGACCGGCGGCACAACGGAGAAGGACGGACCGATCCTGTCTGTCGAGCGGGACGCGCTCATCGGCCAGACGTCCATCGTGTGCGGCGCGAAGGCCTTCACGCTCTTGAGCCGCACGGCCTACAGCAACGTCGAAGTCGTCTGCCGCGTGCGCCTGGCGCCTGAGGAAGGACAACGCCCCGGAGTGTTCTCTCTGACCGCCGGCCGCGACCCGGCGGACCCCAAATCCGGATTCCGCCTGACGGTGAGCGGATCCCGCAACGGCGACATCACGGTCACCGGCCCGGGATCGCGAGCCCGCTACGACCTCCGCGCCTACGACGTCATCCGCCCCACATGGGACGCGGCCGTCCGACTCCCCATCGAGAAGGACATGGCCGCCGCCCCGCTCAGCCAGGATAAGTGGGTATGGATCCGCGGCACATACGCGGAAGGCGCTTTGCGGCTCTGGGTCGATGACCGGCTACTCGTGGATCGCCGCGAGCCCGCACTGAAGACCGGCGGCTCCCTGCAACTCGACCTTCAGCCCGGCGTACACCTGACCGCGTTTGCCGTCCGCCCCCTGCCGGCGGCCGCCACGGAATACGAAACCGTCCGGCTGGACGGCTACGCGCGCGACCGCGCGCTGGCGGGCGGCGTCGCGGTGGCCGATGACGCCCTCCCCTTCGGCCAGGTCGCTCCGGTGGCCGGCATCCCGTTCGCGCTGGCGTCGCGCCCGGACGCGAACGCGCCGGACCACCTCGACATCGGCCGCAGCCTGCTGCGCCAGGGGAACATGAAGGGATATCTGCCCACCCGGGTCGATCGGTATGTGGGCGCCTGGATGGTGGACCCCGCCCGCATTCAGCTCCGCGTGCCGAACGCCCGCTACGACGCCCTCTACGTGCTGGCCGGCTTCGACGGCGAGCCTGACAGCGTCCCGATCCTGACGGCCTCCTTCTACCGGCCGGACGCCGGCTTCGCGCACATCTTCGAGGCGACGGTTCCCGCGCTGGACGCCACCGACGGCGGCGATGCCAAGCCCGTCGCCGTGCGGCTCGCGAACGGCAAGGCGGCCAACCTCTGGCTCGTCCGCATTCCCCTGGACCCGGGCCGGCTGTCCAGCTTCTCCGACCTGGACGCGGTGGAGATCGAGCTCTCCAAGCAGATGCGCCTGTTCCGCAGCTACCCCGACCCGATCAGCTACGGATGGCATCCGGCCGGCCTGCCCAGCGGGGTCCACGTCTACGGCGTGACGCTGCACCGTCCTCCGGTGGACTTCGCCATCGAGCCGACCGTGTTCGGGCACGTGTGGACCGACCCCGCCGTCCCCGCGTACGACATCACGTTCCGCAACGGCACGCCCCGCGCGCGCGCCGTCACACTCGAATGCGCCACCGCCAGCCATGACGGCACCGAGCGAAACGCACAGCAGGTGAAGGTCACGGTTCCCGCCAACGGCGAAGCCCGCGAGACGCTTCGCTTCCCCGTGAAGCTCAACGGCCAGCACCGGCTGACGGTGACGATGAAGGACGGCGGGGCGCCGTGGACGGAGGAGCGATTCTTCGCCCGCCTCGCGAAGGATACCCGCGCGCCGGTGTGGGAGGAGGGCAAAGGGCCCATGTTCGGGTACTGGTCCTATCACGGCGGCCACTACACGCCGCCAGCCACCAACATCATGCTGCTCATGAAGCTCGCCGGCGCGCGCGGCATCATGCACGAGCCCAGGACGAACACGCCGACCGGCGATGTCTTCAAGGAGTGGAAGTGGCGCGGCGGGCCGGACGCGTGGCCCATCACGCCGCAGCGCGCGTGGGCCGGCGCCGACCCGGTGGACCCCGCGAAGTTCGCCGCCTATCGCACAAACGCCGTCGCCGCGCTCCGGGCCCGGCAGGGCGACAAGCCCGAGCTGGTCTCCTTCTTCGCCGAGCCGGCCATCTCGCGGAACGTGACCGCCGGGCACCCGTCCGACTACTGGGGCGAGCCGTGGCAGATGACGGACGACGAGAAGCTGAGCCTGCGCGTCTTCTTCAACACCGCCAAGTCCGCCGCCGAGGGCGTGCGCGCGGCCTGGCCGAACACGACAATCATGATCCCCTGGGGCGACCCCCTCTTCGTCGTTCCGCTGCTGCGCGCCGGCTTCCCGAAGAACCTGATCGACGGGAGCGGCCTGGACATGATCGGCTTCGAGCGCCTGCCCGAGCAGCAGCTCGCGCAGATGAGCACGCACCGCCTCTACATCCTGCGCGAGGAGTTCCGGAAGGCCGGGATCGAGAACCCGCAGCTCTACTACCTCGAGGGCACGTTCCATCCGACCGAGCCCGGCGCGCTCACCTGGGAGGAGCAGGCCGAGCGGTACCACCGGTGGTCACTGCTGTCGCTCGCCTACGGCGTCCAACGGTTCTACTCCGGCTGGTTTGCATTTGACTGCGGCGGGTACTACGGCGCCGAGCACTACGGCGGATGCGGCATCCAGCGGCGCATCCCCTACTGCGACCCGAAGCCCGCCTACGCCCACTACGCCACGATGACGCGGATGCTCGACCAGAGCCGCTTCGAGAAGTGGATCCCGACGGGTTCGCACACCGTCTACTGCCTCCAGTTCAGCCGGCCGAGGGGCGGGCCCGTGTACGCGCTCTGGACCGTCCGCGGCACGCGGCCCGTCACGCTCGCGCTCGCGAAGGACGCCCCGGTGACCGTGACCGACAGCATGGACAACGGCACGGCGCTGAAGCCGCAGCAGGGCGCGGTGACGCTCACGGTCGGAACGGCGCCGGTGTACATCACGGGGCCCGACGCCATCGCCTCCATCACACTCGGCGCGCCGGACCACTCGCAGACCGTCGCGGAGTCGCGGCGCCGCGACGTCGAGACGTGGCACACCGGGCCCGCCGCCCCGCCCGCCAATCCCATCGCGAAGGAGCAGACGGTCGCGAACCTGGGCGACGGCTCGTGGGCCGTGACGGGCGAGCGCGACGAGGTGTACGAGGGCAACAACTTCGACGTGAAGCGCTTCCCGGGCCGCATGACCGGACAGGTGGTCGGAGACCCGAATCGGCCGGGCCAGCACCTCGCCGTGCACCTCGCGGCGCAGGAGCCGGAACGGAAGCTCATGCCGTGGTACAGCGTGATCAAGCCCGCGCGCCCGCTGGTCATCCCCGGCAAGGCCGCCGCGCTCGGGCTCTGGGTGAAGGCCGCGAGCGACTGGGGCCGCGTGGTCTACGCCCTGAAGGACGCGAAGGGCGAGCGCTGGCTCAGCGTGGGCACCAAGGACCAGTGGAACTGCAACGACCCGCACGGCTGGTCCTCGTTCAACTTCGACGGGTGGCGCTACCTGCGGTTCGAGCTGCCGGCGCACAGCCCGTACGACAGCTTCCGCGAGGCCGGGACGACGTGGTGGGGCAGCTTCGGCGGCGACGGGATCGTCGACCTGCCGCTGACGCTCGAGACGGTGGTCGTCGAGCGGCGCACGCACGTGCTCTACGTGAACGACATTCAGCCGGCAAACCCGGCCGATGTCCTGCTCGGCGAACTCGTGGCCGAGTACGAGACGGCCGCCGATGCGTCCGACGGGGCCGTGGCGGCCAGCCGCGTCCGGATGCCGCTGCCGAAGGGCGACTTCGCGCTCGCGAACCCGATTGCCGAGATGGCGAAGAGCGGCGAACAGCCGGCCGTGAAGCTGGACAAGGTGACGATGCCCGACTGGGGCTACGACGGGACCCGCGCGCACGTGCACTTCGACTCCGCACCGGATGCGGCTGAATACCAGGTGTGGGTGGCGGCCTATTCGGACGGCCGGGGCGCCGTGGCGCTGGGCAAGCTGAAGCAGAGCGGCGGGCTCGTCAACGGCCTCCGGCCGGCCATGAAGCTGTACCTGTGGGTCACGTATACGACCGGCTCGCCGAAGGACAAGAACCTCAAGCCCAGCAAGCCGTCGAACCGCCTGGAGATCGAACTGGTCGACGCCTTCAGCCAGAAGTAGCCGCACGGCGAGAGCGCGACCCAACCGGGCCGTCGGGGATACGCTGGCACGCGCGGGCATTCCGTGGTATTTGCCGGCACATGCAGGGCGGCACAACGTCGGCACGGTATTGCGTGCGGTTGACCGCGCCCGGGCCCCGGAGGCAAGCATGGCGGACGTGCAGAAGAAACTGGCTGATCTGATCGAGGAGTACCGCGACCGGTGTCTGTGGTTCCTTCGTTCCGACTACATGCCGCGCACGCCGGAGGAAACCCGACAGGTTCTCGACCTGATCGAGCGGTACGGGGACGGCGTCAGCTTTCGCCGGGCCGAAGAGATCCGGGCGGAGATCAAGGCATGGCTCTAACGGCCTTCCAGAGCGTGATTCTCAAGCTCCTCGCTCACCAGCGCCGCCAGCGAGGGGAAAGTTACGTGGCGCGCGGGGTCGCGTTGAATGCGCTCCTGTCAGCACCGCGTCGCTCCAGGGACATCGATCTGTTTCATGACACGGAATCGGCGCTGTCCGCCACATGGGCCGCCGACCGGGCTCTGTTGAAGTCGAACGGTTTCGTGGTGCAGACGGTGCGGGAGGCGGCCTCGTTCATTGAGGCAATCGTTTCGGATAGCCACGATCGCACCGTCGTGCAATGGGCCCGCGACAGCGCGTTTCGGTTCTTCCCCTTGGTTGAAGACGAAACCATGGGGCTGACGCTGCATCCATTCGATCTGGCTACGAACAAGATCCTCGCCATGGCGGGACGGCTGGAGGTCCGCGACTGGGTGGACACCCTCACGTGCGACGAATCGTTGCAGCCCTTCGGCTATCTGCTGTGGGCCGCCTGCGGGAAGGATCCAGGGTACAATCCCCACTCGCTCCTGGCGGCCGCCCGACGTCTTCACTACAGCCAGGCCGAGGTGGACACGCTGGACTTCGCGGCGGGGCGACCGGACGCCGCCCTGCTGGGACGGCGCTGGCACGATGCGCTCGAAGAGGCCGGGCGCATCATCGCCTGTCTGCCGCCGGGCCATGCCGGCACGTGCGTCATCACGCGCGGTGCGGACTTGGTCCGCGAAAGCGCCGATTCCCTCGTGAACGCTCTGAAGGCAGGCGAGGTTCTCTTCCACGAAGGCCGCATCGGCGGCGCGTGGCCCTCCGTTCGACGCTAGTGTGCTGTCCCGCAAATGACTACGCAAAACGCGCAAGTGCCTGTCATTC
>CAYSLU010000161.1:0-5398 GCA_964431965.1 uncultured Verrucomicrobiota bacterium
CGAACGTCATGAACACGTGGGCGGCCAACCACTACGGCAAGGTGAACACCATCGGCCTTTGCCACGGCGTCATGGGCGGCCACTGGCAGATCACCGAGGTCATCAAGCTCCTCGTGAACGGCAAGCGCAAGCCCGGCGACAAGGGCTACGTGACCGTCACGCACAAGGACGTCGACATCATCTGCGCGGGCATCAACCACCAGACTTGGTATACCCAGGTCCGATACGCCGGCCAGGACTGGACCAGCCGCCTCCTCGAGGGCTTCCAGCAGCACCCGACGTACGCCAGGACCGAGAAGGTGCGCATCGACATGCTGAAGCGCTTCGGCTACTACTCGACCGAGAGCAACGGCCACCTCAGCGAGTATGTGGCATGGTACCGCAAGCGCCCCGCCGACATCGCCAAGTGGATTGACCTCTCCTCCTGATCAACGGGGAGACCGGCGGTTACCTGCGCGTCTGCACGGAGGGACGCAACTGGTTCCTCAAGACGCACCGCGCCATGATGAAGGACGCGGGCGCCCCCCTCCTGCCCGAAAAGCGCGGGCACGAGCACGGCAGCTACATCATCGAGGGCCTGGAGACCGGACGCGTCTACCGCGGCCACTTCAACGTCGTCAATAACGGCTGCATCACCAATCTGCCGAACGACGCGATCGTCGAGGTGCCCGGGTACGTCGACCGCAACGGCGTCAGCATCCCGCGCGTGGGCGATCTGCCGCTCGGCTGCGCCGCCGTCTGCAACGCCTCCATCTCCGTCCAGCGCCTGGCCGTGGAGGCCGCCGTTCACGGCGACGTCACCCTGCTCAAGCAGGCGATGATGATGGACCCCCTCACGGGCGCCGTGTGCGACCCCGAGGAGATCTCCCAGATGACGGACGAGATGCTCGTCGCCGGCGCGAAGTGGCTGCCGCAGTACAAGCGTGAGATTCCGAAGGCCGCGGCCCGCCTCGCAGACGCCAAGCGGCGCCGGACGTACCGCGGGACGAACAAGACGAAGGGCGCCGCCCGCCTGCCCGTCAAGACCACGCCGCAGTCCGCGGACGCCTGGGCCCGCGAAGCCAAGGCCGGAGTTCTCCAGAAGTACACCGCCACCTCGCTCATGCCGCCCCTCGCCGACATCCGAAAGGCGGCTGTGCCCGCAGCCGCCCTCTTCACGCGCACGCTCGCCAGCCATGTCCAGAGCGGGGCGGCGGGATTCATCGACATCCGCGGCATCCATGACGGGCGCGACGGCGTGGTGTTCCTGCGGACGACGCACCGCGCCTCGAAGGCCGGCGCCGGACGCCTGGTCTACGGAGTTGACGGCCCCGTGCGGGTGTGGGTCAACGGCAGGGTGGCTGACTGCCGCCCCACCGCGACCAACCCGGCCAACCCCGGCGAGTACCGGGCGCGCGCCACGTGGCGCAAGGGCTCGAACGAGATCGTCTTCGCGCTCTCGTCCAACCGCGCGAACGCCTGGGGCCTGTACGCCGCCGCGGGGTGAGCGGGAAATAGCCGGGTATCGGACACGGAGCTGCGGTGCGATGCTCCGGCTCCGTCGTGGCGCAAGCCTCCAGGCTTGCGTCGTCCGGGCACGCGGAGCCCCAGACTGACCGACCCGCCGACGTCTGGGGCACCCGTCCGCCGCCGCTTTGCCCGGCATGCGGCCGCAAGTGGCTGGGAGTCTGAAGACGACGGTCGACACAGTTGGGGATGCCACCATGAGCACGGCGGAACAGAAAGTCCGATGGGAGGAAATGCTCCCGAACGAGTTCGTCGAGGCGCGGGATCTCCATCCGGTCTGCTTCATGCCCTACGGCCTGGCGGAGCCGCACGGCGCCTACAACGCGCTGGGGCTGGACTGGCTCAAGGCGCGGGAGCTGGTGGAGCGCGCGGCGCGCGAACACGGCGGTATCGTGGCGCCCCCCTTCTGCTGGCACATCCAGGATCGACCGGACTTCCACGACAACGGCCGGGGGCAGGGCTGGCTCTGCGATGTCGGCGTCCGCCAGTCGCTCAGCAGTTCCATCCCGACGGATCTGTTCTTCCGGATGGTCTTCCACCATATCCGCGTGTTCGACGCGCGCGGCTTCCGTGCGGCCGTGCTCGTGACGGGACACTACGGCGGCCTTGAGCGCACGATGCGCCTGGCCTGCGAGTACTACGTCCGCCGCACCGGCTCCCCCATCCGCCTTGCGGCCCTCGCCGACAACGAGGCCATCGCCCCGGAGCTGCCGTACCGGGGCGACCATGCGGGCATCTGCGAAACGTCGCAGTTGATGGAGCTGCGCCCCGGGCTCACCGACCTGACGCGCACGTCCGTGCCCGAGGAACTCGGCACCCGATTCGCGGGAACCACCTTCCCAGCCCGCGGCGAGATGCCGAGCCGGGAGACCGGCCGGATCATCGTCGAATCGCAAGTCCGCAACCTGGGCGAGCTGGGGCGGAAGCTGCTGGCCACGTACCAGGCCAAGCCGGGCTGGTCTGTCCCGAACGCCAACGAACTCGACGCCATCTGGCACCGGTTCGACACCGTCACCCGCCGCTACTCCCTCGGCACCTATGCCGAGTACCGCGCCCGCTCCGCCCCCGAATTTCCCGGCTGGGAGGCACTGGGGGAGTAGCAGGATCACGCGTCGTCAGGCCGACCGTCTCCTCGACACGGCGGAGCTCCACACGCCCGTGTACGAGACCGGGGCGGCCGCCGGTCAGGCTCCGGCGGACGGGCGTGGCGCCAGTTTCTGGCGGGCCAGGGCGATCTTGATCTGGGCGGGGGTGATGTAGCCGCGGCTGACGAGGATCTGGCCCAGGAGGCGTCTCTCGCCCGGCCTGTGCTGCACGGCCATCGCTTCAGCCAGCCTTTCGGGGGTGAGGTAGCCTTCGGACACCAGTATCTCGCCCACGGGCCTCCTTGGCATCATGCTCTCGGAACCGCTCATCGCCCGACCTCCGATCGCTCTGCTGCGCAAGAGGCGCTGCGCGTCATCGCCGCCACAGATCCTGGCCGTTGACCATCCGAAGCCGTGGGAAATGCCGCGCCATCTGCCACGCGCCGCGAAACTCCCCGTCAATGTTCAACTCCTCGATCGGCATGTTGAACAGGGGCGAGAAATCAACGATCCGGGTCCCCCGCAGGTCCAGAAAGACCAGGCCCATCCCGCGCAGCGGGCTCAGATCCTTGACCTGCGTGTTCGCCAGGTCCAGCCGCCGGATCGGCATACCGGCCAGCGGCGAGAGATCGGTGACGCCGGTTCCGGCGAGCATCAGATCCGTCAGCCCCAGCCCCTTGAGCGGAGAGAGATCACGGACGCGCGTATCGCCGAGGTCAAGCGACACGAGCCGGGTATCCTTGAGCGCCGTCAAGTCCTTGGCCATCGTCCCGCGAAGATTCAAGCGCTCGAGCGGCATGAAGCGCAGCACGGACACGTCCGTCACGTGCTTCGACCCCGCGAGGTCCAGTTCGACCAGCTTCATGCCGTCGAGCGCGGCCAGGTCCTGCATGCGCCCCTCCTCCACCCGCAGAATCCTCAGCTTCTGCCCCTTCAGCGGCGTGAAATCATAGACGTCGGTCCGGTTGAGGTTCAGATCCTCC
Organism: uncultured Verrucomicrobiota bacterium; assembly: GCA_964431965.1. Lineage (GTDB taxonomy): Bacteria > Verrucomicrobiota > Kiritimatiellia > CAIKKV01 > CAYSLU01 > CAYSLU01. The sequence continues at coordinate 3,575 of CAYSLU010000161.1, forward strand.
AGCGGCATGTACTTGAGCGGACCGATGTCCCGCACCGGGCAGCCCTCCAGCGAAAGCTGGCGGAGCGGCATCTCGCGCAGCGCGGAGATATCGGCCACCTTCGAGTTCCCCACGTCCAGAACAGCGAGCCTCATCCCCTTGAGAGCCGAGAGCTCCCGCATATCCATGTCGCGCACATAGAGCTCCTCCAGCGGCATGTCCTTCAGGATCGACAGGTCGCGCAGCGGCGTCGCGCTGGCATCGAGTACCCGCAGCTTCATGCCCTTGATCGGCGAAAAATCCCGGATGAGGCACCGCGGCACGCTCAGCGATGTGATCGGCAAGCCCGCCAGCGGAGTCAGATCCTGAACGCGCGGCCGCCCCACGTCCGCGCTGACGGACAGCTCCGCAAGGGCCTTCAGCCCGGCCACAGGCCCCAGGTCCTCGAGAATCGACGACCGCACGACCAGCCGCGTGATCCGCCCGGCCTCGCCGCCGAGCTCGATCTGCTCGCGCGCCAGCCCGGGATTGCGCTGGATCAGGTTTTCGATGAAGGCGTTCTGGTCGACCGACGGGGCCGTCGCGCCCCGGTCTTCCGGGCGGGACTCCTCCGCTCCCACCTTGCCGGGCGCCACCTCGCTCGCCAGCGCGGCTACAACCAGCTCGGCCTGGCGGGCGAAACCCGATTCCCCATACGAGGCGCGGAACTTCTCCAGCATCTTCGCGGCCGCCTCCCGCTGCTCCGCCGTATACGCGTGCCTCCGGATCGCCTCCAGCCACGGGGTCTCATCGTAGGCTCCCACCTCGATCCCGGCCGACCGCAGGACCGCCGCCAGCGCCTGCTCGGCCTTCTCGCTCTGCGTCCGCAGCTCACCGCTCGCCGCGCGGCTCACCAAGGCCGTGGACAGGCAGCCGGGTATCCGGCCGAAGTACTCCGTCGCGCGCGAAAAGGATTTCGTCTGGTACGCGAGGACACCCATGACCAGCGCGGCTTCGGCGGACTCGTCCGCCATGAGCCGCTTCACCTTCTCGCGCCGGGAAATGTCGGCCGATCCAAACTGGAACGAGACCTGCCCGGCCCCGACAGACTCCGCCCCCGTCACGCGCGCGCCCTCAACCGATGTCACCACCATGACGCGCGGGCCGGCGACGAAATCAACCGTGATCCGCTGGCCGATCTGCGGCACAAACGAGTCCACGACGCGCTGGTCCACGCGCTCCCCGGCCCGCAGCGCGGACTGGACCGACCGGAGCGCCTCGCCCCGGTTGGCGAAGGAGGCGCTCTGCATGGCATTGCTCACGATCGCCGTCGCGCGCGCGAACCCGCCCGTCAGCACCGCATCCGCAACCCCGCTCAGCAGCTGATCGAACTCCGACTCCACGCGGCGGACGGCGGCGACCTTCGCCTCCTCGGCCTCGTGCGCCCGCCGCATCATCTCGTCCGCGCCCCGCTTCCGCTCGGCGGAGGTCTCCCCGGCCCACGGCCCGGAGTACCCGCCGTACACCCGCGCCGCCTCGTCGCACTTGCCCTCCGCCTCCAGACGCCGGGCCTCTTCGTGCACTCGCTGCAGGGCCGCGGCGATCTCATCCCGGCGGGCCTTGTCCAGCTTTCGGATCTCGCCTTCGGCCATCAGCTGGTACTTCGTGCCGCGCGCCATGTCCGCGACCTTCCGGAAGCGTACGATCGCCTCGTCATACTGCCCGGGATGGTCGGCGAACCACGCCACCACGAAGTTGTACAGCTCCTCGGCCGAGCCCGCCCGCCCGCCCCCGTCGCGCGGAGCGGCCGGCTGCCCCGCGCCGGGCTGCCCGTCGGTCGCCGGGGCCGTCGCAGCGGGCGGAGAC
>CAYSLU010000162.1:0-4379 GCA_964431965.1 uncultured Verrucomicrobiota bacterium
ACCTGCAACCTTCTGATCCGAAGTCAGAAGCTCTGTCCAATTGAGCTACAGGCGCGTGGTTGAAGCGGGGGCCCGGGGGACGGGCTGCTTCGGATTCTCACGGAACGGTTGCGGAGGGTAGGGCGGCGGGAGGGGGATGTCAATCCCGGCGGGACACACACCCGAGCGCACTCGTACCGATCGACGAGAGCATGTCAGGCGAAGTCCGGGGTGGAGCAGACCTGCACCGTGAGGCCTCCCTTCCGGATGGTGTAGGGTTTTCGGACGTAGGGGCAGGCGAGCAGGTTGCGGCCGTCCGGATAGTACTGGCGGAAGAGCGAGAGCGCGGAGTGTTCGAAGGCGTCCGGGTTGATCTTGGCTTCGATGGCGTCGACCCGGCCGCCCGGCCGCTCGACCACGAAGTCGATCTCCCGCTGGGTCCGATCGCGCCAGTAGTGGATTGCGGACTGGGGATAGACGGCCCGGAGTTCATCGAGCACCAGGTTCTCCCAGAGCAGGCCGCGATCGTCCTCGCGGATGCTTTCCCATCCGCGGATGTGTGCGGTCAGCCCGGTGTCGAACAGATAGATGCGGGGACGGTTCACGACCTCGCGGTGCCCGCCGCCATGGTACGGAGGGACGCGGATGACGGCGTGCGCGATCTCCATGGCGTCGAGGTGTGCCATGACGGTAGGCCTGCTGATGCCGGCTTGCCTGGCCAGATCCGTGATGTCCAGCAGTCCGCCGTTCCGCATCGCGACCAGCTTGAGGAGGGTCATGAACGCTGTACGGTTGCGCACTCCGAACAACTCCTGCACATCGCGAGCGTAGAAGCTATCCATCCAGTCTTCGAAGAAGGCCGGATCGGGGGCCGGGGCCAGCAACTGTCCGGGAAGCCCTCCGTGGAGCAGGCGGCGGTCGATCTCCGGCTGGGCGAACGTCGTCAGGCATTCTCGCCATAGCACGGGGGGAAGAAAGAGCGAGCGCTTGCGGTCCGTCAAAGAGTCCCGGAACTTGCCCGTCGCCTGGAGCGTCGAGGAACCGGTGGCCAGTATGCGTAGCCCCGGGAATTCGTCAGCCGCGATCTTCAACGCCATGGCCGGGTCGGCGATGCGATGCACCTCGTCGAGCAGGATCGTCGCCTCCCGGTCTTGCTGGCTGAAGAACGACTCAGGATCAGCGAGCTGCCGCTGCACCGATGGCAGGTCGCAGTTGAAGTAGCGGCCGTTCTTCACCTGATGGCAGAGGGACGTCTTCCCCACGCGGCGGACTCCGGAGAGCCAGACCACGGGTCTCTGCCGCCACAGCGCGCGGAGCCTGTGCAGCCAGAAATCGCGCACAATCATGACGCGTAATTTACGAAAATCCGGCGAAATGTAAAGTACGCTTTCGCTTCGCGCGGGCTCATCGGTCGGTCTGGGTGAAGGGGACGAGCGTGTAGGTCAGCCCGACCTGTGCGGCGGGCGTGGGTTTTCCGGCCGGCTCGACAAGCTGGATCATGACGGTGCTGTTTCCGCCAAGTTGGACCTTCATCGGTTTCTCAAGGCGGATGTCCACGCCGAAGCCGCCACGGTCGACCCGGACGCTCTGCGCCTCGATCGCCGTGTTCGTGGCCGGGCCGATGGCCGCGCCCGCGGCATCGAGCAGGGTCACGGTGGTGGGCTTCTTACCCGACGGATCCTTCGGCATGAACGGGATCATTTCGTAGGCGACCTTCACCTCCGACCACTGGCGCTCCCAGCTCCAGACCGAGAGGATGCTGGCGTAGTCCGACTGCGCCAGCTGGACCGAGCACTCGATGCGGTCGGGCTGGAACGTGAAGCGGCGCGCGACCTTCACGTGGGCGTCCCGAACCTCGCCCGAGCTGGTGACGGTGTTTCCGTCCAGGCGGGCGTTCGCGTGCTCGCTGATCGCCGAGATGAGCGGGTGGCCGTCCCAGCGCTCGCCGACGAGCGCGTGGATGCGCATGTTGCGCCAGTTGCTCGGGTCCATGCCCGAGCCATAGGACTCGGTCTGCGTGGAGACCAGGACGGGGCCCTTGCCGGGCACGGTGAGCTGGCAGATGATGCCGCCGCCAAACCCGAGCTGGCCGGGGAACGTCCGGCTCATCCACTCGGGCGGGAGCCGGCCGTGGAAGGTGACCGCGTAGTAGCCGGCGCGGCGCGCGGCGAACCACTCGTCGCCGCCGTTCACGCTCACGGTGAAGTCCGGGCCGGGCTCGCCCTTCCACGTGTAGGGGCCGAACTCCCAGTTCGTGGCCTCGCGGTGCGGGTGCATGTGCGTGCGCGCCGACCACGGGTTCGCCGCAACCGCGCGCCTGTTCGTCTCGCGGCAGTAGAGGTAGCTGTACAGCTCGTAGTAGCGGTCCATGACCTGCTGGAAGCGGGGGTCGTCGGTCGCGTCGCCCAGAATGCCTCCCTCCTTCACCCACGTGTTGTTAGTCGCCTTCCAGTTATCCATGATGTAGGAGCCGTAGTGCATGTCGTGGCCGAAGAACTCCTGCGAGTCGCCGCACGTGCTCAGGCCGACGCCGGGGCCCCAGCCGCCGGTCTTCCACCGGTTCCAGAACAGCTCGAAGCGCTCCTTCTGCAGCGCGTCGCCGCTGGCGCGGTGGCCGTACCAGAGCGCGACGTTGATCTGCGAGAAGGCGTTGCCGTTGACGCACTCTGTGGCGGCGGCGAAGCTGAGCCGGTCGCCGCCCATGATCAAGCCCTCGCGGATGATCGCCTTCAGGTCGTCGGGCACATCGGTCCGCTGCATGAGCAGCCAGCTCGTCCGCCAGATGCGGCAGCCGTAGTAGCCGAAGGCGTAGCTCCAGTTCGTCCACGAGGCCGAGCCGCGCCCGTCGCTCGTCTCGAGCAGTCGGAAGCTGTTGAACAGGGCCTCCAGCGTCTTGCGGAGCGCCTTTTCCCCGTCTGTCCCGTCGAGCGGGTGCTCCTTCAGCCAGCGGTGGAAGCGCGCTTGGAACGGGTGCCAGAAGACCAGCCCGTCCTCCACGAACGTGCCGCCCCGGATCGCCTGCGCCGTCTCCGGATCCTCGCAGTAGATGGCTTGCGAACCCATGCCCACGTACTCGGCGAACGCTCCCTGCTTGGGCTGCTGCAGGGTGACCTTGAGCAGGTAATCGCCGGTCCCGTCCGACACGTCCAGGGTGAGCTGCTTGCCCTCGTAGTCGGCCGGGTTCTGGAACTTGATCGTTGTGTCGGCGTACGCGCTGCCGCCGGTGCGCGCGTAGCAGCCCGTGGCCGAGCCCTCGAAGAGCACCGTGCCGTCCGGGGCGCTGAGTTTGAACGTGCGCGTGGCCGGCTGATCGGGCTCGGCGATGGCGAAGAAGACGCCGACGGTGTCCTTGGGGATGTAGATGAAGCGCTTCTTCAGGAGGTCGTGGTGCCCGTGGATCCAGGTGGTGTGGCCGCAGACGCCGTAGGAGAGGCCCGGCGTGAGCTTGAGCGTGGCGTAGTGATCGTTCGCGCCGGCCAGCACGATCCGGTAGACGCCCTTCTTGCCGGCGGCGATCGGCCGGTCGAGGGCCCGCGCCGAGATGGCCTGAAGGCGCGCGGGGTCGGACCACACGCTCCAGCGGAACGCCGGGCGGGTTCCCTTCGCGTACAGGTTCGCATAGTACTGCAGCTCGTCGCACCAGCCGCTGACGCGGTCGCCAAAGGCGCCCTGGGTGATGCCGTCGTCCGGGATAACCTCGCGCACGACGGGCTCGCCGTCCGGGTCGTACACCTTGAACAGCACCTCGCGCGGCCCCTGGGTCATCAGGTTGATGTCACGGATCTCGAGGTGGACCGAGAAGGCGCGGCCGTCGGGGTTGTTCACGTAGGCCGTGATGCCCTCGTACAGGCGGTAGGTCCTTGAATCCGGCGTCTGCTGCGCGCGGGACGGGGTTGGGGCGAAGAGGGCTGAAGCCATTGCCAGCGCGGCTGAGGCCGCCCACGGGCGCATATGCATGATCGTTCCTCCTGAGAGCGTGGAGGCTAGGGCGGCCCCGGTGCCGTGTCAACCTCGCCCGGTGCGCGTGGCGGGATCATGCACGTCGATGGGGGGGGCGGGCGGTTGGCGTTGAAGAAGCGACGCGGCTTGGGCCGAACATGGGCGCGTGATCTTGGCCCGCCTGCTGCGTTGCCGCGGGCGGCGCGTACCGGAGTACAGCGCCACCCGCGGCGCCTTGCATCCGGGCCAAGCTGACGCGTCCATGTTCGGGGGCTCGCGGACTCGCCCGACCCAAGCCGCGGCGCGGCTCGCCCCGTTCCGTCGCGGACTCGGAACGGTGGGTCAGGGGGGGGGGCAAGCCGGTGCGATGTGGATCTGTCCCGGTAGGGCCAACTCGCCGAGGCAGCCGCTTTGCACTGTGCGGTGCCGGTCGCTCGCGTCGCGGGAGGGGCGACGGCCTC
>CAYSLU010000163.1:0-4261 GCA_964431965.1 uncultured Verrucomicrobiota bacterium
CCCACAGCGCCAGGTCCTCGAGATAGCGCTGCATCTCAAGCGGCCACATGACTTCATAGGGATTGCCGAAGTGTCCGGGCATGTAGTGGAAGCGCACCGGCAGGCGCGGCGTCTCGCGCCACTCGCCGGGCGGGAGCGCTCCGTCCTCTCGAACGAGGCTCAACAGACGGCCGACCGCCGCGATGAACTCGCGTGGAAGCGCGGCCGACAGCGTCGCCTCGCCGTCGCGGATCGCGAGCGTGAAGCCTTCGGCCGGCCCGCGCACGCACCGTACGCGAAGCGTCCCGTCCGGCAGGGCTCTCTCCCCCAGCCGTTCGGACAGGATGCGGACCGCTTCCAGCGCTTCCGGACACACCTGTTGGATCGCTATGGCGAGCGGCATCTATCGCTCCTTCTGTTCATGCAACCGGCACGAGGGCGGGCTGGGACGGATCCGATCGGCCCACGGCCAGGCGCCAGCGCCGGCCGGCGGCAAAGAGGATCGCGTCCGGGCCCGCCTGCTCCAGCCGAGGGAGGGCGGCAATCGGCTCGACGCCCAGGAAGGTCTCCAGGACCGTCACGAACACGGCCTCCGCCTGCTTGCGGGCGTTGCTCACGCGGAGCAACGGGCAATGGTGCGTCACCTTCCCGCCGGTGTGATTCATGGGCTGCACTTCGGTGGCGAAGGCGAGACCGGCGGGCTGGAGGGCGGACAGACGCAGTCCGGCGCCAGCGCCATACGCCCGCCAAGCGCCGGAGGCGTCGGGCTCCCACGCGAAGTCGGAGTGGAACAGCAGCTCGAAGGTTGCCGGGCGATCTGCGGAGAGTTCATCGACGACGACCCAGCAGGCCGGCTTGAGGTAGTAGATGTGGCGGCGGAACGTTCGCAGGCCGGCTTCCGGGCGGTAGGCGGGAGCGACGTCCCCGATGACCCAGTCCATCTCAGCACTCGACTCGGCGCGGAGGATGCAGGCCGCGCGCCGGGTACGGCGGATCTCCAGACTCTCGAACCACTCCGACTGGTCTCCGAGCTGGCCGATTCCGTCAACCAGCACGGTGTTCTGGTACTCGGTGCGTTTGTAGAAATACCCGTCGCCGCTGATGAGGCGCTGGCCGTGGGCAACGAGCTGGAAGGAGCCGGCGTTGGGGTTCATGTGGCCGCCGCCGACTTCGTTGGTGTAGAGGCGCATCGCGCGATGGCCTTGGGGCGGGCCGCAGATGAAGCCGAGGACCGACTCGTCGCCGGACCAGTCCGAGCGCATGAAGACAATGTCCTTGTCTGCAAAGTGGTGGAAGGTCGGCAAGTCCTCGGGGCCTGTCCCGCTCAGCCCCGCATTGGGATAGACCAGATTGAGGAAGCCGCCGCCGTCGTAGCCCAGGCGGGTGGCGGCGTCGGCCATGCCCTGGGCGTGCCGATCGCCATAGACGCCGGCGATGACGCGCAGGTGGCTGTCCGGACCGTACCAGTGATGGCGGACGCCGTCGCCGAAGTTGATGAGGCACGACTGCGCGGTCCAGTGCTTCTGGGCGATGCTCGAATACAGGTACCAGAGGGGCGTTTGCTTGAGATAGGGGCAGTCGTCGAACAGATCGACGCCCAGCAGGTCGCGCGTGAGGAGCATCGTCTTGACGAAGAACTCCGTGTAGTACTCGCCATACGTGATGCCTTCCTGGCTGGCGCCGTCGGCGGAAAGGGCCATGACCATGCCGCGCGTCTTCTCGAGGGCGCAGCGCAGCCAGGGGGCGATGCCGGGCACGTCACCGTAGAGGGCCGAGCCGGCCGCCATCAGCCCGCAGTGCGCGACGGACATGTGATTCCATGTGTAGCCGGTTCCGGTGGCGCATTCCAGCATGGCCATGTGCAGGTACATTTCCCGACCGCCGTCCTGCAGGGTCTGGCGGCAGAGCGCAAGTGAGGCGGGATCGAGATCGTGGTAGAGCCAGTCGTAGACGAGGGCCACCCCGTGCAGCACGTGGCCGCCGACGAGGCTGGTGTCCATGGCCTTGGCGGCGGCGAGCTCGGTGACCAGGTCGATGGCCGCCTGGAGGTAGCGGCGATCGCCCGTCAGGCGGTAGGCCATGGCCACGTGCGGGAGCATGCAGCCGACGCCGCGCTTGTCGCCCACGGCCGCAACCTTGCCGACGGTGTCGAGACCGGCCCGGGCGCGGGCCTCGACCTTGCCCCACAGGTGACGATACGGGTCGGCCCCGAGTTGGCCCCTCAGCTCCTCGAATCGCGCGGCGGTCAGGTACAGGCGCGGGTGGACGCCGGCGAGCTGATTTTCGATGGGCGTGGCGCTGTCGATGACGTCCTGTTCCCAGATTCCGTTCACGGGGATCTCCTTCTTGTCCATGGGCTCACCTGTTCTGCCTATGCCAGGTCTTCCCGGACGCTCACCCCGAGCGCCTCCAGGCGTGACTGGACATCCTTCAAGACGGTTGCGTCCGGCTCCTGAAACCGGCGCTCGGGAATGGGCAGGCCGAGGCGCGTGTACTTGGAGGCACCGAAGGGATGATACGGGATCAGCCGGACGCCTCGACAGTGCGCCAGGCTCCGGCACAGGGCGGCGAGGGCGCGGTAGTGCGGCTCGTTCATGTTCAGGCCCGGGACCATCAGACACGTCAGCACCGTCGCCGCGCCTGCCGCGTCCGCCGAGCGAAGGTTGGCCTCGATCATGTCCATATCCGCGCCGGTGTTCACCTTCAGGCGGACGGCGTCGGTGTCCTTGATGTCCCACAGAAACAGATCCACGTAGGGAAGAATGCTCCTGAGCGCCGCCGGGCTGGCGCACCCCGAGGTCTCGAGACACACGTGAAGGTGGCGCACCTTGGCTTCGCGGGCCAGCTTGGTCGCGAAGTCCGGATGGGCCAGCGGCTCGCCACCCGAAATGGTCAGCCCGCCCCCGGACGCCTCGTAGAAGGGGCGATCCTGTTCCACGATGTCCAGAACCTCGGCGACCGTCCGGTCCCGGCCGACGCGTTCAATGGCTCCCGACGGGCAAGCCGCCTCCACCCCGATCAGGCGCCGACGGGACTCCGCCGGCTGGCCCTGACGCGAGAGCGTCTGGCGAACACCCGCTCCCGGACGGGCCTCCTCGCATCGGCGGCAGTCGATGCAGCGCTCCGCATGGAAGAACAGCTCGGGGTTGAACTCCTGCGATTCGGGGTTGTGGCACCACTCGCAGCGCAGCGGACACCCCTTCAGGAAGACCGTCGTGCGGATCCCGGGACCGTCGTGGGTGCAGAACTTCTGGATATCAAGTACCATGGGTCGTCCGCTCGATTATGGCGTCCTGCCACTCCTTGCACAGGGTGGCGAAGCGGGCCGACCAGCCACTGATGCGGACGACGAGGTTCGGATACAGATCGGGGCGTTCCTGTGCGGCGCGCAGCGTCTCCGGGGACACTACGTCGAGCTGGAGGTACCAGCCGCCCAGCCGGACGAATGTCCGGAGCAGGGCCGCGAGGCTCTGGACGCCCTTCTCCCCGCGCAGGCTGGACGGGTGCAGCCGCAAGTCGAGCGGCGAGCCGTTGGGCAGCCGGATGAAATCGAACTTGGCGTACGACTTGATGACCGCCGTCGGCCCGTCCCGATCGGTCCCCGGAGTCGGAGAGAGATTCGCCGCCAGGATATCGCCGGCCTTCTGGCCGAAGAACGTCGCGGGCCGCACATGGCGCCACTTGATCTCGCGCCCGAAGGTGCTGAACCCGGCCGGGATCAGCACCTTCGGCTCGATTGCGGCCAGCTCCCGGCACATCCCGGTGTAGGTGTTGAACACCTGCTGCGCCAGCGCATCGGCTTCGGCGTTGTCATTCCCGTAGAACGGCGTGCTCCGGAAGCACTCGAGCCGCAGTGCCTCATCCCCTTCCCAATTGTTCCGCACGGCTTCCCGCAGGCGCGCGAAGGACAGGCGCTTCTCCTCGAAGACGATCTTCCGGATGGCTGAAAGATTGTTGACGACATCGGCGAAGCCGCCGAGGTGCGGGGCCACAATCCGGTAGACCGGGCCGCCGCCGGAATAAGGCCGCCCCTTCCGGATGCAGCCCTCAACCCACAGGTCGAGAAGCGGGGACGGAATGGTGCCTTCGCGCAGCTCGGGACGGAGGGCCATGCCCCGGACCACCTTGAGCTCGCGGAGGAGCACCTTCTCGAACGCCTGCGTGATCTGCTCAAAGGACGTGAAGTCCGTCGTCACGGGGCGCGCCGGATCGAGTTCGAGGCACTCTTTCAGCAGCTGGAGCCCGTCGAAGGGCTTGTACGCGAAGTACGACTTCCCGGGGA
>CAYSLU010000164.1:0-4234 GCA_964431965.1 uncultured Verrucomicrobiota bacterium
GCGCGCTGGAGGCGCCGTGGACAGCCCTCCCACGTGGGTTTACACGTGGTACGACTGGAGCCCCAGCGCGCAGCAGTTCGCCCAGGGCCCCGAGTGCGCCAGGAGATGCTGCGCTGATCCCCGGCGAGCCCGTACGCTACTCGGAGATCGCGAGCCCTTCGGCGCCGGGCCGGGTCGGGACGGGCGGGACTTCGCGCTCGATGAGGTCGATGGTCTTCCATCGTCCCGACTGCCAGCGCCACCAGAAGCCGACCGCGAGGATCAGCACGTACACCGTCATCCAGATCCACGCCGCGATGATGCCGCCGCCGCGCCGCAGGATCAGGATCTCCCCGGGGATCCACACGACCCAGCCCATGATCAGCATGTAGGCCATCACGAACCGGGTGTCGCCGGCTCCCTTGAGCGCGCCGGACATCACGATGCTGACCGTGTCAAACATGCCCCAGGCGGCCATCATGAGCATCATGGGGCGCCCGACGGCGACGAGCTGCTCGATCGTGTAGGTGGACTCGCGGGACTGGAAGAGCCGGTAGTAGCCTTCCGGGAAGAGCAGGAAGCTGAGCCCCGCGGCGAGCATGTAACACCACGCGATGTGCAAGGCGGCCCAGCCCGTCCGCGCGGCGGCCGCGCTGTCGCCGCGACCCTGGTGCTGGCCGACGAGGATGGAGGCGGCGATGCTGACGGCCAGCAGGGGGGTGAAGGCGACGCTGTTGATGCTGAACCCGATGTTGCTGGCCGCGAACGAGGCGGCGTCGAGCCGCCCGGTCAGCAGGATGAAGAGCGAGAACGCCCCGAGGTCGGCGACCATCTGGGTGCCGGCGGGAAGGCCGTATCGGATCATGCGCCGCATGAGCGGCCAGTCGATGGCGAGCGCGCGACGCCAGCCCATGCGGCGGGCGACGGGGTCGCGGAGGAACAGGATGAACTGCGCCGCGGGCGGGATGCCCCCTGCAATGACCGTGGCGATGGCGGCGCCGGTGATGCCCATTTCGGGAAAGCCCCACCGTCCGAAGATCATGGCGTAATCGAGCGCGATGTTGGCCACGCATCCGGCGATGTTCGCAATCGCGTTGGCGCGCATGCGGCCCTGGCCCGTGAAGAAGCCTCCCAGCGCCGCGCTCAGCGGCACGGTCACGGCGCCGGCCATCAGGATCCAGAAGTAGCGGAACTCCTCGCGCAACACGTCCGGGGCATGGCCGCTGATCTTCATCAACTCGAGCCCGACCGGGATCAGGCCGAGAATGACGGGCCACGAGAAGAGCGAGAACCAGATCCCCTGCGCGGTGGCGCGGACGCTGTCCTCGTGCTGGCCCGCGCCGTGGTACTGGGCCACGAACGTCCCCGCGTAGCCCGCCAGCGCCTGGAAGAAGCAGATCAGCGTGAACGACAGAATCCCGGCCGGGAGTGCGGCCTGGATGGACACGCCGCTGTACCGCGCCAGGAAAACCCGATCGCAGAACTGCATGATGGTGAACGTGCCCATGCTGAGGATGAGCGGGAGCGCGACGCGCAGCACCTCGCGGTAGCTGCCGGGTCGATGTGCGCTATGGGGGATCGACATGGGGTGGGGGCGGGCCAGCGTTGACGGTCAGAACCCGTGCCGCCGGGCGAACGCCACGGCTTCCTCGGAGTCGCCCGCGAACGCCCGAATCCGGTCGAGCCGCCGCCGGCACGTGTCCTCGCCGAACCACTCGAGTATGCGATCCATCCGCTCCTCCGCTCTCTGCCGTGCAGAGACGGTGCATGCTATCGATTCCGCGCCGGCCGGCAAGCAATTCATGGCCGGTCTTGACGGCGGGCGGCCCCGGCGGTCATGCTGCGCCTCCATGGAACCGTCTGTCGGTCGGGCGAAACACGCGCGGGAGGATGAAGATGAGTCGCCATAGCCGGGGCCAGGTGATGACGGCGTGCGGGCCGGTTCCGCCGGAGCAGATCGCCCGGGCGTCGATGCACGAGCATCTGCACTGCGACATGTTTGACGCGGCGGCCGGGCTCTCGATCTGGGAGGAGCGCCCGAACCCGGAGCGCCTGCAGTACCTGCTGCGCGAGGCGGTCCCGCTCTTGCGTGCGTGCCGGGAGCAGCACGGGATGACCGCCTACCTGGACGTGACCATGCCGCCGTGGCGCGGGTGGCCCGACCTGTATACGGAGGTGTCGCGCGCGTCGGGCGTCCACATCGTCCTGTGCACGGGGTTCTACCGGGAGATGGAGCTGGGGACCTACTGGGTCAAGACGCCCGACCAGCAGATCTGGCCGCGCGTGCGCGAGGCGTCCGAGGAGCAGCTGGCCGAGCTGTGCGTGCGGGAGATCACCGAAGGCATTCACGGAACGGGCGTGCGCGCCGGCGCCATCAAGCTCGGAACGAGCGCGGCGCCCCTGACAGCCGCGGAGCTCAAGGCGTTCCGGGCGGGAGCCCGGGCGCAGATGGCGACCGGCGTTTCCATCACGACGCACTGCACGGCGCTTGGGGCCGAAACGAGTCAGCTCACGGTGCTCGACGGGATGGGCGTGGATCTGCGGCGCGTCTGCATCGGGCACGTCGCGCAGCACCTGGGTTCACCGGCTCACCGCCGAACCGTTCTGGAGTGGATGAAGCGCGGGGCCAGCTTCATGCCCACGAACCTCGACATGCGCCATCCGGAGTGGTGGGGGGATCTGGTGACGGCGATCCACGAGGTGTTCGACGCGGGCTACGGCGGCCAGCTCGTGCTTGGTCTGGACCACGGCTACGGGGGCAGCCCCGGCGGCCCGTTTCAGCCCGTCGGCTACCTGCCGCCGCCGCCCTTCCTCTATCTCTTCACCGAAGCCCTGCCCGGCTTGCGGCGCCTGGGGCTGACGGCAGCCGAGGAGGATGCGATGCTGACGGCCAATCCCCGCCGCCTTCTGGCGGTGGAGTAGGCGACCTCCAGGATGGCGCGGGTCCGCAGCCCCCGCCCCGTCGACGTGTCCGGCGAGTCGAGCAGGTGGTGGCTAGTGTGCTGTCTCGGAAATAGGCTTACAAAATGAAGGTCATCCTGAGCAAAGCGAAGGATCTCTTGCCGTGCGATCAAGCCCGAGATTCCTCGCTCCACTCGGAATGACAGGCACTTGCGCGTTTTGCGTAGTCATTTGCGGGACAGCACACTGGGTGCCGTGGAGGCGTCCGCGATCAGCCTGTAGTGGAAGGTCGCTCCAAACCGGCCTGCATCCGCCACCACGAACTCCATCTCGACCAACTGCTTGAGGTAGCGCTTCACCCGGTTGTGCGACCAGCCCGTGAACTCCCGTATGTCCCGGCGGGTGAACTGGATCTGGGCTCATGCGCCGTTCTTGACAAGGCGCGGGGGCGGGCCGCATATTTTCACGCTCCATGGGAGACGCGCGAAATATGATCAAAGTCAAAGTTGTCGGGGCGGGCGGGTACGGCGGAGTCGGGATTGCGGAATTGCTGCTCGAGCATCCCCACGCCAAGCTGGCCTGTCTGGTTGATGTCGTCGATGTGGGCACCCCGATCAGTGCGATGTACCCGCACTTGGCCGGGTTCTGCGACATGCCGCTGCTGGATCCGTCCGATCCGGCGGCGCAGCAGCCCGTTGATGTCGTGTTCATGGCCACTCCGGACGGGGTCGGCATGAAGCTGGCGCCGGCGGCCTTGGCTGCGGGCGCGAAGGTTGTGGACTACAGCGGCGATTTCCGGTTCAACTCCGAGGCGAGCTACGCTGAGTACGCCAGGCGGATCGGCCGGGAGCCGAAGCATGCGTCGCCGGACCTGCTCTCCGGGGCCGTGTACGGACTGGCCGAGTTGCACCGGCGGGAGATCGGGGCGGCGACCCGCGTGGTCGGCAACCCCGGCTGCTTCGCGGTGAGCTGCATCCTCGGGCTGGCGCCCGCCGTGAAGAACGGGATCGTGGCGCCCCGCGGGCTGATCTGCGACTGCAAGACCGGCGTATCCGGCGCGGGCAAGAAGCCGAGCGCGACATTCCACTATCCGTCCCGCTACGACCACATGAACGTCTACAAGCTCGCCGGGCACCAGCACGTGTGCGAGATCGAGCGCGAGCTTTCCCTGCAGGCCGGCAAGCCCGTGATCGTCACGTTCACCGCCCAGGTCGTGCCCGTGTGCCGCGGCATCATGTCCTGCCTCTACGGACAGTTGACCGGCGACACCAGCGCCGGGGAGGCGCTGCGCCTCTACCGCGAGTTCTACGCCGACAGCCCGTTCGTGCGCGTCTTCGACAGCTCTGCGGCCGTC
>CAYSLU010000165.1:0-2267 GCA_964431965.1 uncultured Verrucomicrobiota bacterium
ATGATGGCGAGCCGGGCCAGGTAGTCCAGGATGCTCCGGACAGCCGGCTGGTTCAGCCCGGCCGCCCAGCTGGCGGCTCCGGTGGCGGCTCCCAGAGCCCAGGCCAGAACGGGAAGCGAAGAGAGCCAGATGAGTAGAACCGCCCAGGAGTGTCCGGCCTGAATGGCGCGGACGGGGCAGTAGGCCATGCAGCGCATGCAGCTTTCGCACGAGTAGAGCCAGTAAGGCCGCGGCTTCCGGAGCGTGATCATGCGGATGGCGCCGTGCGGGCAGTTTCGCGCGCACTGCGCGCAGCCGGTGCAGCGGGTGTCGGCGAAGAACAGCTTGGCCAGCAGGAACCGCCCCATCAGCAGGTAGCCGACGGAGACGGGGATCAGCGCGATGCCGAGGGCGAGCGACACCCATCCGCCGAATCGGCGGCGCCCCTGCAGGATATCACCCATGAACGCCTCGGCCCGGGGCTGGGCTCGGCGGATGATGGACGCAGCCGCCTCATCGCTCAGGCCCGGGTGCGCGGCGATCCAGTTGCTCGGCATGTCGAGCCCCAGTACGCCGCGGACGGAGTAGCCCTTGAGCGCCAGCAGCAGGGCGATGAGGTAGCAGGCTGTGCCCTCGAGGCCGGGGAAGTGGCGGGCGCCGAACTTCGTTCCCGCTCGCGTGGCGACGACGAACGCCTGGGCCCCGCGACCAAGCGGCAGGCGAAGCGCGAGGCATATCACGGGCCACGGCGCGGTGAACGCATGCGTCGGCATGAGCAGGCCGACCAGGCTTCCGGCCCGGCCCGGTTGATCCTGGTCGAACTCGCGATCCCGGACCGGGCGGAGCTCGGCGGATCGGCCTTGGGCGCGCACGACCGATTCCATCCAGCAGGCCACGCGGTACGTGTTCCCGGTCCCGGTCATGAAATAGAGCCGCACGCGGTCGATGCTCATGGCTCCTCTCGCCCGGGCTTCCGGCGCGCGGCTTTCTTCAGGCGGCGCTCGCGGATGATGTAGCTCTCGAGGGGCACCGGGAAGCGGGTGGTCAGACGGCGAACCACAACGCTGGCGCCCACCATGCCGAACACCGAGGTCACGAAGACGGCGCTGCCGTGGATCACGTTCCGCTTGTCACAGGAATGCCGCGAGTTGCCCTTCCCGGGGCAGACGCAGTTCACGCCGCAGAGGGCGCTCTGGTAGCCGGGATCGGGCCAGATCGGATCCTCGTCGGAGAAGACGGCGATGACATCCTCCAGCCGGCTCTCGTCGACCGCGTGCCGCTTCTGAATGTACCGGCGCACGGCGCGCGCCAGGCGGTCGGTGTGCGTGTCGGCCAGCGTCGCGACCTTCACGCGGGCCGGGTCGACTTTGGCCGACGCGCCGAGGCAGGTGACGATGGGGATGCCGCGCTCCAGGCAGGTGGCGACGAGGTGCATCTTGGCCGTGATGTTGTCGATGCAGTCCAGGACGTAGTCGGGCGCCGGCTCCAGGAGCTGGGCCGACGTGTCCTCGGCGTAGAACGCCTTGATCCCGCGCACGTCGACGGCCGGGTTGATGGCGCGGACGCGCTCGGTCATCAGGTCGGCCTTGGGCTGGCCGACCGTATGCGGGAAGGCGTGGAGCTGCCGGTTGATGTTCGTGATACAGACATCGTCGAAGTCGACGAGCGTGAGACGTCCTACGCCGGCTCGCGCGAGGCCCTCGGCCGCATAGCTGCCGACTCCGCCGAGACCGAAGACGGCCACGTGCGCGTGCGCCAGCCGCTCGACCGCCTCGACGCCCATGAGCCGGGCGTTGCGGTCGAACTTGCGCGGCACGCGGTCGGGTCGGTCGGAAGGGCTCTTTTCGGATGATTTCAGCGTCAGATCACCTCCAGCCGGTCGCGGTCGGGCAGGGCGGGGAACGGCGCGGCGGGCAGGGACTGGTACCAGTAGGCCACGGAGGCGATGTCGTCCTGCAGCGGCAGGTAGCGGCCTTCCGCGCGCCAGCCGAGGGCCTGGATGGTCACGCGCAGGTCCTTCTCGAAGCGGACGGGGTCCATGATGTGCCAGCGGTAGAGGCCGAAGCGCATCTGCGACTGGTACACGCCGTCGGGCTTCAGCACCTGATGCATGCCGGAGTAGGGCGTGGTGAACGGCTGGTAGCGGGAGACCTCGCCGCGGGTGTCGCCGAACGTGCAGCGGTTCGAGACGGACGGGTCGAAGTTGTAGGAGCCGAGGAAGTAGTCCTCCGTGCCCGTGCCGCAGATGGTGGGGAAGCGGCGGTCGCCGTCGATGAAGAACTTGATCT
>CAYSLU010000165.1:2277-2990 GCA_964431965.1 uncultured Verrucomicrobiota bacterium
CCCAGCCTTTGACGCCGTCGAGAATGGTGTAATCCTGTTTGTAGGGCAGCGGATTGGTGCGGCGGAACTGGGCGTGAAAATAGGCCGCGTCGGCCGGCACGTCGGTGATGGTGTAGTCGATCTGGTAGAACAGCGTGGTGGGCTTGAACCCGATGTTCTCGATCGTGATGCGGCAGTGCTTGCGGAAGGGCATCTCCCACCAGCAGTTCATGCCGGAGCCGGGGTTGAGGCAGACGGCCAGGCTGGAGAGCTGGCCGTAGGCGCCCCAGCCGTTGCAGAAGAAGTCGCCGTAGGGGACTTCGACGCTGGGGCGCTTCTGGCCGTCCCAGTAGATGCGGAGGATGGAGAAGCGCGGGTGTGCGGCGGTGAGCCACATGTGCTGGATGGCGCCGGGGCCGGCGATGTCGGCGATCGTGACGGTCTCGCCTTCCTTGATCGATATGCAGGGGCGGACCTTCCAGCCCTGGCCGAGGTCGCGGGCGGCGCCGCCGTCCGGGATCGCCATGCCGCCTTTGCCCTTGGCGCCGTCGGGGTTCTCCGCGCTGATCGAGCGGGTCTTGGCCCGGGAGAGCCGGGACAGGTTGCCGAGGTTCATGCCGAGTCCGTTGAAGCTCATTTGGTTCTCCGTGCCTTGCCGATTGCGCTGCCGTCGCGGGACGGCTGAAAGGCTAACCCCGCCCCGGGCCGGAAGGCAATTGCGGATGCAGGCTGCG